>NZ_CP121651.1:0-600000 GCF_029714405.1 Bradyrhizobium sp. CB82 | reverse complement strand
TTGCTTCCAGATCTGCGACCAACCAGAACATCTTCCAGAAGATGGGAGACCTTCGTTTCGAGCAAACGATCTCCCATCAGTGCGGCGTCACCATGAACGACAGCGTTGAGGCGCGCGCCATCGCCGAGTTCATGGGAAAGAAGCCGAATGTGACCGTCACCTATCAGCCGGCCCTCATCCGCATCGACGGAGAAGGCAAGCTGATCTTCAAGATGGACGAAATCAGCGAGATTCTCGGGAAGGAAATGACGGCCGAGATCTTCGAAGTGAATACTTCGACCCATTACGGCCGAATGGTGCGCATCGACGACAATACGGTAACGCTGTTCGGCAATATGGACGAGGTTTTTGAATACATCGAGTGAGCTTCAATACCTCCCTGACTAGGTGGGGCCGCATCCCATGCGGCTGCGGCCCCATCACTTCTCGCAGCTGTCTCGCGCGGCTTACGGCGCATGGATTGAATTGAAGAGTGCTAACCAAGAACTCCTGGAGACCATCATGTTCATAACTCCCACCGGCGAGGAAGTCTTCGTCATCGACGGTCACACCCATTTCTGGGACGGAAGCCCGGCGAACCAGCTCAACATTCACGGCAAGCAGTTCATTGATTGCTTCTACGCCTACCACACGTCGCTCAGTCCGAAGGACAAGCTCTGGCCCAAGGAGCAGTTCGAGAAATACAGCGCCGACCAGATGTATCACGATCTGTTTGTCGATGGCCCGGATGACATGGCCATCGTGCAGTCGACCTACCTGACGGAATTCTACAAGAATGGGTTCAACACCATCGACCGCAACGCGGAGATGGCGAAGAAGTACAAGGATCGCTTCATCGTCAACGGCGCGTTCGACCCGCGCGATGGGGAGCGGGCGCTCGAGTACATTCAGTACATGAAGGAGACGTTCGGTATTAAGGGCGTGAAGCTCTATACGGCTGAGTGGAAGGGTGAATCGCGCGGGTGGAAGCTCACGGATCCTAACGCCTATCGTTGCTTCGAACTCTGCCAGAAGCTTGGCATCAAGAACATCCACGTCCACAAGGGGCCGACCATCATTCCGCTGGACAAGGATGCCTTCGATGTGCACGACGTCGATCATGCGGCGACCGATTTTCAGGGACTGAATTTCATTATCGAGCATTGTGGCCTGCCGCGTCTGGACGACTTCTGTTGGATCGCGGTGCAGGAGACGAATGTCTATGGCGGGCTCGCGGTGGCGCTGCCGTTCATCCACGGGCGTCCGCGCTATTTCGCCGAAGTGATCAGCGAGCTGCTGTTCTGGGTCGGCGAAGACAAGATCCTTTTCGGCAGCGATTACGCGATTTGGACGCCGCGCTGGCTGGTCGAGAAGTTCTGGAATTTCGAGCTGCCGGAAGATCTGAAGCAGGAGCACGGCATCGACCTCACTCCCCAGGCGAAGAGGAAAATTCTGGGTCTCAATGCCGCGCGCCTCTATGGTGTCGACGTCGAGGCGCAGAAGGCGAAGCTTGCGAAGAGCGCTCTCTCGGCCGCAGCGGAGTGACGAGGATGGACGAAGTCCTTCCACATTGTGACGACAAGACCAGCGAAGTGTGGGCACGCCTTTCGCTGGTCACGGATCCCGAGCTCGACGAGTCCGTAACCGAGCTCGGGTTTGTTGAGCGCGTCACGGTCGATAATGATGGCGGGGTCGATATCGTCTTTCGTTTGCCGACCTACTGGTGTTCGGCAAACTTCGCATTCCTCATGGCCGATGACATGCGCCGGGCGGTGTCGATGCTGCCGTGGGTTCGCGAGGCGCGACCGCAGCTTCGGGATCATATGGTCGCTGAGGAGATAAACCGTGGCGTCAGTGAGGGCAAATCATTCGCCGAAGCACTCAAGGATTTTGCACCTGGAGGCTCACTTGACGATTTGCGCGAGAAGTTCCGTCGCAAGGCGTTCGAGCGGCGCCAAGAAGTCATGATACTCGCCTTGCGCGGGGTGGGCTATGAGGATCCAGCGATCTGTCGGATGAATCTGAGCACCTTTGACGAGGTCGAGTTCGGTTCGGAGATAGTTGCACGCCAAAAGGCGCGCTATCGAGAGCTTCTGGTTGAACGACGCCTTGCCTGTCTCCCCGACGACTGCGCCTTTGTCACCTACGAAGGGCAGCCCGTCAGTCGCCACGAACTGGCCGCATATCTACAGCGTTTGCGCGGAGTGCGCATCAATATGGAGTTCAATAGCTCATTGTGCCGAGGCCTTCTTGCTGTCCGCAATCGCGAGCTCGATGGAGACAGTGCGGGATCGGCACCTTCCTCGTGTGAAGGCTGCGGCACTGGCTGTGCCGTGCGACCTACTGCGCTACGTGTAACTACGGAGAAACTCACCGTTGCACCGGCGTGACGGGGGCTCATCATAGCATCTACGAGTGCCAACAAACAGAGCGGACAGCAAGTCCGCCCGACCTGAACCAAGAGACGACCACGTGGGAGTGAAACGCAATGCCAAAAGTTCTGCTGCATAACATAGAAGCGCGCCGTGCTCTTGCGCGTGGAGTCCAGAAGCTGGCCGCTGCGGTCGAATCGACCCTGGGTCCCAAGGGCATGAACGCGATGGTCGACAGGCCGATCGGCACGCCCATCGTGTCTCGCGATGGTGTTACCATCGCCTCCGAAATCGAACTGCCCGATCGCTTCGAGAACATGGGCGCGCAGGTGGTGCGCGAGGTCTCAATGCAGACCAATGAGGTCGCCGGCGACGGTACGACGACGGCGATGGTGCTCGCGAATGGTCTCATTCAAGGAGGCGTTGCGGCCCTCGAGCGAGGAGCCAAGGCCGTGGATCTCTGCAAGGGTATTGACCGTGCCGTCGAGGTTGTTGTCGAGAGCCTGAAGAGCGCGGCAATTCCTGTATCGGATCGCAAGACGCTGCAGGCGGTAGCAACGATTGCGTCGACCGACTCCCATTTGGGCGGTCTAATCGCGGAGGCGGTAGAGCGCGTCGGCAAGGACGGCATCATCAGTTCTGATTACGGGCTGACGACGAGCACGACGCTTGAGGTCGTCGAAGGCATGTCATTCGACCGCGGTTACATTTCCCACCATATGGTGACGGATGTCGAGAAGATGGAAGTGGTGCTGGATCAGCCCTACATTCTCCTGACCGACCTGAAAATCAAAACGCCGAGCGAGTTGGCAGCGGTGCGTGCGACGGTAGCCGGGACCGGACGACCCCTCGTCATCGTCGCTGAAGAGATCGCACCTGAAGTCGTCGTTACGCTGCTTGGCGATGGCAACCGCGGCAAGGTCCTGGTGGTCAATCCGCCCGATTACGGCCACTGGCGCAAGGCGATGATGGACGATCTCGCTATCATAACCGGGGGACGGGTCATCGCCCGCGAGCTCGGCGGCAAGCTGGAAGAGGTGAGCCTTTCCGATCTCGGCACCGCGCGGCAGGTGCGGGCCAGTGCGCGCGAAACGGTGATCATCCGGGGCGGTGGCGACGATGCGGCGATCGCGGCGCGGCGCCAGCAGGTGGCGAAGCAGCACGATCTGGCCCCGCCGAATATTGAGCAGGACAAGCTCAAGGAGCGGCTGGCGAAGCTGTCAGGCGGAACCGCTGTCATTTTTGCCGGCGGTGTGACGCCGGTCGAGCAAAGGCGTACGATTCAGTTGATCGACGATGCGCTGAGTGCGGCCCGCGCCGCGGCCGAAGAGGGTATCGTGCCTGGTGGCGGCACAGCATTGGCGCAGTGCGCGCCGGTGGTGGCGCGCACCCTCGGCAATATCAATGGCGATCTGGGTGAGGGCATCAAGCTGGTGCGCGAAACCCTGTCGCGTCCTGCTGCTTTCATTGCCCGAAATGCGGGGCATGACGCCGAGAAGATTGTGGCCGACCTTCAGAATTCGCGGGCGGGTGTCGGGTTCGACGCCGCGAACGGCGTGTTCATCGACATGGTTTCGGCGGGCATCGTCGACCCCGTTAGGGTGACGTATACCGCTCTTCGAAACGCCGCTTCCGTCGCCACGCTCGTGCTGACGACCAACACGCTGGTTGCCGATGTGCCGGAATACAGCGATCCGACACAGGGGCCGGCACTGGGCGGCGGGGCAGAGAAGCTTGGCCGCGCGTGAGGCATCTGTACGCGGTTCGCGTTCCGCCGCGTCGCCTTAGGCTCCGGCGGTCGGCATATCGTGGCCAAATACTTGACCGTATCGCATTACGAGCGCGTCGCGACAAGCGGACGGGCGCCTCGATATCGAAGTCATCACTAGGAGGGGAAGTTATGCATAAGTACGTTGCGGAATTCATTGGTACGTTCGCGCTAGTGTTCTTTGGCTGCGCGACCGTGATCTTCATGCGGGCCGAGGTCGGGTTGCTGGGCGTGGCATTCGCATTCGGTCTGTCTGTGGTCGCGATGGCCTATTCGATCGGGCATATTTCGGGAGCTCACCTTAATCCGGCCGTCAGCCTCGGCATGCTCGTCGCCGGCCGGATGTCGTCGCGGGATTTTTCCGGCTACGTCGTTGCGCAGTTCATCGGGGCAATCGCGGCTGCAGCGGTGCTGTACCTCATCGCTGAAGGCAAGGTCGGAGGCTACGACGTCGCGGCGAACGGTTTTGCCCAGAATGGCTGGGGGCAGTATGGCATGCTCTCCGCGTTCGTGTTTGAAGCGGCGGCAACCTTTCTGTTTCTGACGGTCATCCTTGGTGCAACGCAAAATGGAGCGGCGTCGGCCTATGCGGGCTTGGTGATCGGTCTCACATTGGTAGCGATCCATCTCGCCGGGATCGCAGTGTCGGGCTCGTCGGTCAATCCGGCGCGCTCGCTTGGTCCCGCATTGTTTGCTGGTTCCGATGCACTATCACAGGTGTGGCTCTACTTTGTGGCACCGTGCTTCGGAGCCGCAATTTCCGGTTACGTCTTCAAGGTCGGAGTGACGCGCCAGATGGTGGCGACGGCGTGACCTTCGCGGCTGATTGGACTGTGACAACGATCTAGAACGGGCTACAATCTTGGGAGCTCCGGCATGACCCGAAGGAGGCGATACAACAAGCCTCCAGGGTCATCCGACTAGCCGGGCAGGAGGAAATTGGGACATGGCCTACATCATCTCCAAGCGCGACGGTCCGCACCGCGAAGAGTTGGCGGCGAAGGACTTCCTTCAGAAGAACCGCACGAAGATCAACTCGCTCGCCAATCATCTGACGCTCGGGCGCTGGCAGGAGTTGCGCAATCCGACGCCTCCTTCGCAGCCCCAGCCCTCGGGCAAGCTCTGGTCTACGCCGCCGGCGCGCCCAAAAGAGGCCGAGCCCTATGTGCGGATCAGCTATAACGGCCGCGTCGTGATTGCCGATCTTGCTTCGGGGCGGCAACTCCATTTTGTCGGCGAACTGCAGGGCAACGGCCAATCGCGACACTTCGTTCTGGCGACCCGCGAGAATGGGATATTCGAGCCGCTGGATGATGAATTGTACAAGGTCCTGGTCGACCTGGAAGGAGTGAGCGTGCCCGACGAGACGTCGGAAGCGCAACTGGAGCAGATCATCTCAGGCCGTCTCGGCCTGGACGCGATCGCCAGAAGCGTCGAATAGTCTCCATAAGCTGGACCTACGAGGATATTGATCTCGATCGGGTGCGGCTCATGTCGGTTCTGTCGATCAAGCTGCTGCTTGCAATGTAGGTGTGGTGCTCCAATGCTGACGGAAACGTTGATGGCTAAGCCGCCGTTTTCCCTGGAAGGCTACAAAATTCCGGACGCCGCGGAAGAGCAGGGGCGGCCGTACGATGAACGAGAAGCAAATAGAGCGTGGGAAAACTTCCTGACGTTCGGAGATGCAAAGCGCGAGAACTCTCTGGTGCGAGGCGTCATCGAGGAATCATGGCAGCGCAGCATCAAGTCGGGGGTCAATGCACGTTCCAGGGGCAGCAGCCTCATCGCTTCGCCCGACGATCTCTATGAGCTGCGTTTGAAGAATGATGATCTACTTGGCTCTAGCGCTCGGACGTTCCGCCGCGTTGCGGAAGTACTTGGCGATGCGGCCACAATGTTGGTCATCACCGACAGGAACGGCGTCGTGCTTGATGTAGGGGGCGATCAGCGGACGATTGACGCTGGGCACGATATTCGCCTCGAAGTCGGCGCCGCCTGGGGTGAGACGGTGACCGGCACCAACGGCATTGGCACAGCGCTCGTCACAGGAAAGCCGGTTCATGTCCACGCTGCGGAGCATTTTTCGGAGGGCATCAAGGCCTGGACCTGCGTCGGTAGCCCAATTCGTAGCCCGATTGACGGCAGCATCATAGGCATCATTGATTTTTCCGGACCCCAAGCGATCTTTCATCGACACAATGTCGCATTGGCGGTGATCGCCGCTAACCACATTGAGCTCGCACTCTCGGAAAAGATCCGGCTCGAAAGAATACTACTTCTCGAGGCAAGCATTTCTCGAATGCCAGGGATGGGCAGCGCTGACGGCGTGGTGATCCTGGATCGCTTTGGTCGGGTCGTCCATCACAATGACATGGCGTCGGCTCGCTGGCGAGGGATCGCGCAGTCTCGTGAGTTGAGCATCGGGTCCCAGATTCTCCCGAGCAGCGAAGGTCTGCTGGGCAAAGACCTGGCCGAGGGGTTGCCCGAGGAGCTGCGCGAACAACGGATCGAGCCACTAGTTGTTGACGGGGTCGTGAAGGGCGCAATGCTCGTTCTTGCTTCGAAGCCGCGGACAAAGCCTGCTGCATCCGAGATGTCGCCGACAGCCCGCACAGCCTTGATATCGGCCAAGGACGCAATCGTCGGATGTAGCGAGGCACTGCTTGACGTCGTGCAGAAAGTTGAGCGGGCGGCGCTCGGCAGGACGGCGATCCTGCTTGAGGGTGAAACTGGAGTCGGCAAAGAACTCTTTGCTAGTCTCATTCACGCGGCTGGCCAAAAGACGGGCAAGGAGCCCTTCATTGCGTTCAATTGCGGTGCGGTCTCCAAGGAGCTTCTGGGCGGGGAATTGTTCGGCCATGCTCCCGGCGCCTTTACCGGTGCGACTCGCGAGGGAAAGGCCGGACGCTTTGAGTTCGCCAACGGCGGGGTGCTCAGTCTCGATGAAATTGGCGAAATGCCACTGGATCTTCAGCCCTATTTGCTCCGTGTGCTGGAGGAGCGGGCGGTTTACCGGCTTGGCGACAGCAAGCCGCGTCCCGTCGACGTCCGACTTGTCGCATCGACGAATCGGAACTTGAAGCAGGAAGTGGCGGAAGGACGTTTCAGAAAAGACCTGTATTTCCGGATCGGCGTCGTCAAATTCACCATCCCGCCTCTCCGCGAGCGTCTCGGCGATATCGAGATCCTGATCGACCATTTCAACCGCAAATTTGCGACGACCTATAACACCCAAGTGCTGCGCTTCGAGGCAGACACGATGGACTTGCTGCGGCGCTACAGCTGGCCGGGGAATGTCCGCGAACTTCGCAATCTGGTTGAGAACCTCGTGCTGATGACGCTGACTGGCGTTGTTACTCTCAGGGACTTGCCGGAGGATTTCCTTGAATCAACTCCTGCCGAGCCTAAGTCAGGCCTCCCACAAACGGTGCATCGCGCAACGGAGTCCGAAGCCGAAGAGATCGCCCGGTTCGACGATATGGAGCGCCGTGCCATCGAGAGGGCGGTTGCAAATGCTGGCGGCAATATTGCGGCCGCCGCTGAAAAGCTGGGGCTTTCGCGCGCCACGCTGTATCGCAAATTGCACCAATACCGGTCCCGGACCTAAGGATGGGGGTGGGCATGGCGGCTGTCTGGCATGAACAGAAGGGTGAGGGAGAGCCGCTCGCGGCAGCGACCCTGGCGTCTCAGATCCTTGCGCGCGCGGACCGAGACGTCACCTTCGTGGTGCACCTGATCGGCGAAAGCCAAAACCTGCTGGTGCGGCATTTCATTTTGTTTATCGAGGCCGAACTCGCAAAGCGAGGCACGAGTTACGGCATCCATCCACTATTGCGGCCGTTCATCGAAACGCATGCACGCGAGCTGTCGGATTTCGTCCTGCAAGGCATTGGCTTACGGCATCAGTTCGGCCTCCAGACGATCGAGACGATGGCCGGCGATCCGGCGCGGTTACTGAGGGTCGATCTGTGGGACTCGCTGCAATCTCACATCAATGACGCGCAGGAACACTTCGTATCTGGTGCCGGAGGCCTGCAGCGGATCTTGGCCCAAATCGAGTCGGGCGCATGAGTGGCGATCCGCCGACCCTTGTCGAAATGCTGAAGGAACGGTTGCTCGTCGTTCAGGAGATATCGGCCGCGCAATCGCGCAACCTTGTGAACCGTCAGCTTGGCGGTGGAGCGGATTTCGAGATTCAGAGGATCGAACGGGAGATTGCGGCGACAGGCGCCTCGCATGGGCTCGGAGGCGCTCGAGCAGGCGCGCGAGCGCTTGAAGAGCGCAAATGCCGGAATGGCAGCATGCGACGCTCAATGCGCCGCGCTGGAACGACGCCTTGAAGATCTTGATACGTGGATTGCGACCGGCAAGTGAGACGATCGATGGATACGATGGAAGCAGAGAACGCAACGCTCTATGATTTACTGGGGCGGCACTGGAGTGTAGGCGCACCCGTTACGAACGTGGTGTTCGACGCTGCAGGAGAAGCAGTCGCGTTCGCGCTTGCCGATGGCTCTCTGGCCATCGCTCCGCTGATCGATAGTGAGCCGCCGAAAGATCGCTGTCGGATAGCGCTGGACGGGGGCCGGTCGACGATCTCGCCGCGGCGGAATCCGGTGCCACCGTTGACGAAAGTCGTAATCAGCGATTCTTCGCTTCATCTCGCCTCGATCGAGCCTTCGGGCTTCATCGCAAGTGATCGGAGCCAGTTGCTGCATGTGTCCGCAGCCGGTGTTAGGCGAGAAGCTGCAAAGTTCGGAACTCCAATCGATCTCGTCGCTTCGGTGAATGCCGGCGGTGTTCTGGCTGCTTCCGGCGGGGCGGTCATCTACTATGATTCCAATGGCGACGTCGGATGGCTCCAGGAACGTGCGGGTGGAAGTTCGTCCGCGATGGCCGTATCGCCGGATGGTCGGAGCTTCGCGATAGGAACTGACGGCTGCCTGCTTGTTCGAGCCTTCGGACCGAGACCCGAGCCGGTTGCTTCATTCGCGTTAGGCGCAGTTTCGATCCTGTCGTGGAGCCCCGACGGAAGCTGGTTGGCGACGTCCCTCGCGGAGGCGGGCATCGTGTTGCTGCGCCTTTCCGATCTGCGGACGGTTCGGATTTGCAGCTATCCCGCGAGTGTTACGTCTCTTTCGTGGAGTGCGGACTCCCGCTTCCTCGTGACGAGCGGGGCCTATCGAATCATCGCATGGGACGCTTTCAGTCTCGACGACGGTGGCGAACAGCCGACGAGCCTCGGCACGGGCTGCGGCGGGTTCGTCCTCGTCGAAACGGTGAACATGCACCCGGGGCGTCGGTTGGTCGCGGCAGGATATAGCGACGGCAGAGTCGTTGTCGCCAGGATTGGAGAACCCGACGAACTCGTCGTTAAACCGCCGGGCCGGAGTGCCGTCCAAGCCCTCCGATGGTCCGACGATGGCCAGCATCTTGCGGTCGGAACGCGAGGCGGTGAAGCGGCGATCGTGACGTTTCCGCCGCAAATCTTCAAGTAAAGGCGAGCAGGGCGAACAGCCTTGCCGCGAACTCCAGGAGAGAATTCATGACAGTCATCGAAGCGTCAAACCAAGCCGCAAGCAAGGATCAGTTCTTCAAAGAGCTGGCGGAACTCTCTGAGCGCATGATCTCCGCGCACGGAAAAGAGTTCTCGATGGGCGCCTTGGTGCTGGCAGCGAGGTTCATCGCCGAAAATAGGCCCTTCGAGCGAAGCGCGACAACGCAGTGACGCTCGTCTTTCGGTAGTCTCGCCATCCAGATACTAACCAAGCCGGACTGGATCGGTCGCAAGAAGGCCCGCAGCGCGGCGCTGTGGGCGGAGAAGGGTGGCTTCGGCACCACGATCATCGAAAGCAGATTCGTGGAGGGCACGAAGCGCTCGGCGGACGAACCTGGCCTGGCGCTCGTCGGAGTGGACAATCTTGCGGCTCGACGTGCCGCGGCGAATTCGAACTTCGACCTCGTGCTTGATGCCGGCCTCGGCGCCACGCCCCCGAGATCTTCGACATCCGCATCCACGGCTTTCCCGGTACGCGCTCGCCGGAGCAGGCGTGGCCCGAACCAGACATCCAACCGGAAACGCCCCTCGACGCGTGCTTGCAGGAACTCGTCGATGCCGGCCGCATCGATCGCTGCGGTGCCATCACCATCGCTGGCCGTAGTCTCGGAGTACCTTCGACCGCGGTTGCCGCCGCCGTTCAGGTGGCACAGGCTTGCCGGGCCGTGTGCGACGGCGGCTTCTTCGATCTGGCCGACGCGCCGCTAGTGTCCTGAACCAGAAGTTCGCAATATCTGGTCGTGGTGTGTCGGGGCATTGTATCGGCAGAAGCGCTCGATGGAAGCCAGGATGTCATCGGCGGACTTGGTCCATCGGAACGGTTTGGGATCGGCGTTGTGTCGCTCAATGAACGAAGTGATGTCGGCCCTGAGGGCGGCGACACTGCGATAAACGCCGCGCCTGATCTTCTTGTCGGTAAGGAGCGCGAAGAAGCGCTCGACCTGAGTGAGCCATGACGAACTGGTCGGGGTCAGATGCACGTGCCAACGCGGCCTTTTAGCCAGCCATTTTCGGATCAGCGGGGTCTTGTGTGTGGCGTAGTTGTAGATGACGAGATGGACATCGAGTTCGCGTGGCACGGCGGCCTCGATCTCGTCGAGGAACTTGCGGAACTCGGCGGCACGGTGCCGTGCGTAGCACTTGCCGATGACCCGTCCGGTCGCGATGTCGAGGGCGGCGAACAGCGATGTGGTGCCGTGCCTTTTGTAGTCATGGCTCCTTCGGGCCGGCTGGCCGGGACGCATCGGCAACATCGCGCGAACGCGGCGTCGATCGCTCGACCATTCACCGCCAGATTCTCCGCTTCGGCATCACCATGCCGAAAGACCTGACCTGAGTGCAGTTGCAGCACTGGCTGCACGCCGTCGCTGACCTCCATGGTCAGATACGACCTGTCTTAGCCGACTTCACTGGAAACGACCGCGAAAGCAGTCGCAAAGTTCGCCCCCTATGCCGAATGGTGGCGAAATGGCGCGCCCGACACGATTCGAACGTGTGACCTTTGCCTTCGGAGCAAGATAACGTACCAGTCCGAAAAGTGCGATAGGGCACGCTATTCTACGCTATCCAGCTGACGCAACTGGATATTCTCAGCAACTCAAGCGACGTTCCTATCCGAAAACACGCACCGATTTTCTCCCGCCTGCTTACGTCCTGCTTACGCGCGCGAGAGGTGCCCGGAATGAAGGAACGTTATGGTCAAGATCACCAAGAGGGTTGTCGAGGCGGCGGAAGCCCGAGAGAAGGATTACCTCATCTGGGACGACGAACTGCCGGGCTTCGGATTCCGGGTGTTTAGTTCCGGAAAGCGTAGCTACGTGATCCAATATCGAACGAGAGGTCGATCACGCCGCTACACAATTGGACTGCACGGAGCCTGGGCACCGGAGACTGCACGCCGAGAGGCAAAGATGCAACTCGGCCGGGTCGCCGGGGGTGATGATCCCGTCGAAGATCGCCAGCTCGATCACAGGGCTATCACCGTGAAGGAGCTCTGCATCCGCTATCTTGCCGATCTGAAGGCTGGACTCATCCTGGGAAAAGGAGGGCGCCCGAAGAAGCCCTCAACCATCGTCACAGACACCGGTCGCATCGAACGTCACATTGTTCCGCTCATAGGGACCCGGCGGGTTAAGGACCTCACCAAGACCGACATCAACAAAGTCCTCAAGGACATCATGGCGGGAAAGACGCGGGTTTCGGTCAAGACCAAGAAGCTGCGCGGAAAGGCTATTGTCCGAGGCGGCGCTGGAACGGCGACGCGCACCGTGGGTCTTCTCGGCGGCATCCTCACCTACGCCGTCGAAGCAGGAATCATCGAGAACAACCCGGCCCATGGCGTGCGCAAGCCAAAAGACAACGTCCGCAAGCGTCGTCTCTCGGAGGCAGAGTACCGAATATTGGGTGGGATGCTCCGTGACGTCGCCAAAGACGAGAAATACACCACGATCGCGGACATCACTCGCCAGCTTGCGCTGACCGGCTGCCGGCGGAGCGAGATGATCGGCTTGAAATGGACGGAGGCCGACACGGAGGCGAGCTGCTTGCGGTTGGAGGACAGTAAGGAGGGTGAATCCATCCGGCCCATTGGGTTGTCGGTCGTCGAATATCTTGAGCGACGGCACACCGATGATGTCGGCACATACGTTTTTCAGGGGCAGGGTGAGGATAACGCGTTCGGCAGCTTCCCGAACCATTGGAAGCATCTCTTCGAGGACTCCCCGCTATCTGACATTACTCCCCACGTCCTACGTCATAGCTTCGCGAGCATCGCCAACGATCTCATCGCGGCTTTGGTTGGCCATGCCAAGGGTTCAGTAACGAGCAAATACATCCACACGTTGGATACGGCGCTCATTATGGCCGCAGATACGATCTCGGGCTACATTCAAGGGCTCCTTGACGGCATTGAATTCAAGCAGACCGCCTACGCGTTGGACCGCGATTCACGAAAAGCTGCTCTGGCTCGCTTCCTAAAGAGGGCTTCGGGCGGTGACCCAGACGAGGTCGCAGAGAAGCATAGCCTGGCTGCATAATCCCGGGCCGCAAATCAGGTTCGCGTTTGACGCCCGCTACGGGCGAAAGGGCGCAAGCGCAGACGTCGCGGGTGGCGCGACCAACACCATCCCTACCGTGCCGCTTTTCAGTGCGCGCTGGGGTAGGGTTTACCCCTCGCAACGGCTGGAGACGACGACGGCGATAGCGCGCGACCGAGAGCGCCAGTTGCACGGTCTCGCACCGGATGATGCGGCCAAGCGCGTCGCATGCGAAGCTCCAGCCCCCATCGCGGTTGATGTAGGACGCCGCCCAATAGCCGACGCAAGGCGTAGCTCGGATCGACGTTTGCGGGTCCGTGAGTGCTGTCAGCCGATCCCCGTCGACGTCTCGCAAGGATCGCGCTGGCTGCTCTACTTCGGCGGTGGATGACACTGCACGCTCCCTCTGGTCAGCGCTGCATTTGTAAATTCATCATCTCGCCATGTGCCATCATGTTCTCATTCAGGTTGGCCATGATCACGAGAGAGCCCGCGAGGACGAGGAATACGATGAGCACGCCGAAGGCGAGCGCCAGGACATTGTGGGTGCTGTCCGGTCCCGTCGTGATGTGAAGAAAGAACACCAGGTGCACGCCCATCTGAGCGATGGCAAGGACAGCGAGGCCGGCCGGCACGCCGGGAGCCCAGATCGCCGTGGTGTTTGCCACCCAGAAGGATGTGGCCGTCAGGATCGCCGCCAGCAGTAGGCCGATCGTGTACACGAGCAAGCCCGAAGATGCGCTTTGCTCTGAAGCCGGAATCGCTGGCCGATCCCCCGGTGCAACATCCCAACGCGTATCGGTCATGGCAGGACTCCCATCAGGTAGACAATCGTGAAGATCAGGACCCAGATGATGTCGAGCGCGTGCCAGAACAGGGAGAAGCAGTGCAAGCGGCGCACCACGACCTGCTGGAAACCCCTTAGCGACAGCTGGATCATCATGAGAACCAGCCAGCCAAGCCCGGCCGCGACATGCAACCCGTGGCAGCCGACCAGCGTGAAGAAGGCGGACAGAAACGCGCTGCGTTGCGGGGCTGCGCCCAGCGCAATCATGTCCTGGAATTCGCGAAGCTCGAGATTGAGAAACGCCGCACCCAGGAGCAGCGTCACCACTGCACCGAAGAAGGTGCCGAGAGTGTGCCGGGAATTGATAGCGAGCGACATCAGCCCGCAGCTGTAGCTGGAGAGCAGCAAAAAAGCGGTCTCCATCGCGGCGGTGCGCAGATTGAACAACTGCGCACCGGCTGGACCTCCCGCAGTGGCTTTTGCGAGCACGGCATAGGCGGCAAAGAGCGCTGAGAACATCACGATGTCGCTCAGCAGGAAGATCCAAAATCCAAAGCCGGCGACGATTCGCTTGGGTGCGGGACCCGCTTCACTGACGTTTAGCAGTTCGCCCTTGCGGACAGCATCTGCCTCAACCAGGACATTCATAGCGATACCTCCACCGAATGCGTCCGGTCGAACCGACCGAGCTGCTCTGCCGGGATCTCGACCTCATCCTCTGTGCGGAACATGAAGGCAAGCCACGTCACGGCCGCACCGAGAAGTCCGACGCCGGTCATCCACCAGATGTGCCAGATCAGGGCGAAGCCGGCGATCGTTGCGAAGAACGCGGTGACGAAACCGGCGGGACTGTTCTTAGGCACTTCGATTGGAGCGTATTCGTGCCGCTGACCGGGCAGCTCCTGCTTCGCCAGAACGCGCTCTTTTTTTGCCCAGAAGGCGTCGATCTCGCCGACGCGAGGCAGGATCGCAAAATTCCAGGCCGGCGGCGGCGATGCGGTCGCCCATTCCAGGGTGCGGCCGTTCCAGGGATCGCCGGTCGTGTCGCGGAGCTGTTCACGGTGGCGAATGGACACCACGAGCTGGACGACCTGACAGATGATACCGGCCATCACGATGACCGCGCCCGCCTCGGCGACCAACAGCCAGGGCTGCCAAGCCAGCACATCATAGTGCTGCAGGCGGCGGGTCATGCCCATCAGCCCGGTCACGTAGAGCGGCATGAAGGCGAGATGGAAGCCGATGAACCAGCACCAGAACGCGGCTTTGCCCCAGCGCTCATCCAGCTTGAAGCCGAATGCCTTGGGAAACCAGTAATTGTAGCCGGCGATGGCTCCGAACAGGACGCCCGGGACGATGACGTGATGGAAATGGGCGATCAGGAAGACACTGTTGTGCACCTGCCAATCGACCGCCGGCAGGGCCAGCAGAACTCCGGTCAGGCCGCCGAACACGAACGTCACCATGAAGCCGATCGTCCAAAGCACCGGAACCGTGAATCGGACACGACCGCCGTACATCGTGAACAGCCAGTTGAAGACTTTGACGCCCGTCGGCACCCCGATGATCATGCTGGTGATGCCGAAGAAAGCGTTCACACTCGCACTTGCGCCCATCGTGAAGAAGTGATGCAGCCAAACGGTGTAGGAGAGCACGCAAATCGCCAAGGTCGCGCCGACCATCGACCGGTAACCGAACAGCGGCTTGCCGGAGAATGTCGCGCTCACCTCCGAATAGATGCCAAACGCCGGCAGCACCAGGATGTAGACTTCGGGGTGACCCCAGACCCAGAACAGGTTCACATACATCATCGCGTTGCCGCCGGCATCCAGCGTAAAGAAGTGAAAGCCGAGGTAACGGTCGAGCAACAGCATTGCGAACAGTGCGGTGAGCACCGGAAACGCAGCCACGATCAGGAGATTCGAGGCGAGCGCAGTCCAGCAGAAAACCGGCATGCGCATGTAGCTCATTCCCGGCGCCCGCATCTTCAGGATGGTGGTGACGAAATTCACCCCGCTTAACAAAGTCCCGAGGCCCGAGATTTGGAGGGACCAGAGGTAGTAGTCGACGCCGACGCCCGGCGAGAACTGCAGCTCGCTGAGCGGCGGGTAGGCGACCCAGCCGGTCTTTGCGAACTCACCGACGAAGAGCGAGACGTTGATTAGCAGGATTCCCGTCGCCGTCAGCCAAAGGCTCACGGAATTCATCGTGGGGAACGCCACATCGCGAACGCCGAGCTGCAACGGCACGGCAAAATTCATCAGGCCGATCACCAGCGGCATCGCCACGAAGAAGATCATGATCGTGCCGTGCGCCGAGAAAATCTGGTCGAAATGCTCGGGCGGTAGATATCCCTGCGCACCGCCGGCCGCCACGGCCTGCTGCGTGCGCATCATGATTCCGTCCGCGAAGCCGCGCACAAGCATGATCAGCGCAAATACGAGATACATGACGCCGATGCGCTTGTGGTCGACCGACGTGATCCATTCCCGCCAGAGATACGGCCAGTATCCCTTGACGGTGACCCATGCGAGACCGGCCAGGATGACGGCGCCAACGCTCCCCACCGTGCCCATGATGATCGGTTCATGAAAGGGGATAGCGGCCCAGTCGAGTTTGCCCAATAGGTTCATCGTTCTGCCCTCATGGATTTTGGATAAGCGACACAGAGACCCGCGGCCGATTGCATTGCGGCACTCTGAATGTCGGCGAACAGGCCGGTGGCGACCGACCGATAGGTAAAGGGCGCAACCGCCCTGCTCGGCTTGACCAGCGCGGCATAAGCCTGCACGTCGAGCACCGGGCCGGCGCTCCGCGTCGAAGCCGTCCATTGCGCAAAGCTGTCGGGCGCCACCGCGTCGACCTTGAAGACCATGTCGGAGAAACCCGCGCCGCTGTAATTCGCCGACATCCCCCGGTACGTGCCGGAATAGTCGGCCCGCAGGTTCAGGCGCGTCACCATTCCAGCCATGGTGTAGATCTGGCCGGCGAGCTGCGGCACGAAGAAACTGTTCATGACGCCTGAGGACGTCAGCTCGAAACTGACCGGCGTGCCGACCGGGATCGTCAGATGATTGACGCTGGCGATGCCTTGCTCCGGGTAGATGAACAGCCATTTCCAGTCGAGTGAGACGACTTGAATCTTGAGAGGCTTGGCGGTGGATGCAATCGGCTTGGGCGGATCGAGATCGTATGCACCGATCCAGGCCACGGTGCCGACAAGCAGCACGGTCATCAGCGGGATCGACCAGACGAGCATCTCGATACGGCCGGAATAAATGAAATCCGGTCGATAGCGCGCCCGCTCATTCGATGCACGGAACCAGAAGGCAACGCCAAGCGTCCCAAGGGCCACCGGGATCACTATCGCAAGCATGATGCCGGTCGCGTTGAACAGAATTTGCCGCTCGGCCAGGGTAATGGGTCCCTTTGGATCCAGCACACCACCGTCGCAGCCACCGAGCGTCGCGGCGACCAGCAGGACAACCGTAAGCAAACCGAGTCGCATATCAGGCCTCCCGAATCTTGAAGGTGCACGCGTTGTGCGCGGCGTTCGGCTGTCGCGCGGCAGACGGGGACGCGCCCGCTCGGTCATCATGAGACGGGCGCCTCGGCGTGAATGTACTGCCGCCGTGATCGGCCAGAAGGGTCGCAAACAGCAGGAACAGATAGGCGATGGAGAAGACGAACAGCCCGTGAGCCGCGCGACGATCGGTTTCAGCGCTCCGGCTCAGTCGAACTGCAAGCAGCAAGAAAAGCGCGCCGCAGATCGCGACGATCACACCATAGATCGCGCCGGCAAATCCGAGCACCCAGGGTAGTTCCGAGGCGAGAACAAGCAGGCTGCTGTAGATTAGGATCTGCCGCGTTGTTGCGCTCCGTCCTGCGACGACCGGCAGCATGGGAACGCCAGCACGTGCATAATCATCGGTGCGATTGAGCGCGAGAGCCCAGAAATGCGGCGGTGTCCAAAGGAAGATGATGAGGAAAAGCGCCAGCGGCTCGAGCCCGATCTGCCCGGTCGCCGCGGCCCATCCGATCACGGGTGGCAGCGCGCCGGCGGCACCGCCGATGACGATGTTCTGTCGCGTTACCCGTTTCAGCCAGGCCGTGTACACGACGACATAGAAGAGGATCGAGCCGGCCAGCGACGCGGCCGCCGTAAGGTTTGTCGCCAGGGAGAGAGTCGCGACTGCGATGGCGCCAAGGACGAGTCCAAAGACAAGCGCCTCGGCTTTCGAGACTTTGCCACGGGGAATTGGCCGCATTGCGGTGCGAGCCATCACTGCGTCGATATCGGCGTCGTACCACATGTTCAGTGCACCGGCGGCGCCAGCGCCGGTTGCGATTGCTAGAATTGCGATCAATCCGGCGAGTGGTTCGAGGCGTACCGGTGCGATCATCAATCCGACGAACGCGGTGAACAGCGCGAGCGCCATAACGCGCGGCTTGGCCAAGCTGATGAAATGGGGCAGTCGCTCCACCCAGCCCGACCGCGAAGTGAGCCGATGGCGCGATATCGAAATCGCGATGCTGTTCATGCTGGGCTCCTCAAGCAGAAAGCTGACCTGTGACACCGCTGCCGTCCCATCACCGGGGCTTTGCGGCTCTCCCGATAGCTAAGCTGATCGGCTGCAGGAGCGTGAGTGAAGGCTGGCAAATCCCGGCAAATCGTTCCTAATGATGCAGGCATTGCCGCGGCCTGGGGGGAAGGAATGGGAAGAGGGATGGTGATTGCCAAGCCGAGACCAATCCGGCCACTCTGTGCGTTGGTAGTGTGATGCGATTCAGCGATGATTAATTGAGTGCTTGCAATTCAGCCCGGCATTGCTCGCTGAACGCCCGCAGCGGATTGACGGCGTCGCTGCTCATCAGGTCACGCAAATCTGAAAAGTTCTTGTTTGGAATCGAATAGGTATCCAGGATCAAAAGGACGACGGCCTCGGCTTTCTCGATCACGGCAGCAGTCGATAAGACACGCATCCGGCTGACGAGCGCGTAGACGCTGACCAGTGCGGAGACTTCGGCCTTATCGTGCACCAGCGCGTCCGCGTAGAGCTTCGATGCCTCGTTGATGAACTGCTTGTACAGTTTTTGCCGCCGCGACTTTTCGCCTGACAGCCGCCTGGCGCGGTCCTGATGGTGCGCTGACGCGAGTGAAGTAAGGCCGCCGATCGCCGATCCCGCCAACGCCGAGAATGCAGGGATGAAGACGCTATTCATGGCGCAAGCAACCGCTCAACGGTCGGACGCAGGAGCAGCGACCGGCTGCTCGGGGATCAATCGCGAACTGCGTTGGCCGGTGAAATACGACCAGAGCCACTGGCGCTGCACGCGCAGCCGGTTCTGAAGTTGCGGCAGGGCGAGGATGTGAACGAAAGCCCACACCAGCCACGTCAGCAACCCGCTTGTGCGCAACCGGCCGCGCTCCAGCACAGCGTAGTTCTTGCCTACAACGGCCATATTGCCCTTGTCGAAATAGCGGAACGGGCGTTTGACCTTTCGTCCCTTCAGTTCCTTTGCGATCAGCCGCCCGACATAGCGTCCTTCCTGGATCGCCGCCTGCGCCACGCCGGGCACCGGGTGCTCGTTTTGCATGACCGACGCCGCGTCGCCCACGACGAACACGCCACGTGTATCCCCGACCCTCAGGAAGGGATCGACGAGCGCGCGCCCTGCGCGGTCGGTCTTGGTGCAGAGCATCTTTGGAATAGGCGATGCCGCAACGCCGGCGGTCCACAGCACAGTGGCGCTGCGGACCCGCCTTCCGCTGGCGATCACGCCCTCCGCATCGACGGTCTCGACCTTCACTCCGGTCAAGACCTTCACGCCCAGCTTCGTGAGCCGTCGGGTCACCCTGCGGGACAGCGACTCGGCAAAGTTCGGCAGAACCCGCTGGCCTGCGTCGAGCAGAATGATGCTGGCCTGTGCCGGGTCGATGCGGCGGAAATTCGCGCGCAGCGTGACCTTCACCATTTGCGCCAGCGAAGCCGCGAGTTCCACGCCCGTGGGGCCTCCGCCGACCAGCACGAAGGTCATCTGCCGCGCGCGTTCATCTTCGTCCTCGGTCGTTGCGGCGAGTTCGAACGCGCCCAGGATTTTGGCCCGGATGGTCTCGGCGTCGCTGAGGCTCTTGAGGCTTGGCGCATGCCGCGCGAACTCGTCGTGCCCGAAGTAGCTCGGGCGCATGCCGGTCGCGACCACCAGATAGTCGAATGCGATCTTTCGGACGCCCAGACCTGGCAAGGACGCCTCGACCGTGCGGGAAGCAACCTCGACGTTGGTAATCTCCGCCAGCAACACGCTCAGGTTTCGTTGCTTCGCCTCGAGCTGTCGGATTGGTGCGGCGATCTCCGCGGGCGAGAGTAACGCCGTCGCGACCTGGTAGAGCAACGGTTGAAAGATATGGTGGTTGCGGCGGTCGATCAGGACTACATCGACATCGGCGTGCCGGAGCGCGCGCGCCGCTGCGATGCCGGCAAAGCCGCCACCGACGATGATGACGCGCTTGTGCTCCCGGTGGGGAATCCTGACAAGGGCGGCTGCGTCGTCGGACCGGGCCTCAGCCATCGTCGCGCTCATTGATTACCTCGTTCGTACCCTTTGTCATTGAGGGCCTCAGCAAGCACAGGGCTCCGATGACGAACGTGACCACGGTCAAGATGTTCTTCATGGGAGACTCCGATGCATGTCTCGTTTCGCGGGACCATTATGTTCTTACCGCTCCAACCACTCGGGTTTGCTCGAACCTCGCGGCACCAGCACCGTCCTGAATGCTGGGGGCGTCCGCGATAGCATCGTCTCGGTTATTCCTTGATACGTGCCCAGCGGGGTTTCCTCGGTGAACAGATCGGGAGCCACGTCGGCGTGCTCATCAGACGACCCGGCAGTCACTCGCGCATAGTCCTTGTCGAAAAGGCCAAGCGAATACAGCCACAGCAATGTCCGGGTCAGTGAAACAGTGACCTGATAGCTGCCGCCTTCGACCGCACGGCGGCGCAGCGCCGATAGAATGCCGACCGTGCCAAGCCAGCCCACCACATTGTCGCAAATCGGGATGATGGGTGGCGATTTTGGACCTGTGGGCGTGCCCTCGATGCAGAACAACCCCGATACGGCCCCGCCGATCTCATCAAATCCGACGCGGTCCTTCCAGGGGCCTTTGTCACCGTGGAGAAGGACCTCTGCATGGATGAGCCCTGGCTTCCTGGCGCAGAGCTCTTCCGCGTCGAGGCCGTTGCGCTTCAGATAGCCCGGCCGCTTGTTGGCGAAGAAGACGTCGGCATCTTTCAGCAGACGATCGAATTTCGCCAGATCCTCCTTCGAGTAATCCAGGATCGTTGAGCGCATGCCGACCTGGACGTCCCAGGCGAAAGCCTCAATCTCGGTGTCGTCGGGCCGCCAGATGTTGAGGACATCGGCCCCGTGTTGAGCGAGGTCTCTGCCCATTGCGGCCCCGGCAATCACATGCCCCATTCCGAATGCGCGAATGCCGTCCAGCGGGCTCTTTGCATTCTTCTTGAAAGGCACTGGATCGCTATCGCCGATCTTTTCGACCGAGATCAGCGGCATCCTGGAAAGGACTTCGGTGTATTGAAGCTCTTTCCTGAATTCTTCGAAAGTGCGCACCATGGCGATAGGAAGCCCGGCCTCGGCAGCAGCGTTCTCCAGATCCTGGGCATGCCATTGCAGAATGGCGTTCCGCACAGACTCGGGGTTGGAACTGCACCTGAGAAGATTGAGCGCGCGGGCGGCTAACCTGGGGTAGATGTTGAGGGGGACGACGTACCGCCCATCGCGAGTTTCGCGAAACATGGGAATGCTGATGAACGGGTTCAGGGGCTCGTAGAGGGCCGGGGGCCGTCCATTGATGGTTTCCCATTTCAGATCAAAGAAGCCGGCGAAGCGCCGGAGCGCCTTGCGGACATCCACGGCAATATCCTGTTCCTCGCCCGTTCGGGTTTGCCACAGCGCCGCAATAGCGACGGCTTTGGCGGCCAGACCGATCGCGGCCATCGTGCCGAAGCGAAACGGGCTGGGAATGATCGGGTCGCTGCCGTAGAAGGTGAGTTTGCCGCCGCTGTCCGAGGTCGACATTCCGACGTCTTTGAGGACGTCGTTGACCGCGCCGTGATAGCCGAAGTCCGAGCTGGTCGCCGGATTGGCGAGCTTCGATACGATCGTCTCTGTGAGCAGATCCGGCTTGAGCTCTTTTGTCGCTTTGATGGTCGTCGAGACGTTCATGTGTAAATTCCTTCGCGTTTGTAGGTCTGCGGGCTGCCTGCAGCGGATCGTTACTCGGCTGCGACCGTATGCGTGGCGGCCGTCTCCGCCTGCTTGCGCAATTCGATAAGGCCGAGCAGAACTTCGTCCCGTTCTGCCTCCAGCGACTCGATGGTGCGCGACCCGGCCTCGGCGTGAAGGCCGTCGACGAGCTTCTTCTGGAGCTCGGGTGTCAGCGTCGGCGATCCCAGAACCTTCCACCAGGCCGTCATGGGTCCGGAGAACTGCTTCAGCATATGTTCGATACCGCCGGGGCCGCCGCCCAAATGATTGAGCATCACCTGGCCCATGATGCCCCAGCGCAAGCCAGGCCCCCAGGAGAGCGCTGTGTCGACATCGGCGACGCTGATGACGCCTTCGTCGACGAGATAATAGACCTCCCGCGCAAGCGCGGCCTGCAGCCGGTTGGCGACGTGCCCCGGCATTTCCTTGTTGATGCGCACTGTCCGCTGCCCGATCGATGTGTAAAATTCCACCGCGCGCCGGATCGTCGCTTCCGAGGTCTTTGCGCCGCCGACGATTTCGGTCAACGGGATCAGATGCGGCGGATTGAACGGATGCCCGATGACGCAGCGCTCGGGATGGGACGCGGCGCCCTTCTGGATTTCGCTCATGGTGAGCCCCGACGAGCTCGATGCGATAATCACGTCGGGCGGCAGCAGCTCGTCGAGCTGTCCGTAAAGCTTCTGCTTGAAATCAATCCGCTCGGGCCCGTTTTCCTGGACGAGGTCGGCGTTCGTCAAGGCTTCGGCAAGATCGGTGGTGAACTTCAGCTTTGACTGTGACGCGCCGGCCGAGAGACCGAGGCGGGTAAGTGCCGGCCAGGCGCGTGCCACGAATTCCCTGAGCCTCGCTTCTGCGTTGGGCGCGGGGTCAGTCGCCACGACGTCCAGTCCCTTGGCGAGGAAAAGGGCCGCCCAGCTCGCACCGATGACACCGGTGCCGACGATGGCAATGCGGCGAATGGGTTGGTTGCTCGACATGGTGTGATTCTCCTGCTCGGTTTTTCAGATTTCGGCGTAGGCGATGCCGGTGAGATTGCCCTGGGCGTAGAGGAAGTTGCGCTCGTTCTTGCCATCGAGATCGGCGGAATAGACCGAGCCGGCGAAGTCGGTGACGAACATCCGGTTGCCGGGCACGTCGAGCGCGATGCCGATACCCTCCATCAAATGCGTGACCACGATCTCCGGGTCAGCCTTAGTGTCGACCGGCACACGATTGACGGTATTGCCGCGCGGAGGATCGCCGCGGTCGGTCCAATAGAGAACGCGGTTCGCCAGATCGAGCTCGAGGTCGATCGGTTCCGGGAGACGATCGAACAGAACTTCGATGTCGGTGCGGTTCGCCGGGGTCTCGCCGGCGGGAATGTCGATGTTGGCGCGGAGGATGCGACCCTGGCCGCCGTTGTCGGGACCCTTTTGCGTCCAGTAGATATGCCGCCGTTCCGGATCGACGGTGATGCCGACGCACCAGCGGGATTGATCGGCTCGGACCTTGTCACCGCGGCCGGTTTCGACCAGCGTTTCGACCTGCGAGCCGTCGAGGTTGGCGCGCATAACGCGCATGCCTTCACGATCGCACCAATAGAGCTTCCTGCCCTCCCTATCGAGGTGCATCTGCTTCGGCGTGTACGTCGCGCCTTGTGGAATGATGACCTTGCGATTGCCGCCATCGAGATCCGCGCGCTCGATCGAGCCATCGTTGAGATGTGGAATGCCCATGTTGGTCCAATAGATATGGCCAGCCTCCGAATCCACGACGATGCCGTCGGGGTAACGGCAATTCGTGACGATGGTCTTGCGGTCGGAGCCATCGGGATTCATCGCGTGAATGCGATCCCCACTCAGTTCGAGAACGAACAGTCGGCCGGAGCGGGCGACGCCCGATGAGGTCTTTGACTTGGTTGCTTCACGTGTCGTCATGATTTTTCCTTTGGCGTCACGGTTGAGCCGACATCTATTGACACAGGGGTTAGCCTCTGCGGAGTAAAGCCCTGCAAATCGCGCCAAGTTGCTGCTAAGGTGCGCGGTCGCTTTCCAGACTGCGCGCGTCAACGGCGCGACCGCATCGGTGAGCACTGCTGGCCGACATCGCTCGATTTGCGCGAACCAAATGACCGAGTCAGTGTGAGCTTGACCGCGATCGGAGTGCGGCGAGTACGGCAGCCGGCCGAATTGGAAGATCGCGCAAGCGAATCCCGGCGGCGGCAAAAATGGCATTGCCGATGGCGGGCGCGACGACCGTCGTGCCCGGCTCGCCGAGACCGACCGGAGCCTCGGTGCTCTCGATGAATTCGATGTCGAGCTCCGGCACGTCACCGATGCGCAGCGGCGTGTAGCTGTGGAAATTCGTGTCTTTCACCTGGCCGTTGCGGAACTCGGTTCCCTCGTGAAGCGCCATGCTCAGGCCCCACAAGGCGCCGCCTTCGACTTGCGCGAGCGCTCCGTCTGGATGAACAAGCGTACCCGCATCGACGACGATGGTGAGCTTTTCGACCGAGACAGCGCCGCTGTTGCGGTCGACGCGAACGCGTGCGACGCAGGCGGTCCATGTGGGCATTGAGCGTGCCTGACCGAAGGTGGTGGCGACGCCAAGTCCGGTGCCCGCCGGCATGGCAATGCCCCATCCGGCCTTTTCAGCAGCTCGCCTGAGCACGGCTGCCTGACGCTTCGCTCCGCCTGTTGCGCTGGGCGCTGCCCCGGCATTGCGGCCGGCGCCGTCCAGTAGCCCTATGCGGAACGCGACGGCGTCCGCGCCAGTCATCCGCGCCACCTCGTCCATGAAGCTCTCGATCGCCCAGTTGGTCCAGCCGGGACTCACCGCTCGCAGATAGCCAGGACGAAACGCGGTGTTGGCAAGGTCGTTGGAGAGAGCGCGGACACGTTGCGCACCCACGCTGTACCAATGGTCGGCGCCGTCGATGGCAAATGGATCATAGGGGGTCCCATCAGCTGTCTTCGGCAAGTCGGCCGGCGCCGCATAGACGGCGGTCGGCCAGCCGGCCGACGCATGATGCTCCATCGCCGTCACTTTGCCCTGCGCATCGAATGCCAGCCGCAATTTCTGGATCGACGGCGATCGAAACGAATCGAAGCGCATGTCGTCCGGGCGTGTCAGCACCAGCTTCACGGGCTTGCCAAGAGTCTTGGCGGCAAGCGCGGCGGGGACCGCATAATCGGTATTGAGCCGGCGCCCGAACGCCCCACCCATCGGATAGGTGCGCATGATGATGCGCTCCTGAGGCAGGCCGAGCGCTTGCGCGAGCACGGGCAGGATCGTGGTCTGCGCCTGGCTGCCGGTATGAATCTCGAAGCGGCCGTCCTTCTCGAAGGCGAGCGCGTTCACCGGCTCGAGCTGGGCATGAAGAACGCTGCCGGTGGTGTATGTCCGCTCGATCGTGGACGCAGCTGCGCGAAAGGCCAAATCGACCTTAGTGTCGTCAACCACAAGCGCTCCCCCGCGTGGCGCGGCGATCTGCATGGCGCCGTAGTCGAGGATGTCTTGCTCCGACACCTGCGCGGGATCGCCCGCGGACCAGTCGACCTTGACAAGGTCGGCGGCGCGGATCGCCGCCGGATAGGACGTCGCGCACACGACGACCCAACCGGGCACTGTATTGGAGGGATCCTCCAGCACCAGGCTCGCGATATATCCCTTGACCCGCTTCGCCGCCGCGTCGTCGACGGCGCGGACCACCGAACCGTATCGCGTCGGAGGAAGTTTTGGCCGGGCATAGACCATGCCCGCGACCGCAGCATCGATACCGTAACGCGCCGTACCATTGATCTTCGCCGGGATGTCCAGCGCATCGGTCTTTTTTCCGATCAGCTGCCGCTTCGAGGGCGACTTGATCGGCAGCTCCGCGAGTTCTTCCGGCGTGAATTTGCGCGTCGGCTCCCCGCGACTGATGATCTCACCGTAGGAGATGGATCGATTTGCGGCGAACACGGCGCCCTGGCGCGCGACACATTGCGACGGGCTCGCTCCGAGCAGCCTTGCTCCGGCCTCGACAAGGGCGATGCGGCCCGCGGCACCCGCGCGGCTGTAGACCGGGAAATCGAGCCACACCGACTTGCTGCCGCCCGTAACCATAACGCCCCACTTCGGATCGGCGTCGACCATCGAGATGCGCACATTGCCCCATTCAACCTCGAGCTCGTCAGCGAGGATGCGCGCGATGGCCGTGCCGATATGCTGGCCCATTTCCGCGCGGGCGATGTTCACGGTCACGATGCCATTGCGGTCGACGTTGTACCAAATGGTGGGCTCAAAGGCGGCCGACTCCAGCGCCGTCGCTTTTCCTGGCGCGAAAGCGAAGGTGGCGGCGGTGCCGGTCAGGCCGATCAAGAACATGCGGCGCGAAAGCGCGCTCTGATTGTCTGGCTCAGTCATCGCTCGCAACCTTCCTTGATTGGGCGGCGGCTTGTTTGATCGCGTCGCGGATGCGGACATAGGTCATGCATCGGCACAGATTTCCGGCCATGACGACATCGATGTCCTGATCGGTCGGAGACGGAAAGTCCTTGATGAGCGATGCCGCCTGCATGATCTGGCCCGACTGGCAGTAGCCGCATTGAGGAACCTGAAGGTCGGCCCACGCCTCTTGCACTGGATGCCGGTTCTCGGGATCAAGGCCCTCGATGGTGGTGACCTCTGCGCCGGCCACGCTGGCAAGCGGCGTTATGCACGAGCGCGTGGGTCGGCCGCCGACGTGGACCGTGCAGGCGCCGCACATCCCGATTCCGCAGCCGAACTTCGTGCCGGTGAGGCCGATGTCGTCGCGGATCACCCACAACAAGGGCGTGTCCTCCTCGGCGTCGACCGTTACCGCGCGGCCATTGATGTGAAATGTGGTCATGTTCGGTCTCCGATCGTTCAATTGGCCTTACTGTTGTGCCGGCGGATCTCTGCGATCCTCGCCGCGAGATCCGGCCAGGGCGGCAGGCTCGTGCGCGTCCGCCGCAGGTACGCGGCGATGCGGGCGATTTCGGTATCGCTGAATGCGCCGGCGAAGGCAGGCATCACGACACCGGGCATTCCCGCCTCGGAGCCGATGCCTTGCAGGATGACTTGGATCAGATTGCTCGGGTCGGAAAGATGCACGGCGCTGTTGAGCGCCAGATCGGGCCGCGCGGCGAGCGGCGCGTTGGTTGCGTTGTAGTGACAGGACGCGCAAGCTGCGGCGTAGAGCCGCGCGTCGGGATCGAACGGCGCGCCCTGCTTGGCCACTGCGCTGGACATCGCAAGGCTCACCGCGCCGGAGACGTATGGCAGCCGGTCCGCCGCCTTGTCGAGATCGGCGAAATAGGTCGCGAGCGCGCGTATGTCGGAGTCCGGCAGCGCACCAAGCCCCTGCACAACGGGGTACATCGGTCCGGCGGCGGTTCCATGCAGTTTGCTCGTGCCCGTGCGCAGGTAGTCGTAGAGTTCTTCGTGCGTCCAGGCCGGCGCGGGATTTGCAGCCGTTAACGGCGGCGCGACCCAGTTGTCGATCACCGCGCCGCCATAAGCGTTGCCGGATATCTCCGCTCCCAGCAGGTTGCGCGGTGTATGGCAGGCGCCGCAGTGGCTCAAGCCGAGCGCGAGGTAGGCGCCGCGATTCCACTCCGCGCTCTTCTCGGCATCCGGCTCGAAACGGCCTGGCCTGAAGAACAGCAATTTCCATCCTGCCTGCAGGTAGCGGATGTTGAACGGAAACGGGATGCCGTTCTGCTGCCGTGCGGCATGAACCGGAGGTCTGGTCATGAAGTAGGCGTAGAGCGCGCGCACGTCATCGTCGGAGAGTTTGGTGAAATGGTCGTAGGAGAACACCGGAAGGAGATGCGAGCCGTCACGCGAGACGCCTTCATGCATGGCGCGTCTGAAGGCTGCCTCCGACCAACTGCCTATGCCGGTCTCCGGATCAGGGGTGATGTTGGTCGAATAGATCGCGCCGAACGGAGTTTCCATCGCATAACCGCCGGCGAACTTCTCGCCGCCTTTTGCGGTGTGACACGCCGCGCAATAGCCCCCGCCTGCGAGTGCTTCGCCTCTGACGATCAGTTCCGGTGCGAAGCTGCCCGCAGCCGGCCGCACCACCGGAGCGATGGCCGGCCGCCATGCCAGCGCGCCAAAACCTGCAAGCCCGAGACATCCGAGTGTAACGGTCGCGATGAGCAGCTTCTTGAACACGACGACCTCCTGGGGCCTTTCTTGCGTTCAGGGCGCGCGCCCGAATCTCCAATAGGCGATCAAGGCAGCGGCGAGCGCGAACAGCACGCATATGACGGCGTCGTTTCCCGCCAACATGCTCAATCCGTGGGGATGCGCATGTGGCGCGAGTGATTCATGTGCTTGCGCCGGCATGCTCGACGCGGCAAGAAGAAGCGCCATGATTCTCGTCATCGGACCACTCGATCGGGCGTGGGTAGGATTCGATGCAGCGAATCGGTCCCAAGCATGGCGGAGTTTTCGACCACCACCTCGCTGATCTGAATGATCGGCGTCACGTCGGTGAAGTTGCGTATGTCTCCCTGGATCTCGCGGGCATGCGGTGCAAACGCCGACTGGTATTCGTCGAGCGAGTCACACAGCAGGTGGCACATCGCAACATATGCGCTGGGAGATTTCCCATCCCTGTCCACGAGCCCCTTGTCGATGGCGTAGTATTTCAAGGCGGCACCCATCCTGCTCTTGATGAGCGGAAGGTGTTTAGTGCGGTAATAATCGTGGTCAAACCGCACATCCGGTTGGTATGGATATATGACGCTAACCTTGATCAACGCTTCCTCCTGGAAATTGTGACGTGCGCGGTTTGCCTCATCGCGAGATCAGTGATTACACGAGCGGAGTCGATTGCGTGAATGAAGACTTCCAAAGAACGGCAAATCGGTGCGAAGCGACATCGATCGCGCCGATGCCCGAGACGAAGGGCGTGCGATCGATCGTCATGTCGGCATTGCAACGCCGGACGCTTCGCGTAGACCAATTGCGGATCCGACTTCGTTGGCGATCGCCGCGATGGCATGCGCCTGCTTGACGGCACGGCGCGTGGGACGATTGGCGACATTCGTCCGCGCGAGTTCGAGCGCGCGCCGCCAATCGTTGCCGCTGCCGGCATAGAACTCAGCGGCGTGGTCTGCGAAGGCGAGTAGATACCTCCCGAGAAGCTGATCGAAGCCGACCCGTGCGGCATCGAGCTGTCTCTCGGCCTCTTCGAACCTGCCTTGCGCCATCAGCACGTCGGCAAGACGCCAGCGGACCTCCGGATCGCGGCTCGAAAGCGCGGGCAAAAGTAACGCTTCCGCCTCGACGTTGCGACCTTGACTCGTGTAGATCTCTGCCAGGTGCACCCGCGCCTTCACATAGCCCGGCAGGTAGGCAATTGCGCGTCGATACCAGAGCGCGGCGAGGTTGGGGTCCGGCTCGGGCACGAGCTCTCCCCACAGCATGCCGAGCTGAAAGCAGACCCACGCCAGCGGGAACGGTGAAACGTCGTCGTACGAGGACAACGCCTGCCGATAGATAGCGTCCGCCTCGGCGAAGCGCTCGAAATCGGCAAGCAAGGCGCCGAGCGGCACCAGGTCTTCGAGCCGGCCGCTCGCCGCCGCGATTCGGCGTCGCGCGGCAAGTACCGCATCGAGCTCCACGCCACAGGCCTGATCGATGCTCAAGACGTGGCGTTCGATCTCCTCACGCGGCCCGCCCAACGACGCGGCCCGCGCGAGGTGGTTTCGTGCATTGGTAAAGCGATGCACGGTTGAAGCCACCTCGGCGTAAATGAGCGCCGAGCGGAACGAGTCGTCCACGCATGCGAATTGCGAGGCCAGTCCCTCCAGGCGGTCGAGCGCGTCCAAGTCGCCGAGATATTGCGCCATCAGATTCTCGGTGTAGACAATCACCTCCGCAGCGCCCGGCAGGCGCGGGTCTCGCGCAAAACGCGCCCATGCACCGCGGCGCGCGCTTTCCAGGTTGATCGCGGCGATTTCTCCGTCGGTTGCGAGTGGAGCGGGCTGGTCAAGTTCCATGAATCGGGACTCCAAAACGCGATTTCAGACTTTCGAGACCGGTCCTGAGCAGCGGCGACACTATTCTCCTCACGGCAGCGTCGGTTTGATTGTTGGCCAGGAATTGAACGCGCCAAACGACGGTGCAGCCGCTGCCGTTCGGCGTGACTTCGAGAATGCCAGCGTAATGGGAGGCGGGGATACCGGCGATGTTGGTGTAGCGAAAGAACCGCTTCGCGTTGTCGATGGCTTCGAGACGTTCGACCATTTCCTTGCCATCGACCGTTCCGATCGTGCGGAGCTGACCGGTTCCTGTACCGGTCAAGCTTACTTTCGCAACCAGCGGATGCCAGGCTCCGCCGAACTGTCCGATCAACGACCACACCTCTTCGGGCGCCGCTGGAAGCTCGACAGATTCGGCGATGATCTGCAATTCCGTGTTCGGCGTGGCCAAGTACGGAAAAACTTTCATGCCGGGTTTCGTTGCCCCGGTCGCGCCGCCGAGGAGGAACTCCCGATCGTGGTTGACGAGCCAGGTGAGCAGGATGTCGATCGAGTTTGCGTCGACTGTGCGGCCTCCTCCCGTCTGATAGGACCGGCCGTCTATTGTGCTCTTCTCGATCTCGAGGTGGCTTTCGTCGGTAATAGGCTTGGCTACATCGAACAGCAGAAAATCGTCGAGGAAGACGTTCGCGTTGGCGGCGAGGGCTTCCGGCGTCCAATCCGCCTTGCCGTCGCGCATATCCCAGTCGGCGAAGCTGTCCTTCAGGCGCTGCAGGAACAGCGGCTGCAGCTCCTTGGAGATCGCGAACGGCGTCTGCTGATTCCACAGGTCGCGTATGTCGTCTACCCCGAACAGCGCCGGGTTGTTGAGCCGTATGTTCGTCTGCTCGGGGCGCCCGATCCAGTCGATGCGTGCCGGAGGGTGTCCGATGGGGCCGGGCGGTTCCGTGGGGACTGTTTCGGCGATCGCGCCGAACAACGAGCCTTTATCCGGATCGAGCACGCGGCGTGTATCGAATTCGACGACCATGCAGAGCACGTTGTTGTGCTGCAGCAGATTGGGAACCTTCTTGAGCGTCGCGGCGATCCAGGCGAGATAGAACGGGTCGGATCGCAGCCCCGCGAATACGCGGACATCGCCCTCCGATGCCGTCGTTCCCTGTTCGTCGTTCACCGTGACCGGCAGTTCGCGGGCGTCCGGCAGAGTACAGATGCCGCGCTGCGTCACTTTTCCCGTGGCATCGCGCTCCAGCAAGTTGAAACGGAAGCTGAAGTGAATCTCGTCATCCGCAGGCTGAAATTTCGCGGCGTTGCCAATGCCAGCAACGGTTACGCGCCGAACGGCGATCCTGTACTCGATGACGTTCGAGAAGGCCGCACCTTCGCCGGCTGAGGGGAAAACACACAGGGCGAGGACGGTGCGCGCCGGATCCTTCGGACTCGTGAACGCGAACAGGTCGGTGATGTCGGCAGGCGGATCGCCGATCTGGCGCGGACCGTCTACATGATCGGACATCGTCAGCCTCCGGTTGGGTTCGCGAGCCAGTTCAATGCGGACAGGCTCGGCATGAAGAAGTATTCGCCGCCCTTGAGCACGTTGAACGTTTGGATGCCGTGAATGCGTCGCCGGACCGGCTCCTTCGGAATCGTGAAGGTCGCGCCGTCCTCCTGCCGTCCGATGATCGGATCGCGCTCGTCGCCGGCGCCGATGAAATCGCCCTCGTTGATCCACTCTTGTTGCAGAAATTCGATGGTGGCCATCGCTTTGGCGCTGATGAACAGGAATATGCTGCCGCGCGACACCTCATCGTCTGCTTCGGACAGCGCGTGCGGATCGTATGGGAGTCCATAGGTCGTGCCGCGCCTGATGAGGCGGTGGATATTGACGTCGGTCAGGCGGGTGAGCTTCGTATCCCGCGGGTTCATGCGCCGGATGTGGGCGCCGAAGGGCACCTGCCGGCCGCGCGGATCGTTCGCATAATCGAAGTCGTTGTTCCGCTGCGGGTCCGCGCCAATCGCGGGGTTATCTTTGTCCGGCGCCAGCGTCAGCGGCGCGCCACTGCGCCAACGGCCGACCAGCTTCGCGGCGAGCAGTTCCCGCTCTTCCTCGGTGCTGCCGTTGTCGCGGAGGAATCGATTGAATGCGCCGATGCGCGCCTGATATTTGCGGAAGCCCACATAGGTGCCGTTGCGGCCGAGAATGTCCGGATGCGGCATCGGCAGGGGGCCCCCGGCCTCACCCGGATATCCAAGGATGAACTCGCCGGCCTTGATCCGCCGTCCATAGGCCGGCGGAAGCTCGATGCCGCTGCCCTCGATCGCCGGCTGGTCGATGCCGTCCTTGTAACCCAGCGCATTGAGGTCGCCCGGCTGGGCGCCGAAGTCCTGCATGCCTAAAACGCTGACGCCCGAAAAGCCCTCGTATTGCTCGCGAGCAATGGCGAGGGCGCGCCGCCGCTTTTCCTCCGAATCGGTGAATACGCTCACGCCGATATGAACTTGACCTGTGCCGAACGGCTTGTCCCAATTCTTCGGATCGTTGACACCGTCGTCCCCCAGTTGCCGGGCTCGGGCTGCCATCCCGACGCGGAACGCCTCGGGGAAGCTCTGCAGCGACTCCTGGGAAAGTCCGAGAGCTTCGAGGCCCGCATAGCTGATCCCGACGTCCAGCCAGGCATTGGCTGCGATCCGCGAGTCTGCGGCAGAATCGACATACGGTGTCAGCCGGCGGAGAAACGCGCGGCCCGCTTGAGCATCGTCGATGCGCAAGAGCACGTGGGTGCCAAAGTATGGTGCTGGCCTCGGTCTAAGCACGGTCGCCTGTATTTCGTGCAACTCGAGGGTCGGCGCGCTCGCCGAACGATTCTCACCGACGGCTTCTTTTGCGGAAAACATGCTTGCCTCCTTTTTTGGTCCGGGCCGATTTTGGCCCGGACCTCGGGCTACGATTGGCCGCTGCGGCTACCCGACCTTGTCGAGCAGTTCCTCGACGGCGCCGCCAACCTTTTCGAGCCGTCGGGTCTCCGCCACTGTCAGGTTCGGATTTGCGACGTACCAGCCTTCTGCCGGGACCTGGTACTTAGCGATCCAGTCTTTCACTGTGGGGGCGCGAAACCCCGGAAACTCCTCGAGTTCGGAGAACAGCAGATCCAGCTCGTCAGGAATCTTCGTTGCGAACTCGTCGAGATAGCTGTCCCACGAATTGCCATCGTAGGCGGTGGCGAAGAGCAGCTTCGTGTCATTGTCCAGGAACACAAAACGCATGTCGTGGACGGTGAGCACCTTCTCCGCGCTGAAGTTGGCTTCCAGCGCCCGCAGCAGGCCGCGAAGTCGCTTCGCTCCGCCTGGCACGAAGTTGAAGATCAGGGTGAGCTCCGAGACCTTACCTTGACGAAGGCCGACCCGGCCGGCGCTCTCATATCGCAATCCCCCCGCCAACTGCTCCTTGAGCGATGGGATCGAGTTCTCCAGCGCGGTTTTCCCCCTCGGCGAGTCGGCGTAAAGCTGCCGGAGCACCTGAATCTTCTGGTCGATGGTCTGGCCCTGTTGCGGTCTGGTCAGTGTTTGCTTTGTCATATCCGTTCTCCTTTTCGTGTGTTTGGTTTGGTGTGGTGGGTTTGCTCAGGCGAGCTTGTCGAGAAAACCTTCGACCGCCTTACCCGTGCGCTTCACGCGTGCGGTCTCCGCCACCGTCAGATCCGGATGAGCGACAAACCAGCCTTCAGCGGGGATCTGGTGTGCGACGATCCAATCCTTCACCTTTGGACTCCGAATTCCCGGCCAGCCTTCGGCGGCGGAGAAAATGATGTCCATTTCATCGGGGATCTTGGTCGCGAAGTCCTCGATATAGGGATCCCACAGGCCGTCGTAGGCAGTGGCGAAGAGAAGCTTCGTGTCGTTGTCCAGGAAGACGAAACGCATGTTATGGAGAGTGCCGACCTTCGCTCCCGCGCTGAAGTTGCCATTCAGCAGCTGCAGCAGCGAGCGCAGCCGCTGTGCTCCACCGGGGGCGAACGGGCTGATGAGAGTCAACTCCGAGACCTTGCCGAGGCGTACTCCGATCCGGCCAGCACTTTCTGCATGGGATGTTTGCGCCTCCGAGCCCAGCGACTTCAGCGAGGGGAGTGTATTCTTCAGCGCCGTTTTCACGTACTCCGGCGCATCGGCGTAGATCTGCTGCACCTGCTGGATCTTTGTCTCGACAGTCTGGTCATGCTGCGGTCTGGTCGGTGTTTGAGTTGCCATGGCTGTATTATCCTTTCGATGCTCTTCGATTCGTGCGTTACGAAAATACTGTTGGCCTCACCGGCCGATTGGCGCACGGCTGCGGGGTTGAGTTGCCATCGTGGGACGTCGTGCCCGCGATCGGCTTCTAATTGGCCCGCACACGTTCCCGACGCCAGTAAAGCTCGGCAAATCGCGCCAAATCGCTGCTAATGAGAAGGCGAGCTGGCTGGCATTTCCTGGCCGATCGGGTACGATTTATGGCGTGCCAGAAGGAGGCCGCGCCTGTGGCGCACGTCAAGCTTGGCTGATCGAGTTTAATTTCGAGTTCGAATGCCGGAGGCTCGCAAATGGTGGAGCATTCACCAAAAGTTGGGCACGCGGACGGCGACTCTCAGGTCTTGTGGGAGGACGGTGAACGCAGCTGTCGCCGCGGTTGGCGAGTGGACGAAGAAGGCAAGCGGCGCGCCGTGCTACTCGTTGCTCCGACCGCCGACTACCCATCGCGGGCATGTCTCGATCGCTTCACGCACGAATACGAACTCAAGGACGAACTCGATAGAGCATGGGCGGTGCGCCCGCTGGACCTCGTACGCGACGCCGGCCAAACTCTGTTGGTGCTCGAAGACGAGGGCGGCGAGCCGGTTGATCGGCTACTCGGCGTACCGATGGAGATCGGACGCTTCCTGCGTCTCGCTATCGCTATCTCCGTCGCTGTCGGCAGACTTCACCAGCGTGGGCTAGTCCATAAAGACATCAAGCCGGCCAACATCCTGCTCGACGACGCAACCGGCGAGGTGCGGTTGACCGGGTTCTGCATCGCCTCGCGCTTCGCGCGGCAGCGCCAGCCGCCTCACCCTCCCGAGACGATCGCCGGCACGCTGGCTTACATGGCCCCCGAGCAGACCGGGCGGATGAATCGGTCAATCGATTCGCGGAGCGATCTGTACGCGCTTGGCGTCACTTTCTATCAAATGCTCACCGGTACTTTGCCATTTACGGCCACGGATCCGATGGAATGGGTGCACTGCCATCTCGCCAGGCGACCGGTGGCGCCTAGCGAGCGATTGAATGAAATTCCCCGCGCGGTGTCGACGATCGCCATGAAGCTGCTCGCGAAGAGGGCCGAAGACCGCTATCAAACGGCGCGTGGCCTCGAACACGACCTTGGCAGCTGCTTGATCGAATTGGAGGCGAGAGGCCGGATCGACGATTTTCCACTCGGCGAGCACGACACGTCCGACCGTCTCCTGATCCCGGAGAAGCTCTACGGCCGCCAAGGTGAGGTCGGAACTTTGCTCGCCGCGTTCGATCGGATCGTCAACGGTGGCGCTCCGGAATTGATTCTAGTCTCGGGCTACTCCGGGGTGGGCAAATCCTCGGTCGTCAACGAGCTTCAGCCGGTGCTGGTTCCGCCGCGCGGTCTTTTCGCGTCGGGCAAGTTCGATCAGCGCAAACGTGACATTCCCTACTCGACGCTGGCACAAGCGTTTCAGAACCTGATCCGGCCCCTCCTTGGCAAAAGCGAACCCGACCTTGCGCCTTGGCGCGATGCCCTGCGGGAAGCCCTGGGAGCGAACGCAGGCCTGATTGTGGATCTCGTTCCTGAACTGAAGCTCATCATTGGGGAGCCAATGCCGGTACCGGAGCTTCCGCCACAAGACGCGCAACGGCGCTTTCAGCTGATATTTCGGCAGTTCATCGGTGTCTTCGCTCGGCCTGAACATCCGCTGGCACTCTTTCTCGATGACTTGCAATGGCTCGACGCAGCGACGCTCGATCTCATGCAAGATCTGTTGAACCAGTCCGAACTCCGCAATCTTTTCCTCATCGGTGCCTTCCGCGATAACGAAGTCACGACAACGCATCCTCTGATGCGAAAGCTGGAGGTGATCCGGGCAACCGGAAGGGTGCAGGATATCAAGCTTGCTCCGCTAAGAGCCGAAGATGTGGGAGGACTTGTCGCCGACTCGCTCCGTTGCGAAGTGGCACAGGCCGCTCTGCTCGCACAGCTGGTGCACGCCAAGACCGATGGAAATCCGTTCTTTGTGATCCAATTTCTTCACGCCCTTGCCGACGAGGGTCTCCTGATCTTCGATCACGAACGGGCGCGGTGGTCTTGGAATATTGGCGCCATCCAGGCCAAGCGATATACCGACAACGTTGTGGAGCTACTGGTCGGAAGGCTGACGCGACTGCCGCTCAATACGCAGAACGTGTTACAGCGGCTCGCTTGCCTCGGCAACACCGCCGACGTCCCGTTGCTCTCGATCGTTCTGGACATGCCCGAGGAACAGATGCACGCGTCTCTCATAGATGCTTTCCGCCAACAGTCAATCGAGCATCTTGATCACTCCTACAAGTTTGTTCACGACCGGGTACAGGAAGCCGCCTACGCGCTGATACCGGAAAAGGCGCGCGCGGGGACGCATCTGACAATCGGCCGGCTGCTGCTGGCGCACACACCACCGGAAAAGCGCGACGAGGCAATCTTCGACATCGTCAGCCAGCTCAACCGCGGTGCGGCGCTGATCACGTCACAGGACGAATGCGGGCATCTTGCAGAACTGAACCTGACCGCTGGCAAGCGCGCCAAAGCGTCGTCGGCTTATGCCTCCGCGCTGACGTATTTTATCGCCGGCGCGGCGCTGCTGCCGGAGGACGCGTGGGAGCGCCGGCAGGAGCTCGCCTTTGAATTGGAGTTGCACCGGGCGGACTGCGAGGTCTATGCCGGCGACCTGCAGGGGGCCGAGAAGCGGTTGGTTGCGCTGGCAACGCGCACTGTCGGCTCGGTCCAACGATGCGCCGTGGCACACCGGCGGGCGGATCTGAACATTGCGCTTGGGGCAGGCGAAAGGGCGGTGGGGGTCGCGCTGGAATGCTTGCGGCATGTGGGTGTTGATTGGTCAGCCCATCCCACCGAGTTGGAGGCGCGCAACGAGTACGAACGCATCTGGTCATTGCTCGGACATCGTACGATTGAGAGTCTCGTTGACCTGACGCCGATGCAGGATCCGGAAGCCCGGGCGACGCTCGACGTGATTACCAGTCTGGTTCTAGCGGCCCTTTACACCGACAAGAACTTATACGCACTCAGTGCCTGCAAGGCCGTCAATCTTAGCGTGGAGCACGGCAACAGCGCAGGATCCCTGTTGAACTATGTTGCAACGGCCATGATCGCGGGCCCCCGCTTCGGCCAGTACGCTGAAGGCTATCGATTTGGAAAGTTGGCCTGCGATCTGCTCGAACGCCGTGGAATGACGTACTTTGGGGAACGGACCTATGTCGCCTTCGCGGTTGTAGTTCCGTGGACGCGACCGCTGAGCGAGGGTATCGAGCCGTCACGTCGTGCTTTCGAGATGGCGAAGGATCACGCCGACCCGACGTACGCCTCACTCGCCTCCAGGGGTCTCAGTAGCATCCTCCTTGCCATGGGCCATCCACTCGACCAATTCGAGCGCGAAATCGGCGACGCATTGGAATTCGTGCAGAGGTTCGGCTTCTTCCTCGACAGACTTTCCGCGCCGCTCGCGCTCGCCCGAACGCTGCGCGGAAGAACCGCTAAATTCGGCTCGCTCGACGATGGTGGATTCACGGAGCGCTCCTTCGAGGAGCGCATTACCGGTCAACCCTCTCGCGTCTTCCTGGAATGTTTCTACTGGATCCGAAAGCTCCAGGCGCGCTTCTTTGCCGGTGACTATGCGTCAGCGATGGAGGCAGCGGCGAAGGTGGAGACATGGTATGCGACCTCGGCGGCGCTGTCTCTCTTTCCCGTCGAGGCGGCGGAATGGCATTTCTATGCCGGCCTGTGCCGCGCTGCACGGTGCGAACCCGTGGGTCCCGACCCATACGCCAAACATCAGGAAGCGCTTCGGGGGCATGAGCAGCAGCTTCGGGCCTGGGCGGCGAATTGTCCGGAGAATTTTGAGGGTCGTGCAACGCTGGTCGGCGCAGAAATTGCACGCGTCGAGGGACGCTCGCTCGAAGCCATGGACCTTTACGAGCGGGCTATCGTGGTGGCGCGTGCAAACGGCTTCGTCCACGATGAAGCGATTGCCTATGAGCTGGCGGCCCGTCTTTACGCGACGCGCGGATTCGATGAGGTCGCGCACCTTTATCTTCAAAACGCACGGGACCGCTATCGACGATGGGGAGCCGACGGAAAGGTGCGGCAACTCGACCAGCTCCATCCGTGGCTGAGGCAGGGCCAGCGCGCACCCGGCTCAACGGGCACGATCGAAGCGCCGGTCGAATATCTCGATCTCAAAACCATCATCGAACTCTCGCAAGCCCTCTCCGGCGAGATGGTTCTGGAAAGGCTCATCAACAGGCTCTTGCGAGCCGCCATCGAGCACGCTGGCGCCGAGCGAGGTCTCTTGATCGTTCCGCAAGGGGATATGTTGCAGATACAAGCGGAAGCGTTGGCGAGTGGCGACCATGTAACAGTTCATATGGGGGAAGGTCCCAACAACGCAGCCAGCTTTCCGGAGTCACTCGTTCGACACGCAGCGCGCACCCATGAGCGCCTGATTCTCGATGATGCCTCTTCTCAGAATGCGTTTTCTGCCGATCCTTATGTCCTTCGGAGCCGGGCTCGTTCCATTCTCTGTTTGCCATTGATTTGTCAGGACAAGCTGATCGGTATTCTTTATCTTGAGAACAATCAGGCGCCGAACGTTTTCACGCCTGATCGCGTCACCCTGCTGGAGGTGCTTGCGTCGCAAGCTGCCATCTCGCTTGAAAATTCGCGGCTCTATCACGACCTCGCAGATCGCGAAGGCAAGATCCGGCGTCTTGTCGACGCCAACATCATTGGGATCATCGTTGCCGATACCGAAGGCCGAATTTTTGAAGCCAATGACGCGTTTCTCCGTATCGTTGGATTTAGTCGTGACGACTTCGTTTCAGGCGACGCGCGCTGGACCGAACTGACTCCGCCCGAATGGCGTGACCGCACCGCAAGCGCGCTGGAAGAATTGATAGCGACCGGCGTGGTGCAACCCTTCGAGAAGGAGTACTTTCGAAAGGATGGCAGCCGCGTTTCCGTGCTGATCGGCTACACGGCTTTCAACGAGCAAAGAGATAAAGGCATCGCATTTGTACTGGATTTGACCGAGCGCAAGCGCGCCGAAAACGCACTGCGCGAGAGCGAAGAAAGGTTCCGCGACTACGCCGAAACCGCGTCCGACTGGCTTTGGGAAATGGGCCCAGACCACAAATTAACGATGCTGAGCCCGAATGCGTTCGGCTCCAGCCCTTCGGCTCGGCTTGGCACCGCAGCCTGGGAGCGGGCCCTCGACCTGGAGACCGAACCGGAAAAGTGGCGGAAGATCCAGGCCACCATGGACTCACACGAGCCGTTCCGCGACTTCGTCTATCTCGCCGCCGGCTACGACGGTTCCCCGATGTATGTGAGGGCCAGTGGCAAGCCCGTGTTTGACGCCGGCGGCGAATTCCTCGGCTATCGCGGTACCGGCACCGACGCGACGGCGATTATTCGCGCCCAGGAGGCATTGCGTGAAAGCGAGCGAAATTTGCGCTCGGCGATCGACGGAATACCTGGTCTCGTTGGAGTGTTGGCCCCGAATGGTGAGGTCGAAGCGGTCAATCGCCAAATTCTCGAGTATTGCGGCCAGTCACTTGAAGAACTGAGGAACTGGGGGACAAACGGAACCATACATCCCGAAGATCTTCCTCACGTCGCCGAAGTTTTAGCGAAATCGATCGCTTCGGGGATTTCCTATCAGATCGAACAGCGCCTGCGCCGCTTCGACGGCGAATATCGCTGGTTTGACAACCGCGGCATTCCTGTTCGCGACGACAGCGGGCGTATTGTCCGCTGGTACGTTCTGCTGACGGACATTGAGGATCGCAACCACGCGCTGGCGCGCTTGCAGCAGATGCAGGCGGACTTCGCCCGCATGAATCGCGTGGGCGTTATGGGAGAATTGGCCGCCTCGCTCTCGCACGAAATAACGCAGCCGATCGCCAGCGCGCGCAACAACGCCCGGGCGGCCCAGAATTTCATGAAGATGCAGCCGCCGGATTTAGACGAAGTCAGGGAGGCGCTTGCCTGTGTCGTTGGTGATACGGACCGGGCCCGGGATATCATCGACCGCATCCGCGATCAGATCAAAAAGGCGCCGCCGCGAAAGGAACGTTTCGATCTTAACGCGGCGATCAATGAGGTGATCGTACTGGCGCGAAGCTTGACAAACCGGAATGGCGTTTCGGTCCAGACTCGCCTATCGGATGGACTGGATCCGGTTCTGGGAGATCGCGTCCAGTTGCAACAAGTCTTGCTCAACCTGATTCTGAATGCGGCCGAGGCTATGGCGTTGGTCGAGGAGGGCGCGAGAGATCTGTTGGTCGCCACCGAACGAGACCTGGCAGGCGTCCGCGTGGCCGTGCGCGATACCGGTCCTGGCATTGATTCGGCGCATCTCGATCAGGTCTTCGACGCCTTCTATACCACAAAGTCCAGTGGAACCGGCATGGGGCTGTCGATATGCCGCTCCATCATCGATGCTCATGGCGGCAAGCTATGGGCGGAAGTCAATGAGCCTCGCGGCGCTGCCTTTCAGTTCACCTTGCCCGGCGCCCAAGCAGAGTTCACGACTCCTCCTCATGCGAGCCCGCGGACTTGAGGGCGTCGCGAACGCATTGCGTGAGATGCTCCTCATCCACCGGCTTGCGCAGGTAGCACACGATTCCATCGTTCAAGGCTCTGGCCCGATCAATGTCATTGGGAAAGGCGGTCACAAGAATTGTCGGAATCGCGTGGTCCGTATCAATGAGCCGCTGGTGAAGTTCGTATCCAGTCATAGCAGGCATATGGACGTCGGTGATCAGGCAGGCCGTCTCGGCAAGCCGCGGGGAAGCGAGAAAATCGGCTGCAGACGGGAAGAAGTCGGCCGTGTAGCCCAACGATCTCATGAGCCTGCACATGGACTCACGAAAGAACTGATCATCATCGACGACCGAAACCAATAACTTTTTCATCATGCCGCCTGTGGCCATTGGCAGAGCCCGTCGTGCGTTCGGGCAGCCTGTGCTGACGCTCCGCCTGGGATTGTTCGTTATGAGCGAGAATGCCACCAGTACGGTGCCGGTGCCCCGTAAACTTTGGCTTATGGCAAATAGGCATTTTCCTGCCTGAGGCCCGATGTCTCGGCTTTGACCGGCACGAAACGCAGGCAGTAGACCATTGTTCAACGATCTCTGGCGCTAGATATCGGGCGCCATAAGCCTTCGTATCACGTTCGTGCGCCCTTCAGACACCCGACGTCGACTTGGGCTCAATTGAGCCGATGATCGCGATCCGTCTTAACTCTGTGCATCGGAAATTCCCACGTTCATGACGTGAGCCAACGAGCAGCAAGAGGAGGCAACCATGCCCCACAGCTCCGAAGGTCTTGGCAAAACAACGCGATGCGCGGTTTGTGATGGCAAGTTCGGCTTGGTCCGGCACTATTCATGGCGGACCCCGCTTTGTTCCAGGAAGTGCGTCAATCACTTCACAGCTCGCCGCCAAAGTGACCGCAATTGGTTGAATTGGCTGCAATGGTTGAATTGGCTGCAAATCCCCGTCGACCAACTTCCAGAGAACCACGCGAGGACGTCATGACCTTTCGGATCTCGCCACGAGGCAAGCAATATCTCAAAACGGCGCAGACCTTGTTCTCTGCCGCCCAAACCATGACCGACGGAGCGGTTGCGGGTCATCTCAAGGCCCTAGCCGATGACTACGAGCGGCGCGCCGAAAAGGCCTCGCGCGATGATGCAGCCAAGGCATTGGCTCGGTCGGTTGCTGAGATTGAACGCGAGTTGAGTGCCTAAGCTGATTGACGTGTTACTCAGCAGCGATCGAGCCAGTCCGTGGATGGAACTTCAGCCAAGTCGACCAGCCCGTCTGACGGGAGGCGATCCATGTCAGCGCGCGTAAACTTTGGTGTACCCCCACGCACCCCCGGGGGGCTATTCAGGTTCCAGGATTAGGACTAGAAGTGCGGAGTTGATTTTCGCGATCTCTTCCGAGTAGCAGCGATGTCTGACGCAACCTCCACCGTGTTGGTCATCGACGATGATGCGGAACTCCGCGCGTCGGTCGGACGCCTGCTGCGATCGCTCGGTATCAATGTTCAGCTATTTGCGTCCATTTCCGAATTCCTCAAGTCCGATCCAGCGGACTGCCCCAGCTGCCTGGTGCTCGACATCAGAATGCCCGGCCAAAGCGGCCTCGATTTTCAGCGCGAGCTCGCTGCGGCAAACAGGGAAATCCCGATCATCTTCGTCACAGGGCACGGCGACATACCGATGTCCGTGCAGGCTATGAAAAGGGGAGCGATCGAGTTCCTGACCAAGCCGTACCGCGATCAAGACCTCCTCGACGCTATCCAACTCGGCCTCTCTCGCGATCGTGCACGGCGGGAAAGTGACAAGGACATGGCCGGTCTCAGGGAGCGTTTTGGGTCACTCAGCCCCAGGGAGCGCGAGATCGTGATTCAGGTCGCTCGTGGCCGCCTCAGCAAGCAAATTGCCCACGATATCGGGATCGCCGAGGCTACGGTGAAGGTCCATCGCAGCCGGGCGATGCAGAAGATGCAGGCCGGTTCGCTTCCAGAGCTCGGCTTAATGGCCGCCAAGCTTAAGCTGGTGCCCGACGCGCCGCGACGGTCCTAGGCTGCTCCTTACGCGTGACGCAACTGGCGCGGCTAGATTGGACCCCCGTCATTGCACCTTCGAATGATTTTCCGGGCAGGAGAAAAGGCCGGCGGGCGTTACGCCGTCGGCCCTGTCCTGCAACTGCCGGCTCGCGGGTCCGGTTCCGTTGCGATTCTCGGCACTGGGTGCCTGAGCAAACGAAGAGCGGGCTGCTGTGCACATGGCGGTCCGCCTCGGTCAACCGTTATCGCCGAGTGATCGCCGCTTCCATCGTACGCCGGCATGGTGCTGGTAAATCTAAGTTTAGGGAATGCAACCAATCCGTCATTGCACACCACCAGCGTGGAATAGCTCGCGGCAATCAAAATCATCAAATTGTCGGTCACGAGCATCTCAGCCGGGATAACCCTGCCAAAGCACGCGAGGTCACAATGCGATCGACTTTAGCTTTCGGGCGCTTGGAGCAATTTCATCCCGAACCGGAGTTTGACGTTGGACGCGCCGTTCAGCGTCCGGCTGCGGTGAGATCATTCTTCGAGACTCGAACAAGATCAGGCGGCGTCGCCCCAGCCGACGTTTCGTTCGGATCGTTTCGCCTGCTTCCAACACAGCTTCTTCTGCTGGAAGACGATAAGCCCGTGTCGATCGGCAGTCGCGCTCTCGCGCTCCTGATTGCTTTGCTTGAACGCCGCGGCGAGTTGGTCAGTAAGCAGGACTTGATGGCTCGGGTTTGGCCGAATCTCTTTGTCGAGCCTGCCAACCTCACGGTCCATATGTCTGCGTTGCGTCGCGTACTGCGTGACGGACGGGACGGGAATCGGTTCATCGTCAACATTCCCGGACGTGGCTACTGCTTCGTCGCCGCAGTCGATGTGTCGCGGCACGAGAACTGAGCCCGAGTGGCAAAGCATCCGCAGAGGCATCGCCATGATCGCGACGACATCAGAACGACCGTTCACCATAGCGAAGATTCCCGTCAGCTCCTGGAGCTTCGCCATCCGTGTTTGGCTGGCGACGGTCCTGGCTCTGTTCGTGAGTTTCTGGTTGCAGCTGGAAGCGCCGACGACGGCCGCGCTTACGGTTGCAATTCTTGCCGAACCAACCCGCGGTCAGGCGCTGGACAAGGCAGGTTTTAGATTGCTCGCCACCGTCATAGGCGTGACGGCGTCAATCGCAATCACCGGCGCGTTCTCGCAGGCGAGGGACCTGATCCTCGCGGCATTCGCTATATGGCTTGGCATTTGCGTCTTTGCGGCGAAGCTTCTGGATGGTTATCGGGCCTATGCGGCGGTGCTGTCCGGCTACACGGTGGGACTTGTTGCGGTACAACAGATCGATCACCCGCAGCATGTGTTCGAATCCGGCCTGGCGCGTGGCGCCGCGATCGCGGTCGGCATCCTTTCGATAGCGGTGGTGAATACGTTGATATCCACCTCCGACCGTCAACCGGGCCTGCTCGCACAGCTCACGGCCATTCACCGCCGCGTTCGCGAGTACGCGACCGCAGCTTTCGCCCGCGAACCAGGCAACTCTGCCGCGTTCCTGACGCTGCTGCGCGATATCGTGGCGCTGCGGCCAGCGATCGCGAGCGTAGCCTTGGAGTCGAGCAGCGGCTCGGTCAGGAGTGCTGCCGCCCGCAGCGCTGCGGTCGCGCTGGTCGCCGAGTTGCAGGCTGCGCGCCTCAATCGTGATGTCCAGAGCGAAGCGTCGAACGGGGCAGCCGGAGAGATGCTGCGCCGGGATGCCGAGGTTCGCCAGGATCTGGCAGCCCTGAGATCGGCGAGATGGCCATTGCGGGTTTGGCGGGCGCCTCTGCATCGCTCCTGGAGAACGGCGGCCGAAAGCGGCGTCCGCGCCGCCGCATGGTTTGCGATCGCATCGGCGTTCTATGTTTGGGCCGGCTGGCCCGCAGCTAGCGTGTCACTGTCTATGGTCGCGCTGTCGGCCGGACTGGGGTCCATAACTCCGAACCCGCGCGGCTTCACTGCCGTCAGCCTGGCTGGTACGCCGGTTGCGGCTGTGCTGGCCGGCACACTCGAGTTCGTAGTCCTCAATGGCGTCGATGCCTTTCCAGTGCTGGCCCTCGGTCTAGCTCCCCTCACGATCGGCGCAGGGCTGCTCCTGACTTCCAGGAATTTTCTTTGGTCGGGTCTCGGTCGCCTTATTCTCACTTTCACCATGGTCATGCTGTCGCCGACCAATCCGCAGACCTACAATCCGCAGAGCTTCCTCTTCACCGCGCTATTTTTGGCCGTGGCATCCACGCTCCTGCTTGCGGCGCAGACGCTGATTCCGCCAGTCTCGGAGGAAAACCGCAGGAAGCGGCTGCTCGCAGACGCACGCAGCGCGCTGCTCAAATACGACCGCCCGAATCGAGAAGCGCCGGAGGAAGCAATGTTCCGGGACGCCTCGCGTATCGAGCAGTTTTTCGCCGCAGGAGGCGCGCAGGACAGTCGCGCGGTTGCGGAGATGCTCTCCTGCTTTGACCAATCGGCAGTGCGGCGGCTTTGCGACGCCAAGCTGATGCCCCGGAAGGCAGCCTGATGGCACACACCTTTCCAGAGCTGATCATCGGCGGCGTCCTGTTGGCGCCGTTTGTAACCCATTTGATGGTGACCCTCGTCATCATCATCGTCCTGCGACCGCTTCTGCTTGTCATCGGCTTTGCGAAGATGTTCAGCCATGCCGCAATTGCGGAGCTCAGTCTGGGCGTGACTATTTTGGGCTTATTGATCCTGTTGTTCTAGAGGAGATGGCCATGGATGCGGCCGTTCATGATGAGGTTGTTCGACAAGGCACGACGCGAACGACGGTGATGCGTCCGCCGCCAAACGTCGATGACGCATCGGCGCGCCAGGCTGGCGAGATCGACGACGTTGCGCTGAGATCGCCGGAAAGCGACCCGGGTGGCCGACCGATCATCCCGTCCTCCGGAAAGCGCAGGGCACGGCGGCGAAGCGGTGTCTTGCAAACCGCGCGGTTTGTGCTGCGCAGGGTGGCGACAGCCGCGATTGCAGTCGTTGCGGCGGCGGTCGCTCTCGTCACCTGGGACCAGTACAACGCCGGCCCCTGGACACGCAACGGGCGCGTGCGAGTTCATGTCGCAAGTGTTGCGCCGCAGATTTCCGGTCAAATCAGGGAGCTGCGAGTTGTCGACAACCAGTTCGTCCACAAGGGTGACGTTTTGTATGTCATAGATCCCTTCGATTTCGAGGCCGCGCTGCGTGCGCACAAGGCGGCGCTGCAGCAAAAGATAGCCGATCTGAACGTGAAGGAATTGCAGTCCGAGCGGCGGAACCGCTTGTCCGATCTGTCTACTTCAGTCGAACAGAAGCAGGTCTATGAGGGCAATGCGCTGCAGGCGAAAGCGGCCGTTGACGCCGCGCAAGAGCAGGTGGCGCAGGCGGAGGTCAATTTGCGGCGCACCGTGGTGCACAGTCCGGTGAACGGAATCGTCACCAACCTCCTGTTGCGCGAGGGCGATTACGCGCATCAAGGGGCCACCAACGTCTCGATCATCGACGCGGACGGCTATTGGATCGATGGCTATTTCGAGGAAACCAAACTGGCACGGCTGTGCGAGGGTGACCGCGCCGAGGCAAAATTGATGGGCTACGCGGCGCCGATCACGGGCCACATCGCCACAGTGACGCGGGGCATCAGCGTGTCCAACGCAGCCGCGTCCACGCAAGGGTTGCCCAACGTCGACCCGGTCTACACCTGGGTGCGCCTGGCGCAGCGTGTGCCGGTCCGCATTGCGATCGACAAGGTGCCGTCCGGTGTCCCGTTGGTATCCGGCTTGACCGCAACCATCACGATAGGGGATGGCAAGGACAAACCGTTCTTGCAAAGAGTTCGCGCCGAACTGAAGACAAGCTTCTTCGGCTTGATCGGCGAGGCTTCGGCACGGCCAGGCTGCATTCCCGGCCTCTTGTCTGCATCGCCGTAGCCGCATACGAAGCCGCCGCCCGAAGTTTCTAAGCCAAGGTTTATGTTCCGCAACCACAGCCGTATCCGGAACGACTCGCGTGCAATAGAAGATAGAGACGCAGAACTGTAAATCTCCTCGCAACGATCCGCTCTGTGGAGTTCGATCATGAGGAGAATACTGGTTCTCATCGCGTCAATCGCGATCAACGCGTCCACGCTTCCTGTCGCTGCGGCGGAATGCACGTCGATCAAGGACATCGACGCTTCTCGCTCGCGCTGGGAGCTGCTGCGCAGCCAGACTGCCAAGGCAGCCGACAGGGAGAAGATTTGCGGCGCCTACGCCGCCTCCTTCTACGAGTCGGTGACGCTTCGGCAGGCCGTGGCAAATTGCGCTGCCAGCGGACGAAATTTGGCTGTGCTGGATATCGAAATCAACGCTTTCAACGACCTGCTGGCGACGAAGTGCGGCGGTTGAGTCTCCCAGCAGCTTGGTAAATGGCAACCCACGAGGTGCGCAGATGATCCTCTTACCTCTCATGGCAACCTGGATGTGGTTCCAGATACTCGCCGCGTCGTCGCTTCCCGCGATCGCCCCGTCGCAACGAAAACATCTGCGGCGCTGACATCGCGTTGCTACCCGTTCCCTTTGAAGGAGGTTGAAATGACCCAGGTATTTTTCCACTGCTCCAACCCCAAGAAGGTTTTCCTCGATCATCACGGTGCCGTGGTAAGCGACCTCGCCGAAGCGCGCGATCATGCGACCCGCCTCGTGCAATCCTTCACCAACCAGCGCAGCGTCGAGGATTGGCGTGACTGGGTCATGCATGTCAACGACGACCAGGGCGACGAGCTGTTCGTCGTGCCCTTCACGTTCGTGCTCGGCAAGTCGCATTGATGAGGGTGTCGATCGACATCAGCTACTTCGCCTGCTCCTGGGTTGCTCCCAGGCAATCTCGCTTGGCGAATGTGGTCGAAGTGTTGGGATACGCATTAGCCACGATTTGCCGGGATTTGGACTGCTTCACTCGCTCCAACGTTCCTTGTCGGATACCAGTTTCCCTCACGGAGACAGACACCTTTGCAAGTGCTCGGCGCCCGGCGCTCGGTCCCTCCGCCGTGGCTCGCCTGCGGCCGGTCCTTTCCCCTCCCGAGGACCGGCCGCCCCTTTCGGGGCCTGACGGACGACGGCTGCGGATCGGATGGGCTCGGCGGCTCCTTCGATCTGCGAAGCCCCGATAGCTGAGCATAAACCGGGCGGAGATTTGCGATGGCCTATGATCATTTCTTTTCCGCAGCACTTGCTCGCCTGCACGGGGAACGGCGCTACCGTGTATTTGCCGATCTCGAGCGCATCGCCGGACGTTTCCCGCACGCCATATGGCATTCCCCGGACGGCCCGCGGCCGGTCGTGATCTGGTGCTCGAACGACTATCTGGGCATGGGCCAGCATCCGAAGGTGATCGGCGCCATGGTTGAAACCGCGACCCGCATGGGCGCCGGTGCGGGTGGCACCCGCAACATTTCCGGCACCAACCATCCACTCGTCGAATTGGAGCGCGAGCTCGCCGACCTCCACGGCAAGGAAGCCGCGCTGGTCTTCACCTCGGGATATGTGTCCAACGAGGCCGGCATCGCGACCATCGCCAGGCTGCTGCCGGACTGCGTGATCCTCTCTGACGGCTGGAACCACAATTCGATGATCGAGGGCGTGCGGCGAGCGGGCGTGGAAAAGAAGATCTGGCGCCATAATGACGTCGGCCACCTCGAAGAATTGCTGGCGGCGGAATCGCTCGGGCGGCCGAAGCTGATCGTGTTCGAGGCTCTCTACTCGATGGACGGCGACATCGCCCCGGTGAACCGCATCTGCGACCTCGCGGAGCGCTACGGCGCCATGACTTACATCGACGAGGTCCATTCGGCCGGCATGTACGGCCGGGGCGGCGCCGGCATCGCCGCGCGGGAAGGTGCGTTGCACCGCATTGACGTCGTCGAGGGCACGTTGGCGAAGGCCTTCGGCTGCCTGGGCGGCTACATCGCGGCGAGCGCCGATATCATCGATGCGGTGCGCTCTTACGCGCCGGGGTTCATCTTCACCACCGCGCTGCCGCCGGCGGTCTGCGCCGCCGCCACCGCGGCCATCCGGCACCTCAAGTCGTCGCAATGGGAGCGCGACCGCCATCAGGAGCGCGCGGCGCGCGTCAAGTCGGTGCTCAATGCCGCAGGCCTGCCGGTCATGCCCAGTGAGACGCACATTGTGCCGTTGATGGTGGGTGATCCGGAAAAGTGCAAGCAAGCGAGCGATCTCCTGCTCGCCGAACACGGCATCTATGTCCAGCCGATCAACTATCCGACTGTCCCGCGCGGCACCGAGCGTCTGCGCATCACGCCGACCCCCTATCACGATGACAAGCTGATTGATGCGCTCGCTGAAGCGCTGGTCGATGTGTGGGGCCGGGTCGGATTGCAGCTGCGACGCCACGCGCTCGCGGCAGAGTGATCCGAAAACCGCATTGAGGCAACGCTTTCAAAGAAGCGAATGACCAAAACACAGTGGAGCACACAATGAAGAACCTTCTCACGTCTGCGATAGCGGCAAGTTGCCTGGTTGCCTTCGTATCGGTCGCACAAGCCCGCTCGGCATACGATGGTTCTTGGGAGCTGCTCTTCGTTACGCAAAGCGGCGCGTGCGATCCGACCTATAATTTCTCCGTCAACGTCACGAACGGCGCCGTCACGCATCCCAACCTCGTGAAGTTCAGGGGCCATGTGGCGCCCTCGGGCGCCGTCCACGCCTCGGTGAGCGTTCCGGACAAGTATGCGTCCGGCTCGGGACGGCTCGCGGGCAATTCCGGTCGCGGGACGTGGAGCGGCTATTCGGGAGGCGCGCGTTGCTCAGGGTACTGGACCGCCCAGCGGAACTGACGGCAGATGTAGCGCCCTGTTCAATCCCGGGAAGCTCGTTCGCGAAAGCGACTTCGTAGTTCGTGTCGCGGTTCAACATCTGTCAGCGGAATGCTGAAAGATTTCCGGGTTTGACTGACGTCCGGCCCACGAGTTGTTTATTCCCTGTACCACCAGGCTGAGCGCCACCCACGGTTCGCACCGCGACACTAACCGTAACGGGTTAGAGCAAAGGCCGCCTCAGTTGGCGACCTCTTTCATTCAGACGTCCTTTTGGTTTCATTCAGACGTCTCGTACGTCGACCGGCCGATCGACCGATGTCACTGAACGAGGTGCGACGTTCTCATCAGTCGCAAGGACCAGGTAGGCAGATCCCTAAACCTAGGTATGCTCCCCTAAACCAATGAGCATTGTAAGTCGACCTCCGTGCAATGGCTCCATCCATTTCTCCTGACTACGCTTAGCGCGTGACCAGCTCGATGTATCTCTCGAGCGACAGGACAACAAGAGGAGTTCAGGCGATGAGAATCGTGGACGCATCGGCATGGTCAGGTTTTGCTCGCAAGACGGCTGAGTCAGCCTCCGACTTTGCCCAGGTCATTTACAACCTGATTATGGACGTGCGCGACAGCTACCGGCCTGGCCTGCACTACATGCGTGGCCCGGGTTCGAAATGGCGCGCCAAGCATCGGTCCTGGCTAGGAGTCGATCTCAGACCCGTACCGTCTGCCGGGCAGCGCTAGATGTCGCGCTGGATCCTCGTCGTCGCCCGCGCAGCTGGGCCGATCCGATAGCCGAACCGAAATTAAAAAACCAACCTCGTGAAAGGTGTTGCTCTCTTGCTGGCTCGTTCGACAATCTCCTCGAAGTGTGCCCGCACTTCCCATCTGACCTCTGTTCGCGCTCATTGGGCGGAAATCCGAGGTTGGATGCTGCTGGTTGGCGCCGCCCTTTGCATCGCTTTGGTGGCCATGCAGAGTAGTTCGGCGCATGCCGGCGTCGCCCTCGAAGCACGCAAATTGCCAATGAAGTTCAGCTGGATCGCTTGCCAGCCAAATTGCGGAGGCTGGGTCAGCGCAGTTGGCATCGTGACCGCCAATACTCCAGGAGATTTTGATGAATTCGCGCGGGGGCGACAGCTCCGCGGCACGACCTTCGTGCTGGATTCCAGCGGCGGTTCGGTCAACGACGCGATCGCGCTTGGACGTCGCTGGCGCAATCTCGGGGTACTGACCACCGTCGGCACCAGCCTGCAGATCAATACCGCGCAGGAGACTCCTGCCAACACGGCGCCGGTGGCGTATTGCGAATCGATGTGCGTGTTCCTGCTTCTGGCAGGCAAGACGCGTTACGTGCCTGAGAGTGCCCATGTTCGGGTGCATCAGATCTGGATGGATGACCGCGCGAATGACGCCAAGGCTGCGGTCTACCGCGCAGATGATCTGATGATTGTGGAACGCGATATCGGGCGTCTCGCCAAGTATACCTTCGACATGGGCGGCACGGGTGACCTGTTGTTGCTGTCCCTGAACGTGCCGCCGTGGGAAGATCTGCACGAACTGTCTCGGGAAGAATTACGCCTGACCAATCTCGTCACGACCGATATGATTGCTCAGACGGGCAGCTCCGATGCAGCATTCGTTGAACTGACTTCCAAACCGGCGCGGGATCACTTCGTAAGCAGTGCTGTTGCGGTCGAGACAAATCCAGCGCCCGCGAAATCAAACAAGTCGGTTGAAGCCATGGGGCGGACGGGTGGCGGGAGGGCAGCGACGGCCCCCACGCGAGAATAGTGGGTAGCCCCTCTGAGGAATCCGTTGGATTTGCCTGTTATGAGGCGGTAAATTCGCTGCTGAAGTCCACATTGTGCAAAGCTCCGAGCGGCCCCGCGGAATGGGCGAAACGGGGACATCGGGAATCGTTCCCGCGATCAGCAACGCGATCTTTGCTGCGACGGGCAAGCGGTTACGCCGGATGCCGGTCGATTCCGCCGCCCTGAAGCAGACGTGAGGCATCGATGAACGCGCTATTCGACCGCGTCCTTGAGGCGCATGGCGGCCTGGAACGCTGGCGGCGATACACCAAGGGCGAGGCAACGATCGTCACCGGCGGCGGGTTCTTCCCGCTGAAGGGCGTGCTGCAGGATCGCAATCCGCGGCGCATGACGGTGTGGCTGCATGAGGAGCGTTCGTCGGTGATGCCGTACGGCGCTCCCGACCAGCGCACGATGTTCACGCCAGACAGGATCGCGATCGAGAAGCTCGATGGCACGCTGGTCGCCGAGCGCCATGCGCCGCGGGATTCCTTCGCCGGCCACCAGATGCACACTCCGTGGGATCCGCTGCATCGCGCCTATTTCAACGGCGAAGCTGTGTGGACCTATCTCACCACGCCATTCCTTCTGGCGATGGAGGGTGTTCGCGTGGAAGAGACCGAGGCCTGGCGCGAGGGGACGGAAACCTGGCGCGTCCTGCGCGCGTACTTCCCCGGGTGGATGGAAACGCACTGCATGGTCCAGGACTTCTTCTTCGGCGAGGACCTGTTGCTGCGTCGTCATGATTACAGCGTGAATGTAGCGGGCGGCTTTCCCGCGGCGCAACTCACGTCCGACTACATCGAAGCGGACGGCATTTGCCTCCCGAGCAAGCGGCGCGCCTACACGCGCGGTCCGGATCGCCGGCCGATCACTGACATGCTAATGGTCTCGATTGACTTCAGCGAGGTCGCCTTTACCTGACCGGTCGCCGCTGCAAGCCTCGTCGATCCCGAACCGCCTGGCTCAAGTCACCATTTCTCGACTCATGGCCGGAGAACGACTTCGAACGCCCAAGTCGACCGGTGCTGAAGTCTTAATCCGGCACTTTCCCCTACATGCTCCAACTAAGATGAAAGGTTCGCACGAGATAGCCGGAAACTCCGTCCCACAATAATTTCAACGCCGTCACAGCCCGCCAACTTCCGAGGCTTTCCCTTGTGCCTCGATAGGTCCGCGTTGCTTTACACTTTCGCGGCAGGGGTGCCCATGAGCACTAGCCGCATAGTGCTCACCGATTCCTGCGAGTGCCAATCCTACCAATTATAAAGCAGTTGTTATTCGAGCTTCTGACCGACATCGTCAGTTGCCAACCATCTGCACTCGGCGGCGATTTTTCTCCACCTTGCTTACTTGCTCGAAGCGATAGAAACTGGATTTTCAATCCGGGCGCGCACATCGCATTATAACGTAACGAAAAACTGGCGCACCCGACACGATTCGAACGTGTGACCTTTGCCTTCGGAGGGCAATAGTTGTCGATGTCTCCCATAGTGGTAATGGCCACCTGCTGGGGACTCGTCCGCTCCGGGTACACCATCGCATACGCTTCAGGACGCATCGGCCGACGTTAGCCCGAACCCTCCTTCAGGACGTGCTCTCGGGAGAAGATGTGGACTGATCGTTCAACGACGCGGCCGAGGGCTCGATTTCGGGGCACAAGACTGGTACACAGGAGACGAACGGGCGGTCCTTAAGCTATTGATTTTGTTCGTGTCACTGGCGTTCTGCGGCAATCCCTCCCTCTCCGCCATGAACGCGACATAAGCAACTGAAGTCGCGGAATAATCTGGATAGAATTTGCGCTCGGTCCCCAAGTTGGTCCCCAAGGCAGCACCCGCCAAGGCGTTTCGGTAAGCTGAGTAGCTCGAAGGAAACGGCCCGATTGCCGGCCCCATAGGCGCGAACCCGCGCCGCCGGTGGCACCAGTACCAACCCGCGCCGCGGCCATCCGAAGCTTTCCAGCGATCGGTCAGCAAAGAACACCTCGATTGAGGCGCCGGTCACCGGATGGATGTCGAAGAACGCCTGATAGGGCTGTTCGGGAGGGCGCACGGCCGCGCCTCACGCAGCGACGTCGGCCGGCTCGGCCAACGCCATGCCGCGCAGGTAGTCCGCCGCCTTTGAGGCTTGGCTGCAAGCGGTGAAAAAAGCCCGCTTGTCGGACTTCAGGAGATCGATCCAGGTCGCGATATAGCCAGCGTGCCGCAGATCACCGTCGAAACCAAATTCCGCACACAGGTAGGCAGCGCCTAGCTCTGCAATTAGCTCTTCCGCTGCGTAGTTGCGCGAGCCGAACCGGTTCTTCAGATCGCGATCAAGGCGGCTCTTGTGCCCGCACCAGTGCAAAAGTTCATGGAATACCGTGCCATAGAAGTGATCGGCGCCCTTGAAGGCCTCGAATGCAGGCATGGAAATAAAATCGCGGCTCGGCACGTAGTACGCCTCGCCGCCCTCACGGATATCAGCGCCGGTTGAGAGCAAGAATTCGTCGGCTAACTCATCACGGGCATCAGGATTGCGAACGCGCGCCGCTTCCCTGTAGCGACGCTATCGGGAAGGCCCTCACACTGGTCGACGTTGAACACGGTGTATTCCCGCATCATCGGGACCAACCGGGTTGCAGTGCCGTCCTCCGCGTCGTCCCCGATGTGCAGTTGCTTGACGAAATACACTTTCGTGCCCCGTTCGCCCGTGCGAACATGACCACCCAACTCCAACGCCTTCTTGAATGTGAGAAAGCGCGGCGTGCGATATCCCGCCGCTTGCGCCATCCACAACAGAACCACGTTGCAGCCGGAGTAGGGCCGGCTGGTCACAGCGTTGCACGGCGTGTTTGCGCCAGGCGTTGCCGACCATGGCTTGATCCATGGGGCGGCGCCGGCTTCTAGTTCTGTGATGATGCGCGCTGATACTTCCGCGTAGAGGTCGCGTTTCATGGGTCGCTCGCTGCTGTCGGAGGCGACCACTCGGTCGCTTCCTTACAGCCGCGTCGGGCCCTCGCCGCGCATTTTGCCCCCCGGGGTGCATGGACAGGCCGCCCGTCTCGCGCGTGCGCAGACGTGTGCCGGAAATATGTAGCCTATGAAAAGGTCGCGTTAACGATGATTAACAGCGGCTATGGCAGTGGGAGATCAGGCGGCGGCGTTGGAGCTTTCGCGTCGAGCCCAGCGCGTCGAACGCGGCTGGAGCGCGCGGTAGACCAGGGGGTTAGCGCTCGCCCGGAGCACGACGCCAAAATCCCTGCTGCCTAAAGAGTTGGCGAGACACGGCGCCCGTCCTGTTTTTCGGCAAAAGGCGCATCAAGATCGCAACTTCCAATTTAGTCGATCTTGGCTGCGCGGCCGAGACTGACCGCACCTGCGCCACAGGTGCGCCCTATTGTCTTCCCTTCGCCTCCTTACTCTGCGTGCCAAGTTGGGGATATGAATGGGGGAACCGCGGCCGCGCGGCTGGCGACATTGAAGATTTGGCAAGCAAGCTGTATTGCCGGCGCGCTGACCGCGACTTCGCTTGCCGCGATTCATCAGATCGCGGTATCGCGCCCGAGCATCGCAACGCCGAATGCGAGAGTTGCTGATGCGTTCAGCGCCATCTCGCTGAATGTGACGGCGATGCTGACAAATGCCCGCGCGGCGTTTCCGAGCCCAGTCATCGACGAGAAATTCGATACAGGATTATCAGCTAATGCGGTCGTTGCGGCGGCATTCAGCGCCGCGGCGCCGGACGTGATGATGCCGTCCGATGTAACCACTACGCAAGGGCGAATGTTGCAGGTCGCCAGTCTTGAGGCAGCATCGCCAGGAAAGGAGGCAACGCCACAGCAGGACCGTCCGCCCGCTGCTTCGCCCGATCCGGGCGAAGGCAAACCGGCGTATCTCAAGTACTACGTCTACTCGGAAATTCCGCCGCCGGAGAAACCCGCGAAGATCGCGTTGTTGGCATTGAGCGACGTTCCGCTCGGAACGCCCGTCCAGGAGATCGAACGCGCGGCCGAAGCGTTCGGCCTCGATGCCAATTTCATGAAGGCGGTCGCCAAAATCGAATCCGATTTCAATCCCAGGCAACGCACCGGCTCCTATATCGGTCTGTTCCAGCTAAGCAAGTTTGAATTCAGCAAATACGGATCGGGCGACATCCTCAATCCTCGCGACAACGCTATGGGTGCCGCCTACAAGTTCCTCACCGAGGCTGCGCTATTCGAAGTAATAGCGCACAAGAAGCCGACCTTTCCCGATCTCTACCTGATCCACCAGCAGGGTTGGGAAGGAGCCGCCGAACACATCAGCCATCCGCAGCGGATTGCCTGGAAGTCGATGTGCGCAACCCAGGAGGGCTCGGCGAAGGGCGAGCGATGGTGCAAGCGCGCCATCTGGGGCAACACGGTGCCGGCGGTCAAACGCGAATGGAAGTCGGTCGATAATCTCACCTCGGGCGCGTTCGTGGCGATGTGGCGGGACCGCGTCGACACGCTCTATGCCCGCTATCCAGTGCTAACTGCGACGGCCGAACGCTTGAGATAGAACAGTTTGCGACTGCCCACGCGCACACGTCTTGGCCCACGAGGCGGTGTGTCGGCAATCTATTTCCGGCGCCGGGTAGATTTGCGTTCCGCTTAGACTGGGTGGTTGTTCGGCTCCGGCGTCAAATTGACCCCAAAACCTCGAGCGGTGCCGCTCCGAGGCCCGGGCTCCAGCAATCACGTCGGCTGATGGCCCTTCCACCTGAGCGCTCGGCCCAACGCACGATGTTCGCCGAGTGGCGGCGAAACAAGATGAAACGGTTTTGCTCGTGGAAGCAGCGAACTGACAAGGTGAAACCACCGAACTCTCGCGCTCGTTTTTTTAGTACGCGAGCGGTTTGACCTTGTTACCTTTCAGGCAGCGGCAGCAGTCTGCCATCGGGACCCGCCATCGCGAATTGCAAAGTAGCCTTCGAGTTCGCTGATCGCCCGACGCTCCCATTCGTTTGCCTGCTCCAATAGCGTCCATTTTTGGGTTGGACGGAACGCGGCGGTCTGCCGGCACAGCGAAGTGATGGTGCGATATCGTCGTACGTTTTCAAGGATAGCGTTCCCACTCATCGAATGTCCCCGTTTGCTGAAAGTGAGTGGAATGTGCAGCAGGCGATTTTCAAAATCGTTAGCGAGCTTGGCTGAGACGGCGGATGGTTTGCAAACCGTTGAGTGAAAGATGGTCGGGGCGGAGTATGATGCCGAAAGGCCCGGCAGCGATACCGGGCCTTCCTTGTACTTTTTGGGCGCTCAATGGTCGGCTTAGAAGTCCATACCACCCATGCCGCCGCCCGGGGGCATGGCGGGGCTGGCAGCCGGCTTCTTCGGCAATTCGGCAACCATGGCCTCGGTGGTGATCAGGAGCGCCGCAACCGAAGCTGCGTTCTGGATCGCCACACGCACGACCTTGGTTGGGTCGATGATGCCCTTGGTGACGAGGTTGCCGTACTCGCCGGTCTGGCTGTCGAAGCCGAACGAATACTGATCCTTCTCCAGGATCTTGCCGACGATGACGGAGCCGTCCTCGCCGGCGTTGATCGCGATCTGGCGCGCAGGAGCCGACAGTGCCTTGCGCACGATCTCGACGCCGGTCTTCTGGTCGTCGTTCTTGGTGCGGATGCCCTTGAGATGCTCGGAGGCACGGAGCAGCGCGACGCCGCCGCCCGGCAGGATGCCTTCCTCGACCGCCGCGCGGGTCGCATGCATCGCGTCATCAACGCGATCCTTGCGCTCCTTCACCTCGACCTCGGTCGCGCCACCGACGCGGATCACCGCGACGCCGCCCGCGAGCTTGGCAAGACGCTCCTGGAGCTTCTCACGGTCGTAGTCCGAGGTGGTCTCCTCGATCTGCGCCTTGATCTGGGCCACGCGCGCCTCGATGTCGGCCTTCTTGCCGGCGCCGTTGACGATCGTGGTGTTCTCCTTGTCGATTGTCACCTTCTTGGCGCGGCCGAGCATGTTGAGCGTGACGTTCTCGAGCTTGATGCCGAGATCTTCCGAGATTGCCTGGCCGCCGGTCAGGATCGCGATGTCCTGCAGCATGGCCTTGCGGCGATCGCCGAAGCCCGGCGCCTTCACGGCCGCGACCTTCAGGCCGCCGCGCAGACGGTTCACCACGAGCGTGGCGAGCGCCTCGCCCTCGACGTCCTCTGCGACGATGACGAGCGGCTTGCCGCTCTGCACCACGGCCTCGAGCAGCGGCAGCAGCTCGTTCAACGAGGAGAGCTTTTTCTCGTATATCAGGACGTAGGCGTCTTCCATTTCAGCGCGCATCTTGTCCGCATTGGTGACGAAGTAGGGCGAGATGTAGCCGCGGTCGAACTGCATGCCCTCGACGACGTCGAGCTCGGTCTCGAGCGACTTGGCTTCCCCGACGGTGATGACACCCTCGTTGCCGACCTTCTTCATGGCATCGGCGAGGAACTTACCGACTTCGGCATCGCCATTGGCGGAGATGGTGCCGACCTGGGCGATCTCGTCGTTCGAGGTGACCTTCTTGGAGTTCTTCTCGAGGTCGGCGACGACGGCGTCGACGGCGAGGTCGATACCACGCTTGAGGTCCATCGGGTTCATGCCGGCGGCAACTGACTTGGCGCCTTCACGGACGATCGCGGCGGCCAGCACGGTCGCGGTAGTGGTGCCGTCGCCGGCAGCATCCGCCGCCTTCGACGCCACTTCCCGCACCATCTGCGCGCCCATGTTCTCGAACTTGTCCTCGAGCTCGATCTCTTTGGCGACGGCAACGCCGTCTTTGGTGATGCGGGGCGCGCCGAACGACTTGTCGAGGACGACGTTGCGACCCTTCGGGCCGAGGGTGACCTTCACGGCATTGGCAAGGATGTCCACGCCACGCAGCATGCGATCGCGGGCATCGACGCCTAGTTTGACTTCTTTAGCTGACATATTTGTCCTCCCAGAATTGAAATTCGTCTCTCACCTGCGAGGTAGAACTGGCAGGCGCTCCTCAGAGGCTGTGAATCTTTTTGACTGCTCGCAAGCGGTATAGCCGAAAGCTGGTGCTGTGTGATTCTCTTGCGGTGATGGATTCGCAGGAGGGATGATGGCCGCTGATGAATTGTTTGGGGATCTGCCGGAGCAGGCAAAGCCGCAAGCCGGTGCGGCGCCGCTCGCAGCGCCGCGACTTCGTGAGCCCCAACGCGATCAAATCGAGTTGCGAGCAGTGGATATCGAGAGCCTGATCGGGGAAGACCATCCGGTGCGCCTGATCTGGTCCTATGTCGAGGAACTCGACCTGAGTGAGCTGGAGAACCGGATCAAAGCGCGGGGCGATCGGCCTGGTCACCCCGCGACATCGCCGCGGCTTTTGCTGGCGCTGTGGCTCTATGCCACCAGCGAGGGCGTCGGCAGCGCGCGCGCGTTGGAGCGGCTTTGCGAGAGCCATGACGCCTATCGTTGGCTGTGTGGCGGGGTGTCGGTGAACCATCACACGCTGGCGGACTTCCGGGTCGGTTGCGCCGACCTGCTCGACCGGCTGCTTTGCGAGCATTTGGCGGTGCTGGCGAAGGTCGGCCTCGTCAATCTGGAAACGCTGGCGCAGGACGGTGTTCGGGTCCGGGCCAGCGCCGGGGCCGCTTCGTTCCGGCGGGAGGCGACGCTCGATCGGCACCTGGCCTTGGCTGAGGCGGTGGTGGAAGACCTCAAACGCGAGGTTGACGCTCGTTCGGATGCTAGCAATCAGCGCATGAAGGCCGCCAAGGAGCGCGCCGCGCGTGAGCGCAGAGCGCGCGTCAAAGCGGCGCAGACGGCGCTCGCCGAAATCAAGCAGCAGCGCAAGGAGCGCGAAGAAAAGCGCGGCAACGGCAAGAAGCCGAAAGAGCCGCGGGCCTCCACGACAGACGCCGACGCACGGGTCATGAAGATGGCCGACGGCGGCTTCCGCCCCGCCTACAACGTGCAGGTGACGAGTGCCGCCGGCCAGCCGATCGTCGTTGACATCAAGGTCTGCAACACCGGGTCCGACCGCGGCCTGATGCGGCCCATGCTGGAGCGGCAGCGCGCGCGTCCTGGCGGGTTGCCCAAGGACCATCTCGTCGATGGCGGCTTTGGCAGTGCCGAGGACATCGAGTGGGCGCACGCCGAGGGCATCGATATCTTTTGCCCGCCCACTCAATCCAAGCACGGCACCGATCCCCATCTACCGCGACGCGGCGACGGCCCGGGGGTGTTGGCCTGGCGTGCGCGCATGGCGAGCGAAGAGGGCAAGGCCCGATACAAGCCCCGGTCGATTTGCGAGTGCATACATGCCCGCTGGCGCAACTGGGACCTGCGCCAATTGACCGTGCGCGGCTTCGAAAAGGTCCGCGCCGTCGTGCTCTGGTACGCCCTCGCCAACAACATCCTGCAAGGCAACCGCCTCGCTAGCGCATAGAGGAGCGTTCATCGACATCCCCCAACCTCGCCACAGCCGCCCAGCCCACGCGTTGCCACGACGAGGAACTGCCACATCCTTCGATGACCACGCAAAACGAGAAAGATTGGCAAGCTCTCAGGGTGAGCGGTGCGAGCGGTTGATCAGGCGGCCTTCTTCTTCGAAGCGGGAGCTTCGAGCACCCCCATGATGTCGCTTTCCTTCATGATCAACAGGTCCTGGCCGTCGATCTTGACCTCGGTGCCCGACCACTTGCCGAACAGCACGCGGTCGCCGACCTGCACGTCGATCGGGATCAGCTTGCCGTTCTCGTCGCGGCCGCCCGGACCTACGGCGATGACTTCGCCCTGAGAGGGCTTTTCCTTGGCCGTGTCGGGAATGATGATGCCGCCAGCGGACTTCTCCTCAGCTTCGATGCGCTTGACCACGACGCGGTCGTGAAGCGGGCGGAATTTCATGCAGTCCTCCCTCACTTTATGAATATTCTTTGGGTTGGCAGTCGCAATGCACGAGTGCCAACCGCTCTCACATATACCAGTGATACTGGGGCGCAAGAGGGATGTGATTGCAACTTAAAACTTATATTTCTATTTATAACTCGCTCACATTGTTGTCCTCGCCCCCTGCCGCAAACAAAAAGCGTAACAAGAAAAGCCCGTACGCGATGGTCCATCTTATCGCGCGGGTTCTGTAGCGAGAATGATGCGCCCTAGCTCCGTCTGGGAGAGCTACTCGTTGGACTTTCAAGCCGCGGTCAAGGATGGACCCACCGCCCCGGAGCTCGCCGCCGATGCGCATGACTGCATCATGGTTCGATCCTCAAAGAATCGACCGAATACAAGGCTGCGGCGCGATCAGCGCCTGATAGCGGGCTCGCCTCGGATTTCGTCGCCGGTGCCAATGCCGCTGTACACGTGACGTCACGCTTGCGGGCGAGAAGACGCGCCAAACGGCGTGTGAAGATGAAGATCATGAACTTCGCTGTCAGGCCTTTCTGGCATGGCACATTATCGCTCGGCAGGCGCTTTCGCCGTCAATCCAGCGCGCCTAAAGGCGCGCCCCTTGCGGGCTGCGGAGATTGACCGCTCAGCGCGGCCAAGCAAGGGGCCTTCATGCCAAGAATGGAAGGAAGCGCCCGCTGAACCCAGCCAACCGGAGGACCCGACAAGAGAGCAGCATGTGGGGAAATTTACCCTTGACTAACTCGCCTCGGGTGTACTGAGCGGAACGTGGTCAAGCGCCCGCTTCTCGATGCTATCTGCTTTGGCTTCCAAGGGCTTTACGCGCCTCTGCGCGTCCACCCAAAGAGAACCAAAAATACAAGGCGCGGGGAGGTAGGAAGCCGCTATGGCGAAGACAGCAAACCATTCATACCCGTCCGATATTTGATCATCGGCCTTCAATGCGATAACGACGAGAAGCGCCGCCAAAACAAGGGCAACAACGGTGTTGAGCACGACGCACCAGCGGTACTCTCGGAAAAATTCGATCTTGAAGAGTTCATACCGGCTTTCGACCCAGTTCAACTCCTCCTCAAGTTCACCCGCAGGGCGGTCCGGTTCGGGTACCCGGAAAAGCCTCCTGATTCGGGAGATTCGCCGCTCCAGCGGGGCAATCCCCAATTCTCCGTATAGCTGAAGAATAGCCGTTCCGACGTCGGAGCCACAGCAAATGGCTTTCGTTGGTCCATAGCGACAATCCCGACTATTCCAAATAGGGTGGCGGAGGCAAACAACCGCCTGCACAGGAAAAGGTAAAGCTCGCAAAATTTGGGTTCGCATTTGCCAAAGACTTTAAGCGATTTTTGGATCAGGGACTGATTAGCGAAATTGATCTCTATCGTGCGTCTGGGCTGAAGCCGAAGTATCAGAAGTCCTGCTTCGAGACTATGTGAACTCCCTTTCAGCTAACGAGCTCCGGAATCTGGAGCTCGATGATGGCTAAAAAGCCGGAGTCTGACTGCTCGTGCGTCATCGACACGAGCGGTTTGTATGAACTGGCAACGGCATCCGGCAATCTGAAGGCGACGCTGATCGCGCGTTTGGAGGACGGCACAATCGGCGTGCCGAGCTGGGCGTGGCAGGAGTTCAAGGACCTTTACGAAGACGAGGCAAAAGAACTCGCTCCGCACATTGTGAAGCGGCTTCAGTTGACCACACATGTGGAAGTGCGGGCCGCCCGGATTACGGAGGAGTTGAATTTGGGGTTTTCGCGAGGTGCCTACGATAGCCACGTCGAACGCCACACGGCGGCGGTGGCACTGAACAAGGGCTACACCGTTCTCACGTCTACCAACAACGTTGCCGCTTATGATAGCATGCAATGTGCGATCAAGGACCTCGCTGGCTGGGCTGATGAGATCGCTTGACCAGACCGCGCATCCGGCTTGACTGCCACGCGCACCGTCATCGCCTGCGCCTCGGTCAGCGGCCGGCCGTTGATGCTGATGTGCGGTTCGGCGGGAGTCATGGCTTCTTATTTCTCGTTTCTCTTCCAGGAATTGCAAGAAGGAAGGGGCACTCGATCATGAGTGGATAAACAGAAGCGAACGGATATTGCGGAATGGCTACGGAGCGAAATTCCCGGTCCGAAGACAAGACCCTGGGATAAAAATGGGGCAATCCAATGCAGACGTTGACACTATGGTTTCAATCGCTCCGGATGGAGGAGCACACCGGATATGGAAGTGATTGGTCTGAAAGCAGGCTCTTCCAAACCTCTTACGACGTCTATCTAACAGGCGGACTGCTAGAATTGGAGACGGGAGAGGTGTTAGGCGACGGCAAGTTTGAAAAATCAACGATCACCGCAAACCTAACCTTTAGTTCGACGCCGACAGAACCGGCGGGAAGCACAATGCGGTATTGGCCTTTCATCGGGCACAATGATGGGATCGGTGGGATCGGTCCATTCATTACACTCGATATCACTGCGTCGCCCTCGCGCTTTCGCGAACTTGTTACAAACGTCAGGCATGGCCTCGTGCCCGAAAACATTTCCATCAAGTTGGCAGAGGACGAAAGGTTCTGGCGAAGCGTCGATCCTACTAGTAAGTGGTCGAGAAAGATTTGGCGGAACGAGGTCGACGATACGTTGGGATGCGCTGCTATTCCCATTGAGAACTAAGCGTTCAGTTACCTTATCAAAAAGGCAGCCCCGAACACTTAATCCGCCCCCTTGCTTCGTCGCCTCGGTCAGATCGGTGCGCCGCACCTTCGCGTGAACCTTTAAGGCGAAATTCAGCAAACGAAACCCGAAAAACGAAAATTGTAAATATGCTGACCCCACGCACGCGACCCTCCCCAAAGGACCCGGACAACCAATGTCAAATGTCATGAGATTGAAACGCGATGAGACCAATCGCATCATGGGTCTCGCCGAAGGCAATCGCAGCGGGCGAATTTGCCCGTTTTTGGCGCAAACCGGACCTGGCGGGACCTAAAGGTCTCAGAAGGGGAGACGTTTCGGAAATGAAGAGGCTGCGAACTGAGGGGGCCTCACTCTTCGGTGCGCCAGCCTCCTAAGAGAAAACCTTGCGCGGCCTGCGCTTTGTCTCAGCCTGCTTTTGGACATCAGTGAGGTCAACGCTGTAGCGCCTCATCAGGAGTTTGACGGCTATCCCGATGATCAAGAACGGCGTAAGGTAGATCGCAAGCGTTTGAAGCGCCCACATGGTTCTTCTCCCGGCGACAGTCTAAGTAGCGCGTGGTAACCAGCCTGAGCGCGTGTAATTGTCACCTGATGGCCTTGGTGGCCTCGACGAGCCGGGTGCTAGCCGAGGCGGTCGCGAGCAGCGTGCCGTCGTCCGCAGTCAGCTTTCCCTCGACGAAGGCAATACTTTTGCTGAGCAGCGTGACCTTCGCCTCGCTCGTCATCGGGCCGGTCTTCGCCCGCGCCAGGAAATTCACGGTCAAGCTGATGGTCGGGCCGTACAGCTTTCCGTCGGTCATAACGAACACGGCCGCCCCCATGGTGCCGTCGAGCATGGCGGACTGGATGCCGCCCTGCACGAACCCGGCGGCATTGCAGAACTCTGGCTTGCCTTCGAAGCCGATCCTGATCCAGCCCTCGTCCGGGCGCGCATCGATGACGCGCCAGCCAAGTTGATTTGCCCATGGCGGAATAGGAATATGATCAAGCGCGGTTGCAATCATGCGAACCCCCGATCCTACCTATGGGTCTCCGTTCGGCGAGATCTGGTTCATGCATTCCGCGTGTTTCCGCTTCGCAGCAAATGACGCGATGGGGCCATTGGCTGGACAAGCATTACGTCACCTCGAAAGGCGGTATCGTTGCATTTACGCGGGCATTGTCACGCGAACTCGGCCCGCACAATATTTGCGTGAACACTTTGGCACCAGGACTGATCCAGACCGAAGGTACCCATGCCAATTCAGATCGCAGGGCTGCTGCCCGCGATCGCGCCATCGAGAGCAGAGCACTGAAACGGGACGGCTATCCCGCTGAACTGATCGGTGCGTTGATCTTTCTGGCCGCGGGAGATAGTGACTTCGTCACTGGCCAAACGATCGTCGTTGACGGGGGATCGATCAATACTTAGCAATAGCTGGGAGCGATGGGGAGCAGCGTAAGCACGTCATGATCCGTTTGCCGCTGAGCGCGCTCCGTTGTACCCGGGACGTTGTCCACCGCAATCTGTAGCGGCTTGCCTGTCCCGCGCGGCGCGGCGCATTCTTCCGCCATGGGCACCAAATCGCGCGAGACCGGCTTCGGTTCGGGCGGCGGCAGAGTAGGCAGCAGAAGTGCGCAGGGGGGATGTCCCGATCGTTGTTGAACTAGGTCGGGCCGACGTTGCCGGAATGAATGTTACGCGGCCGTCGTGACGTGGGCAACGGGGTTGATCGTCATGCGATTGTAGCGAGCTTGAAGAGCCGCACGCAGAACCGACAATTGCTTATGCGCCTTCAATCGTCGGAAGCCCTTGTTGGCCTCGATCATGCCGGCCGCGACCCATCGCAAGGCCATACCGGCATCCCGCCAGCGTTTGACGTTGCGCGTGACGCGGCGAATGGTGCCCATCATGTTCTCGGCGATGTTGGTACAGGCGAGCGATCGACGAAGCTCCTTCGGCAACTTCAACCGGACGACAGTCAGGATTTCGTCGAGGCCTTCGAGGATGCTGGCCGCTACGCCGGGCCATTGCTGGTCGAGTCGACGCGCGAGATTGCGGATCAATTTTTCAGCCTTGTCGGCGTCATCGAGCTCCCAGGCCTGGCGCAGCACCCGACGGGTGGCCGCATGATGCCCTTTCGGCAGGCGTTGATGTTGCGCGCCTTGTGGATCTGGCAGCGCTGGATCGCGGCCGAACCGAAGGTGCGGCGGAGCGCCGTGCGGCCTTGACGGCGGCTTCATCACTGGCCGCCTCAATCACCCGCGCATCGCAGATGTGACCATCCTCGCCGATAATAAATGGGGTCGAGGCCGATTCGACGCTCGGCTCTATCCGCTTCCGGACATTGGCGCAATCGCCCCTCGGGCCAGCCGGCCCTGTATCGGAGAGGGTGGGCCGGCGGTCCGATGGACGCGGCGCGGGGGGCCAATGCGCCACGCACAAAATGTCTAGCGCGCATCAGGCACACCGCGGTGTTAACTTTTGCCGCGAGGCTGTATTTGTAATGTTTCCGCAACGGAACAGCGAAGCCGGCCATGAAGGATATGCAGGCCCGACTGGAAAAGCTCCGCACCGACGCTGCCGAATGCGCTCTCGTTCGGGACCTCGCAACCGACCCGAAAAAGCGGGAGCTGTTCGCCAGACTTGCTGAGCACCTTACTGTGCTGGCCTCGGAAGTAGAGCGCGCTATTGGCGAAAGTAGTCCCTCGTGGCGCGGGCGACGCGGTAAACAGTGATGCAGCGGGCTTCATTGCCGATGTCTCGTCGGCCACAATTCGGCGTCGCGCGACCGAAGCAGCGGCATGTGGTAAGCCGCTCGGCATTTTGATCGCGGGTTCGATCTGGCTCATCAGCAAGAGGCGGCTGATCGATTGGATTCGAGACCACGAAGGTGAGTACGCGGCGCTCTGCGCGATGACACGGGCGACGAAACTCACTCAAATGAGCGCGACGCTGCAAGCTTCGGCACCGAATGAGCGCGCGACGACAGCGTGACCTCTTTCAATTGTGCGACGACGGCATACCATCCCACCATGGCAGCAAGGAAGACCACAACGATTGAGAGCCTCGACATTGCCCTCGCGAAATTGCGTTCGCGGCATTCGACCCTCAATGAGCGAAAGGCGGAAACCCAATCCGCGCTCGATCAGGCCAGGGCAGATCAACAGAGATTTTTCTTCGAATCCGATATCAGCGACGATGGGACGATCGCGAAACTTGAAAACGCGGTGGACGCGGCGACGCTGCGCCTGTCCAGCCTCAGCGACGCATGCGCAGCGCTTGCGGGCCAGATCGCCGATACCGAACAGAAAATTGCCACCGAGGCCGAGCGTGAGGAGCGAAAGGCCGCAGCAAAAGAGATTACGGCTACCGCCGACGCGATTCAGGAACGGCTTGAGTCGTTGCTCCGCGAACTGCGCAGTCTTAGGGAAAGCTTCGTCACGATCGACCACTTGACGTTCGAGGCCGGTCAATTCGGTCATTTCCTTCGAAAGGTAGCCGGGGAGATCGAGGTCGCGTTAGGCGTCACGCCACCTCAACTGCGTGGCCTGGCGGGAGCAATCGAGCGGGGCGAAGCGAAAATCCCGCGTCGATCCGCGTGATGTATGCGAACTCGCTGCTCGTCGGGTCGAGAGGCGGGCCACCGTTCTCGCGGCGATGCAAGCCGCCCGCGAGATCGAGACGGACCCCGCCGCGCGTACAAGGCGCGCGCTCATCTACGCCATTGCGCCCGACGGTCACGCTACGCTGCTGACCGGCGCGCCAATCGCGAAACTTCTTTCGCTCCCAGGACGCGGATTCATAAATCCGGGTTCGTAAGCGTCGCTCAATGTCCGCTTCGGTCCCAGGCTGTTCTCTAATTCCGGGCCTGCGGTCAAGACTCTCCAAACACATCCTTGCCGGGTTCATGGTTCTCTCCGCGGTAGGGGCATGCCCTCCGCATGATGGCGTAGGATGACGCTGGCGGATCAATGTGTGAAGCGCGCTTGCCTTTTGAGCATCGCAAAGCCTGGGGCGATCGCACCAACGCCAACGTCCCGGCAGGGACCTTGGATCCCGCCGGTGCTCGGCGGGAATTCGCTATCTGCTATGCTGTTTGCACGGCGGTCTCCTTTGACGACCATCTAAATTCGGTACCATCGATCCACATCCGATGCAGAATGACCGCGAGCTTTCGCGCGACCGCAACTTTGGCCTTGCGTAGCCCAGTTCGCTTTGCAAGCCGAATGCCCCAGGCTTTGAGCGCTGACCATTTTGCTACGCGTGTGAGCAGCACATTGGCTGCCTCATAGAGATAGCCGCGCAACATTTTGTCGCCGCACTTCGAGATTCGACCCGTCCAGTCGATCTCGCCGGATGCGTAGCGTCGGGTCGTTAGTCCGACATAGGCTCCGACGCTTCTTGACCTTTTGAAGCGCGTAGGGTCGTCGATCGTTGCAAGAAAGCAAAGAGCCGTAACAGGGCCGATGCCAGGTGTCGTCATGAACTGTCGCACTTGGGCATTGCTGCGTGCGAGCTTCATGACCTTACGGTCGAGATCAGCAATCTGCTGCTCGATGGCTGCTCGGGCGCTGAGTAGCGGCGTTACCGCAAGGGCGAGTTCCGGCCGCTCTTTGGTGAGCTCCGCAGCACGCAATGCGAATACGTTCATCTTTGCCGGACCAATAACCAGCCCGAGGTTCTTTAAGAGCCCGCGGATTTGGTTCTCGAGATCCCGCTTGATCTTGACGAGCAGAGCCCGGCTGACGAGGAGAGCCTTTACCGCATGACTGTCGAGGCCTTTGACGCACACCTCCTTATACCATCCACATTGCATGATGCGGGCGATGCCTACGGCATCGTTGCGGTCACTCTTGTTGATCTGCATTTTCAACACCGCCTTGGCGTGCCTGGCGTCGATGCAGATGACGGGCAGCCCCAGCTTATTCAACTCGGTCCACAGCCATGTCGACGTTGCCCCTGTTTCGAGTCCAATCCGCGCGACATGCGGCGCGTTTGACTTGATGAATGCTGCGATCGCTTCGGGGTCGGAACGAACAACGCCTTCGTGCTCAATCTTTCCCGTCCGATCAACGATGCAGATCGCTGTTAGCTTCAAAGAAACGTCAAGTCCGACATAGCGCTCCATTGCAGCTCTCCTATCATTGCAAGGCCCAAGAGGTGAGCCTCATCGATTCTTGGAGAGCTGATTCTCAGAGCTTCAGTATGGCTCCGGCCCGGAATTACCCCATGTGTAAAAAAAATCGCATCAGCATCGTGTGCAGACCGCACCGCCGGCAACTTGCCCGGCTGAACACATTTCTTCCTGGAAGCCGTCTCCGGGCGCGCGTAGCGCCCCTAGGCCTTCTGTTGGCGTCCATTTGAATGCGCAAGTCCTTGGCTCAAGTAGCCAAGGCCTCCAGCAGCCCAGTCACGCCGATGATCGCCATCACGCGCTTTATGTTGTAGGCGAGCACATTGAGCGCCATCTCAGTTGCCACCTTCGGCAGCCGTTTCGTGAGAAAGTGCGTTGCTCCCATCCAGCTCTTGATGGTGCCGAACGGATGTTCCGCTGTCGAACGACGCACTGTCATTTTCTCTGGATGGTGATCGAGGCGCGCCTGCACAGTCTCAAGCACGGCCTCGTGTTCCCATCGGGAGATCAGTCGCTCCTTGCCAGTGGTGCAGCTATGCTTGATAGCGCAACTCTGACAGGCGTCGGTCCGGTAGCGTCGTAACACCAAACCTTTGTCCGCGGTCGTAAAGAAGTAGGTAAGCTTTTGTCCGGCAGGACAAATGTACACGTCTTCCGCCGCCACGTACCGGAAGTCCTGCTTGCCGAAACGCCCTGCCGCCTTCGCGTTCGAGGTCATAGGCTTTGGTAGCGTGACGGCGATGCCGGCCTCTTCGCAGGCGCGAATCTCTTCGCTCGCGTAATAGCCGCGATCCGCCACAGCATCGAGCCTCTCAACGCCCATCTCGGTTCGCGCCTGCTCCGCCATATTCGACAGTTGATGGCGATCCGTGCCAACGTTCGTCACCTCGTGAGCCACAATCAGATGGTTCTTAGTATCGACTGCGGCTTGCACGTTGTAGCCGCACTCGTTGCCATCGAACGCGCATCAGGATCGGTCAGCGAGATTTGCTTGTCTTTACTCATCACCATCTCGGCATTGATTACACTTAGCCGCGCGATCTCCTCGTTCAGTTTCGCGATCTTGTCCTTGAACCGCTCAACCTTTGCCTCTGGCATTGCATCACCGCGGCGGTCGGCGGTCTCCAATTGCGCTATGTAGCGCGCGATGCTCTCCTCAATCCGCTCCAGACGCCGTTTCATCTTGGCTTCGGTGAAGTTTTTATCGCGCGCATTGACAGCCTTGAATTTGGATCCGTCAATGGCGACGCTCGCCTCGCTCAGCAAATCAAGCTCGCGGCACAGCGCCACGAAGGCACGGCAAACCTCACGAATGGCCTTGCCATTGTCCTTACGGAAATCCGCGATGGTCTTGAAGTCCGGTGCCAGATGCCCCGTCAACCAGATCAGCTCGATGTTGCGCTGGCACTCGCGCTCTAAACGACGGCTCGATGGGACGCGATTGAGATAGCCATAAATGTATATCTTGAGCAGCGTCGCCGGATGATAGCAGGGCCGCCCTCTTTCCAGCGGGACAAACCGACCAAAGCCGAGCTGGCCAAGATCAAGACCCTCAACGAAAGCGTCAACCGCGCGAACCAGATTATCCTCGGCTACATAGTCCTCAAGTGCCGCTGGGAACAAACTGCTTTGGCTCCGATCAATCCCCTCCACGAAGCCTGACATCCCAGCGCTCCCGATTCGCCGATTCACGCGCAGAATCATAGCATCGATGGGACTTTTCACACATGGGGTAATTCCGGGCCGGAGCCATACTGAAGCTCTGAGAATCAGCTCTCCAAGAATCGATGAGGCTCACCTCTTGGGCCTTGCAATGATAGGAGAGCTGCAATGGAGCGCTATGTCGGACTTGACGTTTCTTTGAAGCTAACAGCGATCTGCATCGTTGATCGGACGGGAAAGATTGAGCACGAAGGCGTTGTTCGTTCCGACCCCGAAGCGATCGCAGCATTCATCAAGTCAAACGCGCCGCATGTCGCGCGGATTGGACTCGAAACAGGGGCAACGTCGACATGGCTGTGGACCGAGTTGAATAAGCTGGGGCTGCCCGTCATCTGCATCGACGCCAGGCACGCCAAGGCGGTGTTGAAAATGCAGATCAACAAGAGTGACCGCAACGATGCCGTAGGCATCGCCCGCATCATGCAATGTGGATGGTATAAGGAGGTGTGCGTCAAAGGCCTCGACAGTCATGCGGTAAAGGCTCTCCTCGTCAGCCGGGCTCTGCTCGTCAAGATCAAGCGGGATCTCGAGAACCAAATCCGCGGGCTCTTAAAGAACCTCGGGCTGGTTATTGGTCCGGCAAAGATGAACGTATTCGCATTGCGTGCTGCGGAGCTCACCAAAGAGCGGCCGGAACTCGCCCTTGCGGTAACGCCGCTACTCAGCGCCCGAGCAGCCATCGAGCAGCAGATTGCTGATCTCGACCGTAAGGTCATGAAGCTCGCACGCAGCAATGCCCAAGTGCGACAGTTCATGACGACACCTGGCATCGGCCCTGTTACGGCTCTTTGCTTTCTTGCAACGATCGACGACCCTACGCGCTTCAAAAGGTCAAGAAGCGTCGGAGCCTATGTCGGACTAACGACCCGACGCTACGCATCCGGCGAGATCGACTGGACGGGTCGAATCTCGAAGTGCGGCGACAAAATGTTGCGCGGCTATCTCTATGAGGCAGCCAATGTGCTGCTCACACGCGTAGCAAAATGGTCAGCGCTCAAAGCCTGGGGCATTCGGCTTGCAAAGCGAACTGGGCTACGCAAGGCCAAAGTTGCGGTCGCGCGAAAGCTCGCGGTCATTCTGCATCGGATGTGGATCGATGGTACCGAATTTAGATGGTCGTCAAAGGAGACCGCCGTGCAAACAGCATAGCAGATAGCGAATTCCCGCCGAGCACCGGCGGGATCCAAGGTCCCTGCCGGGACGTTGGCGTTGGTGCGATCGCCCCAGGCTTTGCGATGCTCAAAAGGCAAGCGCGCTTCACACATTGATCCGCCAGCGTCATCCTACGCCATCATGCGGAGGGCATGCCCCTACCGCGGAGAGAACCATGAACCCGGCAAGGATGTGTTTGGAGAGTCTTGACCGCAGGCCCGGAATTAGAGAACAGCCTGGACCAAAAGCGACGGCAACGCTGCGTCGCAGCGAAATGGTGCGATGGGCCATGTGTGGACGGCTCCAGGTTGGCAAGGAGATTCTTCACTTGCGGCGTTGGTCGGAGCAGCCATGTGTTCGGCCTGTTTGCGCGGTACACAGATGACCGCTGGCCATAATGCCCTCCGCGGATCAGGTCCCGATCAACAGCACGCATTCGAAGATGCCTTGGCCCATGTGGGTTGTCCTGATCGCCGGATCGACCGGCGCTGCATTAAGTGCTGTTCGTCCTTTCCAACCGTTACGTCACACCCGGATGACCGGCTGTGATCTCGTTCAAACGGCGCCCACTCCTTGGCACTCTCGTGCCGGTGGAGGAGCCGTCCACATGGGGTAATCGCAGGAGCGAGTCGCCCCCGAACCCGGGTCAACCGACAATGGAAGCTGGTGGCTGTTCCCCGATAGGATGGAAATACGGGCTCACGACTGGACGCCGGGCCGAAGCATCGAATGGAGAACAGCCATGGAAGAATATATTGGTCTCGACGTGTCGATGAAAGAGACGGCAGTCTCGATCCGCCGAGCAGGCGAGCGGATCTGGCGCGGCAAGTGCGCAACTGATCCCAGTATCGTCGCCGAGCTCATCCGCAAGCGGGCGCCATCCGTGAAACGCGTCGTATTCGAGACCGGACCGCTGTCGGTATGGTTCTATCATTCTCTCCGCACCGAAGGGTTGCCGGCGATCTGCATCGATGCGCGCCATGCTAAAGCGGCGCTCGATATGGCGGCGAACAAAACGGACGCAAACGATGCCGATGGCCTGGCGCAACTCGCGGAAGTCGGCTTCTTTCGTGAGGTGCGTGTGAAGGGATTCGACAGCATGCTGACCCGCACGCTTGTCGCAGCGCGGACGCGGCTGGTCCGAATCACTACCGAGCTTTCCAACCAGATCCGCGGCGTCATGAAAACCTTCGGTCTGCTCGTTCCCGCCGGAAAGGGAAGCACCTTCGAGAAGAATGTGCGGAGTCTTCTTGCCGACCAGGACAGACTTGCATCCATCGTGCTGCCGATGCTGGAAGCCTGGCGTGGCATTCGCCTCCGCGCCGCCGAACTCGGACGCCAATTGGTGCGGGACGCGCGCCAGAGTCAGGCTTGCCGCATCCTCATGTCGATTCCTGGCATCGGTGCCATCACCGCAACCTCCTTTACCACCGCTATTGAGGAGCCTGACAACTTCAGGAAGTCCCGATCTGTCGGTGCGTGGATCGGGCTAACAACGCGCCGCTACCAATCCGGAGAAGTTGATTATGACGGCCATATATCCCGACGTGGCGACCACAATTTGCGAGGGCTTCTCTACGAAGCGGCGGCGGTCATTCTGACGCGCAGCTCAACTCACAGCACGCTGCGCACGTGGGGTCTGCAGCTCCGGGAGAGGATCGGCTTCAAAAGAGCTGCCGTGGCTGTGGCCCGCAAACTGGCGGTAATAATGCATACGATGCTTAAGACCGGCGAGCTGTTTAACCCGAATGCCGGAGCCGCCGCATAAGTCCCGATCGCGTTCGGAACCCGAACGCCTAAGGCGTCCCTGCCGGGACGTGAGCCGAGCCATTCCGCTGATGCTGTTGCATTGCTGACTCAGCAAAGTGCGTCGTCCACATTGAAGGCTCGTCCCGCGAAGCTCCATCATGCGGCGGCTGATGCCGACCGCGAAGACAACCATGCACCCGGCAGTGTCCTCAGCGATTATATGCTTGACGCCCCGGCAGCGATTAGACAACAACAGCATCACAACCGGACTCACGCGTCGCAGCAAATCGCGTTGTCTTCAATGACCTCGTCGGCGCTAGTGATGGCGCCTACATCTTCTCCGACTTGATCGGATGAGCCGATGTTCGCCGGGTCGAGTGCGGCAATTGCCACGGTTCCAGGTGGGTCGCGGGGGTCGACGGGCAGAGTGAAGCGCGCCAACATGGCGGATTGGCTTAAGCGGCTCGATCGATTACAGTAGTGATTGTTCAATCCGCGATCAGTCAGCCTATGAACCTGCTAGCGGCCACTGTGCGAAGCTGGTTTCAATATGGACCGCCCATCGGTTGGAGGCCCAACTCCAAGATGCTGCGGGAGTATATTGCGCTATCATTTTACCTATACGTCTGCTTCGCCGCACTCCTTCTGTACAAGGCAGCGGTCTTGCGCGGCCATCATATCGAGTACGCGCCATATGGACTGGCAGTTTGCAAAGCATTGCTTCTGGCAAAATTCATTCTCATCGGACGCAAACTTCGGATCGCGGGGACTCTCGGCAGCACGCTCATTCACAAAATCATATATACCTCGGTGGTCTTCCTTGTTTTTCTCGTCGCGCTTTCAGCCATCGAAGTGACGATTGGCGCTTATGTCCATCACCGGACGATTCGTGAGGCTTTGGCCGAGGGTGTCGCCGCGACACCTGGAGAGATCTTCGCGACGTGCCTTCTCCTGCTGCTGGTCCTGATCCCGTACTTTGCATACGGAGAAATTCACACGGCTCTGGGCGAAGGCAAGCTGCTCCAGCTCCTTCGCGGCGAGTCCGATGGCCGTCGCGATCAGAGTTCGGTCACATCCGAAGCCTCACCATCCGGCTGTGGCCCGGTTGGAGCCACCCAACCCGATTGCAGTGCGGCTATGACCAATGCTCTGCCGCCATCCCATCCTGCTGAGCGACAACGTGAAGGAAAGACAGCGTAGGGGGGCAACACATGGATAACGTCTCTCACCTGCAACCGATTCCGCGCCCGCCGGGCCGTTTGTTCGTGGGTAACCTGTTCGATCTGGACGTCAGTCGCCCCATCGAGAGCCTGGTCGACCTGGCGCGCACTCACGGACCCATCTTCCAGATGTCGCTGCCGGGTCGCGGCCCGATCGTCATCGTGTCGGGCTATGAGCTGGTCAACGAGCTGTGCGACGAGTCGCGATTCGACAAGAAGGTGGGGCCAGGCTTGAGCGCTTTGGCCGACGGCCCGGTTGGTCGGGGGCTGTTTACTTCCGAGACAACGGACCCGAACTGGCGCAAAGCCCACAACGTGCTGATGCCGGCGTTCAGTATGGACGCGATGCGCGGCTACTATCCGCGGATGCTCGATATCGCCGTGCAGCTCACCCAAAAATGGGAGCGGCTGAACCCCGACGATACGGTCGATGTGCCAGCCGACATGACGCGGCTCACGCTGGACACGATTGCGCTGTGCGGCTTCAATTATCGGTTCAACTCCCTGTACCGCGAAAGCCCCCACCCCTTCGTGGTTGCCATGCTGGGCGTGCTCGAAACAGCGCAAACAACGCAACGGGAGCTGCCCATCCAGCGTAAACTGCATCGCAAGCGGGCTCGGCAGCTTCTGGCCGACCAGCAGTTCATGTTGCACACGGTCCAGCGCCTCATCCAGGATCGCCGCGCGTCCAGTGCCGTGGGCACCATCAACGACCTGCTGGATCGGATGCTGACCGTGGTCGACCGTCAGTCGGGCGAGAAGCTCGACGACGCCAACATCATCGCCCAGTGCGTCACCTTCCTGATCGCGGGTCACGAGACAACCAGCGGCTTGCTGTCGTTCGCGCTCAATGCCCTGCTCAAGAACCCCGGCGTGCTGACGCGGGCCTACGACGAAGTGGACCGTGTGCTTGGCACGGACCTAACCGTGCTGCCGACCTACGCCCAGATCCATCAGCTACCGTACGTCGACCAGATTCTCAAGGAGACCCTGCGGCTGTGGCCGACGGCACCGGCCTTCACGCGGCGTCCGTATGAGGACACCGTCATTGGCGGCAAATACCGGTTGGAGAAGGCCGGCCTTACAACGGTCCTCACTCCGATGCTCCATCGCGACAAGCAGGTGTGGGGCGAGCACCCCGAGGATTTCGACCCGGACCGTTTCAACCCCGAGCGCGGGGCCAAGATCCCACCGAATGCCTTCTTGCCCTTCGGCACCGGGCAACGTGCCTGCATTGGCCGGCAGTTCGCCATGCAGGAAGCCATCCTCGTGCTGGGCATGCTCCTTCAGCGGTTCGAGCTCATCGACTTTGCCAATTACAAGCTCGAAACCAAGCAAACGCTCACCGTCAAGCCCGACAACTTCCACATCAAGGTCAAGCTGCGGGCCGGAGGCGAGACAAAGCCGCTGGTGGTGATGGCGCAGCCCGCCGCAGTGTCCCAGCCGGCTGCGGCGCCACCGCCTAGCGCAGATGCCCACCAGACGCGCTTACTGGTGCTCTATGGCTCCAACCTGGGCACAGCCGAGGGCTTGGCCCACGGCATCGCCGACGAAGCGAGGAACCGCGGGTTTGTGGCCACCGTCGAGGCACTCGATGACCACGTCGGTGCGCTGCCGAAAGAGGGGGGCGTAATCATCGTCGCCGCATCGTATAACGGCCAGCCGCCCGATAATGCGGCAAAGTTCTGCCGTTGGCTCCAGGACCCATCGCTCGCGGCTGATGCGTTTGCCGGCGTGGAGTACAGCGTCTACGGCTGCGGGAATCGCGACTGGGCGGCGACCTATCAGGCGATCCCGACGCTGATCGACGCGGAGCTCGAGAAGCACGGCGCGAAGCGCATGTACAGGCGCGGCGAAGGTGATGCGCGCAGCGACTTTGATGGCGACTACCGTACTTGGAATGGTGGGCTGTGGCCCTCCATGGCCGCGGCGCTTCACTTACCGGACAGCGTGGCTCGGACGCAGGCCGCGCGCCCGCGCCTGTCGGTGGCCTTCGTTAACAAGCAGGCCGCCAATCCCATCATACGGTCATACAGTGCCACGGGAATGACTGTGCGGGTCAACCGCGAGCTGCAGCATCGCGATTGCGAGCGGCCATCCGAGCGCTCGACACGGCACCTGGAAATCGCCCTGCCGTCCGGCGTGAGCTACAATGCGGGTGACCACCTGGGCATCGTCCCGCGCAACGGCCTGGATCAGGTCCGGCGTGTTCTGCTGCGGTTTAAGCTGGACCCCGGCCTGTACCTGACCATCACACCGCACACGAACGCCAGCACGTACTTGCCGGTCAACGAGCCAGTGCCGCTGCTCGGTGTGCTGGCCCATCGTGTCGAGCTACAGGATGTTGTTACGCGGGCGCAGCTTGCTACGCTCGCCGAGCACACCGGTGGCGCCGGCGACCGGGAGATGCTGCTGGCACTCGCCGGCGACGACACCGGCGAGATACGCTACCGCGAGCAGGTGCTGGTGGGGCGCAAGTCGGTTCTCGACGTGCTCGACGAGGTCCCGTCTTGCCAACCGCCGTTCGAAGTATTCCTTGATCTGCTGCCTCCGTTGCGACCGCGCTACTACTCGATCTCGTCGTCACCGCTGGTGTCGAGCGATAGCTGCAGCATTACTGTGGGCGTGGTGGAGGGGCCCGCGCGGAGCGGGCATGGCGCCTTCAAGGGCATCTGCTCGAATTACCTGGCCACACAGCCGGTCGATGCGACGGTGTTCGGTTTCATCCGCAAGCCCACCATTCCGTTTTGCCCGCCCGACAACCCGCACGTGCCGATGATTATGATTGGTCCTGGCACCGGCGTCGCGCCGTTCCGCGGCTTCCTCCAGGAACGCGCGGCGCTGAAGGAACAGGGTGTTCCCGTGGGCGAGTCCATACTGTTCTTCGGTTGCCGCGATCCACTGCAGGATTTCCTCTACGAGGATGAGCTGCGGGGGTTCGAGGCGATGGGGGTCACGCGGCTGTTCTCCGCGTTCTCGCGCGAGCCCGGCAAGCCGAAGGCCTATGTGCAACAGGCGATTAAAGAGCGCAGCGAGGATGTGTGGCGTCTGCTACAGCAGGAGGGGGTGGTCTTTGTTTGCGGTGATGCCTCGCGCATGGCGCCGGACGTTCGGAAGGCTCTTATGGGCGTATTCCAGCAGCGCACTGGTACCACGGCCGCTGATGCACAGGCTTGGCTCACCGGACTGACCTCGAGCCACCGCTATCTCGAGGATATCTGGGCGTCTGCCCCGTAACCGATCACTCAGGAGGCGCCGATTCGCACACGGGCATGATCACGGCAGAGTAGGGCCTTGTCGGTCTCCTTTAACAGTCGAAACCCGATTAAGGCCATTAGCGGCCGATAGAACGCCTTCGCGCGAGGCAAATCCTTGCTGCCTACCGGTAAATCATCCGAGCGCGCTCCAGATCAGCACTAATCGCGGAAACAGCTTCTAAGTTCCGCGCATGGCGAGTTGCCATCTGATGGTTAGCGAGTGTCCAAATACACTAGCGTTTGGCTACGGTGCTCAAAGTGAGCAGCGAACGTATGGCATTTCCATTGGCACTGGCGCTTTGGAGCTAAGTATAATCTGGTTCTCTCCAGAGATTTTCAAGTCGAATGTTACGTCCGAAACCGCGACCCCGTCCCTGCACGACGCTGTCACATGCAGAATCGAGCCATCATCGTGCGACGATTTGACGGCGCACTTTTGAAATCTGCCGGTTATTTGCTTTCCCTGGATGATCACGCCACCCGCGTAGAGATCAGCATCTGGCTTGAAGGCAAGCTTACCATTTTCTCTGGTGAACACTTTATCGCAGACCGTGGAATCGCTCGCCCAAGCTCCGCTCAAATCTGCGGCCTGTGTTGCGCCCGATTGGGTAACGAGAAGCACTAACAGCATGAGGGGATTAAAGGTTCTCATGAAAGTCTCCTGAGTGTTAGCAGTCGCACTAGCGAAGTCCAATCGATTAGAGATGGAGTGATCCCTCAGGTTGGCTGACGCCGATCGGGCCGCCACTAGACGGCGAGACCTTCCGGACACGCGCAGGATCTAGTGGCTGGGCAGTCGCTGATAAGTGTTCTGTAGCTCATCCTGGATGATATGCGCTTCGCCCCCCGACTGCGCGGTCAGATCGGCAGTCAGTGTGCGACTGCGGTATTGCCACCCCTTGGGCGGCTTGAGACGACTTCCGAGTGCGACGAGATCGGCGTAGGCAAGTCTTGGGTCGACGATTTGCGAATACGACTGCATGACGTAAATTTGCCCCTTCGGACTAACCAGCTCGTAAACCGGTTTGCCGGCGAGAAAAATCCAATTCGTCGTCCGTCCGATGGTCCGCTCGACATAGAAAGCTCGCTTCTCAATAAGCTCGAGTAACCGCAAGCTCATAGTCGCGACGGGCCGCATAGCAAGACCCTGGATATCGGAAGCGTTCCTAGTAACATCGCCCGACGCGAGACGGTCCATGATGAAATGTCTGGGACCGTTGCGGATCACCCGAACGGCTCCGAACTCCGAAGCAACCTTGGCGGTATCGAGCGCCTCCCAAGCTGCCTGTGGGCACTCGTTGAGCCCCAAGGTATTGTAAACGTCGGCGACGAGACCCGCGCCTTGGCGCTTTACAACGAACAACTCGCAATAACGTCGATCCCGAACGTCGTCGAGCGTCCTCATAGGTGGTGTGGACGATTGTGCGGCCGCGGCGGTGGCAAGAATCACGAGGCCCGCGGCGAGGAAGATTGAATATCGGATATCGAGCATCGGTCTCACCCATTTTTTGCGGGCGAAGAAGGCCAGTCTGCACTGAACCACTACCTATTGCCAATGGATTTTGGAGCCACACTCTGGTGGGGCCCGCTTGCTTGGTCAAACTACCGAGAGAAAACCAATGAGTTTGACACCGCTTGCTTCTCTCCTGATGTCGTCTCGTGGCTGCTGTGTCGGCTCTGGGTCCATGTGTGGACGACGCCCGCGTTGCAAGAAGAATCTGACGTTCGGCTGGCGGTCGGGTGCAAGTCATGTGTCCGGCCTGTTTGCGCGGCACCATGACCGCTGGCCCTGATGTAGTCCGCGGATCAGGTCCCAATCATTTTCACGGGCTTTAATGCCCATGACCCAGAAGCGGGTTGTCCCGATCGACGGCTCGACCGTTTCGCATCACACCATCATCACCCTCGCAATTCGATTGTCTTGCTCCGCCGTCGCCTCACGCTCCCATTGCCAAGCCCCTTCAGGTGGCTGCAGCAAGCTCCGGCGCGCGATAGTATCCTCCCTTGGCCATGATTGCCCAGGCGATGCGCGCCATCTTGTTGGCAACGGCAACGGCGACGAGCTTGGCCGGCTTCCTGGCCAGCAGCCTTATGATCCAGGGATGCTTTTGCGGATGTCGCCGAGCGTGTTGAACAACGGATGTTGCACCGATCACGAGCAACCGTCGAAGGTAGCGATCTCCCTGCTTGGAGATGCCTCCGAGCCGCTCCTTGCCCCCGGTCGAGTGCTGCCGCGGCACAAGTCCGATCCATGCGGCAAAATCCCGACCGGATTTGAAGTCACTCGGGTCTGTGACAGTAGAAGCGATGGCCGTGGCCGCGATCACGCCTATCCCAGGCACGGTCTCGATGCGGCAGCTCATATCGTTGGCACGATGATGGGCGTGAATGGCGCGATCCAGAGCCCCGATCTGCAATTCCAGCGCAGCGAGCTGATCGACAATGGCCTTCATCGCAGACGGAAGAGCTTCGCGATTACTCTCGTCCGTGATGATCTCGGCAAGCTGCGCGAGACCTTCGCGTCCCGTCTCCGCAACGAGGCCGAACTCGGCAAGGTGGGCTCGGAGCGCATTGATCAGCTGCGTGCGCTGACGGATTAAAAGATCCCGCGTTCGATGCAACATCAGCAAGGCTTGCTGATCGGCCGACTTGATCGGCACGAACCGCATTGATGGGCGTGTCACGGCCTTACAGATGGCGGCTGCGTCGGCCGCATCGTTTTTCGACCGTTTGACATAGCCCTTCACGTAGCTCGGCGGCATCAGACGGACGGTGTGACCGAGCTTGGAGACTTCGCGCGCCCAATGATGCGCGGTTCCGCAGGCTTCCATGCCGACCAGGCAAGGGGAAATCTTGCTAAAGAAGTCGATGACCTGCTTGCGCCGCAACTGGCGAGTGATGACGACCTTACCCGCACTATCCACGCCGTGCACTTGGAACACGTTCTTGGCGAGATCAACGCCGATGGTGCTAACCTGCATGTGGACGACCCCCTCCGGTGATTCGTGGTTCAACCATCACCCTTTGGCACATTCGATGCCGGGAGCGGGCGTCGTCCACATGGGGTAATCGCGGGAGCGAGTCGCCCCTGAGTCAGTCCCAACCGACAATGGAAGCTGGTGGCTGTTCCCCGATAGGATGGAAATACGGGCTCACGACTGGACGCCGGGCCCAAGCATCGAATGGAGAACAGCCATGGAAGAGTATATTGGTCTCGACGTGTCGATGAAAGAGACGGCAGTCTCGATCCGCCGAGCAGGTGAACGGATCTGGCGCGGCAAGTGCGCATCTGATCCCAGCATCGTCGCCGAGCTCATCCGCAAACGGGCGCCATCCGTGAAACGCGTGGTATTCGAGACCGGACCGCTGTCGGTATGGTTCTATCATTCTCTGCGCACCGAAGGGTTGCCGGCGATCTGCATCGATGCGCGCCATGCTAAAGCGGCGCTCGATATGGCAACGAATAAGACGGACGCGAACGACGCCGATGGTCTGGCGCAACTCGCGGAAGTCGGCTTCTTTCGTGAGGTGCGTGTGAAGGGATTCGACAGCATGCTGACCCGCACGCTTGTCGCAGCGCGGACGCGCCTGGTCCGAATCACTACCGAGCTTTCCAACCAGATCCGCGGTGTCATGAAAACCTTCGGTCTGCTCGTTCCCGCCGGAAAGGGAAGCACCTTCGAGAAGAATGTGCGGAGCCTTCTAGCCGATCAGGACGGACTTGCATCCATCGTGCTGCCGATGCTGGAAGCCTGGCGTGGCATTCGCCTCCGCGCCGCCGAACTCGGACGCCAATTGGTGCGGGACGCGCGCCAGAGTCAGGCTTGCCGCATCCTCATGTCGATTCCTGGCATCGGTGCCATCACCGCAACCTCCTTTACCACCGCTATTGAGGAGCCTGACAACTTCAGGAAGTCCCGATCTGTCGGTGCGTGGATCGGGCTAACAACGCGCCGCTACCAATCCGGAGAAGTTGATTATGACGGCCATATATCCCGACGTGGCGACCACAATTTGCGAGGGCTTCTCTACGAAGCGGCGGCGGTCATTCTGACGCGCAGCTCAACTCACAGCACGCTGCGCACGTGGGGTCTGCAGCTCCGGGAGAGGATCGGCTTCAAAAGAGCTGCCGTGGCTGTGGCCCGCAAACTGGCGGTAATAATGCATACGATGCTTAAGACCGGCGAGCTGTTTAACCCGAATGCCGGAGCCGCCGCATAAGTCCCGATCGCGTTCGGAACCCGAACGCCTAAGGCGTCCCTGCCGGGACGTGAGCCGAGCCATTCCGCTGATGCTGTTGCATTGCTGACTCAGCAAAGTGCGTCGTCCACATTGAAGGCTCGTCCCGCGAAGCTCCATCATGCGGCGGCTGATGCCGACCGCGAAGACAACCATGCACCCGGCAGTGTCCTCAGCGATTATATGCTTGACGCCCCGGCAGCGATTAGACAACCACATCATTTTCGACCGATTCAAACGGTTTTGCTTGCCGGTTCATGTCTGCGTCGCCCCCGAAAGCTGACCTGACGCTGGGGCGAACAAGCCCGAGGCTTTTTTGCCCTCCATTCGGAGCGTGGCGGTCGCCGCTGCCGCGCCGCTGTGCCGAGGGGGCCTCGGCCATCGCCTGCTTGCCACGCGCAATTCCGCGATACATCCCGGCGCCGCGCCGCTCGATCTCCGCATAGGGGATTTCTTTGCAGACGAGCCGCGCACGCGCCTCGGAATTGAGAAAATAGATATACCGCATTTGGTAGCCGTCGAGCGGTTCGCCCTGGCCCGACCATGATCCGCCGGTTTTGGCGAAATGCGCCGCCCGGTTCTTTCCGGTTACTTGCGTCATCTTGTGCGTGACCAAGCCATCCGGCAGTCGCAGCAAGCTTTTGTTCAGCTTGATCCCGGTGAGCACAAAGCCGGCCGCGCGATAGATCGTCCCGTCACCGCACTGGCATCCATCGGCGAACGAGATCACCCATTCGACGTGTGGATAATGCTTTTTGATCATCCGCAGCGCGATCGAGAGCGCGCGGCTTTCGCTGTTGCGCGGCAGCGCCTCCGAGAACGCCAGCCGGTTCAACTCGAGAAAACCGTTCCATGCGGTATCGCGCACGAGCCCGAGGATGTTCGACTTATCCATGGACGGGCCGAACGTCATCGCGCCTTCAAGCCGGCCGCCGAGGAAGACGCCCAGCGCTAGGAAAGCGTTGTTGACCGTCTTGTGGCTGTAATGCAGCCGGATGATCAGCGCGTCCGCGTTTTTCTTTGAGATCGGCGCGACGTGGATATACTTAGCTTGTCCCATGGCGCTCCTTGAATTCACGTCCACGGCGGTACCCACAACGGCCCGTACGCGGAGCCGCCAATGCTCTGAATCACTTCCGCTTTCGGGGCATAGCGCATATGGCCGGACTTGCTGCTGGCTCGACTCGGTCGAGAATGACCCAGCGGACACTTGTCGATACGCCGCCGGAACTTCGGGAATTGCCCAGCATGATGCCAAAGGATACGCTCTTCGCGTATCCTTGAGTCCTCGTAGGGGCCCACAATGCCTCATCAAAAACTGATTGCACGTCTGCAGGCGACCGGCGGCCTATCAGATGAAGAGCGACGCTCGCTGGCTGACATGCCGAGAACGATCAGATCATTGGCCGACGGGGAGTACTTTTCGCGAGAAGGCGATGTTGCGTCGCACTGCGCCATCTTGGTCAGCGGCTTTCTGTGCCGTCACAAGATCGTAGAAACTCGGGACCAAATTTTGTCCTTTCACGTGCCTGGAGACATGCCTGATCTCAACACCTTGCACCTGCCGGAGATGGACCACGACCTGATAAGCATCGGGCGATCCACCGTCGCTCTGCTGCCTCACCGGTTCCTAAGCCAGATGCTGGACGGCTCTCCGAGGCTCACGCACGCCTTCTGGCGCGAAACCCTGATCGATGCTGCGATTTATCGCCAATGGGTCGCCAACTTAGGTGGCCACGACGCAATTGCGAAAATCGCGCACCTCATCTGCGAGCTTCTTGCTCGCTTGGAGGCTGTCAGCTTAGCGCAGGATAATAAGTTCCAGCTTCCCTTCACGCAGAAGCACCTGGCCGACGCTTGCGGTATCTCGATTGTTCACGTCAATCGCACGCTTCAGGAACTAAGACGTCGTAGCTTAATTGTTTGGGAAGGGGGAGAGGTTGCTGTGCTCAACCGCGAGGAACTGGAACGCATTGCTGAGTTTGTGCCTGACTATCTTCATCTGAAGCGATAGGCATTGTTGTGGCCGCCTACAAGTTCGTCATAGAAGGGAGATCAGGCTTCGAACCCGTCCCCCTCGAATTGCCGACCGAGATTGCCGCTTGGCGAGAAGCCACGACTCTCTGCGGAGAACTTGTGAAGGACGAATTGGAGCCCTCCACCGGCTTTCGGCTGCTGGTCCTCGACGGGAATGGGGCGCAGCTATTCCAGATCAGTATTGTGGCGACCTGATCTTATGCGCGCTCGCGGAGGCGCGCTATCGCGGCGAGATGGGTCCAAGTCCAGATTCAGCCCTGTAATAAATGCGACCCCTAAGCCTCCTTACTGCAAGAATAGGTGCATCGGGGTTAGGGGCTGACGTCGGCTCCTGTGCTGGTTTTCGGACGCCGGGATCATGGGAGCCTCCACACGATGAGGTCGCCGGCGGCCGAAAAGCGCCAAGGCACGAAGTCGCGGGAAGTGAGGCACCGGCCGGGCAGCGGGCGCTATGGAGATTTAATGCCGGCGCCGATGTCGATGATGGACGGGATGCCAGGATGACGCCAGCGGCATATCTGCACATGCGCGAGGTCGGGCGAGTGCTGTAGGCATTTCGGCGGGTGTTCGGAGCGTATCAACGTGTGATCTGCGCACTGATAGATGTCATTGGATTGAGCGAGATCGCGGCCGGCGCGGGGCCAGCGTATCGGAAGCGGAAAGCAGCATCGCTTGCAGGTCGTCTGGCTCATGACGTGTCTGTTCGGTGTCGGCCGCCACTTCGGCTCGCAGCCGCACGCGAAGGTCTCGATGACGATCATACGCGCGCCACAGCATGGGCATGGCCAGGGCAGCGCACGCAGCGTGCCCTGGGCAGCGTCGGGTTGCTGTTGGGAATCGGCTGCGGGCGGAGCGACATTGAGGAGTGCGCGGGCAGTCGCGATGCTCTGGGCGCGGTTGGTCGAGGCAAAGAGCCCGTAGTGGCGAATGCGGTGGAAGCCCTTGGGCAGCACGTGCCGCAGGAAGCGTCTGATGAACTCATGCGGGTGAAGCCGCATGGTCTTCCAGCGGTCGGGGCCGTTGACGCGATAGTCTTTCCAGCGGAACGCAATCGCCTCGTCGTCGGCTGCAACGAGGCGGCGGTTGGAGATGGCGACACGATGGGTGTAACGGGAGAGATAGCGCAGCACCTGCTTAGGCCCTGCGAACGGCGCCTTGCAATAGACCACCCACTTGATGCGCCGCAGCGGGGCGATGAAGCGCTTGAACGTTCGTTTGTCGGCGAGCCCGCCATGGGTGTTGAAGAACTTCAACTCGCCGGCGGTGTGCGCATGTATGAGCATCGCCAGCATTTTGCCCTGGAACAGGCGCGCCAGGATGTTGACATGGACGAGGAAGTTGGAGCGCGCAGGGACCCATCGCGCGCCGTCGAGCGAGAGCCCTCCACCTGGCACGATCATATGCACGTGCGGATGATGGGTGAGCGCCGAGCCCCAGCTGTGCAGCACGGCGGTGACACCGATCCGCGCGCCGAGGCGCTTGGGATCGCGTGCGAGGGCAAGCGTCGTCTCGGCCGCCGCCTTCATCAGCAGGTTATAGACCACGCGCTTGTTCTGGTAGGCGATGGCACGCAGCTCGCTCGGCAGCGTGTAGACGACGTGGAAATACGGAACTGGCAACAGCTCCGCTTCGCGGTCGGCGAGCCATCGGCGCGCCGCCGCGCCCTGACACTTTGGGCAATGCCGGTTGCCGCAGGAGTTGTACGCGATCTTGGTATGCCCGCACGCCGTGTTCTCGCAGCGCGCGACATGCCCGCCGAGCGCCGCCGTGCGACAGCGCTCGATCGCACTCATCACCTTCAATTGCTCAAGGCTCACATGCCCCTGATTGGCTTCACGCCAGGCAGGGCCGTGATCGCGGAGGATGTCCGCGACCTCCAGAGCTGGTCGAACCATGGCCGGCGGCGCTATGGCGCCGGCGGCTTCTCACTGTCTCGCTTCGCACGCCTGCGGCGCGGCGTGCTCAGACCCTCCAGGGGGCTCTCGATTTTGGCAATCAGTCCGATCGCCACGCGACTGTAGCGGGCTGTCGTCTCGAGCTTGGAATGTCCGAGCAACGCTTGAATCACGCGAATGTCCCTGCCGCGCTCGAGCAGATGGGTCGCGAAGCTGTGGCGAAGCGAATGCAACGAGATCGTCTTGCGTAACCCCGCGGCGTTGGCGGCCTCCTTGAACAGCCGGCTGAACTGACGCGTGGTCATTGGCTTATGCTGACTGCGGCCTGGAAACAGCCAGCGGTGTTCGGGTGCGATGCCATTGTTGGACGCGGTCGGCCGCAGCTTCCACCATTGCCGCAACAGCTTCACGACCTCCGGCGGCAGCATCACGTGCCGGTCCTTGCGGCCCTTCGACTGCACGATGCGGATGATCATTTGCTCGCTGTCGATGTCACCCGCCCGCAGCCGCACCACCTCGCCGGCGCGCAATCCGCAACCATAGGCCAGCGTCAGCATCGCTCGTGCCTTCAGGCTCGTTGCCATGGTCAGGACACGCTTGACCTCCTCAGGGCTCAGCACCGGCGGCAGCCTCTCGGGTTCCTTGATGTGCCAGACCTCGGCTGCCAGATCGTGGCGACGCAGCGTGACGCGGAATAAGAACCGTACCCCGGTCATGATCCGATTGCGGTTGCAGATGCTCGTTCCGCTCTCGATCAGGTACAGCTGAAATCGGCGCACCTCGTCGGGCGTTGCCGTATCGGGCGAGCGTTTGAGCCAGGCGGCGAACCGCTTGCAACTGTAAATGTGGCCACGCTGAGTGTGCGGGTTGAGCTTGCGCGCAGCCATGTCTTCGATCATACGCTGACGCAGCGGACTGACGGTGTTAGTCTTGCTCATGGGGAGCTCCATTCTGAGTGAGGCTTGCGACACCTCGATTCTCAGGACGGGGCTCTCCAGTGCTACTACTATCCTCTCAACCGGCTACCGGCCTCTCGGCTCTTGCTCCCGCGCAGCGGGCTGGAGCGCAGCGACTTTGTGCTTTGGCCCTAAGCGGCCGACCCGGCATGTCCGCTAGACGTCCGCTCCTTGGGGGGTGAAGCGGACTCGATATGCTCCACCCGAGTTCTTCCGGGCGTGACCCTGGCTGTGAAAACAACGAGTCAGATAGAGATCGTCTCTGGGTTTTTCGGAGACGGTCGATGCGACGGTTCATTGAAGGCGCGGATCGCGATCAATCGACGTTGTTGCCGGAATGCCTCGATGATTGGGTCGGTGAGAGCAATCCTGTTCGCGTTGTCGATGCGTTTGTCGAAGCACTTGATCTCGACGAGATAGGTTTTGAGGACATCGAACCGTCGGCGACCGGGCGACCCGGCTATCATCCAGCGGTGCTGCTCAAGCTGTACATCTACGGCTATCTCAACCGCATCCAGTCGAGCCGCCGGCTGGAACGCGAGGCAAGACGCAATCTCGAGGTGATCTGGCTGTTACAACGGCTTTCGCCCGACGACAAGACGATCGCCGACTTTCGTCGCGACAACGGCCTCGGTATCAGGAAGGTGTGCGCGAAGTTCGTTGAGCTTTGCCGGCGGATGGGATTGCTGACGAAGGCGAGCGTCGCCATCGACGGATCGAAGTTCAAGGCGGTCAACACGCGTGACAAGAACTTCACAAAGGGCAAGGTCGAGCGCCGTCGCCAGCAACTGGAGGAGAGCGTGTCGCGCTATCTCGCACAGCTCGACACGGCAGATCTGCAGGAGCCATCTGAGACTCTCGCCGCGAAGACGGCGCATCTGAAGGAAAAGCTCACCAAGCTCAAGAGCGAGATGCACAAGCTCGAAGCCTACGAAGAGGCGATGCTGGCATCACCAGATCAACAGATCTCGCTGACCGATCCCGACAGTCGGTCCATGGCAACGAGTGGCCGTGGCTCGGGGGTCGTTGGCTACAATGTGCAGGTTGCCGTAGATACCGAGCATCACCTCATCATCGCGCACGAAGTAACGAATAGCGGCTCGGATCGCGCTCAACTGGCAAACATGGGCAAACAGGCCAGGCCGTGCTCGGCGTCGACAAGCTCGAGGCGGTGGCCGATCGCGGCTATTACACAGGCGAGGAGATCAAGGCTTGCGCCGACGCCGATATCCTTGTGACTCTACCGAAGCCAAACACGACCGGAATGGAGGCGAAGGGCAAGTTTGGAAAGCACGACTTCGCATATCTGGCCAAGCAGGATGTGTATCGCTGCCCGGCTGGCGAGTTGCTGGCATATTGGCTCACAACAGTGGATGGCGAACGCACCATTCGGCGATACGTCACGAAAGCTTGTGGGAGTTGCCTACTGAAGGCGCGCTGCACCACGGCCAAAAACCGCGTCATCTCTCGTTGGGAGCATGAGCACGTCATGGAGGATGCCCAGAGGCGGCTCGACGCTGATCCTCAGGCGATGCGTCGCCGTCGCGAGACGGTCGAGCATCCGTTCGGCACACTGAAGATGCGCATGGGCGCGGCGCACTTCCTGACGAAGCGCTTGCCGAAGGTCGCCACTGAGATGGCGCTGCACGTGCTCGCCTACAATCTCACGCGCGTGATGAACATCATGGGTGCTGGTGCGCTGATCGCGGCGATTCAGGCATGAGGCAGGAGCGCTGTCGCGCGCGTGCCGCCAACCTCATCATCGATCACAGCGGCTCGGGCAAGCCATCGGGCTGGCTTCCGGCGCCTCGCCGGAAATTATGCCATTTCGGCGTCAATCCGGAACCCCATGGGGCTGTTCAAAGCGGCGCCCCCCGCATTGAAACGTTTTCACGCGGCCAAGACCCCAAGCTGACCTCACTCCTCCGGCACCCCCGCCAAGCGCAAATCTGCATAGATGCGCTCGCGTCCGGCGAGGTAAGTCGGATTGTCGCTTGGTACGTTGGCGCGTACGCGGCGAATGGTAAAACTCGGATTAAGCGCGAGAGCCGCCCGGGCGGCGGCCTTCGCCTCGTCCAGCCTGCCAAGCCGCGCCAACGCGGCGGCGAGCCAGAGTTGTCCGAGCGGATGATTTCGATTGGCCTCAATGCTACGGCGTAGCCAAGCCACTGCTTCCCCCTCGGCGCTAAGGTGCAGCTTAGCTAAGCCAGCGATCAAGAGCCAAATATAGGAACGGGTATCGCGAGGCGATAGCCGGAGCGCTTCACGGACGTGGGTTTCGGTTTCCGCTGCACGGCCGACAAACATCTTGGCAAGACCGATCCAAGCGTGAGCATGAGCCAAATTACGATCCAGCGCCAACGCCCGCTCACATTCAGCGATGCCTTGAGCCGCGCGATTAGTCAGAATTTCGATGATGCCCAACACCAAGTGCGCCGAAGCATGCTGCGGGGCCAGCGACAGAGCCTTGTTCAAAGTTGCCTCAGCCGCCGCGAGGCGCGGTCCCGGGTCATCATCCGTTAAGAGGGCGCTGGCAATTGTCTCATCGACGGTTGCTGCACCGACCAGCGCCTCAACACAAAAGGGATCGAGCGTCAAAGCCCGCTCAAAGAAGCCGCGCACCCGCGTCATGTATTCTGGGGTAGTCCCCCTGTTTGCGAAAGCAATGCCTTGGAAATACAGATCCATCGCGTCGGGATTTACAGAGCGCTCTGCTCGCCGTGCTTCGGCTGCAATAAGCTCAGCATTTAGCGCGTTGGCCAACCGCGCTACGATCTCGTCCTGCATGTCGAACAGATCGGCGATGGGTTTGTCAAAACGGTCGGCCCACAGATGCGCGCCAGTTTCTGTGTCTACGAGTTGGACGTTTACCCGAAGCCGGTCATCACTACGCTGCACAGAACCTTCGAGCACGTAGCGGATGTTCAATTCACGTCCGATCTTCTTCAGGTCAACCGCCTTGCCCTTGTATGTGAACGCGGTGTGTCGACCGATCACAAACGAGCCTGAGATGCGCGACAGGTCCGTGGTGAGGCTTTCGGTCACACCATCGGGGAAGTAGTCTTGTTTGGGATCGCCGCCGAGGTTGGCGAAAGGCAGCACAACGAGGGAAAGACGAGGCGGTGAAGTTGGGCTTTCCTTCGCGCGCCCACCGAGTGTCGTCGGGCTGTGCTCGTCCCGGACCACGACATAGGCGCGGATTGGACGATCAATATTTTTGAGGACCTGCTCGCCCAGATCGACGAACTGAATGCTGATCTTTCCATGGATATGATCGTGGGCAGACGACGAAATGCAGATACCACCCGGTTCTGCAATGCTCTCAAGCCGCGCCGCAATGTTCACGTCATCCCCAAAGATGTCATGTGGCTCGACAATCACGTCGCCGACATTGATGCCGACACGGAATGCAATACGGGCGTCTCCGGCGTCGGTGGTTGTGAATTCTTTGACGCGGGTCTGAAACTGCAGAGCCGCTCGAACCGCTCCGACCGCACTTGGAAACTCTGCCAAGAACCCGTCGCCGGTATTCTTGACGATGCGGCCGCCGTGTTCGGAGATCGCAGGCGTTACAACATCGGCGAGAAGTATTGTCAGTTTAGCGTGTGTGGTCTCTTCATCGTGGTGCATCATCCGCGAATAGCCAGCCACGTCGGCGGCCACTATCGCTGACAACCTCCGCTCGACCCGGACTGGCCGCTCCTGCACCATAGTTCGCAATCCAACCGACGAGATATTATACGACCGATCGCGTGTCCGAACCACACGGCTAATGTCGGCTTGTGTGCCCTTCGCGTCATATAGCCCCGCCGCGTGATCTCGGTCGCTAACGGGGCATAGCGGAAATTGGAGGGCAGCCGTCTGTTGGCGAGGGCGACGCTGATGACCCGACTCCGACATTGAGTGGCCGATTTTGCTGCGATGCGTGCTAAGCCGCATATCAGAGGCGACAACCGTGCAAATGATCGATACTCGGAAGGCTGCACGTGGAGGGCTCGGGTCAGCTAGCTCCACTTTGCTCGATTGTTTAATCGGGAACCGCGCTCAATTCTCGCGGTAGCCGATTAGCGAAAGTGCCCCATCGGCGCCCGCGGAGTGGTTGGTTAAGTGCGCTCAAGTTTCGGATACGGCGAACCGTCCTTATGACGAAACGTCTTTACTCCATCGGGGCCTACCTTCAACTCCAAGTCGATGTCCGGATAGGTGACTTCGTCGCCTGGTGTGCGATCTCCCACGACCAGAAAGGCGGCATCGTTGTCGGTCGCATTCAGGAAGTGGTGACCATCGCCAGTGTCCGCCGGGAATGCGATGCAGGTGCCAGGCCCGACCGTCTCGCGTCCCGCATCGGTGACGAGGACGAATTCCCCCTCGACGATATAAACGAATTCATCCTGTTTCGTGTGGGAGTGCCGGGCCGAAGATTGGCCACCTGGCTCGACACGTACGAAGTTGACGTCGTAGTTTTTGAGCCCACCGTGATCGCCGAGACGCCTGATCCATCGTTTGCCCTCGCCTTCACGGAATGGTGCCGGATACCCGGATGAATTGCTCTCCGGCAAATCCGTCGGCCTGAATACCTTAGAACCCCTCGACATGTGCATTCTCCTGGCCAGTCCGCCAAATGGTGCTATTTCAGCTTCTTTACCACAAGACGCTACATTCCAGCGCGAGTCTCCGCTTGAAAAGCTTTCGACAAACAAGATTGCTGCAACGGCTCAGGTCTCAAATTGGCCCATCGCGAGATATTGCACCGCCGCGCGATCTCGATCGCTAACGAGGCATAGCGGAGGTTGACGGGTAGCCGCCTATGGCAAAGGACGACGCTCGTGACCGATCTCGGACATCAGCCGCACTGCTCTGCGTCATTGAAGTCGTCCAGCGTAGCCGGTATCCTCGACGAGAGGTTGTAGAGGCTAGCGCGACACATGCCTGTAGAGGAGAACAAGATGAACTCGATGTCCCGAAGGATTTTCGTCGCCGCGCTTCCGCTCATGGTTGTTGGACTTCCGTCCGCTACTCGCGCACAAAGCAAGCCGCCAGCAAATGCCAGTGCGACGTTGTTCCAGAATGTGCGCATCTTCGATGGCAAAAGTGCTTCTCTCTCCGCACCGTCCAATGTGCTGATCAAAGGCAATATCATCGAGCGCATCTCGACGGAGCCAATCGCCGCAGAGCCAGGCCTGACCGCAATCGCAGGGAACGGCCGAACGCTGATGCCCGGCCTGATCGACGCACACTGGCATGCAATGCTGATCCGGCCCAATCCTGCTCAGTCAATTACTGGTGATGTGGGCTACAACAACATAGCAGCGGGCGTCGAGGCCACTGATACGCTATTGCGCGGCTTTACCACAGTGCGCGACGTTGGCGGGCCTGTATTCGGATTGAAGCAAGCCATTGACGAAGGGCTGATTGCGGGACCGCGCATCTATCCCTCAGGAGCCTTTATAACGGTCACAAGCGGGCACGGTGATTTCCGACAATTGTCTGAACTGCCGCGAACGATCGGCGGTATGCTCAGCCGCATGGAGCAAATTGGCGGTAGTATGGTCGCCGACAGCCCTGACGAGGTTCGCGTACGTGTCCGCGAGCAACTCATGCAGGGAGCTTCTCAGATAAAGCTGACCGCCGGCGGCGGTGTGTCCTCGCCCTTCAGTCCGATTGATGTATCAACGTTTACGGAGCCCGAACTACGTGCAGCCGTCGAAGCAGCAGGGAATTGGGGTACATACGTCACGGTGCACGCGTTCACATCAGTGGCGATCCAACGGGCCATCGCCGCCGGAGTGAAATGTATCGAGCATGGATTCCTGATGGACGAGGCCACCGCCAAGCTGATTGCCGAGAAAGGCGTGTGGTTGAGTACGCAGCCTCTCCCAGAGGGGTTGAGACAAGGCTTTCCGGTAGGCTCAGTCCAACGGACCAAGGCCGACGAAGTCTGGCCTGGCATCGCCCGGACCTACGAGCTGGCGAAGAAGTACAATATAAAGACGGCATGGGGCACAGACGTTCTCTTCTCTCAGGCGCTAGCGCAACAACAGGGGGCAATTCTCGCCTCGCTTGTCCGCTGGTACAGTCCAGCCGAAGCGCTCAGCATGGCGACCGGAACCAACGCCGAATTGTTGGCATTGTCCGGCAAACGTAGTCCGTATCCTGGCAAGCTCGGCGTCGTGGAACAGGGCGCGCTTGCCGATCTGCTGCTGGTCGACGGCAATCCACTGGAGAATATCAACCTGATCGCCGACCCGGCCAAGAACTTCAAGGTAATTATGAAGGATGGACGGGTATACAAGAATACCCTGTGACCGTAGCCACTGCGGCCGGTTCATGTCTCTTGTTGGCCCATCGCGAGATATTGCACCGCCGCGCGATCTCGGTCGCTAACGAGGCATAGCGGGAAGTTGACGGTAGCCGCCTATGGCAAAGGACGACGCTCGTGACCCTGGCTGTGAAAACAACGAGTCAGATAGAGATCGTCTCTGGGTTTTTCGGAGACGGTCGATGCGACGGTTCGTTGAAGGCGCGGATCGCAATCAATCGACGTTGTTGCCGGAATGCCTCGATGATTGGGTCGGTGAGAGCAATCCTGTTCGCGTTGTCGATGCGTTTGTCGAAGCACTTGATCTTGACGAGATGGGTTTTGAGGACATCGAACCGTCGGCGACCGGGCGACCCGGCTATCATCCAGCGGTGCTGCTCAAGCTGTACATCTACAGCTATCTCAACCGCATCCAGTCGAGCCGCCGGCTGGAGCGGGAGGCACGACGCAATCTCGAGGTGATCTGGCTGTTACAACGGCTTTCGCCCGACGACAAGACGATCGCCGACTTTCGTCGCGACAACGGCCTCGGTATCAGGAAGGTGTGCGCGAAGTTCGTTGAGCTTTGCCGGCGGATGGGATTGCTGACGCAGGCGAGCGTCGCCATCGACGGATCGAAGTTCAAGGCGGTCAACACGCGTGACAAAGAACTTCACAAAGGGCAAGGTCGAGCGCCGTCGCCAGCAACTGGAGGAGAGCGTGTCGCGCTATCTCGCACAGCTCGACACGGCAGATCTGCAGGAGCCATCTGAGACTCTCGCCGCGAAGACGGCGCATCTGAAGGAAAAGCTCACCAAGCTCAAGAGCGAGATGCACAAGCTCGAAGCCTACGAAGAGGCGATGCTGGCATCACCAGATCAACAGATCTCGCTGACCAATCCCGACAGTCGGTCCATGGCAACGAGTGGCCGTGGCTCGGGGGTCGTTGGCTACAATGTGCAGGTTGCCGTAGATACCGAGCATCACCTCATCATCGCGCACGAAGTAACGAATAGCGGCTCGGATCGCGCTCAACTGGCAAACATGGGCAAACAGGCCAGGCCGTGCTCGGCGTCGACAAGCTCGAGGCGGTGGCCGATCGCGGCTATTACACAGGCGAGGAGATCAAGGCTTGCGCCGACGCTGATATCCTTGTGACTCTACCGAAGCCAAACACGACCGGAATGGAGGCGAAGGGCAAGTTTGGAAAGCACGACTTCGCATATCTGGCCAAGCAGGATGTGTATCGCTGCCCGGCTGGCGAGTTGCTGGCATATTGGCTCACAACAGTGGATGGCGAACGCACCATTCGGCGATACGTCACGAAAGCTTGTGGGAGTTGCCTACTGAAGGCGCGCTGCACCACGGCCAAAAACCGCGTCATCTCTCGTTGGGAGCATGAGCACGTCATGGAGGATGCCCAGAGGCGGCTCGATGCTGATCCTCAGGCGATGCGTCGCCGTCGCGAGACGGTCGAGCATCCGTTCGGCACACTGAAGATGCGCATGGGCGCGACGCACTTCCTGACGAAGCGCTTGCCGAAGGTCGCTACTGAGATGGCGCTGCACGTGCTCGCCTACAATCTCACGCGCGTGATGAACATCATGGGTGCTGGTGCGCTGATCGCGGCGATTCAGGCATGAGGCAGGAGCGCTGTCGCGCGCGTGCCGCCAACCTCATCATCGATCACAGCGGCTCGGGCAAGCCATCGGGCTGGCTTCCGGCGCCTCGCCGGAAATTATGCCATTTCGGCGTCAATCCGGGGGTCTGACTCACTTCCGATGATTTTCGCTGGCGACCTCGGGTTCTCCAATGGGGAATCAACGCCATGCGAACTGGCTTTCGAATTTCGTCACTTGTGCCTCGTGGGTTGGCGTTTGACAGCGTAAGTGATTCAACGGACTCGATAATTTTGACAGTCCGTTCGGAGATGGCGGCGGCGGATTGTCCGTTGTGCGGGATGCTGTCGCGTCGAATTCACAGTCGCTACCTTCGACAGGTTGCCGATCTGCCCTGCGTCGGCAGGGAGGTACGCATCCGAATGATCACACGGCGGTTTGTTTGCGAGGTGCCGCATTGCCGACGGCAGATCTTTGCCGAGCGGTTCGGAGACGATGTTGTCCCGATGCGGGCGCGTCGTACGGCGCGGCTGGAGCGCATTGTCCATCATCTGGGCTTGGCACTCGGCGGAAGACCGGCAGCAGGCTTTGCCCAGCGACTCATGCTGCCCGTCAGTAACGACACCCTGCTGCGGGTCGTGCGACGACGAACCGTGATGCCATCCGATCCGCTGATCGTTGTGGGTATCGATGACTGGGCCTTCCGCAGGAATCACCGTTACGGGACGATTGTATGTGATCTGGAGCGAAGGCGGATAGTGGCGCTGTTGCCCAACCGGGAAACCGCCAGCGTGCAGGCTTGGCTTTCGCAGCATCCGGGGATCAGGATTGTCTCGCGTGATCGCGGCGGCGGATACGGTGAGGCTGCGACCAGGGCGATCCCTGACGCCATCCAGGTGGCTGATCGTTGGCATCTGATGGAAAACGCGAGCGCGGCGTTCCTCGACGCCGTACGTCGGTCCATGCGTGGGATTCGTACTGCAATCGGCGCTACGACTATCAATCCAGCCCTCCTGACCTCTGCGGAAAGGTTGCGATATCAGGGCTATCTGAGGCGTCAGGACACCCATGGTGCCATTGCCGCGCTTGTCAGCAACAAAGTGCCGCTCAAAGAGATCGTCCGTCGGACGGGGCACAGCCGCAACTTTGTCCGCCAGATCAGTCGTGGCGGGGGAACGGACGTCTTCCGGACCCGTCTGAGCACCCTCGACAGCCATCTGCCGTTCCTGGAGACGCAATGGACAGACGGTTGTCATAACGGCGCCGAACTCTGGCGTCGGTTAAAGGGGCAAGGCTTTCAAGGCTCCCTACGGGTAGTCACCGAATGGGCCACACGGCGGCGGCGCGCTGAAAAAGCCAGCGATCAACAACTGCAGAAGATCCCCGCCGCCAGGTCGATAGCAAGGCTGATGACAACGAAGCGGGACCACTTGACCAAGGCCGAGACCGTCACGGTCGCCGCCATTGAACAAGGCGTTCCTATGCTGGCGGATGCCCGAGCTCTCGTTGACCGCTTCCACGCGATGATCCGAAAGAAGGCCGAGATTGAGCTCGAACCTTGGATCGATGAATCTAAGCGGAGCCTCATCGCCTCGTTCGCGACCGGCATCGCCAACGACAAGGCTGCGGTGCACGCGGCAATCACGCAGCCGTGGTCCAATGGCCAGGTGGAAGCCCAGATCACCAAGCTTAAGCTCGTCAAACGTCAAATGTACGGGCGCGCCAAGCTCGATCTCCTTCAGGCCCGACTTATCGGCGCACCATGAACCTGAACCAATCATCGAAATTGCGTCAGACCCAATCCGGAACCCCATGGGGCTGTTCAAAGCGGCGCCCCCCGCATTGAAACGTTTTCACGCGGCCAAGACCCTGAACAGACACGGGGCGGTTTGAAAGCCCGCAGCGCAGCACGGCCTGCCGCAGCGAGATGTGCTATTCTCATCATTCGCTGCAGGGCCTGGCATCTCCACTGCGCTCTGGCGAGGTGCCATATGGTAACGCTAACTTCGCTGTCAGAATCTGTCACCGTTGTCATTTGAAATCGCCGGAGAGGACGTGATCCAAGAAAATTTGGATCGTTCCGGATGATTTGCGCCCGTGTGGTGTTTGCTATCGGCAACTGCGTCCCACCAGCGGACGATCAATGAATATGCTGGAACTATCTGTCGGAAACTCTCTACGCGATTTTTTCAATGCGCAACCTAACCTTGAAGGGGAGTGTCCAGATGAAACACCCGACAACTTCGCTTATTATTGGCGCCTGCCTGCTGGTATCCTCGGCGGGGGCGGTCTTCGCCACGGACGCCCATAGGGTATTAGGGACCAAAGGCCAGAATGGTACAGGTGGCGCCGGTGTTGCATCGTGCGGTGGCGCGCAAGCTAGTCCTCCGGGGCAGGTCGACAGCCTCAACGCCAACTCCCCGTTCCCTACTCTAGGCAACCCTACGCCAAGCAAAGTGTACGCTGGATCCGGTGCAGGAAACTCAGGGGCCAATTCAAAAGCCAACTCCCAGTACGACAACGCCTGCTTCCAGCAACTGCCGTAAGCGCGGCACCGCCCGACACGGGAGGGGGCGGCTTTTGAAAGGCGTCTAGCCCGCGAGCGCTTCGGTCCAAGCCGCGGTGCCGCGCCATCGGCCTCTGAGTAGGACGTCGCTTACTCGTAGGTCACGACACACCGCAGAATGCATAGGGGCGGTGTTTCGGCCTTGAGTGCGGGGGCCCCCTCGGCCCCTCGGCCCCATTGGTCGTCGGGGTCTTCGAGAAATAAGTGTTGCTGTTTCCCGGGACCGACCGGCGTTGGGAGGCAGCAGCTTTCTACGCGCTGTCTAGCGGACATGTTCGGGTTGAATGAACCGATCCGCTTCTTGGGATTGCTTCAAGCGGTTAGTGATCAGGATGATAGCCACACATGCGTTTCGCCGTTGCCGCTCTGTTTTGCGGGTCCATAGTCGGGTTGGGTTACACCTATAGCCACAGCCACGAAACCTCGGTCCCGACCTTCCTCACTGCCCCAGTCGAACGCGGCAGCATCGCTACGTTGGTCACGGCGAGCGGCACCCTCGAGGCGGTCGTAAGCGTCGATGTCAGCTCGCAACTGTCGGGGCGAATCGCGCAAGTGTTCGTTAGTTTCAACGATGCTGTAACGGCTGGGCAGCCGATTGCGCAAATCGATCCAGAAATCTTTGCCGCCCGAGTCAACGAGGCGAAAGCGGTCCTTAAAGTGGCGAAAGCGACTGCCGAGGTGCAAAAGGCGGCACTTGAACGAGCGAAGGTCGCGGTCGCGAATGCGCAGACGGCTGAAAAACTGGCGGAGGAGCAATCGACCGCGAATAAGGCGCGGCAGGACGAGGTCGAGAGGGAGTTCCTGCGAAAGGTGGTATTGGCGCGTACCGGAGCCGGAACCGAGCGCGACTTAACCCAGGCGCGGGCCCTGCGTGATGTGGGAGCTGCCGACCTGCGCGCCTCCCTTGATCAGATCCAGATGAAGACCGAGGCCATTGCGATCGCGGAAGCAGAACGGCTAATGGCTGAGGCCAATCTCGAGAATGCACAGGCTGTTGTCGAGCAGAAGCAGGCGGCCCTCGATCAGGCGCAGCTCGACCTTGATCGTACCGTGCTTCGCGCGCCGATCGACGGAATCATCATCAATCGGGATGTCAATCCGGGACAAACGGTTGCCGTCAGCCTCGAAGCCAAGACGTTGTTCAAGATCGCGAACGATCTGCGTGAGATGGAGGTGCATGGCAAGATTGACGAGGCCGATACTGGTGAGGTGCTCAAAATTCCCGGCCAGGCGCTGCGTTTCCAGCCGGCGGACGCCGGTTCTCGATCCGCTCGCCGGAGTCAGACCGAAGCGGCTTCCCCAAAGGCACTCGCGACGGTCTGGGCGGTGGGCGATGACGGGCAACCCAGCCCGATCGCTGTCAAGTTGGGTGCGACGGACGACAATGGTGCCGAACTTCTAGAAGGCCAGCTCGCCGAGGGCCGGCAGCTGATCATCGGGGTTGCCAGTACGCAGACCCCGAAGCGCTACTTCGGGGTTCGCCTCGGATTCTGAGATCGGATTCTTAAGATGCCGCCGCTGGTCCGGACCGTTGGTCTCTCGAAGCAATACTCATCCGGAGGAGCTGTTATCGCTGCGGTATCCAATGTATCGCTCTCGATTGCGGTTGGCGAGTTCGTCGCGATCCGAGGCCGCTCGGGTTCGGGGAAGTCCACCCTCATGAACCTCCTCGGTCTGCTGGATCGGCCGGATTCGGGCGAGTACGCCTTGAAAGGACGCGACGTCGCGCAACTGAGCGTGGCGGGGCGGGCGACCATCAGGAGCCGAGACATCGGCTTCGTGTTCCAATTGCCGGCGCTTCTGCCGCGGGCGACCGCGCTGGAAAATGTCGAGTTACCTCTCGTCTACGCGTCCGTGCCGCGCCTGAGACGCCGCCGTGCGGCGATGGATGCACTCGCGCGTGTTGGTTTGGCCGACCGTAGTCATCATTGGCCGAACCAACTTTCAGGGGGAGAACAGCAGCGGGTTGTGATCGCCCGCGCCATGGTCAACGATCCGGCCGTCATCCTCGCTGACGAGCCGACGGGTTCACTGGACAGCACCACGAGCGAGGAGATCCTATCTCTGTTCGACGACCTGCATCGCGACGGTCGCACCCTCATCGTGGTAACGCACGCTACTGAGGTTGCCGGTCGTGCGCAGCGACGAATCACCATGCATGATGGACGAATTATCGACGACGATGGAGCAGCGTGCGAACGCGCGCCCTCAAGCGCCATCGGCTTGGGTTCTTCTTCATGAGCCCCGTGGAAGATCTTCGCATTGCGGGACGCGCGCTTCGCGCGAACAAGCTGCGCAGCGCCTTGACTGCGCTTGGAATCATCGTTGGCGTCGCGGCCGTGGTTTGCATGGTGTCGGTGGGAACGGGCGCACAAGCGGAGGTCTCGGAAAAGATCCGCACCTTGGGAGCCAACCTCCTGCTGGTCTTGCCCGGAGCGCGCAATGCTGGCGGAGCAAGGCTTGAGTCCGGAACACAGCCTACCCTCATCGAAGAGGACGCCGCGGCGATCCGCCGTGAACTGGCAGACGTGCAGGTTGCCGCCCCCCTGCTGTCGCGGTCGATGCCGCTCGTCGCCCTCAATAAGAACTGGGTGACGCTGGTGGCTGGAATAAATACCGATTATCTGATCGCCCGCGAGTGGCAAGTGACCGAGGGGCGATTATTTACGGGCGACGAGACCGCTTCCGGCGCCAAAGTCGCGATCGTGGGGTCGGTGATCGTCGATGAGCTATTTGATGGGCATGCAAGGGTCGGAGAGATGTTTCGAATTGGCAACGTGCCTTTCACGGTCATCGGCGTTCTCGACAAAAAAGGATTGGGCGCAGCCGGACGCAGTCAGGACGACGACGTATTCATTCCTCTTTCGACCGCAAAGAGCCGCGTCCTCGGTGCCGTGCACGGCACTACCCGCGAAGCCCTGGATTTCATCTCGATCAAGATGTCCGATGCGAGCGACAAGTCGGAAATCGAACGCGAAATCGCGGAGCTGCTCCGACAGCGCCATCATATTCGCGGCGATGCTCCCAGCGATTTTAGTATTGAGAATCCAGCGGACCTGTTGACCGCACGTGGGGCAGCGGTACGGACTCTCGGAATCTTGTTGATCGCAGTGGCAGCGGTTTCGCTGGTCGTCGGCGGCATCAGCATCATGAACATCATGCTGGTCTCGGTAACCGAACGGACCCGCGAAATCGGGCTGCGGATGGCGGTCGGCGCCAGTCGCCGCGATATCCGATGGCAGTTCCTGATCGAAGCCTTGATACTTTCATTGATCGGAGGGATCGCAGGAGCAGTGCTGGGAGCCGTCGCCGCCGTCGCGATCGCATGGAATGCCGGTTGGCCCGTTCTCATCAGCCCGTGGGCTATCATGCTGGCTTGTGTATTCGCAGGGTTTGTCGGCATTTCGTTCGGACTCTATCCGGCGCACAAGGCTGCGCGGCTCGATCCGATTGCAGCATTGCGCTTTGAATAGCCGGAATCGAACGTCTGTTGCGCTGCATGAGTCCGCAGTTGATGCTGTTGTCTAATCGCTGCCGGGACGTCAAGCATATAATCCCTGAGGAGACACTGCCGGGTGCATGGTTGTCTTCGCGGTCGGCATCAGCCGCCGCATGATGGAGCTTCGCGGGACGAGCCTTCAATGTGGACGACGCGCTTTGCTGAGTCAGCAATGCAACAGCATCAGCGGAATGGCTCGGCTCACGTCCCGGCAGGGACGCCTTAGGCGTTCGGGTTCCGAACGCGATCGGGACTTATGCGGCGGCTCCGGCATTCGGGTTAAACAGCTCGCCGGTCTTAAGCATCGTATGCATTATTACCGCCAGTTTGCGGGCCACAGCCACGGCAGCTCTTTTGAAGCCGATCCTCTCCCGGAGCTGCAGACCCCACGTGCGCAGCGTGCTGTGAGTTGAGCTGCGCGTCAGAATGACCGCCGCCGCTTCGTAGAGAAGCCCTCGCAAATTGTGGTCGCCACGTCGGGATATATGGCCGTCATAATCGACTTCTCCGGATTGGTAGCGGCGCGTTGTTAGCCCGATCCACGCACCGACAGATCGGGACTTCCTGAAGTTGTCAGGCTCCTCAATAGCGGTGGTAAAGGAGGTTGCGGTGATGGCACCGATGCCAGGAATCGACATGAGGATGCGGCAAGCCTGACTCTGGCGCGCGTCCCGCACCAATTGGCGTCCGAGTTCGGCGGCGCGGAGGCGAATGCCACGCCAGGCTTCCAGCATCGGCAGCACGATGGATGCAAGTCCGTCCTGGTCGGCTAGAAGGCTCCGCACATTCTTCTCGAAGGTGCTTCCCTTTCCGGCGGGAACGAGCAGACCGAAGGTTTTCATGACGCCGCGGATCTGGCTGGAAAGCTCGGTAGTGATTCGGACCAGGCGCGTCCGCGCTGCGACAAGCGTGCGGGTCAGCATGCTGTCGAAGCCCTTCACACGCACCTCACGAAAGAACCCGACTTCCGCGAGCTGCGCCAGACCATCGGCGTCGTTCGCGTCCGTCTTATTCGTTGCCATATCGAGCGCCGCTTTAGCATGGCGCGCATCGATGCAGATCGCCGGCAACCCTTCGGTGCGCAGAGAATGATAGAACCATACCGACAGCGGTCCGGTCTCGAATACCACGCGTTTCACGGATGGCGCCCGTTTGCGGATGAGCTCGGCGACGATGCTGGGATCAGATGCGCACTTGCCGCGCCAGATCCGTTCACCTGCTCGGCGGATCGAGACTGCCGTCTCTTTCATCGACACGTCGAGACCAATATACTCTTCCATGGCTGTTCTCCATTCGATGCTTGGGCCCGGCGTCCAGTCGTGAGCCCGTATTTCCATCCTATCGGGGAACAGCCACCAGCTTCCATTGTCGGTTGGGACTGACTCAGGGGCGACTCGCTCCCGCGATTACCCCATGTGGACGACGCCCGCTCCCGGCATCGAATGTGCCAAGGAGTGGGCGCCGTTTGAGGCTCCCACGATTCGGAGGAGCAAGCTATGCAGTCAATTGCGACAATCGGCCTGGATATCGCCAAGTCGGTCTTTCAAGTGCATGGCGTTGCAGCCGGCCAGGTGCCGCTGGCCGCCGAACATCTCCGTGTCGCCCGCGACAATCTCGCGAACTATCCGTTCATCGCCGCGCGCGGCAGCACCGCAATCATGCGCGATGCGATCGGTGTCTGCGGTCTCATCACCCCCTGGAACTGGCCTCTCTACCAGATCACAGCGGCCCCGCACTCGCGGCCGGTTGCACAGTGGTGTTGAAGCCGAGTGAATTGTCGCCCCTGAGCGCCTTGTTATTCGCCGAGGTGATGTCCGCCCGGCGTCTTCAACCTCGTCAATGGAACAGGTCCGATCGTGGGCGCTCGTCTGGCGTCGCATCCGCAGGTGGACATGATCTCGATTACTGGCTCGACGCGCGCTGGCGTTCTCGTCGCGCAGGCCGCGCCCACCGTCAAGCGCGTCGCCCAAGAGCTCGGCGGCAAGTCGCCGAACATTATTTTGCCGGACGCCGATCTCAGCCGTGCTGTTCCGCTCGGCGTCGGCGCCGCCTTCCGCAATCTCGGCCAATCCTGCAGCGCACCCACGCGCATGCTTGTGTCCCGCTCACAAATGGAGGAGGTCGAGATCCTGGCGGCGGCGGCCGCTTCTGAATTGGTGGTCGGCGATCCCCTTGCGGAAAGCACGACCCATGGCCCGATTGCCAACCGGCCGCAGTTCGAGCGCGTGCAGACGATGATCGATGTCGGGCTGAAGGAAGGCGCCAAGCTCGTCACCGGCGGGCGGGGCGGCCCGACGACCTTCAGATTGGCCTCTATGCGCGGCCGACGATCTTCTCCAATGTCCGTCGCGGCATGAGGATCGCGCAGGAGGAGATCTTCGGTCCAGTATTGTCGATCATTCCCTACGACACCGTGGAGGAGGCGATCGAGATTGCCAACGACACCGTCTACGGTCTCGGCGCCCATGTACAAGGCACTGATATGGAGACGGTGCGCGTAGTCGCCCGTCAGATCCAGTCGGGGCAAGTGCATCTCAACTATCCCGACTGGGACGCCAATGCTCCCTTTGGCGGCTACAAGCGCTCCGGCAACGGCCGCGAATACGGCATCGAGGGCATGGAGGAGTATCTCGAGACCAAGGCAGTTCTCGGATTCTACCGTTAGCTCAATATCGGCTCCGAAAAGCTGCAGCATCGTGCTTTAAATGAAGCTCTTGCACTGTTCTTGCAGCCATTGACCAAGATGGCGTGCTGCTCCCGACAGATCAGGTTCTCCTGTCCAGATAAGCCCGTAGTGGCTTTCATCGGGATCGAAACCGGCAGGTGCGGTGAGCCGCCCTCTATCGATGTCGTCGGTAGCAAGGACCCACGGGCTGAGGGCAACACCCAATCCGGCCGATGCGGCTTCGACGATGAGGAAATGGTGATCGTAGAAGCGAATCTCCGTGGGGCGCCGCACTGACGGATGGACGGAAAGCCAGCGCGACCAGGCGTCCGGCCGGGTCTTTGATCCCAAGGCGATGTACGCCCCGGAAGCGAACGCCGACGCGAGTTGAGGACTCATGACGGGTCCTACCTTTTCAGGAAAAAGGCGCCGGACATGCCAGGCATCTGGAAGTGCAAAGTCGAGCCGGCGTATGGCGAGATCGATCCTGTCGCGGCGAAACTCCACAGGGCCTCCGGCGACAGAGAGATGGAGAGCGATGTCAGGATGGATGGCCTGAAAGTTCGCAAGTCTCGGAATAAGCCAGCGCATTGCCACTGAAGGCTCGCATGAGAGAACGAGGGAATTTTGCCGAGCGTTGGCAGCACGCAAGCTCTCAACGGTTGTCGCCAACTCGGTGAAGAACCGGCTGAGCGTGATGTTGAGCGCCTCTCCCGCGGCGGTGAGGCGCAAGCCACGCCCGCTTTTTTCGAAGAGTTTGAAGCCAAGGTCTTCGGACAGCTTGATGATGCGGCGGCTCACGGCCCCGTGGGTCAAGGCGAGGCTGTCTGCGGCCAAGCGGACAGACCCGAGGCGAGCTGTGGCCTCGAACGCACGTAAGTCGTCCAGGGAAGGTACTTCTGACCGCTTCATTGGTGATATAATATCACCAATCATACGCAGAAACTAACGCTTTTTGCGCTGGACTTGGGTTTGCATAATTGACCCATGCGAACCAATGGCCAATCCACAATCGGCATTCTTGCCGACGACTTGACCAGCGCAGCGGATGGGGCCGCTCCGTTTGTGCAGCGGGGCCTGCGAGCCGTTGTCGGCCGACGCCGGCTGCCCCTACCGAACGCAACGATCCTTGCCGTCGATAGCGGATCACGATCGCTTCCAGCTTCGCAGGCGATGCAGCGAACATCCGAACTTTCCGGGCAACTCGCTTCACGGGATGTCCTCTACAAGACCGTGGACTCGACTCTTCGCGGCCATGTGAGGGCCGAAATGGAAGCGGCCTTCACCGCGAGCGGTCGCAAGATGCTGGTCTTCGCACCCGCGTTCCCTGGCGCTGGACGCACGACGGTTGGCGGCGTTCAGCTTGTGGACGGCATTGCGGTCGCGGAGACCGGCTATGGTCGCGATCCCGTCCATCCGGCGCGACACTCGCGGCTGGTTGAACTCGTCCCGCCCTCCATCGGCAATGTCGTCATCCTTGATGCTGCGACACAGGACGAACTCGACATAAAGATTGCGGCATTGCCGGATCCGGAATCGATTCTGTGGGTAGGCTCTCCGGGGATGGCTCTGGCTTTGGCGAAGCGGCTTGCGCCGGTTCAGGTTGCGTCTGACGTGACGCTGGCCGGTGGCAGCCAGATTCTTGTTGTTGTCGGCAGCGCTAACCCGCGCAGCCATCGTCAGGCCGATCGGATCGGGGTCGAGCCCGGTGTTGCTCTTTTGAGAGCTCCGGTGGAGCGTATCGATGACCCGAATTCCATCCTGCGCGACATTGCGCAGGCTGCGGCTCGAAGGCTGGTCGATGAGCGTTGCGACGTGGTGATAGCCACTGGCGGGGATACGATGGAAGCGATCCTCGATAGTCTTGACGTCTCTGCGTTCGAGATTCTGCAGGAGCTTGAGCCGGGGTTTCCGCTTGGCCGCGCGTCTGTCGGGAATGGACGAGAGCTGCTCCTCGCCATGAAGGCGGGCGGCTTTGGCGACGACGACACGCTACGCCGTGCGGTCGCACGGCTCCGCGCCTGCGCCTCGGTGTCAGAAAAGGTTCTGTGATGACCCAAATCGCTCCCCTCGCCATCACCATGGGCGATGCCTCCGGCATCGGCCCGGAGATCGTGGCGAAGACATTGGCCAAAGGCGGTGAAAGCGTGGTCGTCTTCGGCAGCGCGGTCGTGATGGAGAATATCGTCCGTCGTCTGGATCTCGGCCTCAAGGTCAAGCGCATCGCCGAACCTCAAGAGGCGCGCTCTGAGCCGCGGTCCATCGACGTCGTCGAAGCGACGCAAATCATCGCGCCGCCTCCGCTCGGGCGCGTCAGCGCCATGTCCGGCCAAGCTTCCTTCGACGCCGTCGTCGCCGCCATCGCGGCAGCCAAAACCGGCAAGGTCAGCGGCATCGTCACCGCACCGATCAACAAGGAAGCGATGGCAAGCGCGGGCATTGGTTATCCCGGGCACACCGAGATTCTCGCCGAATATGGTGGCGCGAAGCGCGTCGCGATGATGCTGGCCAACGACGATATCCGCACGGTTCTCGTCACGATCCACACGTCGCTGCGCAAAGCCATCAATGAAGCGGATTTCGACGCGCAGATGTCGGCGATCCGGCTTGCAAACGAGGGTGGGAAGGCTCTCGGAATCGCGGCACCGCGCGTTGCGGTCGCGGGGCTCAACCCCCATGCCGGCGAAGGCGGTCTCTTCGGCGACGAGGAAATCCGGATCATTGGTCCCGCAATCGCGGCGGCACGCGCCGAGGGCATCGACGCCAGCGGCCCCTGGCCCGGCGACACCGTCTACATGCAGGCCCGCAAGGGCCGCTTCGATGTGGTCGTGGCCCAATATCACGATCAGGGCCTGATCCCCGTGAAATATCTCGGCCTCGAAAAGGGTGTGAACATCACGCTCGGCCTGCCGTTCGTCCGTACAAGCCCTGATCACGGCACGGCGTTCGACATTGCAGGCCAAGGTATTGCCGACACGGGAAGTCTCGAGACCGCGCTGGCTTACGCGCGAAGGCTCGTCGCCGCGCAAATCAAGACCAAGGAAGGGGTAGTCTAATGGGCCTTCGCTTCATCTTCATGCTCACGCGCAACGATCGCACCGTCGAGGACGCCCCGGAACAGCTCAAGACCGCCCTGAGTCTGGGCGTTCGTCACATCGGCTTCAAGGACATCGGCCTGCCGATCGACCGGCTCAAAGTTCTCAACCAGGCCATCAAGGCAGACGGTGCGACCTCCTATCTCGAAGTCGTTTCACTCGACCAGCAGAGTGAGATCGTTTCGGCGAAGGCGGCGGTCGACATCGGCGTCGACGTCTTGCTCGGCGGCACACGTGTTGACGACGTCCTGCCGATCCTTGCGGGCACGGACATTCAATACTGTCCCTTCCCGGGTCGCATCACGGGTCACCCCAGCGTGCTCGAAGGGAGCATCGAGGAGATCGTTGAAAGCGCCAAGGCGCTCACTGCGCGGGAGGGCGTGCACGGCCTCGACCTGCTCGCCTATCGCTCCAAGGAAAACGTCCCGGCCCTTATCAAAGCGGTGTGTGCGGCGGTGTCCAAGCCAGTCTATGTGGCCGGCTCGATTGATACGCCTGAGCGGATCGCCGCCCTGAAGGACGCAGGCGCCGCCGGCTTCACCATCGGCACGGCCGCGTTGGACGGCAAGTATCCCGCCGACGACAAGGACGTCGCTCTCCAGCTCGGGGCCATCATTCGCGACGTGGCCACGCTCAATCGGCATCTCTCGCCACTCCACAAGAAGAACCTTGCCAACTCATTCGGGCAGTTCAAGGAGACATGGTCGCCGAAGATCGCCGGTCAGATCAACGGCATGCAAATCAAGCTCGCCAAGTTCGCGGGCGAGTTCGCCTGGCGCTTTCACAGGAGCAGTGACGAGCTCTTCCTGGTGCACAAGGGCCGCCTGCTGATGAAATTCCGCGATCGGGACGAGATCATCGAGCAAGGCGAGTTCATCGTGGTCCCGCACGGGGTTGAGCATTGCCCTGTCGCGCTGGACGACATCTGCGAGGTCGTGCTGCTCGAACCCGGCACATCCATGGATGCCGGCACCGCTCACGACGTCAAGGGCTAGACCGTCTTCCTGCGATCGGCACAAACGCTTGTCGCCGTCGGCCATGCGCTTGAGCAGCTCGTATCGCTCAAGCGCTCAAAAACCCGAACATCTTGCGAAGTTCTACGGAAGGCGTCGCCTTCGAGTACGAGGTGATCGAAGATTGACGAAAGAAAAAGCTCGGGTGCTATCCTAATTCGGACACTCGCAAATCAAGATTAGGACACTTCAAGTTCTGCCCATGGTCTGCGGGCGTTCAGCGTTTGTAACGACCACCTACCTCTAAAGGGGTAAGTATGTTCGTGTATGTTCTTGGCCGCACTGGACGCGCTGCATTTGGAACTAAAAGGTTCCACTGACTCCACCGGACACTTTACCGCCGATTACCGTCCGGTGCGGAAGGGCCGCCCCAGCCCCTAGCCCCTGGCCGACGGCCGACGAAAAGCCCGGCACGAAGGCCGGGCTTGATCGAGAATATGCCTAAATCGGGGCGTCTGATCTCGTCGACCGCATGCTTAATGCCGGCGCCGAACTCCGGTCCGCTGGCCTTGAGCGAGTAGAGGAACGGCGCGTTGATATGAATGCGACCGTCTTGCACCGGCTCGATACCGGAGGCGAGTTCGACCAGCTTGCGGGCTGCGGTTTCCGGGTTGGCGAAGGGACGCTCGATGGTGAGCTTCATGAACGAGCCCTAGCGCGATTCGGGCTTTGAAGGTGAGGAGAGGCCGCCAACAGCCCTTTCTCGATCATGGGGTTGGGTTTGCATATTCTTCCCGATGACAAGGAAGCAGGAACCAACTCTAAGTCTCTCCATTCGCCCGGTCGTAAGCCGAGCGGGGGACAGGTTGGATGGAGATGAGGTAGACTTCCTATCTAGCAATTCGGTCGCTTCTCTTCGATCCGCTTCAGGCGGCGCATCAATCTGTGACCTGCCCGAAACCCGCGCGCCGATTGCGCCGAGCACAACGAGCACGCCGCCCGCGATCATCAGCCAATGGGGAAGCTGCAGCTCTGGCATCCCTATTTTGCCTTCGCCTTCAGTGCGATCATCGCGCTGTCCGTTCCAGCGGAGCGACCAACTTGGCTCTCTGGGGTCATCCAGATGGACGCTCAACCTGCTTTTGTGCTGTTGGCCGCTTCAGCCTCCCGCGCCAGCCGTTCTGCCTTTAGGCGTTCTCGGTTATCGTGGAAGGCCTTTTGCGCTTTGGCGTAGTCGGACATAGCTTCCTTCGGCTTGACCTTTTTGAATGCCTTGTGGGCTTCGCGTTCTGCCGCTGTGCGAGCCCGCCGTTCTCGGTCGCTGATCATTGGTGACCTCGCACTTGGGCTCAATAGTCAACGCGCGGAGAGGGGCTTTCGATCCTTGAGATTCGGGCGACTCAAGCGAGTGTCGCCTTGTACTATTTGGCCTGGGCGTCGCGATGGGCCGCGTGCGCACCTATCGAGTCAACTGAGCCGATGGCGCAGCGAAGCCGATTCTTCGTTCCCCTTCGACTGGCGGATGGCGGCCCCAAATAGCACCCATCTTCACGCAGGCCGCATAGGCGATCAAGAACATCGGGTGCACTCGGGGGTGACGGGATTAGGACAGCGATGCGCACGGTAATTTCCCGGCATCGTCCCTCACCCGACGGTCAAAACTATCCAGGATACGGATGCGGCAAAGAGTGCTTGCGAGCTGATGCCGAGCGGCCAACTAAGCCTCCGCTTCGTGTGGGCCCATCTATGAAAACGTTGCAAGGTCGTCAGGGGCTGCTTCGGAAGCGTCCTGTGCGCGACCTGTAGGGGGTCGGGCATCATGCCCGCGAGGGCGCCGAGCACGATCACTCCAATCGTTGCCGGCGTCGCGAAAAGCCAAACTGCTATTAATAGACCCGCGCAAGCATCGCAGCCGATAAGAGCCAAATCGAGGAAAAGCTTCTGATCGGCTAGCAGGCGGCGATTGTTGGCGCCGGGCTTTGACCTGATCGCTCGAAGTGGATAATCCCAATGCGGGATCGCATCGATCGCAAAGTGACTCGCGAAGGCCGCAACCGCAACGAGGACTGGGTGCGACGTGAACAGGCTTGCGATGGCGCCGCCGACAACTGCGTGAGTGCTTAAGATCATATCGCCTCGGCTCGTCTGGCCGCACGATCGGTGCAGCGGTCTTTTTAGAGGACGTAGCGTACCAGGTCCCAAACCATTTGAACGTAGGAAAAGAAATACTGGTCAACAAAACGGTCAAATGGCGGTGAGGCGCTGATGGCGGCGCCAAATAAAATTATGCCAGCCAAGCCGATCAGCATCTCTTTGATATCGCGGGGCATGAGGCAATGTAGATGATGCAGCATCAGACTGCGAGCTACTATGGTAACGGCGGCTCATCGGTGCTCTGCGGAGTTTTCCAGCTGGCAAAGGTGGCGAGGCTCGCCGGTTCTCGCGTAGGGTCACTTGTGGCAGTCGGAGCTGCTTTCGCAGGTCGCGCTGAACGTGCTCCAGGGCCTGACCAGAATCGAAGCCGGGCGCGGCATGCGGCGTGCCGGGCTTTTCGAGAGCGGCCCGAAGTCAATTGAAAAATCTGACGCCGCACGTCGTTCCGCGCCGCCACACCACACGGCAGCGCGCCGTCGTCTTGAAGCCGTCAGGCGACAGATCAAAATCGGAAGAAAAAATGTAAAACGGGCTATGCAATTTAGCTCCCCGCTCGGTGACGTCCTTTACTATGCAGACGTGTACGCCGGAAATTCCATCAAAATGAAGCATCGCGGGCTGGTTGATTTCAATACGCTCTAGTGATCGACGCTCAATCATCGGGCCACCTCCAAGAAGTCATAGGACCAAAAAGCCCTTCGAGGCAGTAACCGGCACAGACTAGTCAATCGCGCTGAGCTTAATAGTTCGGGAAGTTGACTTTTTAAAATTGTACAAGTCACGGTCCGGTTCGTTGCCCTGTTTAACCAGAAAGGTTCAATGGGGCGCGACAACGCCGCCTTCATGCCACGCCCATGTGAAGCGGTTCACAGGATGTCGGTCACATCGGCGGTCTTCGTTCCCAAAAAGGCCGCAGGACAACCGTGCCGCTGCGCCCCCGCCGGGTCAAAAAAAATAGGTGAAGTATTCGCCAGCCCCCGGTGTTGCTAAGCCTACGCCGACGTTTCGTTTCGACCCCGCAAATTAAAAGCGCTGTTTGCCTTAACGGAACTCGGTTTACTGTTGCGCTCGGACGACAGATTGACGGGAAATAAACTAGCGGAATACCGCTGCACGCCCTAGCTAGGGCGATGCTTTATGGGGTTGCAGCAGTGCCCTAATATATTTGGATCGGGCCCACAGCAGCTGTCGGAACCGGAGGGCTCCCATCGTCTTGAATCCAAGCCGCCCCGAACCGGAGTTCTGCGTACATGGCCCCCCGAGCCAATTGGAAAGGCTTCCTGCGTCTGTCTCTTGTGACGTGCCCCGTGGCCCTCTATCCGGCCACCTCAGAGTCCGAGAAAATCTCGTTCAACCAGCTTAACCGGCAGACCGGCCATCGCATCAAGTACCTGAAGATCGACGCCGACACCGGCGACGAGGTCCCCAACGAGGACATCGTCAAGGGCTATCAGCTCGAGAAGGACCAGTTCATCGAGGTGACCAAAGAAGAGCTTGAGGAGATCGCGCTGGAGTCGACGCGCACCATCGAGATCGACGAGTTCGTGGACAAGGCTGATATCGATCCGCGCTATCTCATTCGCCCCTACTACCTGCGGCCGGATGGCAAGGTCGGGCACGATGCCTACGCCGTGATCCGCGAGACCATCCGCGAGATGGACAAGGTCGCGATAGGTCGGGTCGTACTCACCAATCGCGAGCACGTCATCGCGCTGGAGCCGATGGACAAGGGCCTCGTCGGCACGCTGCTCCGCTACCCCTACGAAGTCCGATCGGAGCAGGAGTATTTCGAGGATATCCAGCAGGTGAAGCTGACGAAGGACATGCTGGACCTCGCGAAGCATATCGTGAACCAGAAGATTGGGCGGTTCGATCCGGAGAAGTTCGAGGACCACTACGAGACCGCGCTGATCGATCTCATCAACCAGAAGCGCGCCGGCAAGCCCATCACTCCGAAGTCCAAGCCGGCCTCAACCAACGTCGTCGACCTGATGGAGGCGCTACGCCGGTCGGTCGGCAAGGAGGCCACGCCGGCGAAGGCGGCCAGGCCCGGCAAGAAGCCCCGCAAGACGTCGAGCGGCCAGAAGGAAATGCTGATGCCGATCGAGGGCAAGAAGCCGAAGGAAGCGGCAGCGAAGAAGCCGGCGGCGAGGCCGCAGCGGAAGTCGGCGTAGCGGGCGTTCGGCCCGGCGAGGTACGAAGGTACGGACATCCGAGCTCAAACGCCGGCGGGAACGGCCCTCGGTGACAGGCGGTTTCAAATCCATGAACAGGCTCTATCCGCTCGTTTTGGAGCACTCGCTTCCAGTGGTCGTCCGTTACGGCATCTCGGCTTGCATCATGCTCGTCTGCGCCGTCCTGCAGATGGCGCTTCAGATGCAGACGGGCGCGCCGGGGTACTTCCTGCTGCTCCCCGGCGTGTTCCTGTCAGGCCTGATCTTCGATCGAGGCTCGGGAATCTTCGCGGCCGTGATTGCCGTGGCGGTCGGCGGCTACGTCAGCTACGCGGGCGGCATCGGCCTCGATTTCCTGGCCACCAATTCGCTCTTCGCCATCACCGCGGCCGGGACCGCCACAGTCGCTGAATTCCAGCGGGCGGAGCTCCGGCGGGTGATGCTGGCCGACAAGACCAAGGCCGTGCTGCTGCAGGAGATGGCGCACCGGACCAAGAACAACCTTGCGATCCTCGGGGGCATGATCCGGTTGGAGGCGCGACACGGCAGTCCGGAGCTCGCAGCCGCGCTGGAGGCCACCGCCCGCAGGCTGCAGGTGATGGCGGAGGTCTATGACCACCTGTCGGTCAAGCAGGACTCCCGCTCGGTCAACATGCGCTACTTCCTGAACGACGTCGTCGAGAAGGTCTTTCAGTCTTTGGCACCGTCAGGGCCCGTCGCGTTCCAGGTGGTCTGCGGCGACTTCGTCCTGCAGCACAATCACGCCTTGGCGATCGGCATGATCGCGAACGAGCTCGTCACCAACTCCTTGAAGTACGCCTTTCCAGACGAGAGGGCAGGTCACGTCATAGTAACGCTTTCGAACGCGGACATGATCGAGCTGTCGGTTTCGGACAACGGCGTCGGTCTGGCGGATGGCTCCGCACCGGGCGGCCTGGGGTCGCGGATTGTCCAGCTTCTCACGCAGCAGCTCGAAGGCGAGCTCACCTACGAGCGGCAGGATCCCGGACTGTGCGTCAGAGTGCGCGCGCGACCACGTTAGGTACGGTCACGAGGCGCGCTCCGACAGCCGCAATCGTTCAAGCAGCAACTTCAGGGAGGGCGGAAGCTCCCTCTCCACGCGCATCATCCGGCCGAGCCGTTCGCCGATCTCAGCTGCTATTGCGCGGCCGGGCAGGTCGTCGGGGCGATCCGGATTCCTCATCGAAGCCAGCTATCCTCCTCGTCCTTGCCAACATTCGAGGCCGCAAATCGTTTCGGTGCCGCGTCCTGAATGTTCACTTTTGAACAGTTCCAAGGGAACCTGGCCGTCCGCGCTGCGTAGAATCGCCGTCTATAGCAGGGGCGCCTGTTGACCGAATCTCTCACCATCCTGGTGGCCGAGGACGACTACCAGATTCAGGAAATGCTGGAGGAGGCGCCGACCGACGCCGGCTTCCGGCCGCAGATCCTGTCGTCGGCGGAAGAAGCGGCCACCGTTCTGAAAAGCGGCCTCTACGAATTCCGGGCACTGGTCACGGATGTGAACTTGAAAGGCAAGACGAGCGGCTGGGACCTCGCGGTCTTGTTCGGGAGCGGGATCCGGAGTTTCCCGTCGTCTACATGACCGGCATGGCCGCCGACAATGGGCGAGGCTCGGAGTGCCCAAGAGCGTTCTGCTCACCAAGCCCTTTGCCCCCGCCCAGCTTGTCACCGCCGTCTCGCAGCTTCTCAACATGGGATTGGCTCCTCTGTAAGGGAGCAGTCGCCGCTTCAGAGCAGAGCAACGACGGCGACCATGGCGAGCAGACCGGCCGCGGTCACGCACCAGCACGACAGTTCAAGGAATCGCATACCGCGCCCCCCGCTCGAACTTCCTGCCCGCGGACGCTATACCCGGAACCGGCCTTCCGGAACCGAAACCTTTTCATGCCCTCATGAATTCAGGACAGGGGCTGCAACGCGAGGCGCAGCCAATGTCCAGCATGCCGGTAGGCGACATGATTCTCACGGTCGCAGTCATGACCATCGCCTTCGTCGGCGAAGTCGCGGTTTTTGCCCTCCTCGGAATCTTCTGAGGGAGGGCCACTGGAACGAGGCACGCCGGCGCAGCACCCTGAAGGAGCCTGCTGGAGGAAGTGCGATGTCGACGGTGGCGAACCTGCTTGCGCAAAAGCAGCGGCTGCTCGAACGACTGGAGAACGATCCGGGTCCGAACGAGCGCGATGAAATCGAGAGATTGCTCGCCAAGATCGAGGGAGTCCAACGACCCGGTCGAGGAAGGCGGACCACTGTAGCTCCGACAGACGGACTTCTTGGAACGGACTCAGTCGTTCAGTTTTTCCCACGGCATGACATGCAGCAAAGCGCTCGGGAAGATTGGGAGGAGATTTCGATGAGAGCGACGGCACGGGCGATCGCGTTTGCATTCGCTGTCTCAGCATCGGCCGTCTCGGCGCAACCGGTCAGGTGGACCACCTACAGCATCCCCCAGACCGGCACCTCGGTCGACTTCCCGTCCTCGATCTTCACCGAGGAGGCGGGTCGACCGGATGGATATGGGCAACGCTTCCGGACCGCCGACGGCCGCGCCGACCTCACGATACAGGCCGCCCCCAACGTCGCGAACGATTCGCCGGCTGCGTTCCTTGCGAAAAAGGATCCGCCCCCGCGCATTCAGTACAAGCGAGTAACGCCCCGCTTCTTCGCGGTTTCCAGCTACAAGGGCGACAAGGTCTGGTACGACCGCTGCAACTTCGCCGGCCGGCTGGTTCATTGCGTGCTGATCAATTACCCCGCCAGCGAGGAGCACGACTGGGACGACATCGTCACGCGCATCAGCCTGTCACTTCGCAGCAAGTAGTAGTCCGAAGCGGGGTGCCGCCCTTATGGACTCGAACATGAGACGTCAGGTTTGGCGCTTCCGGAGACTTGGGAAGTCATCACCTTCACGGCCCCCGGATCCCTACGGTCCGATCGCTGCGGAAGCCGATGGAGCCGAACGGCAGCGCTGGATCATATTGGCGCTGGCCTGGCAGCAAATTGCCCGAATCCCGGGTCCGTCGCTCGGAGCCAAGTCCGAACAGGCGGCTTAGCAACAACTTGGCGGGCACTCCGGGCAGGTGTCGCCGATCGAATCCAGGACATCGCGAACCTCGGCCACGGCTGCTTCCGGCGAAATGCCCGGCGGCGGATCCCGGCGGGCGATGTCGAAGGCGCGATCGCGCGCATACGGATCGGCCCGGTCCTGCATCCACCCGTGCTCTTCGCATTCGCGGATGGCGCCGGCCTCCTGCAGGATCGAGATCGCCCAGCCGCGCAGCGTCCGGATCGCTGGCCTTTTCTCTTTCGTCATCAGCATCGAGATCGCTCCTGCCCGGACGAATCCTTCCGCCCGGTCGCTAGTTCCGGGCGGTTAGCACACAGCAGGGATTCGAAATCGCTGGAGCTCGCGCTTGTCCACGTGTTCCGTCGTCTGTGCAAAACGACCCTGCGCCAATTTGGAGGCAGCGTGCCGCCGAATTCTTCGGGCTCACGTCGCAGCTGGACGTCTCAGGTTACGTCGCTGCGGGTCGCTGATCCTGAAGAAGGCGCGCAGCAGCCGCAGCGCTTGCAGATCCAAGAGACTTGTGAGCTTGATCTTGGCCTCGTCCACCGATCCCTCATGCGATGTCGACGTCGGCATTCGGTCGCGCGCGTTGCCGAAAGGCAAGCCATTCGAGGGTGGGATGGGTCGCCCCCGTATTCCTACGGACCGGAGCTGCAATCTATGTTGCGAGCGGTCCGTCCTCCTTCTCGCCCGTGGCGACGATCTTCAGCGCCCCGTCGGGAAGCGGCCGCTGCAGCGCCTTGGCTTCGTCCCAAGGGGCGCGCATCCAGACGTCGTATTCCTCCGTGGTGGTGAGGATCACCGGCATGGCCTTGCGGTGGACCCGCCTCACCTCGCTATTGGGCTCGCAGGTCAGGAAGCCGAACACGTCGGTCGTCACTTCGCCTTCTTTCGTCTTGCGCACGCTCGTCCAGTTGGTCCAGAGGCCGGCGAACGCGAGCAGGGGGCGGCTTTCGTCCGGAGCGAACCAGACCGGCACCTTCTTGCCGTGGATGGTGTCGTACTCCGAGAACGAGGTGAACGGCACCAGGCAGCGGTGCTCGGGCCCGAGCCAACGCTTCCAATGCGCGCTGCGCACGTTGCGGATGTTGGTGGTGCCGCCGTCCGGCTCCATCCGCAGCAGCTCCTTGAAAGCGACCAGCTTGCCTTTGGCCTCCAGCTTCCGGGCCCGCTTCTTGGTCGCGTGGCAGATTATGATACTAAAGAGGTAAGCCCGTTTCTCAATTGCGTGACCCTTGAATAGGTCGTCAATTTGTATGGCGAGGCAGTGCAACTGTGTTTTGCGTTCTCCCCAGCGCTGTTCTCGTGGCGGCCGGGGCTGGCATTTCACATCCCGAACAAGATTTCAACCGGCAAGGGGTCGCTGAAGGGCGACCCCTTTCGATTCCGACACTCGCCGAGGACCATGACGCTGGGAATAATCCAAAAGAGTGTCTCGCTTGGCGACACTTCCCCAATACAATGAATGTGCGCGCTTCGGCGCGCGCGACGGGGACGGCTTCGGCGGCCATCTAACCAGCCTCGGCGCCGAGGCCGTTCCTCACTTTTGCTTCCGGCGGACCCTTGAGCGAATGATCTGCGGGAGTTCATCAAGAGGTTACGTCGGCACCTGGATTGAAGTGGCGAGGCGGTCGTGGCGGCGCCGGGCACGAGGGCGTGCTACCTGCGTCGGCGACCAATCGCCTGATCCCCGCGCGGGGAATGCCGCGTGCGTTCAATGCATCGGCAATGGCCGGCAGTGATCGGCCTCGCTGAGCGCCGCGCCAGCAGCGCGACCGGCGCGCGCGAGCGCCTCACAGGCGTTCGAGCACGCGTGCTACCTGCGTCTCGGTCCATGCGCTCTTGCCGCGTGCGTCGCAATGCCTTTTTCGGTAAGGCCAGTCGCAATGGCCTTGAGACTCGTTGCGCCGCTCGCCTGTAGCTCGGCAATGACTGGCGCGATATCCGCTGCCCTTCTCGCCGCCCGCTCACGCAGCACCTCGATAGCGAGCTTACGGGCCCTTGCGGTCGGCCTCACGCCGCGATCTCCACCGAGTTTCACACCGCGCCGCTTCGCCGCCGCCAGCGTCCTTGGTGCGCTTGCTGATTATGCGCCGTTCCTCCTCCGCCAGCATCGCCATGATGCCGACCGTCAACCGGTTGGCGTTCGGCATATCGGCGGCGACAAAGTCAACGCCAGCCTTCTCAAGCCCCAGCAGAAACTGAGCGTCACGCGACAAGCTTTGCGCGTGTCTACGTCCGCATCGAGAGTGGCTTCGAGGTGGTGGCGCTGGAGCTTTGCTTTGGCGTCACCGAGCGCGGCCTCGGCAAGCCGCATCGCGGCCACGCAGCGTTTCGGCTCGCTCGCGCAACGCCGCGAGTTCTGCTTCGACTTGCTCGGTCATTGTCTTTCGCTTGAAGAATGCCATGTCGGCACATTAGGTGATCTGAGGCCGATCAGGTGCGGCGCTCGCCACACATTCCGTGCGGCCCGCTCCACGCATTAGAGATGTTTTTCGCTACGGAGGGTGAAGGCACAGCGGAAACGGCGGGCGACCTGCTGGTAAGCGCAGTAGGCTTCAAGATCAGCGCGTTCCTTAATTGAAACCTGCGGCGGACCGGGTTCGCTTGCGCGATGCAGCTGGGGGCGAGCCACCGCGTTCACTAGGAAAAGCCGGGCAGGTCAGCTGATGATAGCGTACTGCCGACGATTGGATCATCGTCAATGAGGCGACTTCCGACATCACGACGGTGAGCGCTTTTCTTCGCTGCAGATGAAACAGCTACGCTCGTTCGCCAGATAGAACGAGGCCGCCTCATTCGCCGATGAGCTAAATATCATCCGCCGCCATGAGCCGTTTATGGATAGTGCTCTGTGGCCGCTCGGCGCAATTGAGCCAATATTCCCCCTCGGCAAGCGGTCAGGATTTGCCGTAAGAGCCCTGATAGCGGCCTTCGCAGATCGCCTTGCGTCTCTTCTTCACGTGCGGCCTGGGCCTGCACCGCTTCGAGCAGGCTTGCGGCCGCCGTCGCTGGAAACGACACCACGCCGTCCTCATCGCCGACGACGATGTCGCCGGGCGAAATCAACACAGCCTCCGACCGACACCGGCACGTTGATTTCGCCATGGCCATCTTTGTATGGCCCTTAATGGATCACCGCGCGCGCGAAGCAGGGAAGGTCAGACGTAGCAAAAGCCGCGACATCGCGGATCGCGCCGTCGATCACGTAGCCTTCCGCCTTACGCCCCTGCGCGATGTTCTTCATGATCTCGCCGACCAGCGCGCGGGTCTCGTCGCCGCCGCCATCGACCACGATGACATCGCCTAGCCCGACCATCTCAAGCGCCAGCGTCCAACCGATCCTAACGTATCGAGTAACACGGTTGGTACATCGCCTGAAGTTGCTTGCCGCGCAGGAAGATCATCTGGGGCGTCAACCCGCCGCGCACGGCGATCCACCGCTGCACCGGCGTCGGATACATCGAATACAGCATCATGGTTGCTTCGCGATTAGTGAAGGTGCGGCCGTTGATGCCGAAATCATACGCGGCATGGAAACCAAGCGCCGCACGCGAGGTCACGCAGATTTTGTCATGAGGGACCGCGCCGAGGACGATGGTGCAGGCCGAGGCACAGAGACCGTCAATGATCACGGACTGTCCGGATGAATGCAGACGTTGAAATTTGGTGATGTAGCTTCCGATTCGACCGCCCCGATCATCAGCAATGCGGATTGCCGCTTGACTTGCCCCGACACCCGCAAGCAAGAGCGCTGCCGCAAGCAGACACGTTACGAACTTCATATCCCTACCCTGGTTCGAGCAAGCAGATTTGATCGTTTTGCGTGATGCGCGAAACAGCAAAAGCGTCCTTCCCGTTCGTGGCTTTATCTAGGCGCCAGTGATCCAAGAAGTGCCCGCCTCGCGCTCGGCAACGGCGCGGTCCGGTTCCATTGTTTTTCCGCTGCGCTCCACGTCGTAGGCACCGCTGAATTCCGCTTTACTCCTCGATAGGCGGGCTATTTCATAGTTCGCCAGCACTTCGCATTAGGGCCATGTGTGGACGGCTCCAGGTTGGCAAGAGCTTTCTTTACGCATGCGGCGGTAGTCGGAGCAGCCATGTGTTCGGCCTATTAGCGCGATTCGCGTGACCGCTGGCCATAATGCCCTCCGTCGATCAGGTCCCGGTCAAAAGCAGCGCTGCATCTGGCTGAGCTTCCACGACCAATCCAGCGGTGCTTTTTGTACGTTGAACCACAGTTGCCCACCGACAAACTGCATGGCATTGTGACCCTCAAGGTCCGAGCCGGAGCAACATGACGTATCCCTGCCGCGTTCTAATGATCTATCCGAAGTTCGTTCCGAACTCGTTCTGGAACTATACCGCAGCCTGCGAACTCGTCGGCGCGAAGTATCCGGCAGCGCCACTCGGCCTGATCACCGTCGCAGCCATGTTGCCGAAGCATTGGGACATCCGTCTCGTCAATCGCAACACCGAGTCTTTGACGGACGCGGACCTCGACTGGGCCGATCTCGTCATGATCGGCGGCATGCTCAACCAGCAGCCTGATGCCGTCTACCTGATCGATCTCGCCCATCTGCACGGCAAGCCAGTATGTGTCGGCGGGCCTGACGTGACCTCCAGCCCTCATCTTTACGCGGACGCGGACTTCCAGGTGCTCGGCGAGGCCGAGGCAATCATCGAGGATTTCATCGCCGCCTGGGAAAGCGGCGCCCGCACGGGCGTGTTTGTCGCCGAAAAATTTACGGCCGACGTCACACGAAGCCCGATGCCCCGATTCGATCTGCTCAAGTTCGAGCACTATCTCTTCATCGGCGTGCAATATTCACGCGGCTGCCCGTTCACCTGCGAGTTCTGCGATATCATCGAGCTGTACGGCCGCGTGCCGCGCACCAAGACCAACGATCAGATCCTCGCCGAGCTGCAGGCGCTCTACGACCACGGTTACCGTGGGCATGTCGATTTCGTCGACGACAATTTCATCGGCAACAAGAAGAACCTTCGCACCCTGCTGCCCCGGCTCAAGGACTGGCTTGAAGAGCGCGACTATCCGCTCGAGTTCTCCACCGAAGCCTCGATCAATATCGCGGACGACGACGAATTGCTGCAGGCGATGAAGGACGCGAACTTCTTCGCGATTTTCGTCGGCATCGAGAGCCCGGATCCGGAGACGCTCGTGCAGATGAAGAAAAAGCAGAACACCAGACGCAACATCGCCGAGTGCATTCACAAGATCTACAGCTACGGCATGTTCGTCACCGCGGGCTTCATCGTCGGATTCGACAATGAGAAAGCCTCGATGGGACAGGCAATGGCCGACTTCATCGACGAGGCGAGCATTCCGGTTTGCATGGTCGGACTGCTCTATGCGCTGCCTGGCACGCAGCTCACCCGGCGACTGGCCAAGGAAGGCCGCCTGCATGAAGGCCATGACCTCATGAACGTCGAGCAGGCCGGCGATCAGTGCACGCTCGGCTGTAATTTCGATACCATGCGTCCGCTCCGTGAGATCCTTGCCGACTACAAGGCGGTGCTCGGGCAGGTGTACAGTCCGGCAGCCTATGCGAGGCGGCTGTCACGGCTCGCCGCCATGCTCGACCGATCCGACCGTCGCCGCGACCTCCCGGACGGCGACTTGCGAAAGAAAATCGGCGGCATCGACAGCGTGCACAAGATCATGCGGGCCCTGCCGGAGGTCCGCGAGCCGTTCTGGAAGACCTTCGTGGAGGTCGCCAAGACCAACCCGGGCGCGCTGCGCTACATCGTGATGCTGATGGCGCTGTACATGCACCTCGGGCCGTTCTCCAAGCGCGTGATCGGCGAGATCGACCGCCGCATGGCTGAACTGGACGCTATGCCTCCGGCGATGGCCGCGGGCGCTGAACGGGCGCTACCGCCAGCGGCGGTGTAGCCAAAGCCACTGATCGGGATATTCGCGGACCCAGCCCTCGATCACCGACGTGACCGCCTGCATCGTTCCCTGAATGTCGATTTGGCCGGCGGCGTCCCGGACCGGCTTCACTTCTTCGGACAGCTCACCACGAAAGCGGTTTCCCGGCAGGCGAATAATGCGTACGCCATGGATCGGGCACTCGATCTGCCGCAGCAGCCGCGCCAGCATCGGGTTGGCCCTGGTCTTGCGGCCAAAGAAAGTCACCTCGACGCCGTTGGTCAGATACTGGTCGACCAGCATCCCGACGTGCTGACCATTTTTCAGGGCCTCCGCCAGTCTGAAGGGTGCGTCACGACCAGCCGGAATCAGCGTCCCCATTTTTACGGCGCGCATATCCTGGATGATGCGGTCGGCGGACGCGATGTTGGGCCGGCGATACAGGATCGCCGCGTCCATCCCGTGCGCGACGGCGGCCAGCGCGGGAAGCTCCCAGTTGGCGAGATGGCTTGCAAAGATCAGCGCCGGTTTGCCGTCGAGCCGGAGCTGCGTGAACAACTCGTATGAGCGCTTGTCGATCTCGATCCGGCTGTCCTCGGGCCGCGCGGGATCGTAGTCCCAGATATGATCAAGATGCGCAAATTCGGCTCCGACTCGACCGAGATTGTCCCATACGCCTGCGAGAATGGCCTCGATCTCTGCCGGCGATTTCTCCGGAAATGCGGCGGTTAGATTGGCGCGACCGATCTTGTGCTCCCGCATCAGGGGCCCGATCGAACGGGCAACCCGGCCAAACAGGTTGGCGGTCCTGATCGGATCGAAAAAGCGGGCGGTACGCAGTATCCCTATCGTCAGCGCACCCACCGCGGCCTGGCCCAGGGGCTTGGTCACGTCGCGAAATCGGCGCAAAGCGGACGTTGCATCAGAAACCAACGAAAATCCTGCCTAACACTTGTCGGTTTTCCATGTGTTTTAGCGCGCATCGGACGCACCGCATTGTGATTTCGTTAGTTTGATGCAGCTGCTCAACGCTCGGCGTATCAATGGAGCCCAGAGCCTCGTTACCAAAATTCGCTTCCATTTCCGAAGCTATGCAGTTGCAAATTTGCAAGCAAGCGTCGGTTGAAAAGCCACCTTGCTGCGTGCACACACTGAGCAGCGAATTTGCGGTCGCCACTCTGCAGCCGCGGCGATTGTTAGATATTGATTGCAATCGTCAGAGCTAGGAGACGCGGGCATTGCTTTGCTTCCCTTTTTCTATTTTGCTGAGGTGCCGCTCCAAATTCGACTCCATCTTTTGCGCCTTTAGCAATAGCTAGCTACTTGCGTGGTTTTACCCTGAAGCGGGACCACAAATGACCGATCAGTGATAGGGCGATAGCGGCCATAATGATCGGGAGCCAAATCGACGTGGTTATGATGAACAAGGAAATGATGACCACACGTCCGAAGACCGATTCGCTGACCGGATTCTTGATACGAGCGAAATAGACGTAGATAATAAAAATGCTGGCCGGCACCATCCACGCGGCGACAAGCACCAGTAACAGGTCAACAAGTTGGCCGGCATAATGGTGCATGAGCGCACCTCCTGACAGCGTCGGAGCGAATTGCTGTCACCGCTGCCAGAGCTGCGGTGATTGTCGAGGAGAATTGGTCTTTTCGCGTTGGCAGTCATCTGCACGCTCGGCGCCGCTGTCCGGGCCGGTGCCCAAACTCATGCGAAGCCGCAGCCTTCGATTCGCCTGAGCTCGGGCCTCTCAACGCGCACTCGTTGAGATGGCTCGGGCAAGGGCTCGTCCAATGCAATCATAACCATCTGCGGTGTTGTGCAATCCGTCCCACGTTACAAGCGCGCTTTGCGCAACTCCGGCATTGATCGAATTTCGCATCAGCGCAAAACGAGAGAATAGCCCGACCCGTTCCTGCTTCGCGACATCGGCGATGATTCCCTCCATAGTTGGGTAGCTAGCGGAAGCGAGCACCTGCGGCGCATATTGCAGATCCATCAGCACGACATCGGCAGACCCTGCCTTAAGGGCCCTTACCCCTTCAAGAACGCTCCTCTTGAGCCCTTGGTCCGGCCGGCCACCCCAGGCGACGTCATTGGTGCCCAATTGCCAGATAACGAGATCAGGTGCGTGGGCGAAAACGTCACGCTCGAAGCGTGCGATGTTGTTCGGAATTGTGTCGCCGATTCGACCGCTGTTGATGACGTTGATCTTGGCGTTCGATCTAAGCCTCGAGAGCTCCCGGCGCATCACCTCTGGATATGTGGCCGCGGACCTAAACACCCAGAGTCCCACTGTCGACGATGATCCGATCGCTACAATCTTTAACGGCTCGCCAGATCTCAAACGCGCCGCCGTATGGGGCAATTGTGTGCCCAACGAGACATCCAAGTTTGCCGCAAGGCATCTCTCTCCAGATGATATCTCGTCCTGTGCTCGAGAGGGCGCCGTGCTGGACAATCCGATCATCATGGCAGCACCGATCGACGCTACTGTTCGAGCGGTTCGGATTACGCGCATGGCAAAATACATCGACACTGTTCCCCAATAACTGGTCGATTCTCTCTTGACAACCCTTGGCGTCAAACGTTCTGTCATTTGATTTCAGGTCGATTGACGCGTGGGCAGTGAGTAGCACGATGAATCCGCGGATAGTCGCCGGTAAGACCCTGTCCGGAAAGCCTATAGCGAAGCGACTGGTATTCCATATCGGCGGCTATGATCCAATCACGTCGCATGTCAGCGCGCAACGACGCTTTGTGCGCGAGATTGCCAGGTTCCAACATACCTGGTCAGTGAAAGCGGCCGTTGACGGTTCGCATGATACTGCCGACCAGATGCAATGGAATGTGACGACAACCGGCCCCGATTGGCACGTCGAAACCGATTACCGTCTGGTCCGATGGCACGACGTAATTGAGGCCTTCGGGCGTCGAAGCATTGGCTCACGCATTTCCGTCGGCATTCTTGCGTTTCTCGATTTCGTTTTGTCCGGCACTCTTTGGCGCTACTTGCTGGCCAACTGGCGCTACGCACTTTTCTTTCTCTATCCATTGGTCATGTTCGGACTGCTCATCGCGGCCGCCTTCTTGATTGGCGTGCTTGCATTCAAAATCACCGGATCAATTCCCATTGCTACCGGTGGCGGTCTCGTCGGGTTCGCAGCCGTTTTGGCCGGCCCGTGGCGCTGGCTGCACCTAGGCGACTTGTTCGACGATTGGATTTTTTCTCGCGAGTATATTCGATGCGGTAATTCGGAAATCGAGCAAAGGCTGGACAGGTTGGCCGCGGAGCTCGTGGCTGCGGCGAGCAACTCTGCCGCAGACGAAATTTTGGTCATAGGCCACAGTCTCGGCGCCGTACTTGCGGTTGATCTACTTGATCGCGCATTGAAGCTGGACCCTGCGCTCGGTCAGAACAAAATTCCCGTCACATTCTTGAGCGTTGGATCATCCATACTCAAGATTGGCCTGCACCCGAAGGCAATACGCTTTCGCACGACGGTGGAACGCGTCGCCAAGTCGCACGCGATCTTCTGGGGCGACTATCAGGCCCTCATCGACCTGTTGAACTTTTACAAAAGCCGGCCAATGGCCGATATGGGCTTGTCGACAGAAAACGAGGCGACCGTCAGGGTCGTGAAGATTAGTCGAATGCTTGACCACGACATGTATCAACGCATCCGCTTCAATTTCTTCCGCGTGCACTGCCAGTTCGTCAGTGGAAATGACAGGCGAACATCGTACGATTACTTCATGCTCACATGCGGACCTATTTCAGCCAAGTCCCAGACGCTCGCCCCGGATGGCGCCGTGTCGATGATCGCTGACGACGGAGGACTTATTGCGAGCGTACCGCTGTCGGAAAACGAACTGCCGGGTCGTCCGGGCGCGGCAGCCTAATTCAAATGACGCCCACCATTTCGGAAGTGATTTTCGTTGCATTGGCGATCGGCTGGTACCTCATACGCTATAAGTACGCGCGGCGTTCCCGCCGTGCGAGGATTGTGTGGAGCGCTCGCGGCCCGCTGGAAACTACGCTCCTGCTCATATCTCTTTCGGGGCTTGGACTTGTGCCGCTCGTCTACGTAGCGACAGGAATACCTCGTTTCGCAGCTCACAGCTTTTATCCCTGGTTGGCTTGGCTCGGATCTCTCTTTGCGATTGCGGCTTTGGGCGTCTTTCACCTGACTCACCGTGCACTCGGCCGGAATTGGTCGATAAGTCTCGACGTGCGGGAGAACCATGAACTCGTAATGGAAGGGATTTACCGGAGAGTTAGACACCCGATGTATTCGGCATTTTGGCTGTGGGCTATCGCCCAGGCATTGCTGCTGCCTAATTGGATTGCCGGTTTCGCGGGTCTGGCCGGCTTCGGAATTTTGTTCTTTGGCCGCGTCGCAAGAGAAGAGCGAATGATGCTGCAGACGTTTGGCGACAGGTATCGCGAGTATATGGCGCGGACCGGTCGAGTCTTTCCGTGGATACTCTGAGGTAGGTCCCGACCTATGGGGGCCCACGAAATCGACTTGGAACCAAACAGCTCAATTTGCGTGCCATTTTCGCAACATACGGCAAAAAAAGTTTTCGAAACTGCCGACTCCTCGGCCTATTCATTGCTGTCGTGGCGAGCGTCAGGTTATTTCTATGCGTGTCATGTGAATTCCAACTACCGAATCATGGTGAACCCAATGTTGAAATTCGTGGTCCTTGGTATCGCTTCTTTGGCTTTCGTGGGAACAGCAGTTGCTGCCGACATGCCACGGCCTCAGCCGGTTGCCGCCGCTCCCACGCCGGTTGGCAAATATCCCGTCGGCAAATACCCCGTTGGTAAGAGCCCCGTGGGCAAATACCCGGTCGCGGCCCCGGCTCCGTTGGTGACCAAAGGTTGATCTGACTATCCATTCGTACGCCAGCGGCGTTCGTTTGGGGTGGGCGGACTGCCTGTGGCATCGGATCTTGGATCCAAGAGGCTTCGAAGATGGCGGGAGTGAATCGGAAATATCCGGGCTTGGAGCTTCTTGCGAGGGCCGCCATGTTGGCGGCTTTTGTAGGCTTGGGAGCCGGGATCAGTAGTGCACAACCACTCGCGGCGCGTCCCGACCATCAGCAACGGGACGCTCTCCCCAATTCGGCGACGAAGCATGCGGAGAGCATGGCCGCTGTTACGCCGGGTGCCCCGCTGGCCACCTCAGATGTAAAGCCAGTAAGAGCTGCTGCCAAGGGTCCCTACTATGTTGATTTTCGTGCCCGTACGGCAGCAACGTACGGTCATGCATTCATCTGGTACGGAAAGACGAACGAAAAGCAGGTCGAGGTCGCGGGTCTGGCTCCGGCCGGCGACGAGCTGCCGTACATCTTGGGACACCTCATATTTGTCCCCTCTGAGACAGGTGCGACCTATGGTGATCTTGACGAGCAATATCTGACGGCCAGCTATCGCGTCTATTTGAATGAGGCCGATGCCGAGAGGGTCTTTGCTTACATCAAACACCTGCAGGAGACTTCGCCGGTGTGGAATGCAGCAACGACCAACTGCACTGCTTTTATCGGACGCATAGCGACTTTCATGGGTCTCAACGCTCCGTTTCATCTGTTAAAGCCTGAGGAATATGTAAACCGACTCAGAGAGCTGAACGGCGGACGAAAAACGGTGCAGCTTGAACCTGAACGAGGTTAGGTCCCTCAGTGTTGAGCTCATGCAGCTTTCCTGATCAGCGGTCTCGATAGGCGCCGGATCTTCCACGAATTCAGTGAGCGGCGTCATCCGAGAGAGTGGGGGCGCAATATTGACCGTCGAAGGCTGCCAAACAACCGTCGATCGGTTGGAGGGCCCGCCGCGAAAAGCCCAAGCTTCGCATAGCCCGCGATCAAGGCGACCGCGAATGGCGTAACGATCCGAGGTACAGTCTCTAGCGCTCGTCCTAGAAAAAGAGGTCATCGACAGGCAGTCGTTGGACGTGCCTTAACGGTCGAGCATTGACACCAATCGATCAATGCGGCTCGCGTAGGCGGCAGGTTGATGGACGCTCTCCGGAATCTGTCTGTAGTCCATCAAAATTTCGCGCAAGGGACGCGCCGGATCGAAATTTGTGCCATCAGTGCACTGATCGCGGCTGTTATTGCGCCGGTATTCGGGGGACGCCAATGCGGGTCTACATCATTCTTGCCGGCCTAGCCCTTTTGCTCATTGGAAGGGTCAGCGGCACGGTCGTCGATAAAGGAACCGACGCGCAGAGATCTTGCGGGCTACTTGTTCAGAAATCGTTTCGTGATCAGGACGAAGCCCGGCTCGCCGGCTCATGTGAGGGAATGATCGAGACTGCGATGCTCTTTTCACCAAATCTGCCAGCTGAGGTGCGTGCATGCCCCCCAGCGCAAGGCAGTGCCTTGGAAAGTGCCAAGATCCTTCTTCAATACATTGACAATAATCCGGATCGACTGAATGAACCGGGGATTACCCTTGCTCTCGAGGCGTTCAGAGATGCTTGGCCTTGCCATGGGGACGATGCCGGGGCGCCAGGTGGTCCAAAACCAAAAAAGCGCGTGCCGAAAAAATTAAAACAATGAAGCCTACATCGCCTGCGAGCAATGGGAACAGTGCCTTTGCGACCTTAGTGCTCCCGTCAGCAGCATCAAGCGTATGCTGTTCGATAAAGGAGCGTAAAGAAAGCGCTTTGTAGCAACGGACCCGAACAGAAAAAGCAATATCATCAGCATGCCAAAGGGGCCCGGCAGCCTTATTGAGCAATTTCGCTCTGCCGATGCGAGATGACACACCAAGCTGTGGACGAGTTACCATTCGCCTGGCGACAGAAAGCATGAAGGGTTGCGGGAGGCGTAATCCGGGGGAACCAAGAAAACCTTCAGTCAATTCCGCTACGGGCCTTGGCGGTTCTCTAATTCCGGGCGCGAACCTCCTCCGAATCGATGGACACCTGTAGTAGGCTCGAAGAGCCAGGAGGTGTCGGATGGAAGGACGTCAACGTCGGTCGTTTACGGATGACTACAAGCGGCAAGCGGTTGATCTCGTAGTGTCGAGCGGGCGCTCGATCGGATCTGTTGCCAGGGAGCTTGGCCTGCGCGATTCCGTGCTGCGGCGGTGGGTGGAGCAGCGAGGGGCCCGGCTGGAGCCGACGGCGGCGACGCGGCGCCCGACAACGCAGGCGACGCTGCCGTCGGCGGATCACGCGGCGGAGATCGCGCGTTTGCAGCGGGAGAACGAGCGGCTGCGCATGGAGCGCGACATTTTAAAAAACCGTCTAGCGCAGCGGCGCGCCTGTGCGGCTTAGAAACAGCCTTGTGTATCCTTTGCGGCTGGGAGGGTAGCGGCCGTTTGATTATTGGAGGCTCAATCCCCGTTAAAAAACATGGTCCATGGGTGCATGCGGACTTGAGAGTGGTGACGCTGCTTTGACGGCGATCCCGATTAGGAAGATGACGATTGGCATAGCCCAGACCCTCCTACTCATCATTGATTGGAGACTTGCCATGCCCAAGAGGACGACAGGAGCCCGACCGGAACTAAAGCTGATCAACGTCGGGGCCGCCGCCATCGACATCGGATCAAGGATGCATATGGCTGCGGTTAACCCCGCCGCTTCTAACGACGCACCTGTGCGCTCTTTTGGCACATTCACCCAAAACCTGCATGATCTGGCAGATTGGTTCAAAGCCTGCGGCGTGACGCGTGTCGCGATGGAATCTACCGGGATCTATTGGATCCCCGTCTACGAGATTCTGGAGCAGCGCGGGTTTGATGTGATTTTGGTCAATGCGCGCTACGCCAAGAACGTTCCTGGACGCAAGACCGACGTCAGCGACGCTGCGTGGCTGCGCGAGCTTCATTCCTATGGCCTGTTACGCGGCAGCTTCCGACCTGATGCTGAGATCGCAACCCTGCGCGCGTATCTGCGTCAACGGGAGCGACTGGTCGAATATGCCGCCGCCCATATACAGCATATGCAGAAGGCTCTAATGGAGATGAATCTGCAGCTCCATCATGTGGTCACGGATATCACGGGCGTAACCGGCATGCGGATCATCCGAGCCATTGCCGCAGGTGAGCGGAATCCTGACGTCTTGGCAACCTATCGGGACGTGCGGTGCCATTCATCCATCGAGACGATCCGCGCGGCACTGGTAGGCAACAATCGACACGAACATGTCTTCGCGTTGACCCAATCGCTGGAACTTTACGACGTCTACCAAGCGAAGATACTCGACTGCGATCGCAAGCTCGAGGTCCTGATCGCGACACTGAACAGTAAGGGCGCAAAGCCGGCCGGGAAGCTTTCCAAGCCACGCATCAAGACTAAGCAAGTCAACACGCCCACCTTCGATGTCAGAACCGCACTCTACGGAGTGCTCGGCGTCAATCTGACCGAGATCCATGGGTTGGGTCCATCGCTGGCATTGAAACTTGTCGGCGAGTGTGGCACCGATCTGAGGGCCTGGCCGAGTGCTAAGCACTTCACCTCCTGGCTCTGCCTTGCACCCGGCAACAAAATTTCCGGCCGCAAGGTGCTATCGTCGCGGACACGGAGATCCTCCGGTCGGGCAGCCGCACTGTTGCGGTTGGCAGCAACGACCGTCGGACGTAGCGATACGGCGCTCGCGCATTCTATCGCCGACTATCCTCACGTGTGGGTAAGTCAAAAGCGGTAACAGCGACCGCTCGGAAGATCGCAGTTCTATTTTACAACACTCTTCGGCACGGCATGAGCTACAGGGATCCAGGCGCCGACCACTATGAGCAACAATACCGCAGCCGCGTCCTTGCTAACCTTCGACGCCGTGCCAAGTCGCTCGGCTTTGTATTGCAGGCCCGGGAGACGCCAATCCGGCTGTTTCTTAGGAAGTCCATTGCGATCTTTGCTGGAGTTCCGAAATGAGATTCCGCTTTATCGAAGATCGCCGCGCCGACTATCCGGTGACGCTCCTGTGCGACGTGCTCGGCGTCTCGCCGGCGCTATTATGCATGGCGCTCGCGCCTGGAGAGCCGACGATCTGCCGCCAATCGTGACCTCGTCGACGACATCACGCGGGCCCACCGCGACACCCGCGGGCGTTATGGCAGCCCGCGTATCCATGTCGAGTTGAAGGCTCAGGGCCGCGGAGCGAGCCGTGGTCGCATCGAGCGGTTGTGTGAGTGGCGTCACGGCATCAGGGCCATGCGGCCACGCCGGGTGCGAACCACGGTCGCGCCAACGCCTATGTCAACGCGGCAGGTTTCGACCTGATGGCCGGCGCCGATTTCGTCCCCGGGACCGTGGCCGTTGTCACAGCCGACGGCTCCGCCCGACAGGTGGCGGACGGGATTGCCTTTCCCAATGGCATGGCGGTGATGCCCGATAATTCGACCCTGATCGTGGCCGAGTCGTACGGCAAAATGCATATTTCACTGATGGTGAGCAGCGATTTCGCGCGATCATGAGCGCCGAATTCAGACGATCGTGAGCAGCCCGCTCCGGCCGAGGCGGTGACAGAGTCAGCGTTCTGGCTGCTCGTCAAGGGTAATGGTTTTGGCGTTGCGTTTTCGCATGCTTTCGCCGGCAAGCTGGAGCGTGATAGCTGGCCTGACCGTCTGGACGGCCGGATCGTGCTTCGAGGCCGCCCGATCTGCGCCTCGAGAAACGGCGGCTGCTTATTCCAAGCCCGAGAGAGGTCTTATGAGAGCGCCGTTAGGGGGAGGGCGCTGCTATGCCTGTTTGTCAACCCTGGCGCAGTGTGCGAGCGTTCCTTTTTCCGGCTTGGCTTCCTACTACTCCAACGAAAGCGGCAGTCGCACGGCACTCCGGCGTGCGCTTCGACGATCGACTGCTAACTGCGGCGCATCGCTGCCTGCCGTTCGGCACAAAGTTGCGGGTGTCGCGCGGCGGCCGATCGGTCGTGGTCTCTGTCAATGATCGCGGCCCTTTCGTCCGTGGGCGTGTCCTCGATTTGGCTCTGGCTCCGGCGCGCGAGCTCGGCCGGCATCGCGCACGTCGACGTGGAGGTCGTCGAATAGAGAAATCCGCGCGAGAGCGCTTCGCTGAGCGAAGCCGATCGCTCACCAAACAAAGCGAGCGGGACTCACTTGCGAGGCTCAACAACTGTTTTTGTTGATCCGTCCGGCGCTGCCTGCATCCCCGGCGGGCTTTGACCTTGCGGGCTTTCCGGCTGCGCACCACCCGATTTTGTTTCAAGCGGTCCGGTCCAACCTTGTGGCTGCAATTGTCCTTTTTCTTCCGGTGCCGAGCGCCCGCTTGGCGTGTTCATGTCTTTCTTCGAATCTGGCTGTGCCAGCGCAAATCCGCACGACAACGCCCAGCAAAGCGTCGTTATCAGAATGATCCGCACTGCGATCTCCGCCTGGATGATGTACCAAACAGAGTGGGCCACCATCAGTTCCGTGTTGCAATGCGGGCGATCAATACCGGTGGCAAAACGATGCGGCTAGTCGGCTTCGATACGCCGAAGCGCGGGCGCGCTGCGACGACGAGCACCCGGCGTGCGGAGGCCGCCACCAAGCGGCTGCGGGAGCTTATCGCAGGCGGCGAGCCCCGTCTGCAGCGCGTCGCTTGCGCGTGTCACCCGGGCGAGGAGGGCACCTCGCGCTGCAACTATGGCCGGCTTTGCGGCTTGCTCAGCGTCGACACCGTGACGTCGGCCAGCTCCTGATCGGCGAAGGCCTAGGGTCCGTACTCAATAAGGATTGAACCAATCAGCTCAGGACCGAGCTAGTCCGCATTAGAGCGTGATGACTTTTCTTCGTATCGTCATCACGCTCTATGTTTTTGTTGGAGCGTGATCCCTCGGGTCGGGCCCGAGGGCATGCTCTTCGGAAAACCGCCACACACTTTGCACCAACGCGGTCCGGATCATGCTCCGTCATCCGTGATCCGGCAGCGATTTAAGAAATTCCAAGAGCGCGGCGTTGACCTCTTCAGGCCGCTCCTGTTGGGTCCAATGGCCGCAGCCTGCCGGCATCTTGATGCCGCGCAAACCGGGAACGAGGTTTTGGAGGTTGGCGAGCACCTGTTCCGTGCCGGGAAAGGAAATCACCAGGTCGTGATCGCCGGCCATAAATAACGCTGGCACCGAAACCCGCAGGCCCGCCATCGCGCCGAGCAGCTCACAGTTTCGATCGATGTTGCGATAACCTGAATTCCTCTCCATAAAAGTCGATATCCTTTTCGGTGATCCAAGACGGCAATGCGGCCGGTGCGCTGGAACCTCGCAGGGATTCACCGCCGTTCGGGACCATAGCGAAATTTTCTGACGGCCCGCCGCTTGCTTGAGCGGCTCGTGCGAGCGCCACACCATTGCCCGACCCAGCAAACAGCAGGTTGCGTAAAGTGGTCCGCGGATCGCGCCCGAACTCCGCTTCGGCGAGTCCTGGCTCCTGGAAGTAAAGCATGTAGAACCGCGCGTTTTCCGTGCGCGGCATGAGCGCGGTTCGAAGCGACATGCCCCGTGGATAGAACGGGACACTCATGGCCGCCACAGCCCTTGCCGCAGCAGCGCCGCCTGCCAAGCGACGATCGCCCCCCAGTCGTGACCGACAATTACCGCCTTCTCTGCCCCGAGAGCGTCGAGAACGCCGACCATATCGCCGACGAGATGAAACAGCGTGTATTTGTCGATCGCCTCGGGCGCGTCGCTCTTGCCATAGCCGGGCATATCCGGGGCTACGGCGTGGAAGCCGGCTGCGGCAAGGGCGCCCAATTGATGTCGCCACGAGTACCAGGATTCGGGCCAGCCATTGGCCAGCAATGCGACCGGTCCTTCGCCCTGCTCAGCGATATTGAGGTGGATACCATTACTTTCGATAATTCGTTGCTTCGGCTCGCTCATCTTTCCCTCTTGCTCGATTGTGACTGCAGACGCTTCTGCCGACAGCCAGTCGAACAAGCGAAAGCCGGAACGACATCTTCAGGATAAATTAATTACCTTTTGGGCGCGCCGGAGCTGAGAATTCTCAGGCGGGCTCAATCGTGATTCAAGGTCTTCCGATTCGAGGAGGCCTTGATGCGCAAGCAACTTTACTGGTTGAGCGACGCGGAGTGGAAGCGCCTTGAGCCTCTGTTGCCGCGAGGACGGCGTGGTGCGCACCGGGTGGACGACCGACGGGTGATCAGCGGGATCGTGCACATGCTACGGTCAGGAGCGCGCTGGCGGGATTGCCCGCCGGAATACGGTCCCTACACGACGATTTACAATCGCTTCAACCGCTGGAGCCGACAGGGTCTCTGGTTCGAGATATTCGAGACCTTAACCGGCAAGACCGGCATCGTCGGATCGGTCGCCATCGACAGTTCCCACATCAAAGCGCACTGGTCGGCCGCCGGCGGAAAAGGGGGACTTCGGGCAAGCCATTGGCCGCTCGCGCGGCGGCCGGACGACGAAAATCCACGCTGTGACCGATGACCAAGGACGTCCCCGCGTCCTGCTGCTCTCACCAGGCAACATCAACGATATCGCGCTGGCACCAGCTCTTCTTGCGGCGGCCGGGCCAATCCAACGGCTGATTGCCGACAAGGCCTACGATGCCAACAGTCTGCGAACGCTTCTCGCCGAGCAGGGCGCCCAGGCGGTCATTCCGTCCACGACCAGCCGCAGCCAACCGATCCCCTACAGCAAAAGGCTCTATCGCCAGCGCAACTTAATCGAGCGCATGTTCGCCCGTCTCAAGGACTTTCGCCGCATCGCGACCCGCTACGACAAGCTCGCGAGGAACTTCCTCGCTGGCGCCTTCATCGCCGCGGCCGCAATCTGGTGGCTCAATTGAGTCCGAACCCTAGCTAGGCTAACGGGGGGACGAATCCCTCCCTCTCCGCCATAATAAGACGGCTTCAAGAAAGCCCCGCAAAACCAGGCTTTTGTGCACACCGGGACTTGCTGGTGTAGCCCCTGAGTGTAGCCCCAAAGGCGCTACCTGTTTGGGACATTGGGCTCGCGCGAGCAATATTGCCAAGTTCGAAAGCTGCCACTGCTAAGCTGATCCGCAACGGCGGGCGCGCTCCGACATCGGGAAGGCCAATCGAGCCCGTGTAGGTGCGGATCATAAAACCGGTCTCTCGCACGATCCGCCATACATGGCTGGGGCGGTGCGATCCCCGAGTATCTTGATCTGTTCAATACGCGAGCGCCGACGATGCAGGTCACCGATCGCAAGGTCGCCCGCGAGCTCGCGAACGTGAAGTGGCGCAAGCCTGTCGCCCAACGAAGGCACCCGCAGCAGACAGCTCCCTCGGTCCGGGTGCCGATGACCTCGCCAAGCCGATACTTCTTGAAGCGCGACGGTGCTGAGTTGATTGCCTTGCCCGAACGGCATCGCTTAACCCCATCGCCCGAAGTAAATGTAGCACAGGAACATTGGTTTGTGGCCTCAAATTACCTTCGGTTCTGCCGAGCCCGGCGGCGCTAGGAACACCTCCAAGTCGCATTGCGTTTCCACGTCAGAGGTGGAGATCCATGATGAGTAACGAATGGACTAGCCACCGCACCGCCATCTTGCTTTTCGCGATTGCGATCATCGCAACAGCCGCGGCATTTGTCGCGACGCTTGCGCGGATCGACACAAGGACGGCTAACAACGAGACCCCGCCCGGTACGACGGGCCTCGCTAAGCCACACGCGCCACTGGACCGCGCACCAGGCCAGCCGGTGGTGGGCAAGTGAGTAGCCACCTTCTACAGGAGGTGACCTGGGCCCCGCGGAACCTTGCATGGCCTATTCGATTGTCAAACAGGACCCTCATGGCCGAAGCCGATAAGCTTCGAGTGAACCTTCATGGTGAAGGAAATCAGACCGGTCACTGGCTCTATAGAGACGATCGATGCAGCCGCTGAGCCGACCGTGTTATCGGCCCGCGCCGAGGTATTTTATACTCAGGCCTTGAGCGAGCTCGCGAAGCTTGGTCTTCCGTTTCTGTTGGCCGGCACGTATGCGCTCAGCGCCTATACCGGCGTGGCGCGCGCAACCAAAGATCTCGATATCGTGTGCAAGCCGACTGATTATCCTCGTGTTCTCAACCACTTCCGAAACCTCGGATACACCGTCGCAATCGAGGACGAACGCTGGCTCGGCAAAGTCTTCCAGAACGAGGACTTCTTCGATGTTATCTTCGCCTTCTGGCATGGCATGGCTCCCGTGACCGACCAATGGTTCGAATCTGCACCGCGCATCGAGGTATTCGGCACGCCGATGCGCATCATTGCCCCGACGGAGTTGATCTGGTCCAAGGCCTTCGTCCAGCTGCGGCACCGTTACGACGGCGCAGACATCGCGCATCTCATTCTCAAGCAGCACGATCAGATCGACTGGCGGCGTCTGCTTGCCCACATGGAGTTGTACTGGGAGGTGCTTCTGGCTCATCTACTCAACTTCCGCTGGGCCTATCCGAGCGAGCGCGATTGCGTGCCGCGTTGGCTGATGGACGAACTGGTCGCCCGCCTGAAGACACAGTTAGAGCTTCCTCCTCCGCGCGTGAAGATATGTCGGGGACGTCTGTTTTCGCAGGTCGATTATGAGCAGGCCATTGAGGAATGGGGTTTTGTCGACGTAGGCGAGGATAGCGAGTAGCGCGATGTCCGAAGAACCAGACCACCTCACTTTCGCTGCTATTGGCGATCTCCACGTGAAGGAGGATCGCACGTTGTCCTTTCGGGAGCTCTTCGCCGAGCTTTCGACCAAGGCCCAGGTGCTCGTCCTTTGCGGCGACCTCACTGACCTCGGCAAGCCGTCCGAAGCCGAACTGCTGGCGGAGGATTTGCGCGCCTGCTCTATTCCCGTTGTCGGCGTGCTCGGAAATCACGATTACGAGTCAGGGCAGGCTGAAGACGTAAAGCGCATCTTGAAGGGGACTGGGATGCATCTGCTCAACGGGCAGTCGTACGAAATCGACGGCGTCGCTTTCGTCGGGGTGAAGGGCTTCATCGGTGGGTTTGGCCGCCGCATGCTTGCTTCGTTCGGCGAGGCCGTCATCAAAAGCCTGGTCGCCGAAGCCGTCAACGAAGCGACGCGCCTCGAAAATGCCATGCGCGCCGTGGCCAGCAAGCAGGCTGTCGTTGTTCTTCACTATGCGCCGATTCTCGATACGGTCGAGGGCGAGCCACCGGAGATTCTTCCGTTCCTCGGCTCGTCACGTCTTGGCGAAACGATCGATCGATTTAAGGTGAGTGCGGTAGTGCACGGCCATGCCCACCAGGGCCGCTATGAAGGCCGTACGCCCGGAGGCGCGCGGGTTTACAACGTGGCCCGATCGATCGAGAAGCCTACTGGTCGACCCTATGCCTTGATTGAGGTCTGAGCTAGGCCCGCGCGATCGTATCAAAGGGCGAGCCGCCGATCTTGGTGGCGCCTCTGTTCACATAGAGCGGTCGCCATGAAGCCATATAGTCTGTGCGTCCATGAAATCCGGAACCATAAGGGCTATCGTAAGTGATCACGAAAGAAAAGCCGTTGCTGCTTGCGCTCCATACTTCCTTATGCTCGACGGCACGGTGGAATTGAAGAGCCATCAGGTGATCACCCTTTCGGCAGGCCCATCGCTTCGACGGCCCGAATGCAGATTTGCGCAGGGTCCTTGAGCCCGGTCTGGCCGATCTCGATAATCTTCTTGGCGATCAGTTCGGTCAGGGGATCATTCCGATCTTCTACACCGATGGTGCGCAGAGCCTGTTCGTAGGCGGCGAGAGCCGGGCTATCTTCTTTCGGCCCGAGAGGTGAGTTTCGAAGCATGTTCGGCTTGCTCGGTTGGCTTTAAGCATCGACGATAGTGATCCGGAGACGTTAGCAATGGCTGCCGTAACCTCGGCGTTCATGGTCGGTGATTGTGAACGTGAGATGGAATTGGTTGACCGGGCGGTCGCTCTCAACCCGAATTCATTTTACGTATGGACCAGAAGAGGCTGGGTCTATTCTATTGCGGGTCTGCCAGAGGAAGCGCTCCGGAGCTTTGAACGTGCCATTCGCGCGAGCCCAGTAGTGAAATGGACCCCGTTTTTGGGACCATCAGTTAAGTTGGAAGGCGACCGCTCCGTTTGCTAGATGGAGCGGATGGTGACGAAGAAGACGAGACGGAAGATTGATGTAGCGCTGAAGGCGAAGATCGCCTTGGAGGCGGTGCGAGAGCAAGCGACGGTCGCCGATTTGGCCCAGCGTTACGAGGTTCACCCGAATCAGATCTACGCCTGGAAGAAGCAGCTTCTGGAGCATGCAGCGCGCGCCTTCGACGCCAATGTTGGCCTTGACGCGGAAAAGGTAGCGGAGAAAAAGGTCGAGGACCTCTACGCCAAGATCGGGCAATTGACGGTGGAGCGGGATTTTTTGGCAAAGAGGTCCGGAAGATGAGCGTTTCGGACCGTCGCGGGATGCTCGATCGCGCCGACAAGGGGCTGTCGATCCGCCGCCAATGCGAACTGCTCGGCGTGGCGCGCTCCGGCGTCTATCGCCTGCAAAAGCCGGCCAACGACAACGATCTGGCGGTGATGCGGCGGATCGACGAGTTATTCACCGCCTGGCCATTTCTCGGCTCGCGGCGGATCACGGCGATGCTGAAGGCCGAGGGCGAGACGATCAACCGCAAGCGCGTGCAGCGGTTGATGCGCCAGATGGGTATCGCGGCGCTGGGTCCGAAGCCGAACACCAGCAAGCCGGCGCCAAGTCACAAGATCCATCCCTATCTGTTGCGCAACATGACGATCGACCGCCCGAACCAGGTGTGGGCGGCCGACATCACCTATTTGCCCATTGGCCGCGGCTTCCTCTATCTCGTCGCGGTCATCGACTGGGCGAGCCGCGCCGTGCTGTCGTGGCGTCTGTCCAACACGATGGACACCTCGTTCTGCGTGGCGGCGCTCGAGGACGCCTTGGCGCGACACGGCCGACCGGAGATTTTCAACACCGATCAAGGCTCGCAATTCACCAGCGCCGCCTTCACCGGCGCGCTCGCGGCGGCCGGTATCAAGATCTCCATGGATGGCCGCGGCCGCTGGATGGACAACGTGTTCATCGAACGGCTGTGGCGCTCCCTCAAGCATGAGGATATCGTGTGCTGTGGAAGTCAGGCTTCGGCATGAAGCCTGACGAAGCTTTGTCAGAGATGGAGGATGGCCCTCCGAAGTCGACCTGCAGGGGCAGACGTCAAACCACTCCGAGCTGCGAGGGTAAAGAGCCCTGGTAGTGAGCGTTGGAGGAAAAGGCGGAGGAAACTCCGTCAGGTGAGATCCGAGGAGACGAACGTAAGTAAACCGCTGATGACGTGTCGTAACGTGTTCTATCGACGTCGAAACCGGGATCAGGATGTCTATCCCGCGAGCAAGGGTTGGGGGGAGCCTGCCGACTGCCCAACCGGCGTCCGGCATGAAGGCGGCGTGACCTCGGATCAGGCTTTGACAAGGAACACAGGAACCTGTCGCTCCGATGTGAAGGGAGGACTCCAAGCGGCTCGTCGCCGCAAGGAGCAGAGTACCGATGCGGAGCACAGGGGCGGAAACGCCCGTATTAGGGACGAAGGCGCTGTAATGGCACTGGACCGAAGGGGCGTTGTCATCCGGCTTTACGCGGTCGACAACCCGAAAGGGGATGATCGGCATGAGTAAGGCCAAGCCGTTTTGTATTGCCAAACGCGATGTGTGGGAGGCGTATAAGCAAGTGAAGGCTAACCAAGGGGCAGCTGGTGTTGACGGGCAGTCGATCGAAGACTTCGACCGAGATCTGAGTAAGAATCTCTATCGGATCTGGAATCGGATGAGTTCGGGCAGCTACTTTCCGCCTCCGGTGCGGCGCGTTGACATACCGAAAGGCGGAGCTGGCAGCACGCGACCGTTGGGAATACCAACGGTCTCGGACAGGATCGCCCAGATGGTGGTCAAGCGTTATCTTGAACCGATCCTGGAGCCCGTGTTCCACATGGATTCCTATGGGTATCGGCCAGGGAATCAGCACATGATGCACTGGCTGTGGCTCGGCGTCGATGCTGGAGCCACGATTGGGTGCTCGACCTCGACATCAAGAGCTTCTTCGACGAAATCAGTCGTTTGACTTCCTCGGCTATAGCTTTCGGCCGAGGATGGCGAACAATCGACACGGTGAGCGGTTCGTCTCATTCAGCCCGGCCGTCAGCAAGAAGGCCGGGAAACGGATGCGGCATACCGTGCGCAGGTGGCGGCTGCATCGGCGCAGCGATCTTGAGCTGGTGGAAATCGCCAAATGGGTCCGTCCAGTCCTGACGGGCTGGGTGCTTTAGAGCGGACATCGAGCGCGCCAGTTTGGATGGCGATCCCTTGCTCGGCCAAAGCCAGACGGCCGAACGCCGGGGCGAGGCACCCGGAGTGCCGTCAGCGCGGGACTTAAGCAGGAAGGCTTCGCCGAAAGCGCGCTCTCCGGGCTTCCAATGAATTTTGTATCTGAGCTTGCAAATTGTTCGGCGGATCGTGTGGTGCCAACTCAGGTTCTAATTGGTCTCGATCCTGATTGATCTTCCAGTTGCCGCTCGGCCTGTTCGGCAAGAAGATCGTTCAGGGCAACCCCAGCGTCCGCGCCGTCGGGGCAACCACAACAGCGCGATCATGCCCCGTCGGAGGAAACACGCTAGGGCTTCCGCAATCGCCTCGCGGTGCAGACGCCATCAGGTGTCCCAATGCTACTCGAGAGGCGCAGGCCGCCACTATCGCCCGTTGATCTAGATCATGACCGGCCGAGACGGCCGCAGCAGACCAGCGCGGCGTTCAAACTGACGGCGGGGGCGGAACGGCTGCCTGGACGCCAGCCAATGCCGCTTGAAGCGCCGCTTCCTTGGTATGGTCGAGCGATGTCTTTAACACCGTACCGCCTTCGCCCTTGAGACCTTCAAGCACTTTGTCGGCGGTCACCTTACGCACCAACACAAAGAGGGCAGCGGTTCCGGGTTGAATAGCGGCAGCGGTTTCCTTCATCCATTTGTCATCGATGCCGACATCGGTCAGATATCCGCCAAGGGTGCCGGAGGCCGCCCCGAGGGCAGCGCCCACCAGCGGCATCAGAAAGATCAAGCCGATAAGCGCTCCCCAAAACGTGCCTGAAACGGCACCCGCAGCCGTAGTGTTGATTAGCTGGTTAAGTTTGATGTGACCTTGAGCATCCTTCACCGCGACCACCGCGTCGCCAAGCTCAATCAGGTACTCTTTCTGCATCGCCAGCAGTTTCTGGCGAACTTCTTCCGCCTTTGCTTCCGTGGGAAATGCGATCACGACCAGATCACTCATGGCAGTTCTCCTTTTGGAAGCTCGATTGCAGGCCAAATGACGGTCGCTGCTCTTGATCTACGTCAAATCTCTCACGTGAGAGCGCAGACGCTGGCCGCCCGCGATCATCAGCCAATGGGAAACCTGCAGCTCTGGCATCCCTACTTTGCCTTCGCCTTCAGCGCGATCATCGCGCTGTCCGTTCTAGCAAGCTACCAAACTTGGCTCTCTGTGGTCATCCAGATGGACGCTCAACCTGCTTTTGTGCGGTTGGCCGCTTCAGCCTCCCGCGCCAGCCGTTCTGCCTTTAGGCGTTCTCGGTTATCGTGGAAGGCCTTTTGCGCTTTGGCGTAGTCGGACATAGCTTCCTTCGGCTTGACCATTTTGAATGCCTTGTGGGCTTCGCGTTCTGCCGCTGTGCTAGCCCGCCGTTCTCGGTCGCTGATCATTGGTGACCTCCGCACTTGGGCTCAATAGTCAACGCGCGGAGAGCGGCTTTCGATCCTTGAAATTCGGGGCGTTTCCAGCGGGTGTACTGTTTGGCCCGGGCATCGCAATGGGGCGCGTGCGCACCTATCGAGTCAACCGAGGCGATGGCGCGGCGAAGCCAGGAGTGACCTCTCGACGGCTCAGCCCGATCTCGACTAGTGGGCGGAACGGTGCCGATTACTGCTTCTCTGCGGGCGCGGTGACGCCGCTAGGGGGTGGAGGCGGCGGAGGTTCTGGCTGTGGAGTTTCCGCTGCGGGTGCCGCAGCAATGCAGTCACCCGCCCAGATCTTGGTGCCCCTGACCGTGCCGACCAGTTTGCAACCCATTGGCGCTTGCGGTTTGGCCTGAACAGGATGTCTAGCCGCCTTCGGTGGAGCGGCTTGAGCAAACGCGCAAGTAGTAGAGAGCAGCGCGATAAGTCCGATTACCGGCTTCATGGTCGTTCCCCTTCGCTTCGGCCCCGCGCCCTTTTGGTCGTGTCCTCCGACCCTGGAGTCAAATCAGGTGCCCGTGGCGAAATCTCTAGATGATCCGCACATTGGTCGCCTGCATCTTGCCGCTCTGGGCGTCCTGGGCGACGTCATAGGTCACACGCGCGCCCTCGTGAGGCTCTACGCCGCGTGGCAGGGCTTTTATGTGCATAAAGACGTCGCCTCCGCCAGCATCCGGCGTGATAAATCCAAAACCTCGATCGGCAACCCACTTTTTGACCATTCCTGACGGCATTTTTCTAGTTCCTTCCTCTCGAATCTCAAAATTCTACGCGAGCCAGAACAGGCGGCCAAGGAGCATGGTCGTCTGAATGCGACTGGTCCAGTAACAAACAAGGGCTCGCCGACCCACACTGGCGTGCCTTTCACTTTCAAAAAGATAATCGGGGGAGACTTGATGGCGGACCACCACTCGAGGTTGGTCACCGGGTGGACAAGCCATCTGCGTTTGGAATTGTTCGATTCGCCCGTCGGTTGACGTCAAGCGGCGGCTTCACCTTGCGCAAGGTGTTCTACACCGTGCCGTCACGCCTGACCGGCCACCAGCTGCGGGTGCGCCTTTACGATGATCGTCTCGACGTGTTCGTCGGCAGCACCCATCTCGTCACCCTGCCGCGTGGGCGGCCGCATCCCAACGGCAAGCACGACCAGGTCGTCGATTATCGGCACGTGATCCATTCCTTGCGGCGCAAGCCAATGGCGCTGCTCAATCTCATCTACCGTGATCGGCTGTTCCCGCGCGATGCCTATCGGAAGACCTTCGATCGTTTGCGCGAACGGCTGCCGGACAAGAAAGCCTCCCGGCTCATGGTCGATCTGCTTGCGCTGGCGCACGAGCGCGGCTGCGAGGCCGAACTCGCCGGCCAGCTCGCCGCTGACCTGGACGCCGGCCAACTGCCCGATCTCGGACAGCTGCGCACGCACTTCGCGCCCGATCCTGCCCGTGTGCCGCAGGTCGTGGTGCATCTCGCGCCACTGGCCGCCTAGAGTGCCTTATCGGCACCGCCGAGATCGGAGGTGCCGCATGAACACGGCCAACACCGTCGACACCGCGCGCCTCAACCTGTTGCTCAACGAGCTGCGGCTGCCCGCCATCAAGGTGCTGTGGCCGCAATTTGCTGAGCAGTCCGACAAGGAAGGCTGGCCGGCGGCCCGCTTCCTCGCCACTATTGCCGAGCACGAGATCGCTGAACGCGGCCGCCGTCGCATCGAGCGCCACCTCGTCGACGCACGGCTGCCAGCCGGAAAGACCTTCGACAACTTCGACTTCGAGGCCGTGCCGATGGTCTCCAAGGCGCAGGTCACCGCGCTCGCCGCCGGCGACGGCTGGCTGGGCAAGGGCGCCAATTTGCTGCTGTTTGGCCCGCCCGGTGGCGGAAAGAGCCATCTCGCAAGTGCTCTCGGCCTCGCTCTGATCGAGAACGGATGGCGCGTTCTCTTCACCAGAACCACCGATCTCGTGCAAAAGCTCCAGGTGGCGCAGCTCAACCTCGAGGCCGCCAGAACTTCTCCACGTGCACAAGGCCTCCGACTGTGCGAGGTTCTTCCCATGCAAGCCAGTACGTCATGGGACGATGTTGCCTTCTCTTCAAGCGAACGAGATCGGCACCTCGGAATCAGACCCGTTTCGCAGCTCGATACTTGGCCCGTGGTCTCCCCTGTGAACGCTTCACGTCGCCCCTCACGGGACGCCGTGCATCACTCGGGGTCGGGGCGGTTGGCTATTCCTTACCCCATGGGGGACTTTCACCTCCTATTCTTTGCCAGCGAACTGGCGCACTCGCGTTAGGGTCAAAAGCGCCGTTCGGGCGGTCGGCCGTTCGCTTCCGGTCTATCCCAATGAGCCGACAATCCCAGGGGTAAGCTGGACATGAATCGGCGCAACATCCGAAGTGTGTCTGCGACAATCGCATTCGGACTTGCCTTGCTTGGTATCACCGCCGGGGCCATCGCCAGAGCGGCTGAGATTAGATTTCTAAGCGCGGTGGGTTTGCATCCGGCAATTGACGCACTGATACCGGACTTTGAAAAAATTTCGGGATACCAAATAACGGTCGCCTAAGGAACCGCGGGCGCTGTGGCGGCCGTGGCATTCCAGTGAAGCAAACGGTCTTTCAGGGTCGTTATGGAACCGGGCCTGTTGCTGGCGGCCACAAGGGCGCCCACAAGGGTGAGCGCAAGGGCGGCCAGAAGCATGATAACGATAAAGGCAAAGGTAAGGGTAAGTGAGAGCATCCGCGCAGCCACAAAGCATCGCGCAGCACCTTCCTGCGGTGCTTGAACCGTCGCGTTGCGGGTACCTGTTTGTACAGGTAATCTGCCTTTGAGCACGTCTGGCGAGGTGGGCCTGCGCAGCCTCGCGGTTAAGCTCCCAACCGACCTGCCCGAATTCAAAGCTCGCGCGAGCGCCTGTTACGCTCCTGCGCTCGCCGCACCGACATTGGTACAGCCGGACAGTGTTGCCATTGCGGGTATCGAGAAAGGAATGCGTCAAGCGGGGGCAGGCCGCGCAGGTTGGGCAACGTGGGCCATAGTCCTGCGTCTGCTGTTTTGGGAGGTCCGCTTCCTTCTCTTCCGCCAGAGTTGCCGAAGCGCGGAATCTCCACGTTTAGCCCAAAGGACCGCTGGGGAAATATCGGGTTGCGATGCCTGATACCAACGGGTCCTAGGCTTCGGTGTTTTTCGGCAGACGCACCGTAGGTGCCGCTTTCGCGGACCTCGAGCCAGCCGCGTTCTTGCCGGTCACTTGCGTCATCTTGTGCGGAACGGTGCCGTCGGGCATCCGCAGCAAAACTCTTGTTCACCTTGATGCCGGTGAGCACGAAGCCCGCTGCGCGATAGATCGTGCCGTCGCCGCACTGGAATCCATCGGCGAACGAGATCACCCACGATATGCGGATAATGCTTTTTGATCATCCGCAGTGCGATCGAGAGCGCGCGGCTTTCGCTATTGCGCGGCAGCGCCTCGGAGAACGCCAGCCGGTTCAATTCGAGCAAGCCGTTCCACGGCGTCTCGCGCACCAGCACCTGAATGTTGCTCTTGTCCATCGACGGACCGAACGTCATCGCGCCTTCAAGGCGCGGCCGAGAAAGACGCCAAGCGCAAGGAAAGCATTGTTGACCGTAATGCAGCCGCTTGATCAGCGCGTCGGCATCCTTCTTCGTGATCGGCGCGACGCGAATCTGCTTAGCCTGTCCCATGGTCGGTCACTGAGTTCGTAGCGCGTGAGCCGATACTCCGGTTCGTCAGCGATGCGCCGCCAGCCAAGCGATGATGCTCGGCCAGATACGCTGGTAGGCCTCCCGTCCTACAAGGATTCCGAGGTGCTGCAATGCAACCCCAATCTCGCCGGAGTATTTGATGAGCGAGACATCCTTGGTAGGCAACGCCTCAAGGAGCGATTCAAACGAGGCCAGCGGCGCAACCTCGTCTGCCGTGTTGACGACCGCGAGCGTCGGAAGGTCAAGACAGGACGGGCCAATCGTGCGACCGAGCACGGTAAGGGTGCCTCGGCAGAACCGGTTTTCTCGATAAAGCCATTCGGCAATCTGATGGATCAGCTTCCCTGGGAGCGGGGCTTCGTCAAGTGCCCAGCGCTCAACCCGCGCATGGACATCCAACGCCCGTAAGTCAGCAATGCTCATTGCTGCATCTATCAACCGGGACCATACGAAAGTATCAGGGGAGACGAAGGCGCTTGCATGCGACAGCAGCGACCCCGGAATGATGTCGGTTTCACTCAGATCAGGCGGAATCATCGAGACGAGCGCATCGCGAAATCTGTTCGTCCCTGGTGGAAAGCAAAGGGGCGCGCCGAGAAGCAATAGACCGCGGATAGCTCGCGGTTCGTATGCGCTAAAGGCCGCCGCTAACGTCCCGCCAAGCGAGTGGCCGATCAGGAAGGGCTTTGCCGCTTTCGGCTCGGTGGTGATCGTCGCCACACATTCGGATATGGCGCTCACGCATTCATCAAGCCCGATATGTCCGCCTGGTAATGTCGGTGCAATCCATTCGAGGAGGTATACGCGCACGCCGTTGCTCAGGCAGTAGCGGATGGCGCTGACGTTTGGCCCGAGATCCCAGATGTAGGGCCGCTTGATTGGAGCGGCGATAATGAGCAGCGAGTCTCTGAGCCGGAGCTTCCGTAATCGCGAAGCCGCCAATGAGCTCTACTGGCAAGTCTCCGATGCGTCAGTTCGGCAGGATCAAATCCGATAGCGCCCAGTGCATGTCAGAGCTGGCTCCGGAATTCTGGACGGGGCGATAAGTGGAGTTTCTGCCTGACGGCGGGCAAGATTGTCCCGCGAATCAGGAGAGACGATGAGCAGACGAACCCGTCGGCACCACGCACCGGCATTCAAGGCGAAGGTGGCGTTAGCCGCGATCAAGGGTGAGATGACGCTGGCCCAGCTGGCTGAGCATTTCGACGTGCACCCGAACCAGATCACGCAGTGGAAGTCACAGCTTCAGGAAGCGGCGGCCGAGGTATTTGGTCCTGGCGGTGGCAACAGAACGAGCGAGCCCGCGGTGGACGTGAAAACGCTGCACGCCAAGATCGGGGAGCTCACGCTGGAGAACGATTCCTAAGAAACGGCATCGCCGACGTTCGGCTCCAAGGGCTGGAGAACGAAGCCGAATGCCTTGGCACGCCGATGCAAATTGTTGACCACTCGCGTCCGGTAGCGCGTCTCGTAGGACGAGGCCCCGGGATCGACATAGTCCATTCCGTATCGCACAGCATTGTAGAACAGAACTGCGATCTTGCGGGCCGTGGCGGTCACTGCCTTGGCCTTACCGATGCGCGATGAAAGTCTCCTGTAAAAGGCGCCGAGCGCAGTATCGGTGCGTCCGACGGTGACGGCAGCAAGGCGCAGAAGCGCCGCCGCCCGGCCGCCGGATCGGCGCGTTCGGGACGAGAGCCTTTTGCCGCCGGAGACCTTGTTGCTCGGCGCCAGTCCTAGCCAGGAGGTAAAATGCTTTGCACTTGGCCACGAGGAGAGGTCGTCACCGCATTCAGCGATCAGCTTCAGCGAGAGGTAAGAACCGAGGCCGTCGATCGTGGTGATGTCTTTTCCCAGCAACGCGAACAGCGCCTCGCGGACGTCGAAAGCTAGAGCGTTCGCCTGATCGGTTCGATTCCGACGCAGTGAGGCCGGCGGTGCTGGTCCATGGCCACGTCCGCGATGGTTGCTCAGTTCCTTCAACACGGCTTCGATCCGGGCGTCGCAGGCAGATGCCTTCTCGTGGTAGGTGTCGTAAAGCGCAAGTGCCTGCTCGAGCGCAAACAGATGCTCGGCTCGGTAGCTGCCGGTGAGCGCCTTCGCAATCGTCTCGGCACTGGCGTGGCAACTGTAGTGGCGCAAGCACGCCAGCGCCTCGGGATCGCGCTCGCCGGCAAGGATCGCGCGTATGATACGCAGGCCGGTCGCGTCGGTGATGTCGGCGACGACGTGGTGGAGCTGAAGATTCATCTCCGTCAAGGCCTTCTGCATATGCTGGATGTGTGAGGCCGCGTACTCCAGCAGACGCTCGCGCTGACGCACGTAGGCTCGCAGTTCGGCAATCTGCCCTTTGGGCTGAAAGCTGGCCCGCAGCAACCCGAATGAATGGAGCCGCTGCAGCCATTGCGCATCGCTGACATCGGTCTTACGCCCCGGCACGTGCTTGGCATCGCGCGCGTTGACAAGAAACACGGTAAATCCCCGGGCATCGAGAAGCTCGAAAATCGGAATCCAGTAGACGCTGGTCGATTCCATGACGACGGTCTCGACGCCGCATTCCGTAAACCAGTCGACCAGCCGATGCAGATCGGCCGTGAAGGTACCGAAACTGTGGACTGGCTCCGGTGCGCGATCTGCCCTAACGGCCGCCATATGCATGGTGGCGCCAACGTCGATGGCAGCCGCGTTCGGGTGCACCATCGGCATCTTACCGCCGTCCTTCGACTTCGATCTTTTGGGATTCATCTGTAGCTCCTCCTGACTCCGGCGGAAGGGCTGGGCTGCGCAATTCATTCAAATTCCTAAACGGGATCGCCGAGATGGCGTCACCACTCTCAAGTGCGCAACAGCCCATGGACCAGGTTTTTTGACGGGGTCACGTGCCACCAAAATCGTATCGGCCGCTCCCTTCCGGCCGCAGTCTAGCGGTTACCCGTTTCTATCCCACAGGGGGCGCGAGACCTGTTGGCTGCCGAGGGGTGCAAGATCGGCCGCCGGCATATTAAAACGCTGATGCGGCGGATGGGGATAGAGGCGCTCTACCGCCGGCCGCGTACCACCAAGCCCGAGCCTGGACACAAGATCTATCCGTATCTGCTGCGCGGGATGGAGATCACACGCCCGAACCAGGTCTGGGCGATGGACATCACCTACAGTGCGCCTCGCCCCACAGTTGGGGTAGCGTATGACTGGAATGCAAAAGAGAAAGGAGGATTGGGAGAAAACAAAATGACTTGTCCCCTGCTGTGAGGGGACATGAGCCCAAGCGGCGGTGACCTGTCGTCAACTGGCAGGGTGACGTAGCCCGCAGGTAAAGGGGATTGAGGCGAAGCCGTTAAGCCGAGATGGTCCCCGAGGCTGAAGTATTGGAAGGTTGAGGAACACGAACCGGTTTACCCGCATCTAAGGGCTGAAATGTCGCCTCCGTCTACACGGCTTAACAGGTGGAATGCTGATGATGTCGCCGGACAGATATGACGGCCGGCATCCGAACGCGAGCCCAGATGTAAGGACGCTCGCGAGTAGTCATGGGGAGAACGCAGCCAGACCATGGCATCGGCATCGACTTGCGGAAAGCAAGGGAAAAGACTGCGACCGGCAGCCTCACCAATACGATGACGTCCAGTATATGAACGAGGGAAGGCATGATGGAATGCCAACGATGCTTTGCGTCGCAAGGGAGTTGACCCTGATGTCCACCATGCTGGCGGAGTTCCCGTAGTAGTCCGCGGCAGGGAAAGCCTGCCACATGGCGAAGGGGAGCAGTTCAAACTGCTTGGATTGCAAACTATCTGACCGAACGAGGTGAAGACCTTTGATAATCAGTGAAATGCAGCACAAGCTCGCGACATGGGCCGAGAGCGACCCGAACCGAAGGTTCGATCGCCTCCTTCGGCTGATTGCCAACCGGGAATGGCTTGCCGAGGCCGCTCGGATTGTTCTGGCGTCAAGTGGCGCACGAACACCGGGCATCGACGGAATAGATAAGCAACGACTGCAGGTCAGACTGGATCAGCATCTGGATGACCTGCGGAAAAGCCTGCTGGACGAGAGTTATCGCCCCCAGCCGGTGAAGCGAATCTATATCCCGAAAACCAACGGCAAGCTACGCCCACTGGGTATTCCGACTCTGACGGATCGCATCGTCCAACGAGCCATGCTCATGGCCATGGAGCCAATCTGGGAAAGCGACTTCCATCGCCTATCCTATGGCTTCCGGCCTGAACGGAGCGTGCACCATGCCGTCCGCACCGTGAAGATACAGCTTCAGGATGGAGCCGATACGACGAGGGGCCGCTGGATCATCGAAGGTGATCTGGCAAGCTACTTCGACACGGTCCATCACCGGCTGCTTATCAGATGTGTGCGGCGACGAGTGCAGGATGGGCGATTTGTTGATCTTCTCTGGCGGTTCCTGAAGGCAGGTCACATTGACCGTGACCTGTTTAAAGCCTCCAGCGAGGGTGTTCCGCAAGGTGGCGTGCTGTCACCGCTCTTGTCCAACATCATGCTCCATGAGTTCGATGCGTGGCTGGAGGCGAAATACCTGAGCGACAAGGCCCGCAAGGACCGCTGGGCATGGAACTTCGGCATCAAGCTGGGCCGCCCTATTACGGTTCGAGAGAACCGGCAATGGAAGCCGGCGGTTGCTTACTGCCGATACGCTGACGACTTTGTCGTGATCGTAAAAGGGACCAAAGCTCAAGCAGAGGAAATCCGCGAGGAATGCCGCGCCTTTCTGGAAGGCAAGCTGAAATTGATGCTGAATATGGAGAAAACCCATATCACCCACGTCAATGACGGCTTCGTCTTTCTGGGGCACAGGATCATTCGCAAACGAGGGTCGCACGGGCGCATGTCCGTCGTCACAACGATACCCAAGGAAAAGGCGAAGGGGTTTGTTCGCAGGCTCACTGAAACCCTCTCCGGCAATCATAGTGTCAGCACGGTCGACATGATCGCCGGCCTGAACCGCCAACTGGCGGGATGGGCAGCGTTCTACAAGTTCACCGACTTCACCGCGTACGTATTCCGGCGCATCGACCATGTCGTGTTCTGGAAAATGGCGCATTGGCTGGGGCACAAATACCGATCTCGCATCAAACCTTTGATGCGGAAATGGTACCGAACCCCGGAACCGGGCAAGGCGAAAACCTGGCTCGTGTTTGGTCGGAATGAACGCGGCGGGACCGACGGAAAAGCACTTTACCGGCTTGTCTCAAGCCCGAAGGCGCAGTTCCGGCGGCGCAATCCGGAGGAAAATCCATACATCCTCCGAAAGGAAGCCCGCAGCACTGTCACCTCGCACTATCATGATGTTGCTATGGCCATGGGCCAAGCTTGAACAGAGAGCCGTATGCGCTGAAAGGTGCACGTACGGTTCGGGGAGGAGAAGCGCGCTCGCGCTTCTTACTCCACTCCCGATGGCGCGCGGCTTCGTGTACCTGACTGTTGTCCTCGACTGGGCGACCCGCCGGGTGCTGTCGTGGCGCGTCTCAATCACGATGGAAGCCGCATTCTGCGTCGAGACGCTGGAGGATGCTCTCGCTCGCCACGGCAAGCCGAAAATCTTCAACACCGACCAGGGCTCGCAGTTCACGGGCGCCGCGTTCACCGGCGTGCTCGCCAGTCACGGCATCGCCATCAGCATGGACGGCCGGGGCGCCTGGCGCGACAACGTGTTCGTCGAGCGGCTATGGCGCAGCGTCAAATATGAGGAGGTCTATCTGCGCGCCTACGACACCGTATCCGACGCCCGCGCCTCGATCGGCCGATACCTCGACTTTTACAATGGCCGGCGTCCTCACTCGAGCCTTGACGGCCGCACCCCGGATCAAGCTTACTTCAACCCGCTGCCGTTCCGCGCGGCAGCCTAACTTTGGCAGAAGCTCCACTTATCGACGCGGAATTGCTGTTCAGACGACCGGGACCACCTCAAAATCCCTCTCAAACGTCAGCGCTGTGGACAGATCCATTTAAAAGGATGCTTGGGTCACTCCTTGGTGAACCGACGCGCCACTACGAAATCAAAGGCGCGCCAATCGGGTGAAGTTTGAGCTCGCCGGGACATTGATCGCCGTCCGTGTAGCGGCGAATGCGAAACGGCTAGGCCGGCTCAGGGCTTGAAGCCGGCTGTGGTTTGGTGACGGCGAAGTCACGACGCCCTGCGCTGGCCAGTACGCGAGCCCTTCGCGGTTGCGACCCGTAAGCTTTGCTCGCCTGCCTTTTGCTGTCGTGCGGATCAAGATTACACGCCCGGAGTTCAGCCGTTCGTTCGTATCGAGATCTATTGCCTAACCTAAAACCGCTCGTTGATACTAAACGCATTTTACCCCAGCCGCTTGACCACTGACGAGATAGAAGACGTGTCCAGCATTTCCTCATAGTTGTCGAAGCGTTCAGCCCCATCAACGGCGAGCTGTTCACTCTCTATATTGAGAAGGTGCTGGCGCCCACCCTGACAAGGGGTGAGGTCGTCATCCTCGACAACCTCGGTAGTCACAAGGGCAAGTTGGCCCGCGATGCCATTCGCGCCAAGGGGGCGCATCTGCTCTTCCTGCCGCCCTACAGTCCAGACCTCAATCCGATCGAGCAGGTCTTCGCCAAACTCAAACACCTGATCCGGGCTGCCGCGCCTCGTGACGTCGAAGCAACCTGGCGAAAGGTCGGCGAACTCCTCGATCTCTTCTCTGCCCAAGAGTGCGCCAACTATCTCAAAAACTCAGGCTATGCTTCCGTATAAAAACATCACGCTCTAAGCAGCGGGCGCTATGAGGAGAGGCGGCAACCCCGGCAGAGTGCCTCCACAACTTCCGCGTTTCGGCATGAGTGTTGCGCAAGAGTACTTTTAATGTTCGCGACATTGTAATTTCAAATGGTTGCGCGTGGCAGAAATAGCACATCCGACAACCACTGCGCGATTAATCGGTCGATCGATGTCCCGCGACATGGCGTGTATCAATTTCTTGCGAAGCCAAAATATAGACTGCACATTCAAGCAAACTGGTTGGCGCTTTCGTCAAGGCAATTTTCTATCATTGCGTTGTCGGTGCGGCCGATGATGTGGCTAGCCGCATGAAAATGCTGACCCGCGCGCGATCATGTGTTGCACGCCAACACTACGCTGATTGATCGTGTTGACCTTCACCCCGCTATCGCTGTCCTCTCAGCCGGCTACCGGCCTCTCAGCTCCTGCTCCCGCGCAGCGGGCTGGAGCGCAGCGACTTCGTGCCTTGTGCCCGAATGCGAAGTCCGGGCGGGGCCCAGAAATGTCGGCTCGTTGGGGTAGACCAGAAGCAGCTCGCGGACCTTCCGAACGCCGCTTTTGACCCTGGCTGTTCTCTAATTCCGGGCCTGCGGTTCTCTAATTCCGGGCCTGCGGTCAAGACTCTCCAAACACATCCTTGCCGGGTTCATGGTTCTCTCCGCGGTAGGGGCATGCCCTCCGCATGATGGCGTAGGATGACGCTGGCGGATCAATGTGTGAAGCGCGCTTGCCTTTTGAGCATCGCAAAGCCTGGGGCGATCGCACCAACGCCAACGTCCCGGCAGGGACCTTGGATCCCGCCGGTGCTCGGCGGGAATTCGCTATCTGCTATGCTGTTTGCACGGCGGTCTCCTTTGACGACCATCTAAATTCGGTACCATCGATCCACATCCGATGCAGAATGACCGCGAGCTTTCGCGCGACCGCAACTTTGGCCTTGCGTAGCCCAGTTCGCTTTGCAAGCCGAATGCCCCAGGCTTTGAGCGCTGACCATTTTGCTACGCGTGTGAGCAGCACATTGGCTGCCTCATAGAGATAGCCGCGCAACATTTTGTCGCCGCACTTCGAGATTCGACCCGTCCAGTCGATCTCGCCGGATGCGTAGCGTCGGGTCGTTAGTCCGACATAGGCTCCGACGCTTCTTGACCTTTTGAAGCGCGTAGGGTCGTCGATCGTTGCAAGAAAGCAAAGAGCCGTAACAGGGCCGATGCCAGGTGTCGTCATGAACTGTCGCACTTGGGCATTGCTGCGTGCGAGCTTCATGACCTTACGGTCGAGATCAGCAATCTGCTGCTCGATGGCTGCTCGGGCGCTGAGTAGCGGCGTTACCGCAAGGGCGAGTTCCGGCCGCTCTTTGGTGAGCTCCGCAGCACGCAATGCGAATACCTTCATCTTTGCCGGACCAATAACCAGCCCGAGGTTCTTTAAGAGCCCGCGGATTTGGTTCTCGAGATCCCGCTTGATCTTGACGAGCAGAGCCCGGCTGACCAGCAGCGCCTTAACCGCATGACTGTCGAGGCCTTTGACGCACACCTCCTTATACCATCCACATTGCATGATGCGGGCGATGCCTACGGCATCGTTGCGGTCACTCTTGTTGATCTGCATTTTCAACACCGCCTTGGCGTGCCTGGCGTCGATGCAGATGACGGGCAGCCCCAGCTTATTCAACTCGGTCCACAGCCATGTCGACGTTGCCCCTGTTTCGAGTCCAATCCGCGCGACATGCGGCGCGTTTGACTTGATGAATGCTGCGATCGCTTCGGGGTCGGAACGAACAACGCCTTCGTGCTCAATCTTTCCCGTCCGATCAACGATGCAGATCGCTGTTAGCTTCAAAGAAACGTCAAGTCCGACATAGCGCTCCATTGCAGCTCTCCTATCATTGCAAGGCCCAAGAGGTGAGCCTCATCGATTCTTGGAGAGCTGATTCTCAGAGCTTCAGTATGGCTCCGGCCCGGAATTACCCCATGTGTGAAAAGTCGAAGATTCGCGGGCATCGAGAGAATCAAATTCCTTTTGATGAGTCGCCTTGCATGTTGTTGTTCTTCAGATGAGCCGACATAACCCTTCGGTTAGCAAGATATTCTAGCGAAACTCGCGGCGCCTGACTTTTCACACAGGCTGGGCCAGTTTCGGACTCATGCCGCAAAAGATAATCCCTATTCGACCACCTCGTCGGCGAGCAGGAGCAGCTCATTTGGAACGGTGAGGCCGAGCGCCTTTGCGCTCTTGAGGTTGATGACGAGATAAAATTTAGTCGGTTGCTCGACAGGAATGTCTCCGGGACTTGCGCCCCGCAAAATTTTGTCAACGACCTCGGCGGCGCGCCTGAACAAATCCGGGTAGTTTGGTCCATAGGCCATGAGCGCTCCGGCTCGGGCTGTTTCGCTTATTGAGGCTGTCGTCGGTAACTTGGTATCCAGCACGAGCGAAGCGACGCGGAGGCGATTGCCATCTATTAGGCCAGCATCCGCGAGATAAACGGCATCAGCCTCATTTTTGAAGGCATCAAAGGCAGGCTCTAGATCGGCAGCTACATGAACGCCCCGCCTGAGGAGCGCGATTCCAAATTGGCGAGTCGCAGCCTCAACATTATCGGCTTCGCGCACGCTTGGGGGATAGTTTGCATCAAACAGGATTGCTAACTTTCTGAGACCTGGAATGATTTGACGAAGAAGTTCAACCCGCTTGCTTCCGATTTCGGCTTGTTGAACCGATATTCCAGTCACGTTGCCGCCTGGGTGCGCGAAGTCAACAATGAGCCCAGCTGCTACTGGGTCAACCGCTGGCACGAAAACAATAGGAATTGAAGCGGTTGCCTGTCTCACTACGACCGCAGCGCCTCCGTAGGTTGAAATCAGGTCAACCTTCTTGCTGACTAGCTCTGCGGCAATTTCGACGACACGCTCTCGGCGCCCCTCGGACCACCGATACTCGACTTGCAGCGTGCGGCCCGCAATCCAGCCAAGTTGGCCAAGTCGCTCAACCAGAGCGGCTTGCCAGGGACCAAACGCCGCCGGCGTGTTTCCAATGAGCGCAATCGTCCGAAGCGGCTGTTGCGCTTCAGCTTCGGTCGCCCATATCGCGGAAGTCCCAAGAAGCCAAATGAAATCGCGGCGTTTCATTGCGTCCCCGCACGGCAAGAGCGAGGGATTCAAAAGCGGACCGGACCAAGCCGCTGGCAGCCAAGCACCGACAGCAGGCAGCAGCTCCAACATCCTTTACTAGTGGCATTGTCCTCCCGGTCGGGAAGGTCCGCAAGGGGTCACGAGCGTTGCACTCTACAATAGAAGGCTGCCCGTTCCGCTATGCCCCGCTGACGATCGACATCGTGCGGCGGCGCAAACGTCGCTCTGGGGCCAAGGACGGACTCATGCGCTGCAACAATTCGACGGATCTATTCGATCACCTCGTCGGCTTGCGCGAGCAGCGTCGGCGGCAGACTGAGGCCGAGCGCCTGTGCCGTCTTGAGGTTGATGACCAGCTCGAACTTGGTCGGCAGTTCGACCGGAAGATCGGCTGGCTTCGCGCCCTTCAAAATGTTGTTCGTGAGCTCCGCCGCTCGCCGGGACAAGTCGCCAAGGTTCGGTCCGTAAGAGATCATCCCACCGGCCTGAGCGAATTCTCGACCTTCGTACATTGCCGGCAATCGATGCTCAGCCGCGAGCGCGATAATGCGATAACGCGCGCTATTCAATTGAGCATCCGCGAGGACGATCAGAGCTTCAGCGCCTTCGCGCTTCAGGGTCGAGAAAGCCGCAGGAAGATCGTCGACGTGGCGCACCATGGCCAGACGCAAATCGATGCCGAGTTCGCGACCCGCCGATCCAGTGTCCTCCCATAAAAGCTGATTAAACGGATTGCCTCCGTTCCCGATGACGCCGACGCGCGCCACGCCTCGCACAGTCTCCTTCAGCACCGCCAGCCGTTTTCCACTGAGTTCGGGGCCATAAACAGTCACGCCGGTCACATTTCCCCCGGGTCGGGAGAGGCTTGCGACGATGCCCGCCCGCACTGGATCGCCGGTGCCTGCCATAACAACTGGAATTGTGTTTGTCGCCCGCTTCACCGCCAAGGTCGGCGGCGTGGAAAAGGTCACAATCACATCTGGTTTTGTTCGCACTAGATCGGCCGCCAGCTCATCGAGCTTGCCGGATTGACCTTCCGCGAAGCGGAACTCGAATTGCAAGTTCTTCCCTTCGATATAACCCAGATCGCGGAGCCTATCTTTGAACGCCTCTATGAGATGCGGAATCTTAGCCGGGGCAAAATAGCCAATCCGCGAAATCTTCGCCGGTTGCTGCGCGTGCGCCCCGAGCGGAAACGCAACAGTACCGCCGAACAGAATGATGAACGCTCGCCGCTGCATGGTGCCCCCGGAAAAACGCCTTGGGCAGTGGCCCGAACCTAGCACCTTGCAGTCAGATGGTTGATGAGGCCCGATGTCTCAGATATTCGCGTCGCTTTTACCGTCGGCCAGCTACTTCCGGTCTGCCATCAACTTCGAACATGTGGCTGCACTGCGCCAACCGACGCGGTGGGGGCCATGAGCCGACATCGCTCCAATCAAGCGGCGATACTTGTCAGGCTCCTTAGTGGCCGTAGGGGAAGCAGCGGTTGCGATCGAGTGTGAGACCGAAATGCGCTCCCAGTGCAGCGATGGCCGCGTCCTGCTGAGGATAAGGATCGGCATTGGATGCGGCAACGATGATGATCCGGAACCCGCCGCGATCCTTGCCACCGGGTGGTAGCATCGCTGTAGTCAGTGCATTGCCCTCCCTGTCGCGCAGCGTGAGGAAAAGCGGCATCTCTCGCTGTACATGGGCCTCGAGGCCGATGTCGCGCTCGATCGCGTTGGGCCGCTCGGGACGCCAGGACTGGACTGCCTTCTCCCGCTCGCGGCGGAAATATTTCTCAACTGTGTGGCCCATCAGGCGCGACTCATGCATCGCTTCACCTTCCGTCTCGATACGGAACCAGGTCTTGCCCTTCGGCGCGTCGCAAACATACTGCATTTCGCCCGTCCTGCGATCGCCGCAATTCTAGGGCGGCGGGCCTGCAAAGCCAATATGAGACTCGCTCCCGTGTATAGCGCTGCACGATCAGAGGGGCTAAGAGTTCTTGATTGGACGTTGAAGTTCTAGTGAGCCCAAACAATACTAGGGCGACCGGAATAAATCCTCTTCAAGGAGCGTCCCGATGCCTGACGTAAGGGAAAAGCAACGCGAAGCCCGCCGGAAGATCATTCGCCAATGGGCGAAGCTTCCGAAGGATAAACGGCAGTCTATGGAGGGGATTTCTGAATTCGCCAGGACCGCCGCTCAGCAGAACGAGAACGCATTCGTCCGCAGTCGTCGCGATCCGTATCAGAAGATCATGGGATGGCTATTGCCGCGTGCTCATCTCTGAACGACTGAGTCCTCTGCACATCCTTCGAAGGCGACACCGGGTTCTTCAGCTTGGCCCCATGTGGTGAACGGCCCGCGCGATTTAGGGGGCAAACCACACACCTTGTCGCAAACCACATTGAGCTGGATTTTGTGAATCCGATCAGGCGACGCCCGATTTCCGTTTAGGGGCACGAGCGTCCTGCAAAAGAGAGCTGCCTGCCAGCCTCCGCTATGCCCCGTTAGCGACCGGGATCGCGCGGCAGTGCAATGTCGCGAAGGGCCAACAGGGGAAACAGCGCGGCTTAACCGTTCACTGAACAAGCACGTCCTCGTGGCGTCCGGCGCGGCCAAGCCTGGAATGCCTCAGCGACAAGATTAGCGGAAAAGCCGCTGACGGTTTGGAAACGGCGACGGCTTCTTCTTTACGCGCTCAGCCTGCCGCGACTACCCGCCGCGTCGCATTAAGGAAACGGTTAGCGGGCGCTGCGATGCCATCAATTGGATGACGCTCTTGTTTGCGCAATTCATCGACTAGACGTTCGAGGTAGGGCGGCAGAGGCGAGGCTTCGAGAGATAGGTTCTGTTGCAATCTGTCACCCACCTCGTCACAGATCGACCGGGCAGTCTTATGGTCGATGTGGTCCGATATTCGATTGGTCGGTTCCATATCGCGACCTTTCGATTAGGCCCCACGATTAACTTAAGTTACAGGGATGCGGAAATGTTTCGCGCACCTTCGAACAATGTCGATGGTTCCATTTAATGGAACGAAGACACTGTGCGCAGACCGATTGCCATCGTCAGCGCTGATACCAGCAACCCGCCGAGTTAGTGAAACTCTTGGGGCGAACGCTTGGAGGAAGTCCGATGACGTTGAGAGAAGTGCCAGCCCTCACGATAGTCGTGCTGCTCGGGCTCGGAGTTCAGGCCAAAGCGCAGGCGCCGTGCGCCGAAGTGTTGCGATTGCGTAACGCTGCTAGTGAGGCTTGGAAGCATGCGATGAGTGCACCGGCATCGCAGCGCTGCGGAGCCGTGGCCCAAGCCTCTGTGGCCACGGAGGCGACGCTCAACTACGCGGACAATAACCGCCAGTCATGCAACATCTCTGATCGATTGCTGAACGAGGTGGATGGGGATCATCGGCAAGCGGTGCAGGCTCGCGACAACGTTTGTGCTGGACGTCCTCTTCGATCATATCCGCCGGACATCATCCGACGCTAACATCCTACAACGGGTACTAGGCCCGGTCTGGTCACCCTTGAGTGGCTGCGTGTCAAGGACCGCTAAGGGTCAACGAGCGTCGCCCTCTGCAATAAATGGCTGCCCGCCAACTTCCGCTATTCCCCGTTCACGACTGAGGTCGTGTGGCGGTGCAATACGTCGCGATGGGGCCAACAACAGAAGTCATCTGACTACCTCGTTGTGTTGACCAACTTCGTATACACGCGCCCGAACCGGGTGGCGCTTAAACCTTACCTATGAGCGCAGGTCGCGCAGCGATCCGCGAGGCAACGGATGTTGCGCCTGTATCATCGGGTAAAACACGCGGTCGGCCGCGCTACTTGAGAAAGATCTCCTCGACTTCGAGACGCATCGTACTGTGACATTCGCACGCCATCGCCGCGAGCCGCGATCGATCGATCTCGAGTTGGCCGCGTCGATCAGATCTGATCCCTCCGGCCGCACGCAGATTGCGCATCAGGAGCGTCACCGTCGTTCGTCGCACACCGAGCATTTGCGACAGTGCCTCCTGCGTGAGTGGAAGCATGTCGTGGTCGATGTGGTCGCGAAAATGGAGCAGCCAGCGCGCCATGCGGGCTTCGACCGGGTGAAGCGCATTGCAGGCCGCGCCGAGCTGAAACTGCATCAGCATCGCCCTGGTGTGAATCTGGACCGCGTGCCGGATCGCGGGGCTCCGGTTGAAGGCGGCGTGAAATCGCGATGCGGGGATCCGCGACGCGGTGCCCGCCGCACGGACGACGGCGGTGGCGGCCGATGGTGACGGCCCTAGCACGGAAAGAAGGCCTACCGCCCCCTCGCGCCCGACCGCGGCGGTGGCAACCGTCTGCCCGTTCGCCATCTCAAACATCAGCGAGATGGCGCCGCTATGAGGGAAGAAGACATGCTCGATCTGGTCACCCGCTCGCGCGAGGACCGCGTCGTGATCAAGCGCGACCGTCACCAGCTCAGACGCCAAAAGGTCGAACTCCGCCGCAGGCAGTGCTGCCAGAAGACGGTTGCTTATTCCGCCGGGGCGCGTCACTGCGGGTAACCCGCTGCGAGGCATCCGCCGCCCTCTCCATACGGAGTGGCGCGGAATGGCCTTAACATTTGCTCAATTGTGCGTTCGCTACGCGCAGCAGCATCCTGCAGACGCTCCAGGATCGCTTCCACGGTTGCTGTTCGAGCTCGCCGCGTGGCATCTAGCACCTAGAGCGCGCGTGTAACTAATGCCGCCACCCGCCTCTGGAAGCCGCTGATTTGTCTGAGTGCATCCCGCCGCTCTGATCCTTCAGGCAGCCGTTGTGCGGCTTCCCATAAGTTCACTAGCAACCGCGCCATATCCATCAGTCCATTAAATTCGGGCATTCCAACGGTGCGTTGGCTCAATGTTGAGTCCTCTTGGTACAACGGATCAATGTAAGGGAGGATCGCAGCTCTGATGGCGCGGTCAGTAAGGGAAGAGAGTAAAGTGCAACTCGCCGTATCAATGCAGTTGTTGCGCGCAACTACTGGCGCAGCAAAAGGTGCTCTTCTCCACGGACGTGGCATAGCATCGATCTTCTCCCCTTACCCATGTCTAATGCGAGCATCAGCCAGCACTTGCGGCATTCCGCGTGTCATGAAGTTGTCATACGCAGATTGTCGCATTCCACCGACGGCGGCGGTTGTAGGAATGGATAAGCGCGGTCGGGGCTGGTCGACGCCGTACACGGCGCCGAAGTCGGCTCAGGGTCTTGGTTGTGTGCAAACAGATAGGTCGGCACGCGGCCGTGGTCGGCAATCACTGCAGGCGGACGATGTTCTCGCGTCGGATCGTCCAATGACCGCCCAAAGTAGGTATCGCGACGCGGTATTGCGCTTTTGGACGCACTTTCCGGCCTTCAGGCGGCGCGGATGGCTGCAATCAGGCTCGGTTTGCCGACGATGTTCATCACCCGTGTGAGGTTATAGGCGAGAACATGCAGCGCCATCTCGGCGGCGACGTTCCGTAGGCGCTTCATCAGGAAGTGGGTCGCACCCATACGGGCTTTGATCGTGCCGAAGGGATGCTCGACCGTCTCGCGCCGCGTCCGCATGGCGTCGGGATTGGAATCGAGCCGTCTCTGGACCTCCTCGACCACATGCTCATGCTCCCAGCGCGTGATGCGGCGCTCCTTGGACGGCGTACATCGGCTCTTGATCGCGCAGCCTCGGCACGCCGCTGTCGACCAGTAACGGCGCAGCGTCATTCCATGCTCGATGTTGGTGTAGTGATAGGGCAGCAGCTGGCCGGATGGGCAGCGGTAGACGTCCTCATCAGGCAGGTAGGCAAAGTCCTGTTTGCCGAACCGGCCCTCCGCCTTGGCGTTCGACGTCATGGGCTTGGGCAAGGTGACTTTAACGCCAGCCTCTTCGCAGGCTAATATCTCCTCTCCGTCGAAGTAGCCACGGTCGGCGACCGCCTCGAGTTTGTCCACTTCGAGCAATTCTTTGGCTTGCTTCGACATCCGAGCAAGCTGCCGAGGTCGTTGCCGCCGTTTATGACCTCGTGCGTAACAATTAGATGGTGTTCGGTGTCCACCGCGACCTGGACATTGTAGCCGACCACACCCGATCCGCGTCCGCTGGTGGCCATCGAACGGGCATCCGGATCGGTGAGCGATATCTGTTGATCCGGCGTGTTGCGCATCTGCGCATCAAGCACTTCCAAGCGGCTCATCTCCTGCTTCAGCCGAGCGATCTTTTCCTTGATCCTCGTCGTCTTGATGCTGATCGCTTCAGATGGCTCCTGCCGATCGGCGCTATCGAGTTGACGCAGATATCGACCGACGCTTTCCTCGATCTGCGCCATCCGCCTCGCCATCTTGGCATGCGTGAAGTTGCGGTCGCGGTTGTTCACCGCCTTGAACTTGCTGCCGTCGATTGCGACGCTTGGGGACTGCAACAGGCCCATTTGCCGGCATAGTGCAATGAACTTCGCACAAACCTTCCGGATCGCCGCACCATTGTCCTTCCGGAAATCGGCGATCGTCTTATGGTCGGGAGCCAGGCGGCCGATCAGCCACATCACCTCGATGTTGCGGCACGCCTCACGTTCCAGTCGGCGACTGGACTGTACCCGATTGAGATAACCGTAAATGTAAAGCTTCAGAAGGACTGCCGGATGATAGGAGGGCCGGCCCGTCTCCTTGGCGATCACACGCTCAAACCCCAGTCCATGCAGGTCGAGCGCCTCGACGGACACATCGATCACGTGGACCGTGTTGTCCTCGCTTACCCAATCCTCCAGGCATTCCGGCAAGAGCGTCAGCTGGGATCTGTCCGCGCCTTCAACGAAGCGTCCCATCCGTATCCCCCATCAGGAAACGGAGGAATCGTACCTGACTCGTGACTTTTCACACATGGGGTAATTCCGGGCCGGAGCCATACTGAAGCTCTGAGAATCAGCTCTCCAAGAATCGATGAGGCTCACCTCTTGGGCCTTGCAATGATAGGAGAGCTGCAATGGAGCGCTATGTCGGACTTGACGTTTCTTTGAAGCTAACAGCGATCTGCATCGTTGATCGGACGGGAAAGATTGAGCACGAAGGCGTTGTTCGTTCCGACCCCGAAGCGATCGCAGCATTCATCAAGTCAAACGCGCCGCATGTCGCGCGGATTGGACTCGAAACAGGGGCAACGTCGACATGGCTGTGGACCGAGTTGAATAAGCTGGGGCTGCCCGTCATCTGCATCGACGCCAGGCACGCCAAGGCGGTGTTGAAAATGCAGATCAACAAGAGTGACCGCAACGATGCCGTAGGCATCGCCCGCATCATGCAATGTGGATGGTATAAGGAGGTGTGCGTCAAAGGCCTCGACAGTCATGCGGTAAAGGCTCTCCTCGTCAGCCGGGCTCTGCTCGTCAAGATCAAGCGGGATCTCGAGAACCAAATCCGCGGGCTCTTAAAGAACCTCGGGCTGGTTATTGGTCCGGCAAAGATGAAGGTATTCGCATTGCGTGCTGCGGAGCTCACCAAAGAGCGGCCGGAACTCGCCCTTGCGGTAACGCCGCTACTCAGCGCCCGAGCAGCCATCGAGCAGCAGATTGCTGATCTCGACCGTAAGGTCATGAAGCTCGCACGCAGCAATGCCCAAGTGCGACAGTTCATGACGACACCTGGCATCGGCCCTGTTACGGCTCTTTGCTTTCTTGCAACGATCGACGACCCTACGCGCTTCAAAAGGTCAAGAAGCGTCGGAGCCTATGTCGGACTAACGACCCGACGCTACGCATCCGGCGAGATCGACTGGACGGGTCGAATCTCGAAGTGCGGCGACAAAATGTTGCGCGGCTATCTCTATGAGGCAGCCAATGTGCTGCTCACACGCGTAGCAAAATGGTCAGCGCTCAAAGCCTGGGGCATTCGGCTTGCAAAGCGAACTGGGCTACGCAAGGCCAAAGTTGCGGTCGCGCGAAAGCTCGCGGTCATTCTGCATCGGATGTGGATCGATGGTACCGAATTTAGATGGTCGTCAAAGGAGACCGCCGTGCAAACAGCATAGCAGATAGCGAATTCCCGCCGAGCACCGGCGGGATCCAAGGTCCCTGCCGGGACGTTGGCGTTGGTGCGATCGCCCCAGGCTTTGCGATGCTCAAAAGGCAAGCGCGCTTCACACATTGATCCGCCAGCGTCATCCTACGCCATCATGCGGAGGGCATGCCCCTACCGCGGAGAGAACCATGAACCCGGCAAGGATGTGTTTGGAGAGTCTTGACCGCAGGCCCGGAATTAGAGAACAGCCTAGGCCCTTCGCTACGCGGCGATGCGCGAGGCCGGACTTGCGGTCGAGTTGCTGGAGACACGGCACGTGCACACCGCGCTCGAGACGATGCCGGTGAAGAGCGACCGCAACGACGCGCGCGGGATCGCGCAGCTGATGCGGTTGGGCTGGTTCCGTCCGGTGCACTGCAAGTCGATGGCCGCGCAGGAGACGCGCGCACTGCTCACCGCGCGCAAACTGCTGCAGACAAAGCTTCATGATCTCGAGCTGAGCTTGCGGGGCGTTCTGCGCGGATTTGGCCTCAAGGTCGGGCCAACCACGCCAGCGCGCTTCGCGGAGCGGATCAGGGAACTGGTCGCCGGACATCCAAGCCTGGAGGTGATTGCGGACGGGTTGCTGGCGGCGCGTGTCGCGCTGCGGCGCGAGTTCGACCGCTTCGAGAAGCAGATACGGGACGCGGCCCGCTGCGATACGGGGGCACGGTTGTTGATGTCGATCCCAGGCGTCGGAGCCATCGTATCGCTCACTTTCACCGCAGCGGTTGATGACCCGGCACGCTTCAAATCATCGAAGCAGGTTGGAGCCTATTTCGGCCTGACGCCGACCAAATATCAATCGGGCGAGACCGACATCGATGGCCGCATCTCGAAAATCGGTGATGCCTGGGTGCGCGCCGCTCTCTACGAGGGCGCCCACATCATTCTGACCAAGCCACTCAAGGGCTGCACGACATTGAAGAGCTGGGCGATGAAGATCGCCAGGCGGAGCGGGATGAAGAAAGCCAAGGTGGCGCTGGCACGCAAGCTCGCCGTCATCATGCATCGGATGCTGGCTGATGGCACAAGCTTCCGTCATGCGACGGCGGCGGTCTGAGGGAGGGCGGATGATGGCACACGTCATGATCGCTCGGTGCGCGCCGGCGCCGTCAAGCCCCGCGCAACTGCGCGCCGCAACGCGGCTTCGGGGCTGTGACGATCCGACGCGACCAAGCCAACACGGCCGCCGTTCCATCAATGCACGCCTACCGACCTCACTACAGGATAGGAGCGATTAAACCGTTTCGGGAGGCCTTTGACACCAGCCTTTCCGAGCGAGGTCCCGACGCCGGGACGATGGGTCAGGTCAGACCGCAACTTCCGTCGTGGCTCCGACCACGCGAAATCATAGATTGGTCGACCTATCCTCTCATACCCCATCAGGTGGCGGCCTGCGCGCCGACCCCGTACAGAAGCGCGACCCCGGCGAACGGATATCTCGCAAGTGAAATGAGGGATTGACATATGGCCCGTTACAGAAGCGGAAGTTAATGCGCGGCCATCTATTTGAGAGAGCGACGCTCGTGACCCAACTGCGACATCGGTCGGCCTGTTTGCTGTGGATGCGAAGCACAGTTCTCGATCCCGCGATGTGCCGCGCCTCATCACGGGTGAGCAAAAAACCCGCCCAGTCGAAACCGAGCGGGGTTATTGTCATGGCAGGGGCGACGGAGGTTGCCACCCTGCAAGATCGTCGGCCTCTGCAACGATCTACTTGTAATAGCCGACGCCGCAGGAGATATCGCCCACTCTCGTGACAAAGCTGTTTTTGGGAACGGGCTTTGGGTCGGTCGGCCTTGAAAACAAGTAGCCGGTGATTTCAGTGATCTGACCTTCTGGCTTCTGCCCCGCAGTAAAGATGGCCATACCATATTCCATGCCGTTAGCATCCTTCAGGCCCCTAGCGTCCGTGCCGAGCAGTTGTTTCGCATTAGGGTTGCCAATGGCAACGAGCTTCGCGTCGCTGGTATTGTTGCAAAACACATAAAGGTCGCGGTCCAGGAACCCGCCTTCTCCCTTGTTGAACATATCGAGCGCCTTGGTCTTGTCTGCTTTCACGGCGGCAACCGCCTTGGCGAGCATGGCTTTGGCCTCCTCGGCTGTGCCGCCTTGCTGCGCGAACCCGGCGGTCGCGAGGATGGCTGCGCCTGCGATCAATGCGATGGCGCATGCGATATGAGTTCGTGCAAGAATTGTCATATTTTCCTCCTTGGTCCCTTAGCTCGAATTGCATCGAGGCGAAGATTTCCCGGAAGCTCGGATGGGTTTCCGGTCTATGAGCTGAATTGATTGAAGGCCGGGCCGCATTGCGCTGACGTCCCGGTGGCAGGCACGCTGCGCCTTTTCCCAGGCCAAGTCCATGCTGCCGCGCAATCTGAGGGCCCGCCAAGACGCTTGGCCTCGACGTGTCTAAGCAACTCCAGGAACTTACCGACGAGGTGATCGAATGATCGGATTGTTTGCTGCGGTGCATTCCATTAATGGCCCCTCGCGACATAATGCACCACCGCATCGGTCGCGACCGGGGCATGGCGGAAGTTGACGAACAGTCGGGTGCTGCACAGGACCACCCTCGTGACGCAACGCGGAAATGGCCTCACAGAGCGGCGACAAAGTGGTAGGTTCCCAATTCCAGTCGTGGTCTTTAGAGGAGGGACACATGCGACGGCGGGACCTTTTAGCAGGATTGTTGGCCACTACAGCGGCGACCGCGTTGCAGGCCGCCGAACAAAATAGGGTCCACCATCTGGCGATTTGCAGCCAGCACGAAACGGATTTCTCGATCCCACCTTGGGTGTGGCTTTTTGAGCGGCTGCGTCAGATGGGGTTCGAGGAAGGCAAAAATCTGATCGTCGATCGATATGTCACCGAGGGTCGGCCCGACAATTATGCGGAGGTCGCGCGCAAGATCGTGCAAGCAAAGCCCGACGTGATAGCACTTGGGTTCGATCATCAGCTCATCTTGGAGGTCGCAAAAGAGACAAGCACAATTCCCATTATTGCGACCTTTGGCGATCCGGTCGCTGCTGGAATTGTAAAGAACATGGCAAGGCCGGAAGGCAACATCAGCGGCGTTTCGTTAGATGCAGGGATCGAAATGCAAGGGAAGCACCTCGAAATTCTCCGGCAGGCTTTGCCGTCGGCATCGCGCATTGCGTATCTCTCAAACCGCGCAGAATGGGAAGGGGCTTGGGGACAGGCTGTCAGAGACGCCGGTCAGCGGTTGGGAGTCTCAATCATCGGCATACCAATGGACCGTTCGGCAGGCGATGCGGAATATCGGCAAGCCTTCGAGACTATGGCCCGGCAATCGGTTCAAGCGCTGATGGCCAATGGGCTTCCTCCCAATTTCGAGCACCGAGATCTGATACTTGAATTGGCAGTGAAATATCGCCTGCCATCCATTACTTGGTGGACAGGCATAGCTGACCAACAGCTATGTTTCGCTTATACGCCAGACTATCCGTACTATTTCCATCTCTGGGGGGACGAAGTCGGCCAAGTTCTCAACGGCACTGCACCAGCCGACATTCCTATCCAGCAGGCGACGAAGTTAACGCTCACGATCAACCTGAAAATTGCCAAGGCGATTGGTCTCGATGTACCTGAGACATTGATCGCCAGAGCTGACAACGTGATCGAATAGCTGTCTTTGTTGGCAGTGTCTGAGTCCGAAGTTGTGAAGGGTTTCGGATGCCGGCCGCGTGAGGGATGGCGCCGCGGATTCGGGCGGCTGGCGTCCGAAAGCCTCCAAGGGAGATGCTATGGGGCGGGCGGCGGCGGTGAGGACGGTGAGGATATGGCATTCATCGGCCCTGATGCGAACCGATGGAGTACCCCATGCAGAAGTTGAATGACCTGAGCCGATCCCTCACGCCCCTCAAACCAGACGGCACGCTGATCGCTGTGATCGAGATGAGCCTGTCGAGCTGGCTCGTTGCGGGGATTGTGCCTGGTGTCGAGCGCCAGCCGTCGAAGAAGCTTGAGGTCGACGAGAACGCCTTGCTGAAGCTGCTCAATCGCTGGCGAGAAGAAGCGCGGAGGGCAGGACACGGAATCGAACGCATCGCGGTCGCTTTCGAGGCCGGCCGTGACGGTTTCTGGTTGGCCCGCTGGCTCAGGGCGCGCGACATCGAGGCGCATGTCATTCACGCATCGAGCATAGCGGTATCGCGCGAGCACCGGCGCGCCAAGACCGATCGTCTCGACACCGAACTGCTCAAACGCAGCTTTCTCGGCTGGTTGCGGGGCGAGCGTGATCACTGCAAGATGGTCGCGATCCCGACAATCAAGGACGAAGATGCCAAGCGCCCCACCCGTGAGCGCGAGAGCCTCATCGGAGAGCAAAGTCGGATCGTCAACCGAATGAAAGCAGCGTTGATACGGCTCGGCATCCGCGGCTTCAATCCCAAGCTGAAGAAAGCCGCCGAACGCCTTGACGGCTTACGCACCCCCGAGGGCGAGCCGATCCCGCCCAACACCCTGGCTGAGCTGCGTCGCGACATGGCGCGCCGGCGGCTCGTCAGCGATCAGATACGGCAGATCGAGGACGCTCGCCTGGAGCATCTCAAGCAAACGCCCAGCGATGGACCACGCGCAATGGTGCGCCTATTGGCGCGGGTGATCGGCGTTGGTGTCGAGACCGCCGACATGCTGGTGCAGGAGGTACTATCGCGAAGCATGCGCGACCGAAGGGCGATAGCGCGTTATGCTGGCCTCACCGGCTCGCCCGACGAGAGCGGCAGAAAACGCCGGGAGAAAGGGCTGACGCGTTCCGGCAACGCTCGAGTGAGACGAGGCATGATCGAATTGGCCTGGCGATTTCTCAGGTTCCAGAAGGACAGCGTCTTAGCGCAGTGGTTTCGAACCCGGACCGAGAATGCCCGCGGGACGCGCAAGACCATGATCGTGGCCGTGGCGCGCAAGCTGCTAATCGACCTGTGGCGGCTCGTGCGGGAGGGTGTAGTGCCGGACGGCGTCGTTCTGCGGCCGGCATCCATGAACGGAGATCACTGAAGGCCAACAGTTTCGGCCTTGTCCGTCCGCTCGTGACGGTGTGGCCGATGACGGTTCGAGGTGGCGGGGTCCCGACGTGTTTCCTTGGCTTCAATGCCGAAAGGGAGAATGGGTCCGCCGCTTCGGAGCTTCGCTGCCGATGCGCATGACTTATATGAGGCTTCGTGAGTCAAGAGTTTTTTCGCGATCAACATTTCTTCCTTCTGTCCGTTTCAAGAGGCTCACGCGAGCGCAAGTCTGCATTGATGGCACGGCGGCTCCTCTGCTTGGTCGCGCTGAGCGGTCAACCCCGGAGCCCGGAGGGTCGCGCCGGAAGGCGCGAGGGGTTGACGGCGAAAGCGCGCGCCGAGCTACAATCGTGTCCGGCCATCACGCTGCATACGTATTTTGCGCTCCTGATCCCCTCTTGCCCGATTGAAGTTCCGACTATGTTTGTTCAATTGATCCCAAGGCGGAGCTCTTTGGCTATGCGGCGCTCGCCGCATCAACTTATATCCGGTCGGGGCGAGCCCCGTACCAAGGTCCCTCATGCAACATGCGAGGGCACAGGGCTCCAAGGAGGATGGCACCCTTCTGCAACACGGCTTCTTTCAGCCAGTCATGCGCACGGTCACACATCCACCTTGGGATCGGTAATGTTGTTTTCGTCCACTTTCCGCGATTCAAATTACACCTTCAGAATGGCGCCCTCAGGCGCCAGACCTGTCTCGAGATAGCGCCAGAGAGCAATCAGCAACTTGCGTGCGACTGCGACGATCGTAATCCGCCGGATACGGCCCTTGAGTTTGCCGACACGATCGTGGAACCAGACGCTCAAAGGGCTGGCGGGCTGATGTCGCAACCACAGCCACGCGAGCTCAATCATGACCCTGCGAGCCTTGGCGTTACCGGCCTTACTGATACCTTGATCACGGCACGTCTCGCCGCTCTGGAAATGCGCCGGCGTCAGACCGACGTAGCTCGCTAGCTGTTTGCGATTGTCAAAAGAGCGGTAGAATACTTCGCCGACAAGTGTAGTTGCAAATTCGGGCCCGATACACTTGACTTTGGCCAGATCCTGAATCCGTTTTGCGCTGCTATGCTCCGTCTCAATCTTGGCCGATGCAATGGCATCGCGCTCCGCCTCGATCGTCTTGATCATTCCGATCACAAGCTCCAATCGCTGCAGTTCGCGCAGGATTTCTGCCTTGAGCCGCGGTGACAGTGTCCGGCCATCAGCGGTGCGCAATCGTTCCAGCCGCTTCATCCGATCGTGGCCCAGGGGTTGGTAGTCATAGATGCCATGGATCGCGAGCAGTCCCTTGATCCGGTTGACGTGTTGGATACGTTCGTTAATCAGCCGGCCACGCTCACGATGGAGCCGACGGTCGTCCTCCTCGGCGACACTAGGCACGCACACCACGCTCCAAACCTTCGGTTCCCCACGCAGATACGCCATCAGTGATCGCAGCAACCGCTCGACATCGACGCGGTCTGTCTTGGCTCGGCGCGCACGACGATCAACCTGCAGACTTGCCGGATCGATGACATAGTTGCGTATGCCGTGTGCTTCGAGCAGACGGTGAAGCCAGAAGCCGTCGTAGCCCGCTTCGTAGCAAGAAACCAATTCGACGTCTTTCTTCAGTTCTTGGGCGATCCGCGTCCCGATCCGCTCGCACAGCTTTAAAAGCTCCTTCCAATCACAGGCCTTCAACGTGTAGCGACTGATCTTCTCCGACGAGGGCGTGTTGACCGCGACAATCCAACTCTTCTTGCTCAATTCGATTGCAAGAACGCAGCGTACTGCGTCATCATGGGATGCGGCGGGCGGCGGGTTGTTTACTGTGCGGGCTTCCATCAGAGTCGTCTCCTATGCACTGGTGGGAAGGTAGAAACCGAGGCGGTAACACACCTCCCGTCCGTCGCGCCTGCATAGGATCTGCATCATGGTTCGGGTCCTTGGACCCACCGGATACAAGGTTGTGGCGCGATTGATCGCGCCCGCAAGCGGGCTCCCCTCCGATCGTCATCCCGATCGCACCAAAGCGTGCCGTCGTGCTCGAAGCTGTCACGGTGTGGCCTGGCAACGGCGGAGCCTGTCGTAAGGTTGGTGCGACGGCCAACCTTGACAGCTTCTGCGCGCGCCAGCGCAAACGAAGTACGGGTCGGGACGAAGAAACGGATCTCAGATCGAACAAAGAAACTGACGAAGGAAAAGATGCGCCGACCTGTCGCCTGTTGAAACGCCGCCGCCTTGACAAAGCCCATACAAGGAAACCGCGCGTAAGGGAACGTAAGGTGGGGCCGCATGCGCTATGGGGATTTGGGCGCCGCGGGCGAGCTGGCGGATTTGAATCGAGCCGATGCAACGAGCTGTTCGACAGTTGAGCGGCGGACGAATGACTGCGGATGGTGCCGAGCGCTGTAAATTGTCGAACGATTTGCGGTGACAGCCGGATATCAGAACGCGCTTTCCGGTGGCCGATCGAGAGATGGCGAGCACAATGAGGAGATTTGCGGGATTGTGACGCGGTCACGAGGTGTCGATCCTGAAGCGGTTCGTTGGAGCTGTCGGCCGATGACGTGGCGTACAACCGGCCTCGAAGACCTCGATGATGATCATGTGACCGCCGCAGCATGGACAGGTCGGCTTGCCGGGGTCGATAGCGGCAGTGCTGGGCTCGGCTTCAGGTGTTGCAGCGGCGAGCAGTTCCCTCGCGCGGGCGATGTTGGCGGCGCAAGCACCTTTGGCGAACAGGCCGTAGTGGCGGATGCGATGCAAGCCTTTTGGCAGCACATGGATGAGGAAGCGGCGGATGAACTCGTCTGTTGCGAGCGTCATGCGCTTGTATCGATTGCGGCCCTCGACGCGGTAGTCCTTCCACTTGAAGGTGACGCCTTGCTGGTCGCAGGCGATCAGGCGGCTGTTGGCGATGGCAACGCGGTGGGTGTAGCGCGACAGATAGGCCAGCACTGCCTGAGGTCCGCCGAACGGGCGCTTTGCGTAGACAACCCATTCCGCCTTGCGTAGCGGTGCGAGATAAGCCGCGAAGGATTGCGCCTCGGCGAGATAGGCGTGATCGCCGAAGAAGCTCAGGCGGCCGGCTTGGTGCGCGGCGACGAGCTTCTCCAGGAACAGTCGTCGGAACAGGCGGGAGAGCACGCGCACGGAGAGGAAGAATCCGGGCCGGCAGGACACCCAGCGCTGGCCGTCGGGTGCGATGCCGCCGCCCGGCACGATCATGTGCACATGCGGGTGATGGGTGAGCGCCGAGCCCCAGCTGTGCAGCACGGAGGTGATGCCGATCCTGGCACCAAGATGCTTCGGATCAGCGGCAATCGTCAGCATGGTCTCGGCCGACACCTTGAACAGGAGATCGTATAGGGCGGCCTTGTTCTGGTAGGCGATGTCGGCGATCGCCACAGGCAGCGTGAACACGACATGATAGTACGGTACCGGCAACAGGTCGGCTTCGCGGTCGGCAAGCCATTCCTTCGCGGCGGCGCCTTGGCACTTCGGACAGTGCCGGTTGCGGCAGGAGTTGTAGGCGATGGTCGTGTAGGCGCAGTCCGCGCAGCGCGCGACATGGCCGCCGAGGGCTGCCGTGCGGCAGCGCTCGATTGCCGACATCACCTTGAGCTGGTCGAGGCTGACGTGACCGGCATGGGCCTTGCGCCACGCCGGACCATGGCTGCGGAAGATATCCGCAACCTCCAACGCCGAGCGCGACATTGCCGCGCGTCAGTTGGGCGGCCGGATCTCCTTGAGCTTGAGCGCGACCTGCTCCAACGGGCTCATGACCTCGCTGATCGTCTTGGTGGCGACGCGGGTATAGAGCGCCGTGGTGTCGAGCTTGGCGTGGCCGAGGAGGACCTGGATCACACGGACATCGATGTTCTGCTCGAGCAGATGGGTGGCGAAGCTGTGCCGCAAGGTATGCAGCGAGACGCGCTTCTTGATCTCCGCCATCTGGACCGCGGCGTGACAGGCACGATTGAGCTGGCGCGTGGTCATCGGCTGGGCCGGGTCGCGGCCCGGGAACAGCCAGCCCTGCGGGCGCGCCGCCTTCCACCAGGCGCGCAGCAGGTCGAGCAGGCTGGGCGAGAGCATGACGTTACGGTCCTTGCCGCCCTTGCCCTGCTCGACGCGAATGATCATGCGTTTGCTGTCGATGTCGGAAACCTTGAGCGAGACCACCTCGGTGGCGCGCAGGCCGGCGCCATAGGCCACGCTCAGCGCCGCCTTATACTTCAGCCCCGGTGCGGCATCGAGCAGGCGCGCCACCTCCTCGACGCTGAGCACCACCGGCAGCTTGCGCGGCTCGTGGATGACATGGGTGTGCTCGACGATCTCGTGGCGCCTGAGCGTGACCTTAAAGAAGAACCGCAATGTCGAGACGGTCTGGTTGATGGTCGGCGCGCCAACACCGCTCGCCGCCAGATGCAGCTGGTAGCGGCGCACGTCCTCGAAGCTCGCCGTATCGGGCGAGCGCCCGAGGAACGCCGCGAAGTTCTTGACCCTTTGCACGTAGTCATGTTGGGTCTTCGGGGCCAACTTGCGGATCGTCATGTCTTCGATCATGCGCCGGCGCAATGGGCTCACTGCCTCGTCGGTCATGGGGATGCTCCTGTCTTGAGTGAGGTTGTTGCAACCCCTCAATCTCAAGACAGGACGCCCCTTGGCGCTATCGGCTTGGCCGCCCCGCTTGCCGCAGCGCCTTACCGCGCGAGCGGTTTAGTCGTGTGCCGGGCATGCTCAATAGCTCGGAAGTGAAAGTCTTCCACCCAACCTGATGGAGGTGAAGGGTTAGTGAAACGCAAGGGCTGCCGTCGCGAGGCGGGGTCTGAAGGAAGCGTGGATCAAAGGTGCGAGCCGATGAACAAAAACCGGATATGAGGCGCAAGCGTCGGACGAGCGGGCGACACATCGCGAAGTCCAGATCCACCAAGGATGCGAAGCGTAGATCCGGCGGTTGTGCACCGAAGGCGATTGAGCTTACCCCGGGAGATCTGCCCGGTGTCGCCCTCGGGCGACTGAGACGACCGCGAGGCCGTCTGACCGCCGGGCAGAAGTCAGCTGAGGGCGTATTAGGTCAGGCTGTCGGCAAAGCTAGTGAGGCACTCCAATGCCGAAAGGTGGAGAAACAGATAGGCGGAGCCGGAAACGATGGCTGAAGGCCCGAACGATTGAGAGAGGCAAGTAGGGACTGGTATCTCGTGAATAGAAAGCGGCAGAACAACCAGCAAGTGCTGGCCTTGGAACCGAACGACCGGGGTGAAGCTCCGTGCGCACGGTGACGAGGAGATCGAACCATTCATGGCGAAATCAGCCACCGAAAGCTCGGCTTTCACAGAACAACTGATGGAGGAGGTGTGCGACCGAGAGAACCTCGAAAGAGCGTGGAAGCGTGTTAAAAGGAACAAAGGAAGCCCTGGCGTTGATGGGATGACCATCGACGACGCGAAGGCATTCCTGCGTCAGCACTGGCCAAACATTCGGTCTCAACTGCTTGACGGAAACTACCGGCCGCAGCCGGTTAAGCGGGTTGAAATCCCGAAGCCGGATGGCGGAGTCAGGAAACTCGGCGTCCCCTGTGTCGTCGACCGCCTGATTCAACAAGCCGTGCTGCAAGTTCTCCAAGAGCGATGGGATCCGACGTTTTCGGAGCACAGTTTCGGATTTCGGCCGGGGCGGTCCGCCCACCAGGCTGTAGCCCAGGCACAGCGTTACGTCGCCGAAGGCTACAACGTAGTGGTTGATCTCGATTTGGAAAGATTTTTCGACCGAGTCAACCACGACATCCTGATGTCGCGCGTCGCCGCACGGATACCCGATAAACGCGTGCTCAAGCTTATCCGGGCATTCCTGAATGCCGGGGTATTGGAAGACGGTTTGGTCCGACCGGTGGACGAAGGGACCCCGCAAGGCGGTCCGCTCTCGCCCTTCCTCAGCAATATCGTGCTCGACGATCTCGACAAGGAATTGGCTCGACGTGGTCACCGGTTCTGCCGTTACGCGGATGACTGCAACATTTATGTTCGCAGCCACCACGCTGGCGAAAGGGTGAGGGCCTCGATCAGCCGATTCCTGACTGACAAGCTCCACTTGAAAGTCAACGAGGCCAAGAGCGCGGTGGCGCGACCCGAGGAACGTAAATTTCTCGGATTCAGCATTGCGAATGACGGGAGCGAGCGACGCATTGCGCCGAAAGCTCTCGACAAGTTCAAAGACCGAATCCGGGAAATCACATGCCGGACGCGAGGGATCAGTTTGCAGCAGATGATCGCAGATCTCACGCCATACCTCATCGGATGGCGCGGGTACTTCGGCTTCTGTCAGACCCCGCGCGTGCTAACGAACCTGGAAGCCTGGATCCGCCGGAGACTGCGTGTGTATCTCTGGCGGCAATGGCGGAACGGGCATAACCGATTCACGGAGCTTCGCCGCCTCGGTATCGCGAAGTTCGCCGCATCGGTCGCTGCCGGTTCACCGACGGGACTCTGGCGCATGTCCGGACACCCGGCGGTTCAACACGCCCTACGAAATCATGTGTTCGACTCTCTTGGTCTCCCCCGAATCTTCATGCCTGTGCCGGCTTAACTCGATCGAACCGCCGTGGTACGGACCCGTATGCCCGGTGGTGTGGGAGGGGTGACGTCGCGAGACGTCCCCCTATCCCGATCTCTGGCCCATCGCGACAATTCGTTGCTAAGCGCAATTTGGTCGCGACCGGGGAATAGCGGACGTCGCTGAACGCGCAACACATTACCTATTCTCATAGCGCGTCCACGAAGAGGGTGCGTCAGCAGCGCCGGCTCACCGCGACACTGTTACGCGCACAAATCGCTCGCAACACGATAACGTCGCAATCTACCACGTACGGTGCGCGCGCCCCGGTCGGGCTTCAGACCTTGTCGTCAGACCGACAGGGAGCGCCATTGCGCACAGCAATGTCGCAGCACGCGATTTGTTGCTGCCTTCGGCGATCTCCTGATGGTTCTGTCACACCGTGCTGCGCATCAAGCGCACATTGGACTGGGCAGAGATCGACAAAATCATCGTGGAGTTCGAGACGCACAAGGCGTTGGCGGCCGAACGCAAGCGGCGTGCGGAGTGGTGCGAGCGCGAGGTGGCCGCGAGCCGCTTTCGCGCGGAATGTGATCATTGTCATGGTCTGGGCCAGATCGGATGCGGTAATCGGCAACACCAATGATCAGAAGGCGCGGCGGAAGTACCCGGCCTGATGATCTTGGATGGCCCCGACGTGCAATATCGTCGGGGCCATTGGCGGCTCTGCCTCAGTTATCGTTCAGCCCGTGCGGCCGCCTAGTGTGCAGGCGTTCCTTCCAGCTGCTTTCGAGCCGGATCACTTCGTCGGCCTCCATGCTGGGGGCGACCAATTCCAGGATGGTAAACCTAAAATGCTGTGGATCGCGCTCCCTCAATAGGCGATTTCCACCGTGTCCCGATGCAGCATAGTTGCGCCAACGACCAAGCAGGTTTTCCGCTCCATACGCAGACCCGACGTAACCCTTTCCAGCTGAGGTATCGAAGATGTAGTAGATGCCGCGCCACTCGGCGAGCTTGGCCTGCCAGCGTTTCGGCAAGACAGCCAGTTGGCTCCAACTGAAGTCCAGCTCATCCCAGCGCTTCATTGCGGTGTCGAGAGCGCCATCCTCCAAGATTGCGTGAACCGGCATGATGTTCTGATGTGCTCGTCTCCACCACGACCGCTCAGGAGGAGGCCAATCCACGATCAGCCTGCCTTTCCATTCCGAATAGAAGTCCATCAACTTAAGATCAAACCAGAGACACGATGGCCGCTTTCCGCTCGGAACTTTCATGCCGAGCTTTATCAGTTCAATTTTCTCCGGCACCTTCAAGAATTGGGCGACAGTGAGTGGTTTCGTTTTCCCGATCTTGTAAAGGCCGACATACAACGCTTTACCCGGCTCATGACCGATGAACGACGCAACATAGCTGGCGCTCGACATGCTCTTTTCCAGCGCCGCGCCTTGCGTTTGCTGATACGCATTGAAAAGCTCTGGCTTGTCGGCTGCGAGCAGCGGCAAGACCTTGTTCAAGTCGGGCTCACTGGGCCGATGTCGCAGCACTAGGACTTCGCGAGTGCGCGCGGCCTCGACGATTCAAGGATAGCGGCTGGTCCAATTGTAGCCGCCGCGCGTGATCAGACGCACGCGGTCGCCGTCGCGCTCTAGCCGGTATCCATCGTATTTTATCTCGTGGAGCCAATCGGGGCCGTCAGGGACGCTGGTCGCTCTTAGATCAGCATTCGCGGCGGTTTTTGGAACACGGAACCTCACGCTACCGCTTGCCCCACCACGTTGTGGCGGATCGTCTCCGAGATTCTTGGTGCGCAGAAGGGCACGGGTTCGGCCGAAGGAACTTGTTTCGCAGCTATTTGGATATCGCAATGTAGTGACGCCCTTTTTGCATGGAACGTCGGCGAGTGACCATTTTGAATCTTTGTCGAGGGTTGGCTCGAGTTGCTCGCCTTGGACGCGGAACTAAAAGTAGGAGGAGATATCGTGATTAGGAAAGCCAGGCTTCTTGCAGTAACCGCGATACCGGCGTTGTTGATCGCAGCGTCCGGCCCGCTGCATGCGCAAGCAGGCGGGGTGGGCGGGGTCGGCGGAGTTGGCGGGGTCGGCGGAGTTGGTAACCGGTATGAGATTTCTCGGTGCCAACGTTCCGCTGCGGTGTTCTACATCGTGGCGTATGGTGCGACCATCGGGACAGAGGCACCGGGAGCACGAAGTGCGGGCAGGCCGATGCATTCGATGAGCCGAGAGCTCGAGTTAGTAGCTGGCCGCCTCTGCGACTCGCCCGGTTGCGCCGAGAGCGCGAATCCGTAGTTGTCGTGTCGCCCGCAGCTCCCGTCATCATGTGTCTGGCAGGAGGTGCGAATGCGACGGGTCATTGGCATTGATGTCCACCGAACCTTCGGGGAGGTCGTATTTTGGGAGGACGGCAGGCTTCGACATGCAGGCCGCATTGATATGACACGGACTGCGCTGGAGGGATTTGGCAAGACCCTGCTGGCCAGTGATGAGGTGGTGCTTGAAGCGACCGGCAACAGTATGGCGGTCTCGCGAGTGCTGACGCCATTCGTGGCGCGGGTGATTATCGCCAATCCCTTGCAGGTGAAAGCGATCGCCCAGGCTCACGTCAAGACCGACAAGATTGACGCTGGTACGCTCGCCAGTCTGCAGGCGGCGGGCTACCTGCCGGAGATCTGGACGCCTGACGCGGAGACCGAACGCAAGCGCAGACTGGTGGCGCGGCGCTACCAGGTCGTGCGGCATCGCACGCGGCTCAAGAACGAGGTGCATTCGATCCTGCATGCACACCTGATCCCGAAGTGCCCGCATGGCGATCTCTTCAACGCCCGCGGCCGGGCCTGGTTGGCCGCTCACCAGTTGCCGGACGATGAGCGCGCGGCCATCGATCGGCACGTCCGTGAGCTGGACCGGCTGGCGGACGACCTGGCTCTGCTCGATCGCGAGATCGCGCAGGACGCCATCGAGGATTCCGCGGTCAACAGACTGATGACGATCACCGGCGTCAATCTGGCGGTCGCCGCCGGCATCGTGGCGGCGATCGGCGACATCAGCCGGTTCAACAGCCCGCAGAAGCTGGTGAGCTATTTCGGGCTGAACCCGCGGGTGCGGCAGTCGGGACTGGGAGCCGCCCATCACGGTCGCATCAGCAAGATCGGCCGCAGTCACGCGCGCGCCATGCTGGTCGAGGCGGCCTGGGCCGCGGCCAAGGCGCCCGGTCCACTGCATGCTTTTTTCGTGCGGATCCGCGCCCGGCGTGGCCATCAGGTCGCCGCGGTGGCCGTGGCTCGCAAGCTCACGGTGCTCTGCTGGCATTTGCTGACGAAGGGCGAGAATTACCTGTTGGCGCGCCCGGCGCTGGTCGCCAACAAGACCCGCGCGATGCAACTTCAAGCTGGACATCCGCAACAGAAGGGCAGCCGGCGTGGACCAGCCTATGCCTACAACATCAAGGCGCTGCGCGACCGTGAGATGTTGATTGCCGCCCAGGCGGAGCGAAGCTACGAACGATTGGTGTCGCAATGGAAACCGCGGCGGCCGAAACCCGGCGCGCGGGCGCCTCAGCTCGGCAGGACAAAATAGGCAGTCCGGTGACGCTTGCAGCCGACGCGTCACGCTTCGCCACGAGGTCGCCCGCGCCCGACAACCATAACCGCCGCTGACGGCAAGTGCCAGCCAGGAATGCAGTCCCGTTCCACGCCAGCATGCCGCCGTGCTCGGGCCGGTCAAGGCCAAACCGTGCGGTGGCCGCAAACGCGGCCAGCCTTGACCGACCCTGCGCGCGGCGGCTGCGAGATCGGTGGCCGGGACGGAAGAATGGCCCGCGGCGCGGCCGAACAAAAGAATGGACGTACGCGATTTCCGCAATCGTCATCGCGGCGGTCATAAAAAATCGCTTGTCCATCTCATCCGTGGAATTGGCGGAGTTGGCGGGGTGGGCGGAGCTGCCGGGGTCGGCGGAGCTGCCGGGGTCGGCGGAGTTGGCGGGGTGGGCGAAGCTGCCGGGGTTAGCGGAGCTGCTGGGGTTAGCGGAGTTGGTACGGGTGTGGGTACTGTCGGCCCCGCGAGTTCGATATCGGGCGTGACTCCGGGGCATTCGCCAAGTTCGATATCGGGCGTGCCTTCCGTTCATTCGGCAAAACACGGGATGCATTCTCAAAAGGGCCGCGAGCATCATCGAGCGCAAGAAGGACAGCACGAGATGCAGCAGCAGAAGGGGCGCGAGTATCATGAAGCGCTAGGACAGCACGAGCAGAAAGGCGGCAAGCATCACCAAGCGCAAGAAGAGCAGCACGAGACTGAAGCGCTAGAACAGCATGGCCGCGAGCAGAAAGGCCACGAGCATCATCAAGCGCAAGAAGAGCAGCACGAGATGCGGCAATTGTGCGGCGATCCGGACAAGGGCGTCACCGCCTGGCCGCTCGCCGAGATCGCGCAGGCGGTCCGGCCGACGCCGGAGCAGCGCGCTTTGCTCGACGAATTGAAGGCCGCGGCGGCGAAGGCTGCCGATGTGCTCAAGGAGTCGTGCACCGATACCTATGCGCTGACGCCACCCGATGACGAACCGCGTCAGCGCCACGCTCGAGGCGGTGAAGATCGTGCGGCCGGCGCTCGAGAAGTTCTATGGTTCGCTCAGCGACGAGCAGCAGGCACGTTTCAACGCGCTCGGTCCCAATATCGGCGAGCCTTCGCAACAGCAGCCCGAATGCTCAGCCCGAGAGCTGCGGCGATCCGAAATCAAGCCTGACGCAGCTGCCGATCGAACGGATCGATGCAGTGGTAAACCCGGCTGGCAAACAAAAGGAAGCGCTCGAACGCCTGGGCGACGCGACCAAACAGGCGGTTCATGGACTGCAAGCTACCTGCCCGAATGAAGTGCCGTTGACACCAGTCGGACGGCTGGAAGCCATGCAGAGGCGACTCGAAGCCATGCTGGAGGCGGCCAGTTGGGTGCAGCCCGCATTGGACGAATTCTATGCGACGCTCAGCAGCGAGCAGAAGGCCCGCTTCAACACGACGCCCCGGACCGCAAGCCAGTGATCGCCACCAGCGTTGCCTAAGCAATGATCCTAGAAACCACGCTCCGGTGCCGGTCGATGCAGGTGTGCAGCACTTCGTCCATAGGCTTCTCCCACCAGTCGTTGGAGAAGATCTCGATCTCGGAATAGCCAGCATAGCCTTGGGCCTCGACCGCAGCGCGCACCGATTTGATGTCGATGACGCCGTCGCCCATCATGCCGCGGTCGTTGAGGATGTCCTTCGTCGGCACCAGCCAGTCGCAGACATGGAACGCCAGCAGGCGGTCTTGGCCCGCGCGCGCGATCTGGGCCATCAGCTCCGGATCCATCACTAGCCTGTCGCGACTGGAAAGCCCCTGCCATGAGCAGCGCTTTCTGCCTAAGATGGCCAACGTGACGCGACCTTGGGGGCACGCATCCAAACGTCGCGCTCCTCGTCAGTCGTGAGGATCACCGGCATCGCCTTGGGATGGATCGGCTCAACCACCGCATTCGGCGTAGTCGTCAGGAAACTGTAAACGAGATGCGGACCGGGGCCGGCTTGGACTTCGTGCCGCGCTCGCCTTTGAATTCAGTCCAAATGCCCGAGAACGCCGTAAGCGGCCGGTCCTCGTTGAGCGCGAACCAGACGACATACTTTTTCTTGATCTCAGGGTTCGGCTCGGGCGCGTACTCGGCGAAGCTGTGCGCTGGCGGCATTCCGATCGGCGGCTTAGCTTTGCTTGCCCTGCATGCACGCCCGCACGAAATCTCGCATCCCAATACCTGTATTTCTCCCACCTCCACTATTAGTAAACCCGCGCTCCCTAGCAAGCGTTCTGCATTTCTCAAGCTTTTGGGGGTTCGGTGTGCCTCCTCCGGTGCCTTGCTGCGCTTGCGCAACGGTTACGCCGACACCTAAAGCCAGAGCAGCGGTCAAAATCAACTTAATCACTTCAATACTCCTTTGGTTTAATTATGAGATGGATACAAACATCCCCGGATGAAAATGTCACGCGGAGGCGAGTCGAAAATTAGGCCGGCCAAGCATCGGTTCTCCGGCCTCAGCCACAATACTCCAAGCGGAGAGCTGCGTATATTGGTGACTGACGGCCCGCCCGTGCGCGGCGGCGGTGCCATCCCCCAGCGCATGAGCGTCATCTCCGTCCCGGCCTCCTTGTTGCGGATCACGGGAGCCGGATAGTCAGGGAAGACGCCGGGCATCGGCTGCAAGTTGCCGACGTAGCGGTTCACCACGCGGAAGAGCGCGAGGGTGGCGGCTTGGTAGGTGGTGATGCTGTAGATTGCACATAAGAAACCGCCGACACACTCGACCTAGTCAATCCCTTTGAAATGGACCCGCGGAGCGGGACCGCTTGAACCGGTTTGTTAGTTGGAAACTGACCGCTCCTGATCCTTTCTATCACGCTGCCAGAGATTCTGTCTGCTGCTGTTGCTGTGGGCATGTGGTCAACGCGTCAGCGTTGTCCACCATGTCCACAGCCTTCGCGGCCTGCATCCGTTCGCGCCAGACCGCCATTGGCGTGCGATAGCCGTGCGCCTGATGAAGGCGACGATCGTTGTAGAAGGCGATCCAGCTCGCGACCCCTGCCTTGGCCTCGCGGCCGTCGGCATAGCCCTTGAGATAAATGTCCTCATGCTTGAGCGACCGCCACAGCCGCTCGATGAAGACGTTGTCCATCCAACGACCGCGGCCATCCATGGAGATCTTGATCCCTGCGCCCGCCAACGCGCCGGTGAAGGCCGCACTGGTGAATTGGCTGCCCTGGTCGGTGTTGAAGATCTCCGGCGTGCCATACTTCGCCAGCGCCTCGTCCAGAGCCGCCACGCAGAACGAGACGTCCATCGTGTTCGACAACCGCCACGCCAGAACCGCACGGCTCGCCCAGTCGATGATGGCGACGAGATAAAGAAAGCCGCGGCCGATGGGCAGTGGAGTAAGAAGCGCGAGCGCGCTTCTCCTCCCCGAACCGTACGTGCACCTTTCAGCGCATACGGCTCTCTGTTCAAGCTTGGCCCATGGCCATAGCAACATCATGATAGTGCGAGGTGACAGTGCTGCGGGCTTCCTTTCGGAGGATGTATGGATTTTCCTCCGGATTGCGCCACCGGAACTGCGCCTTCGGGCTTGAGACAAGCCGGTAAAGTGCTTTTCCGTCGGTCCCGCCGCGTTCATTCCGACCAAACACGAGCCAGGTTTTCGCCTTGCCCGGTTCCGGGGTTCGGTACCATTTCCGCATCAAAGGTTTGATGCGAGATCGGTATTTGTGCCCCAGCCAATGCGCCATTTTCCAGAACACGACATGGTCGATGCGCCGGAATACGTACGCGGTGAAGTCGGTGAACTTGTAGAACGCTGCCCATCCCGCCAGTTGGCGGTTCAGGCCGGCGATCATGTCGACCGTGCTGACACTATGATTGCCGGAGAGGGTTTCAGTGAGCCTGCGAACAAACCCCTTCGCCTTTTCCTTGGGTATCGTTGTGACGACGGACATGCGCCCGTGCGACCCTCGTTTGCGAATGATCCTGTGCCCCAGAAAGACGAAGCCGTCATTGACGTGGGTGATATGGGTTTTCTCCATATTCAGCATCAATTTCAGCTTGCCTTCCAGAAAGGCGCGGCATTCCTCGCGGATTTCCTCTGCTTGAGCTTTGGTCCCTTTTACGATCACGACAAAGTCGTCAGCGTATCGGCAGTAAGCAACCGCCGGCTTCCATTGCCGGTTCTCTCGAACCGTAATAGGGCGGCCCAGCTTGATGCCGAAGTTCCATGCCCAGCGGTCCTTGCGGGCCTTGTCGCTCAGGTATTTCGCCTCCAGCCACGCATCGAACTCATGGAGCATGATGTTGGACAAGAGCGGTGACAGCACGCCACCTTGCGGAACACCCTCGCTGGAGGCTTTAAACAGGTCACGGTCAATGTGACCTGCCTTCAGGAACCGCCAGAGAAGATCAACAAATCGCCCATCCTGCACTCGTCGCCGCACACATCTGATAAGCAGCCGGTGATGGACCGTGTCGAAGTAGCTTGCCAGATCACCTTCGATGATCCAGCGGCCCCTCGTCGTATCGGCTCCATCCTGAAGCTGTATCTTCACGGTGCGGACGGCATGGTGCACGCTCCGTTCAGGCCGGAAGCCATAGGATAGGCGATGGAAGTCGCTTTCCCAGATTGGCTCCATGGCCATGAGCATGGCTCGTTGGACGATGCGATCCGTCAGAGTCGGAATACCCAGTGGGCGTAGCTTGCCGTTGGTTTTCGGGATATAGATTCGCTTCACCGGCTGGGGGCGATAACTCTCGTCCAGCAGGCTTTTCCGCAGGTCATCCAGATGCTGATCCAGTCTGACCTGCAGTCGTTGCTTATCTATTCCGTCGATGCCCGGTGTTCGTGCGCCACTTGACGCCAGAACAATCCGAGCGGCCTCGGCAAGCCATTCCCGGTTGGCAATCAGCCGAAGGAGGCGATCGAACCTTCGGTTCGGGTCGCTCTCGGCCCATGTCGCGAGCTTGTGCTGCATTTCACTGATTATCAAAGGTCTTCACCTCGTTCGGTCAGATAGTTTGCAATCCAAGCAGTTTGAACTGCTCCCCTTCGCCATGTGGCAGGCTTTCCCTGCCGCGGACTACTACGGGAACTCCGCCAGCATGGTGGACATCAGGGTCAACTCCCTTGCGACGCAAAGCATCGTTGGCATTCCATCATGCCTTCCCTCGTTCATATACTGGACGTCATCGTATTGGTGAGGCTGCCGGTCGCAGTCTTTTCCCTTGCTTTCCGCAAGTCGATGCCGATGCCATGGTCTGGCTGCGTTCTCCCCATGACTACTCGCGAGCGTCCTTACATCTGGGCTCGCGTTCGGATGCCGGCCGTCATATCTGTCCGGCGACATCATCAGCATTCCACCTGTTAAGCCGTGTAGACGGAGGCGACATTTCAGCCCTTAGATGCGGGTAAACCGGTTCGTGTTCCTCAACCTTCCAATACTTCAGCCTCGGGGACCATCTCGGCTTAACGGCTTCGCCTCAATCCCCTTTACCTGCGGGCTACGTCACCCTGCCAGTTGACGACAGGTCACCGCCGCTTGGGCTCATGTCCCCTCACAGCAGGGGACAAGTCATTTTGTTTTCTCCCAATCCTCCTTTCTCTTTTGCATTCCAGTCATACGCTACCCCAACTGTGGGGCGAGGCGCACTGTAGGTGATGTCCATCGCCCAGACCTGGTTCGGGCGTGTGATCTCCATCCCGCGCAGCAGATACGGATAGATCTTGTGTCCAGGCTCGGGCTTGGTGGTACGCGGCCGGCGGTAGAGCGCCTCTATCCCCATCCGCCGCATCAGCGTTTTAATATGCCGGCGGCCGATCTTGCACCCCTCGGCAGCCAACAGGTCTCGCAACATTCGCGAACCGGCGAAAGGAAACTCCAGATGCAGCCGGTCGAGCCGTCGCATGATCGCGAGGTCGGCGGAAGGCACTGGACGCGGCAGATAATAGACACTGCCACGGCTGATCTTCAAAACTTCCGCCTGTTTCGTGATCGGCAGGTCGTGCTCACGGTCGATCATCGCTTTGCGCTCAGCAGGCCGGCTTTGCTGAGCGCGCCTTCTAAAAAACTGAGCGGGGCGCTGCGCGCCCCCTGTGGGATAGAAACGGGTAACCGCTAGACTGCGGCCGGAAGGGAGCGGCCGATACGATTTTGGTGGCACGTGACCCCGTCAAAAAACCTGGTCCATGGGCTGTTGCGCACTTGAGAGTGGTGACGCCATCTCGGCGATCCCGTTTAGGAATTTGAATGAATTGCGCAGCCCAGCCCTTCCGCCGGAGTCAGGAGGAGCTACAGATGAATCCCAAAAGATCGAAGTCGAAGGACGGCGGTAAGATGCCGATGGTGCACCCGAACGCGGCTGCCATCGACGTTGGCGCCACCATGCATATGGCGGCCGTTAGGGCAGATCGCGCACCGGAGCCAGTCCACAGTTTCGGTACCTTCACGGCCGATCTGCATCGGCTGGTCGACTGGTTTACGGAATGCGGCGTCGAGACCGTCGTCATGGAATCGACCAGCGTCTACTGGATTCCGATTTTCGAGCTTCTCGATGCCCGGGGATTTACCGTGTTTCTTGTCAACGCGCGCGATGCCAAGCACGTGCCGGGGCGTAAGACCGATGTCAGCGATGCGCAATGGCTGCAGCGGCTCCATTCATTCGGGTTGCTGCGGGCCAGCTTTCAGCCCAAAGGGCAGATTGCCGAACTGCGAGCCTACGTGCGTCAGCGCGAGCGTCTGCTGGAGTACGCGGCCTCACACATCCAGCATATGCAGAAGGCCTTGACGGAGATGAATCTTCAGCTCCACCACGTCGTCGCCGACATCACCGGCGCGACCGGCCTGCGTATCATACGCGCGATCCTTGCCGGCGAGCGCGATCCCGAGGCGCTGGCGTGCTTGCGCCACTACAGTTGCCACGCCAGTGCCGAGACGATTGCGAAGGCGCTCACCGGGAGCTACCGAGCCGAGCATCTGTTTGCGCTCGAGCAGGCACTTGCGCTTTACGACACCTACCACGAGAAGGCATCTGCCTGCGACGCCCGGATCGAAGCCGTGTTGAAGGAACTGAGCAACCATCGCGGACGTGGCCATGGACCAGCACCGCCGGCCTCACTGCGTCGGAATCGAACCGATCAGGCGAACGCTCTAGCTTTCGACGTCCGCGAGGCGCTGTTCGCGTTGCTGGGAAAAGACATCACCACGATCGACGGCCTCGGTTCTTACCTCTCGCTGAAGCTGATCGCTGAATGCGGTGACGACCTCTCCTCGTGGCCAAGTGCAAAGCATTTTACCTCCTGGCTAGGACTGGCGCCGAGCAACAAGGTCTCCGGCGGCAAAAGGCTCTCGTCCCGAACGCGCCGATCCGGCGGCCGGGCGGCGGCGCTTCTGCGCCTTGCTGCCGTCACCGTCGGACGCACCGATACTGCGCTCGGCGCCTTTTACAGGCGACTTTCATCGCGCATCGGTAAGGCCAAGGCAGTGACCGCCACGGCCCGCAAGATCGCAGTTCTGTTCTACAATGCTGTGCGATACGGAATGGACTATGTCGATCCCGGGGCCTCGTCCTACGAGACGCGCTACCGGACGCGAGTGGTCAACAATTTGCATCGGCGTGCCAAGGCATTCGGCTTCGTTCTCCAGCCCTTGGAGCCGAACGTCGGCGATGCCGTTTCTTAGGAATCGTTCTCCAGCGTGAGCTCCCCGATCTTGGCGTGCAGCGTTTTCACGTCCACCGCGGGCTCGCTCGTTCTGTTGCCACCGCCAGGACCAAATACCTCGGCCGCCGCTTCCTGAAGCTGTGACTTCCACTGCGTGATCTGGTTCGGGTGCACGTCGAAATGCTCAGCCAGCTGGGCCAGCGTCATCTCACCCTTGATCGCGGCTAACGCCACCTTCGCCTTGAATGCCGGTGCGTGATGCCGACGGGTTCGTCTGCTCATCGTCTCTCCTGATTCGCGGGACAATCTTGCCCGCCGTCAGGCAGAAACTCCACTTATCGCCCCGTCCAGAATTCCGGAGCCAGCTCTACTGTCACTGATTTGGTCGAGAGACCCTTTCGCTGATGCATGGTCATCCTCCTCATCGCACGTTGCGAACGTGACTAGACCGCCTCAAGTGCGGCTGAACCGAACTTGAGTGCCAGAAGTCGTTTGACCTTGATGTAGATCAACGGCAACAGGACTCGGCGTCGAAGTCCTCTTGGGGCCGCACGTCCGCTTCCGCCGAGTGCAGACATTGGTCCGGGAGGGCAGTCCGTGTTGCGGTGTGCGCGATGCGGGCTTCTTTGCAACGTCAATTGCGCGTGCAGTCGGCGAGTCCGCGACTAATAAGCTCGCGTTCGATGGCTGCGACTAAGACTCCGTCGTCTTCGATGTCTTCTTCCGCCTCTTTAGTGGCTTGGTGCCACAGAAGGAGCAAGTCGTCGTCAATGAGATGCTCGAAACGTACTGTCATTGCATGGTGCCTCCCTTGCAACGATTGAACTCTAACATCCGCTGGATACTCTGGCGATGGATGCTGCAATTCGTCCGCGGCTTGCGGCTTTAAAGTCCGATACTTCGGCTCTCGCCAATTGGCACCATATCCCAAATTGTTGGCCGCCAATCACAAGACCGTCGCTGGGACCGCGTGCTACCGCCGCGCCGCGGTCCTTTGGGCTGGCCCCAGCGGGGGGATCGCCAACGGCCCTGGTAACACCCAAAAGGTGCGCCGGGGCCGTTCGCCCCCGCCTAGCCGCCGGGTTTAATCATTCTTGCGACCAGCTTGCTGGTTGCCGGCCCTGACGGCTTGCAGCGTCGCGCCGGAGCAGATCGTGGACTGGGGATTCGTGTGGCCGATGAGACCGCGAAGATGGGTCGCGGCTAGTCGTCCTTGGAGGGGTCGTCACGTCGCGGCCCATCGAGATTTGGAAGAAAATGATCGTGGTAGAGAACGGCCGGATGTTGTCCGACCGCGAGGCCGAGATGCTGATCAACAGCCTGCGCATGGACCGCTGCCCCGACTGTCAACATCATCTGCAATCGGGGGCGCGTGGCGGGGCGGCGCAGATCCTCACATGCACGCATTGCGGTGCAAGCTTCAGCGTCGCCCCGCCGCGCTACATCACGTTCGTCCGCAGACTGAAATGATGACGCGCGACCGGCGCGATGAGCCGCAAAATGACATGATCGAAGGAGCGGCAAGGGAAATAGGATGAGACTGTTGAAGCCGGCAAGCGGCACCGCCGGTGAAGCGTGGATGCAGCTACTCTACTACCGCTAACCCTCCGACATAGGGTGAATGCTATCGCCGACGAGACGCTAGCGCGCTGGTTCGTTGCAACAAACCGTTTACCGTAGCCGCTTTGGGGGATGTCCCGATCGCTGTTGAACTACGCCGGGCCGACGTTGCCGGAATGAATGTTACGCGGCCCTCGTGACGTGGGCAACGGGCTTGATCGTCATGCGATCGTGGTGAGCTTGAAGGGCCGCACGCAGAACCGACAATTGCTTATACGCCTTCAATCGTCGGAAGCCCTTGTTGGCCTCGATCATGCCGGCCGCGACCCAGCGCAAGGCCATACCAGCATCCCGCCAGCGTTTGACGTTGCGAGCGACGCGGCGAATGGTGCCCATCATGTTCTCGGCGATGTTGGTACAGGCGAGCGATCGACGAAGCTCCTTCGGCAGCTTCAGCCGGACGACAATCAGGATTTCATCGAGGCCTTCAAGGATGCTGGCCGCTACGCCGGGCCATTGCTGGTCGAGTCGACGCGCGAGATTGCGGATCAATTTTTCAGCCTTGTCGGCGTCATCGAGCTCCCAGGCCTGGCGCAGCACCCGACGGGTGGCCGCATGATGCTCTTTCGGCAGGCGTTCCATGATGTTGCGCGCCTTGTGGATCTGGCAGCGCTGGATCGCAGCGGCCGAACCGAAGGTGCGGCGGATCGCCTTCGACAACGCCTTCGCGCCGTCGGCGATGAACAGTCTTGGCACCGTCGGGTCGAGCCCGCGCGAGACCAGGTTGTCCAGCAGGGCCTGAACCGTTGCGGCGTTCTCGGTCGCCCCTTCCACCAGCGCCAGCGGATGCTTGTTGCCTTCGCCGTCAACCCCGATCGCGGCCACCAGCACGAGATCGTCGCCGAGATGCAGCCCGTCGATTTGGACCACCAGAAGGTCGAGCGCGGACAGATCGGCAGCCATGAAGTCGGCCAGCCGCGCCGCCGACAGCGCGACGAACCTCCGCGAGGCCGCCGACTTCGAAACCCCCGATCCGGGCGGTGCCGGCACGTCACCCTCGGGCAGCCGGACAGCGCGGCCGAACCGGCGCGTCGACACATTGATCAGCATCAGGTTCATCGCCCAGCGACCGAGCCAATCCTCCTGCGCCGCCGTTTCCCAGCTCGGGATCGTGACCTCGCGGCCGTCCACGCCCCGGACCCGCGGGCGCTCGACCTCGATCTTGCCGCCGTGGAAGCCGATCCGGCCCCGCGTTCGGCCCCAACGGTGCGCCTGCCGCCCCGCATCGCGACCGTGGCGCGGCCCGCAGGCCGCCGTGACATCCGCCTCCATCATCGTGCCGAGCGCCTCGATCCCTGCCGCAAGGCAGAACCGATCGAAGCTCGCCCGCACTTCTGCAAACGCTTCGTCCACAGCCCCGGTCGCCGGCGAACCAGCCGGTGTGATATCTCTCGTCATGGCGTTGCTCTCCTTTGTGGAATCAGCACCCCGAGCCTACCGGCTCAAGGTGGGCAACGCCGACATCTTCAGAAATTCAACAGAACCCGGGACATCCCCCCGCTTTGGCGCAACGCATGGGCCTTTTCCTTACACTTTGGTTAGCGCAGACTGTCGTATGGAATTGGCATTTCAATTTTTGATTCCCGGATTGGGCGCGTTCTTCGATTGCGCCCTTGCCCCAGCTGTGAGGTGACGGAATGAGAAAGCACTTTGAGGGAAGTGATCCACTCTTTGGCGGCGACCATAAGCTTGGATTGGGTGATCTGTTTTTTGATTCCAGCTCGTCGATCGATAGTTTTAATTTCTTCCCAGACCCGGACGTCCCATCTCAGGTAACGCTTCAGGTTCACGCCACGACGACGTCGACGTCGCCCACAAGCCACCTTGTCAACAGTACATCGTCGATCACCGATGTCGACTATCATTGGGACGGTATAACCTTCGCGCAGAGCGGCGGGTACTATCCACCGGACAACGCTCTCGCAGCAGGAGCGTACATCGTCATTACGGCCGAGAACGACGCGATCCAGTTCGCGACTTTGCAGGGCACCGCCGCGCAAACGGAATCTCTGAACACGTTCTTCAGCCCCGTGCTGAGTTCGGGATACTTCCTCACCGACCCCAGGGTGCTCTACGATGCCACCCATCACCAATTCGTGGTCGCTGTCGATGAGGTGAGCAACACTCTGAACAGCAGCTACGTCCTCCTGGCCGTCTCGAAATCTGATTTGACGACCACATCGCTCTCGTCGGCCAATTGGCTGTTCGAGGCGGTTTCAACCACGTACACCTTGAATGGTCTGACGACTTGGTCGGACCAACCACTGGTCGCCGTGGACGGACACAACATCTACATCTCGACCAACCAGTTCACGCCCTCCTCGTCGGGGACATTTCAGGGTACTGCCGTCACGATTTTGGACGACGGCTTGTACAGCGGCAGCTCATCCGCCGTTCTCAGCACGAAGAACTACGCGGCGCCATCCTACCAAACGGCGGAAATCGTCGGCGGGGGGACGTATTACGGGGAATATTTGGTCTCCAATACGCATAACAGCCTGAGCATATTCGAGTCGCTCAACGGAGCGAGCACTAGCCCGGTCACGGTCTCTCTCGACAACATCGATTTCGGCAACGGCAGTTATTCCGTCAGTCAATACGGCACGAAATACAAGCTGGATGCCGGCGACGGCAGAATCACCAGTGCTGCCTACGATTCGGTCAATCAAAAGCTGTACGTCGTGTTCGAAGGACAGCCGCACAATACACCTGCGACTCCGTCGGTCGAGTGGGTGCAACTCGATATGACGACCTTCAATGCCTCGGGAGGAACGACCGCTCCAACCGTCCTGCACAGTGGCAATCTGAATAGCCTTCTGCCAACAACAGGGGCAACGGCCGGAGCGGCGACGTTCAACGGATCGGTGGCGGTCGATGCCAACGGAGACGTCCTTTTCAATTTCAACGTGAGCGGTTCACATATGTACCCTGCCGATTATTTCACTTTTTGGAAGGGGGCCGGGGGCGCGACGTCGAGTACGATGCCAAGTCTCGCCACGCCAATCGACTATCATGACAGCGTGGCGGCCTATATCGATCCGGGGCGCGACCCTGTCGCTCGCTGGGGCGATTACTCGACTGCAACCTTCGATCCCGCGCATGCCAATGGATTCTATATTTCCAATGAGTTCGATAATGGGAAGTCTTTCATTTATTCGAGCTGGGGCACGTCGGTCGACCACGTACTGGTGTGACTCGCACTGGCTCGCCGGTGGCCGCTTAGTCAGCACTTAACGACGACAAAAAGGCGAGTCGTGTGTTGGCTGTCTGCGCAGCCCATTGGGCCATGCCCGCGAAAGACCTTCAGGGCTCGTTGTCAATCATCGGGGGTTCGGCCGAGTGCCTGTCTCCGAGCATACGATCATGATGATGTTGGCTTCGGCCAAACAACTCGTGTGGGGCGATCGAGGTGTGCGGGACGGCTCGGCTTGGAGCAATCGCTCCGGTCTTCAGATCAGCGAGCTAGAGGGAAAAACTGTAGGCATAGTTGGGCTCGGCTACATCATCGCTCGGAAGCTGAAATATGGGCTCAATTGCCGCGTCCTTGCATACGATCCATACGTCAACCCGAGAGTTGTTCGCCTAGTTGATGCGCAAATTGTGAAAGACCTTCATGCGATTGCTTCCGGAATGCCAATTCCTTGTGTTGGTACCCGAGCTAACTCCGGAAACGCGCGGCTTAATCGGAGCGAAGGAGCTGGCCGCCTTGCCGAAGGGCGCCATTGTTCGTCAATACAGGGCGTGGGCACGTGCTCGATTTCGATGCGCTTAATGATGCTCTGGAAAATGATCAACTCTTTGCGGCGGCTATCAAACTGGCCAGAAGGCGACCTTCTATCAATGTCAGCTTTTAGTGCTAAGTGGGCCGCAGTTTGGCTTTGGGGCCGTTATCTATCTGTATCTGGGGTCCTTATGGTTACTGCTGTCCGAAAAGGCTGTCGTTCCCCGCTCGTTACCCCAAATCTTGTTCCCCGCCCGCCTTGGATGCTCGCGAAAATACTCATTCCGCTGTGTGAAGTACCGGTCGATCGCCCCCTTCGCTTCTCCCACAGATGAGTAGTCGCTATTGTGAAGAATGGCACGCGCCATTCCGCTGAAAACTGCTTCGACGACGTTCAAGAATTGCGCGCCCGCGGGCAGCGGTGCGGTCTCGACCCGAGTAGAACCCGTCACCTCCGCCATCACATTGTTAGATGCGATCCGGTGCGCGAGTTGCTTGGACATATGCCAGGAAGCCGCATCCCACGATAGATACAGCCGCGACAAGTGACGATTTCGAGCGAGCAGCAAGTCCAGCAGCTTGATTATTTCTGCGGTGTTCTTCTTGCCTGAATAAAAATGGGTAACTTGATTAGTGGAAAGCTCGAGGGCAGCGGTGATGATCACAACTCCCTTCGATTTTTGCCACTGAGGCACGGTCGCGCTCTCGCCCGGAGCTACGAGCTTGCGTCCACCGCGCTTCAAGTCCGCGACTGGCCCAAATTCATCAATCGAGAAGAACCCCTCATCCTCCCTCAAGCCTTGAAGAATGGACTTCACGCTAGCAAGCTTAGTGCAATACTCGGGGTCTCTGCTTGTTAGGACCTGCTTGGCTTTCATCCATCGATATCCTGCCTCCTGAATGATGGATTGAATGTCCCGGTTGCTCAGCATGACGCCTATCGTTTTCAGGGCTTGCTGGAGGTCGGTACGCTTCCATGTTGCTCGAATGAAGCCAAAATCGGATGGCGGAGAATGCAGTATTCTGAACACCGCCTCTTTTGCTTGGGTGGCTTCGGCTTCTGACTTCACCCGGTGCTTCGGGCCACGTCGTTGCGGGAACAGATCACTTGTCAGCCCGCTCGTCCGATAGCGGTTATAGTACTTCCGGAAGGTCTGCGAGCAGGTCCCATGGCACTCGTAGAAGTCGCGCACGTTGCTGAATGCTGCGGACCTTCCTGTCTTCACAGCCTCATATTGCTCAATGAGCATGCGCCATTGGCGAAGGTAATTTCTTTCAACTGTTCGATCGGCTCTCATTGACACGCTCCCCATCTAAATCACAAGAGGAAGCCGAGCCCGCAAAACGATGACAAGGCGGTCCAGGCTGAGCGGGAGCATGGACGCTATTGATGCAAAAGCGGAAGATTTTCGATAGAGGTCGTCTAAGGGTCCATGTGTGGACGACGCCCACGTTGCAAGAAGAATCTGACGTTCGGCTGGCGGTCGGGTGCAAGTCATGTGTCCGGCCTGTTTGCGCGGCACCATGACCGCTGGCCCTGATGTAGTCCGCGGATCAGGTCCCAATCATTTTCACGGGCTTTAATGCCCATGACCCAGAAGCGGGTTGTCCCGATCGACGGCTCGACCGTTTCGCATCACACCATCATCACCCTCGCAATTCGATTGTCCTGCTCCGCCGTCGCCTCACGCTCCCATTGCCAAGCCCCTTCAGGTGGCTGCAGCAAGCTCCGGCGCGCGATGGTATCCTCCCTTGGCCATGATTGCCCAGGCGATGCGCGCCATCTTGTTGGCAACGGCAACGGCGACGAGCTTGGCCGGCTTCCTGGCCAGCAGCCTTATGATCCAGGGATGCTTTTGCGGATGCCGCCGAGCGTGTTGAACAACGGATGTTGCACCGATCACGAGCAACCGTCGAAGGTAGCGATCTCCCTGCTTGGAGATGCCTCCGAGCCGCTCCTTGCCCCCGGTCGAGTGCTGCCGCGGCACAAATCCGATCCATGCTGCAAAATCCCGACCGGATTTGAAGTTACTCGGGTCTGTGACAGTAGAAGCGATGGCCGTGGCCGCGATCACGCCTATGCCCGGCACGGTCTCGATGCGGCAGCTCATATCATTGGCACGATGATGGGCGTGAATGGCGCGATCCAGAGCCCCGATCTGCAATTCCAGCGCAGCGAGTTGATCGACAATGGCCTGCAGCGCCTGCTTCATCGCAGACGGAAGAGCTTCGCGATTACTCTCGTCCGTGATGATCTCGGCAAGCTGCGCGAGACCTTCGCGTCCCGTCTCCGCAACGAGGCCGAACTCGGCAAGGTGGGCTCGGAGCGCATTGATCAGCTGCGTGCGCTGACGGATTAAAAGATCCCGCGTTCGATGCAACATCAGCAAGGCTTGCTGATCGGCCGACTTGATCGGCACGAACCGCATTGATGGGCGTGTCACGGCCTCACAGATGGCGGCTGCGTCGGCCGCTTCGACCGTTTGACATAGCCCTTTACGTAGCTCGGCGGAGACGGACGGTGTGACCGAGCTTGGAGACTTCACGCGCCCAATGATGCGCGGTTCCGCAGGCTTCCAAGCCGACCAGGCAAGGGGAAATCTTGCTAAAGAAGTCAATGACCTGCTTGCGCCGCAACTGACGAATGATGACGACCTTGCCCGCACTATCCACGCCGTGCACTTGGAACACGTTCTTGGCGAGATCAACGCCGATGGTGCTAACCTGCATGTGGACGACCCCCCTCCGGTGATTCGTGGTTCAACGATCACCCTTTGGCACATTCGATGCCGGGAGCGGGCGTCGTCCACCACATCATTTTCGACGGTTTCATCAGGGATTGTCGGCAGGTTGTTGTCCGCTTCTGTGGTCCCGGGCACTAATTCTGCACTTGGAGCAAGCGGGCGACCTTGAGGTCTAGGGGTTCGTCCTCGTCACCTTCGTAATCTTCCTCCGGGTCCTATCCCCAGTGGAAGCCACCCTCCATGCAGCTCCCCCAACGCGGCCGCCCGCATTCGTCCGCGGCTGCCTGCGCCGCCCCGCAAGACGGGAACGTCGCAAGTCGGCCAAACTCAAGAAGGGGCGCACCATCGCGAAGCGCGATCCACTCTCCATCCGAGTCTTGCTGCACCCGAAACTCTCCGAATGGAGTTTGCTTCAGAGATAGGCACGGCAGCCCGTCCTGGCTCCTGGAGGTGTACACCAGCTCTCAAGGGGGCTCACACTTCATGCAGCAGCGCTCGAACTGCTCCAGGGCCTCCTCCAGCTCCCAGGCGGAAAAGAGAAAGCGGCGCTGAAGGGGGGATGTCCCGATCGCTGTTGAACTACGTCGGGCCGACGTTGCCGGAATGAATGTTACGCGGCCCTCGTGACGTGGGCAACGGGGTTGATCGTCATGCGATTGTGGCGAGCTTGAAGGGCCGCACGCAAAACCGACAATTGCTTATGCGCCTTCAATCGTCGGAAGCCCTTGTTGGCCTCGATCATGCCGGCCGCGACCCATCGCAAGGCCATGCCGGCATCCCGCCAGCGTTTGATGTTGCGCGTGACGCGGCGAATGGTGCCCATCATGTTCTCGGCGATGTTGGTACAAGCGAGCGATCGACGAAGCTCCTTCGGCAGCTTCAACCGGACGACAGTCAGGATTTCGTCGAGGCCTTCGAGGATGCTGGCCGCTACGCCGGGCCATTGCTGGTCGAGTCGACGCGCGAGATTGCGGATCAATTTTTCAGCCTTGTCGGCGTCATCGAGCTCCCAGGCCTGGCGCAGCACCCGACGGGTGGCCGCATGATGCTCTTTCGGCAGGCGTTCCATGATGTTGCGCGCCTTGTGGATCTGGCAGCGCTGGATCGCAGCGGCCGAACCGAAGGTGCGGCGGATCGCCTTCGACAACGCCTTCGCGCCGTCGGCGATGAACAGTCTTGGCACCGTCGGGTCGAGCCCGCGCGAGACCAGGTTGTCCAGCAGGGCCTGAACCGTTGCGGCGTTCTCGGTCGCCCCTTCCACCAGCGCCAGCGGATGCTTGTTGCCTTCGCCGTCAACCCCGATCGCGGCCACCAGCACGAGATCGTCGCCGAGATGCAGCCCGTCGATTTGGACCACCAGAAGGTCGAGCGCGGACAGATCGGCAGCCATGAAGTCGGCCAGCCGCGCCGCCGACAGCGCTACGAACCTCCGCGAGGCCGCCGACTTCGAAACCCCCGATCCGGGCGGTGCCGGCACGTCACCCTCGGGCAGCCGGACAGCGCGGCCGAACCGGCGCGTCGACACATTGATCAGCATCAGGTTCATCGCCCAGCGACCGAGCCAGTCCTCCTCCGCCGCCGTTTCCCAGCTCGGGATCGTGACCTCGCGGCCGTCCACGCCCCGGACCCGCGGGCGCTCGACCTCGATCTTGCCGCCGTGGAAGCCGATCCGTCCCCGCGTTCGGCCCCAACGGTGCGCCCGCCGCGCCGCGTCGCGACCGTGGCGCGGCCCGCAGGCCGCCGTGACATCCGCCTCCATCATCGTGCCGAGCGCCTCGATCCCTGCCGCAAGGCAGAACCGATCGAAGCTCGCCCGCACTTCTGCAAACGCTTCGTCCACAGCCCCGGTCGCCGGCCAACCAGCCGGTGTGATATCTCTCGTCATGGCGTTGCTCTCCTTTGTGGAATCAGCACCCCGAGCCTACCGGCTCAAGGTGGGCAACGCCGACCTCTTCAGAAATTCAACAGAACCCGGGACATCCCCGCTGAAGGTCGCATACCGGATAGGGTTGACGCTCGGTGATGTAGATGCGCGCGATAGTTTGGCCGCTCGCCCGTTATGTCGGCGTGATATCTGTGTCGTTCTAGGACGTGGGTCATGGTTACACCTTGACGCTGATGATCATGGGATCCGCCTGGCCGTCGCTTCTCGAATTGCCGAATGTCTTCTGTGAGACGAACGAGGCCGCCCGCGGCTCGGCCGCCCAACCGCGACCGGTCGCACCATGGTGAGGCGCCCGTCGCCAAACCGATGTCGTACTGGCGAAAAGCCCATCTGCCGCAGACAGGGCCCCAGCCTTTGGCGAATCAAGCAAAGGGCCACCGTCGGCGCGGCTCATGGCGTACGCGAGCCAGTTCGCCGAGAACTCGTTGCCAAGGACCGGGCCGATAGCAGCCAGCGGGATGCCGAAGCCCTCCCATGGTGACCGGATCGGCCGGCGGATGTTAGCCGGAGCGACAAGGTTGAGGCGCTCAAACAGCGGCCGGTCGGGCGCACCGAGCGTGTAGATTGTAACCGCGCTTCTGCGGTGACGCATGCCGTCACCGCAACAAACGGCGGGAAATGATTGGTTCTGTACTCGACCCTCAGCCATTCTGGGTGCGATCGGCGTATCCGCCACCAATCTGTATTCCCGGCGCGAGCAGCCCCTTTCCGGATATGTGATTGAGCTCCAACCTGGTGCCGTCGGGATCCTCGAAAAGCACCGAGTAGTAGCCAGGCGCAAAGCTGTCTTCGCGCGGTGGGTGCACAATGTGCGCACCCATCTTGATTAGGAAGTTATAGGCCTCATCCACGTCGGCACGCTCACGAGCGCGAAAGCAGTGATGATTCAATCCGACCGAGCCTTGACGAAATCGTTGTCCAACATATTCAGCAGCCGGGGCATGAATACCGAAGCCTGTGCGACCACCTACACAATAGAGACGCCTGCTCTTTGCAAGGCATCAAGATCACCCTTTACCCAACGCTTTCCAAAGTCGCTCTTTCAGCCAACTATCCGAGTCCTCACATCTTTTTACGGAAGCAGCGTTCCTGCCTGGCCTGGCGCACTTGCAAGCGCTGCGATCGTTGTCACTCGAACTACTAGACTTGTGATCCAACGTCTATTCGCGCACCATGCCGCTTTGCAGGTTCGCGTTTGATTGTCCACCCCGCGCAATCCACGAAGAGATTGTAAATGTGGGATCGACCTCAAGCAGACGAGCCGCCGCGTCACGCGCCTCAGCGTAACGTCCGAGGCGGAAGTCGCCAGGATCCGCCGCCATCCCCAAACGATCAGCGCCTCAGGCCCACCAGCCCGCACTCTTATGCCCGGCGCCCGCGGACTTCATCATAGCGGCCCCGACTGCAAGCGGCTCGATATCCATGAGGAAGGGCTGTGCCGGCGACATGCGCTTGTACAAAGCTTCTGTGAGGTATTGGCGCTGCACCAGCTGCTGGGGGAGATCGCGCCGCGTATAACTCAGATGCAGAACGCGCCTGTTCTTGCCGCTCGTGTTCACCGTGCCCGCGTGCCAAAGCGAGGAATTGATGATGATGATCGAGCCCTTAGGGGCGGTCACCTTGATCTCACGGGGGTGAGGGGCTGCGAGATCCTTTGGTACGCGAGCCCTTTCCTCGCTGGTCAGGGGCGCCGAGTCCCAATCCGCGCGGTTCACCGCAGGCACGTTGATCGGCTGCCACTTGTGAGAGCCCGGCACCACGCGCGTCGGGCCATTATCCAATGTCATGTCATCGAAGGTGATTATGCCGTTCGAGACCCACCAGTCGTCGCCGAACTTTTTGGGAACATCGGTATGGAGATCCTGGTGCCCCTTGCCCTTGGCCGGATTGCGGAGGTTGGCTCCGTGCAACTTGAATTCGCCAAGGAGGTGGGCCGATGCGGCAAGCATCGGCTTGATTGCAAGGCAAGGGTCGTAAGTGGATGTTTTGTTGAATATGTTCGAAACCCGCGGCGCTCCCGGCTCGATATGGACTTCGTGGCCGCCCTTATCTCCCTCCATCGCGTGCAGGCGGTCGAATTCCTCCGCCATCGCTGCACATTGTTGCGGCGTGAAGACTCCTTCCACAATGAAAAACCCGTCGTCATCGAGGGAGCGGCGCTGCGCATCGGTGAAGTCCGTGGCGGTGACCCCGAGATCATGAAGCGCTTGCTTGGTATACATATTGTTATCCTTCCAGAGCGTGACAGCGTTTCCCAATGTACTGGCGTCGCTCTTGCGTCCGTGCCAGGCTCGAAAAATGAAGGCTGGTCACGCTAACAACGATCGCGTATCGAGGCAAGCAAATGGCTGTTACAGGTGGTCGGCCGAGTAAGAATGTGCTCGCGGGATTGGCGGTCAATATGGTCAAGGTAATAGGACTCACCAGCGGATCGTCGTTCGACGGCATCGACGTGGTGGCTGTCGAAATCGAAAATGGACCAGATGTCTGCTTATGACCGGTAGCGAGCCTAAGACACTTAGTGAGAAAGATCATGAGTTTCTTCGAGCGGCTAAAGGAAGCTGCATCCGCCGAGTGGCGGGCCTACACCGAGCATCCCTTCACGAACGGGTTGGCAGACGGTTCACTCGCCGAAGCGGCGTTTCGTCACTACCTAGTTCAGGACTACCTGTTCCTCATCGAGTTCGCTCGCGCCTACGCGCTCGCCGTCTATAAGTCGCTAAAGCTGACTGACATGCGCGAAGCGGCTGCCGGCCTCTCGGCCATTCTCGACATCGAGATGAACCTGCATATGAAGCTCTGCGCCGGCTGGGGCCTGTCGCCCAGCGATCTTGAACAAACCCCTCCGGCGGTCGAGATGCTGGCCTATACACGCTACGTGCTCGACGCGGGAATGCGCGGTGATCTGCTGGCACTCAAGGTGGCGCTTGCCCCCTGCGTGATCGGCTACGCAGAGATCGCGACGCGGCTCGCCTCGCGACCCGATGCGCACGCTGCAACAAACCCCTATCGCGTTTGGATCGCCGAGTATGCCGGTGCACCATACCAGGAGGTCGCGGCGAAAGCGCTGGCGCATCTCGACGGTCTTGTCGATCTCTATGCCACGCCGGCCCGTGAGGCAGAGCTGATCGTGATCTTCAAGGAGGCCACCCGGCTCGAAGCCGATTTTTGGGAAATGGGCTGGCGCGCTGGTACGACGTCCGTTCACTAGGGCAAAGTGGGCGTCACTTTGATGTCCTTGTGCCGAGACCAAAAACCCCGACCATGCGTCTTCCAAACATGAAAGAGGTCGTCGACATATAACTCCCGCAGGGCATCACGCGGTGCACGACCAGGGCCACCTGCCCAGCCTTTGAGGTAACGGCCCCGCGCATCGCGACCGGCCGCTCAGATGACGAAGCTACTTGCGCGGTGTTGTCACTCGGTGTCGCAATACGCCGCCTGATCCTGGCCCTGCCCGCGATGGCCAACGCGTGATCGATCTTCACAGTGGCCTCCATCGCCTTGGCAGTAACTGCTAATGCATTACGCCGAGAACCCGCCAATCAAACCCATCTCAGCGTCGGGCTTTGTAACATTTTCAAAGCTTTAAGACCAATCAGGATCGATTCGTTAGGCGTGAAGAGAGCTGATGGAGTAAGGCCATCGTGGTCTCCCATGGACATGACTACCGAGGGCCGTTCGTGACCGGCCCCTTTGCGGAGCACTTCTGATACACGTTGAGAGTCATGAACTCAGAACCGATGGAAATACGATTCGAATCGTCTGAGCGAAGGATCAAATTCGAGGATGTGGGTTGGGTCTGCCCTCGCCAGACGCACCGCAAACGAGCAGAATAAGTTGGCCTGTTTGTGCCGGGCGTTTCGCTCACATTGATAACACTGCATGAAGTCTGCGAGCTTGTGTAGGATTTGCCTGACAGAGTGATGATCGAGTGATCTTCCGCGTTGGCACAGGCATCGGCGTTTGGCGCCCATGCGCCCCAGAAAGACTTCGGAATCTCCGCGAGCCGTTTCACATCGGCGAGAGCCGGGCGTGATCTGATCAGTATCGTGGCGGACACATCGACACTAAGCGCGATGATGATGCCGCTGGCGTATTTCATGCTCATGGCAACTCGCTCCTTGCTATCCGAGTTATTCATCGCGTCATCGTCCAAGGCGGCGAGGTCTGTTGTGGGTCTTGGCCGCGTGAAAACGTTTCAATGCGGGGGGCGCCGCTTTGAACAGCCCCATGGGGTTCCGGATTGACGCCGAAATGGCATAATTTCCGGCGAGGCGCCGGAAGCCAGCCCGATGGCTTGCCCGAGCCGCTGTGATCGATGATGAGGTTGGCGGCACGCGCGCGACAGCGCTCCTGCCTCATGCCTGAATCGCCGCGATCAGCGCACCAGCACCCATGATGTTCATCACGCGCGTGAGATTGTAGGCGAGCACGTGCAGCGCCATCTCAGTGGCGACTTTCGGCAAGCGCTTCGTCAAGAAGTGCGCCGCGCCCATGCGCATCTTCAGCGTGCCGAACGGATGCTCGACCGTCTCGCGACGGCGACGCATCGCCTGAGGATCAGCGTCGAGCCGCCTCTGGGCATCCTCCATGACGTGCTCATGCTCCCAACGAGAGATGACGCGGTTTTTGGCCGTGGTGCAGCGCGCCTTCAGTAGGCAACTCCCACAAGCTTTCGTGACGTAGCGCCGAATGGTGCGTTCGCCATCCACTGTTGTGAGCCAATATGCCAGCAACTCGCCAGCCGGGCAGCGATACACATCCTGTTTGGCCAGATAGGCGAAGTCGTGCTTTCCAAACTTGCCCTTCGCCTCCATGCCGGTCGTGTTTGGCTTCGGTAGAGTCACAAGGATATCAGCGTCGGCGCAAGCCTTGATCTCCTCGCCTGTGTAATAGCCGCGATCGGCCACCGCCTCGAGCTTGTCGACGCCGAGCACGGCCTTGGCCTGTTTGCCCATGTTTGCCAGTTGAGCGCGATCCGAGCCGCTATTCGTTACTTCGTGCGCGATGATGAGGTGATGCTCGGTATCTACGGCAACCTGCACATTGTAGCCAACGACGCCCGAGCCACGGCCACTCGTTGCCATGGACCGACTGTCGGGATTGGTCAGCGAGATCTGTTGATCTGGTGATGCCAGCATCGCCTCTTCGTAGGCTTCGAGCTTGTGCATCTCGCTCTTGAGCTTGGTGAGCTTTTCCTTCAGATGCGCCGTCTTCGCGGCGAGAGTCTCAGATGGCTCCTGCAGATCTGCCGTGTCGAGCTGTGCGAGATAACGCGAGACGCTCTCCTCCAGTTGCTGGCGACGGCGCTCGACCTTGCCCTTTGTGAAGTTCTTGTCACGCGTGTTGACCGCCTTGAACTTCGATCCGTCGATGGCGACGCTCGCCTGCGTCAGCAATCCCATCCGCCGGCAAAGCTCAACGAACTTCGCGCACACCTTCCTGATACCGAGGCCGTTGTCGCGACGAAAGTCGGCGATCGTCTTGTCGTCGGGCGAAAGCCGTTGTAACAGCCAGATCACCTCGAGATTGCGTCGTGCCTCCCGCTCCAGCCGGCGGCTCGACTGGATGCGGTTGAGATAGCCGTAGATGTACAGCTTGAGCAGCACCGCTGGATGATAGCCGGGTCGCCCGGTCGCCGACGGTTCGATGTCCTCAAAACCCATCTCGTCAAGATCAAGTGCTTCGACAAACGCATCGACAACGCGAACAGGATTGCTCTCACCGACCCAATCATCGAGGCATTCCGGCAACAACGTCGATTGATTGCGATCCGCGCCTTCAATGAACCGTCGCATCGACCGTCTCCGAAAAACCCAGAGACGATCTCTATCTGACTCGTTGTTTTCACGCAGCCAGGGTCAATCTCGACATTCTCGCAGTTGGCCGGCGAGATCCGATTGCGATAAGCGCTCACTCGAAATGGACGGCGAGCCAGACCGTTGGCTGTTGTGGCTCCGTCCACTCGACGCGATGGCGTTTCCTTGCAGGGATGAAGACGTAATCCCCCACGCCCAGCGATCGCGCGGCAAGCTCGCGTTCGAACTGCAATGTGGCGCGCCCTTTCAGCACGATCACCCACTCGTTCCGCGCCTGATCATACCAGAAGCCCGGCGGACTAGTTTGCCCCTGCGATATAATGCGCTCGATCTTCAAGCCAGGCTGCGCGAGGATTTCGCTGAACGCCTCTGGCGGCCGAAACATCCGCCACATCCGCGAATAGATTGCCTGGCTGGATTGTCATCGATATTCGCACGCCTTTCCAGAGCCGAATTACCTACAAGCCCACGTAGCGCCCCATTCAGGTCCGTTCAACGGAGCATAGCAGACTGGATTTGCTCACGTTGAGTTCTTCGCATTTTGTGAAGAGGTCGGCGTTGCCCACCTTGAGCCGGTAGGCTCGGGGTGCTGATTCCACAAAGGAGAGCAACGCCATGACGAGAGATATCACACCGGCTGGTTGGCCGGCGACCGGGGCTGTGGACGAAGCGTTTGCAGAAGTGCGGGCGAGCTTCGATCGGTTCTGCCTTGCGGCAGGGATCGAGGCGCTCGGCACGATGATGGAGGCGGATGTCACGGCGGCCTGCGGGCCGCGCCACGGTCGCGATGCGGGGCGGCAGGCGCACCGTTGGGGCCGAACGCGGGGCCGGATCGGCTTCCACGGCGGCAAGATCGAGGTCGAGCGCCCGCGGGTCCGGGGCGTGGACGGCCGCGAGGTCACGATCCCGAGCTGGGAAACGGCGGCGCAGGAGGATTGGCTCGGTCGCTGGGCGATGAACCTGATGCTGATCAATGTGTCGACGCGCCGGTTCGGCCGCGCTGTCCGGCTGCCCGAGGGTGACGTGCCGGCACCGCCCGGATCGGGGGTTTCGAAGTCGGCGGCCTCGCGGAGGTTCGTCGCGCTGTCGGCGGCGCGGCTGGCCGACTTCATGGCTGCCGATCTGTCCGCGCTCGACCTTCTGGTGGTCCAAATCGACGGGCTGCATCTCGGCGACGATCTCGTGCTGGTGGCCGCGATCGGGGTTGACGGCGAAGGCAACAAGCATCCGCTGGCGCTGGTGGAAGGGGCGACCGAGAACGCCGCAACGGTTCAGGCCCTGCTGGACAACCTGGTCTCGCGCGGGCTCGACCCGACGGTGCCAAGACTGTTCATCGCCGACGGCGCGAAGGCGTTGTCGAAGGCGATCCGCCGCACCTTCGGTTCGGCCGCTGCGATCCAGCGCTGCCAGATCCACAAGGCGCGCAACATCATGGAACGCCTGCCGAAAGAGCATCATGCGGCCACCCGTCGGGTGCTGCGCCAGGCCTGGGAGCTCGATGACGCCGACAAGGCTGAAAAATTGATCCGCAATCTCGCGCGTCGACTCGACCAGCAATGGCCCGGCGTAGCGGCCAGCATCCTCGAAGGCCTCGACGAAATCCTGACTGTCGTCCGGTTGAAGCTGCCGAAGGAGCTTCGTCGATCGCTCGCTTGTACCAACATCGCCGAGAACATGATGGGCACCATTCGCCGCGTCACGCGCAACGTCAAACGCTGGCGGGATGCCGGTATGGCCTTGCGATGGGTCGCGGCCGGCATGATCGAGGCCAACAAGGGCTTCCGACGATTGAAGGCGCATAAGCAATTGTCGGTTTTGCGTGCGGCCCTTCAAGCTCGCCACAATCGCATGACGATCAACCCCGTTGCCCACGTCACGAGGGCCGCGTAACATTCATTCCGGCAACGTCGGCCCGACTTAGTTCAACAGCGATCGGGACATCCCCTAATGTTGCGTCTTACACCGCAATCAATAATGTTGCGTCGAAGGGGCGGCATTCGGGACGCCTCGACTGGCAAAGTTACGCCCGAAAAATTTCACTAGTTCTTCAGCGTGAGAAATTGCTCACGTGCTTTTCAGTGTCCCTGCCCGTAACGAACTTGCTTGAACCCAAGTTTTACTGGTGCATTCACCGACGGGGGTGTGCATGCCTCACGATCCAAGGATTATCCGCGACGAGAGCAAGATCGAGCAACTTCGGAGTTCTATCCCGACTTGGATCAAACGCCTGGAGCGACCGAAGACGCCGTGCATCGTGCCAGCGTTCGGGCCATTGGAAGGCATCCGCGCGGTCGGCACCGGGCAGTTGATCGCTCAACCCTATATTGGCACCAAGCTCGCCGAGTTCGGCGCCGAGGTTATCCACGTCGAAAAGCCGGGAGGCGACGTGTTTCGCTTCACCGCGCCGCAGTTGCAGCGGGGTCCGCGCCCCCATGGCGGCGACGAGGCCGAAGTCACGAAGAACAAGTTGTCGCTGGGGCTCGACTTCAAAAAGGCGCGCGGCATAGAGCTCTTAATGGCGCTATGGAAGATTTCCGACGTCTGGATGGAATCCTCGGCACCCGGCACATGCGAACGCAACAGTATCACCAACGAATTGGCGCTCGCGGTAAACCCGAGCCTCGTGATCGTGCGGGTCAGCACCTATGGTCAGTACGGAAAGCAAGACTATCTCGGGCGACCGGGTTATGACGCGATTGCGCAAGCGTATGGCGGCATGATGAACTTGACGGGTGACCCCGCGGGTCCGCCGCAGCGTGCGAAGTCCTATACCGGCGACTATGTGACCGCGCTCACCGGCTGGGCAGCGACGATGATGGCGCTGTGGGAGGTTAAGAAAACCGGGCGAGGCCAGGTCATCGATCTCGCGCAATATGAAGCGGTCGCGCAGACCAACGGCAATACGCTGCCGATTTTTACCGGAGAGGGTACGGTCTACGGGCATACCGGCAACCGGCCGGCGGGTTTTCAACCTTACGACACCTTCAAATGCAGCGACGGCTGGGTCTTTATCGGGGCGCTCGGCGGTGCGATCTACAAGCGCGTGCCCAAGTTCCTCGGTCTTGACCCCGTCGAATACAGCTACGACGAATGCTCGAAGGATGCCGCGGCGGTGAACTCCAAGAAAGGACGCGAGGTCGACCGACGGCTGCGCGACTATTGTGCTGCACACACGGCGCTTGAGGTGGAGACCGCGCTGAACGCTGCGCAGATAGGTTGCGCTCGCGTGTTCAACGTGCGCGACCAATACAGCGACGAGCACTACGCGGCTCGTGATATGACTGTGCCGGTGCTCGATCGGCAGTCGGGCGTGCCGATCCGAGTCTTCGGCGTCGTACCGAAGATGTCGCTGACACCTGGGCGTATTTGGCGCGGCGCGCCTTCGATCGGCGACGATACGACCGATATTCTGTTGACTATGCTGGGCCTATCGCACGCTGAGATCGATGGATTGTATGCCGACGGGGTAGTGCACCGCACAGATCCATTCACTGAGCCGCAGGTTGCTCCGGCCAATCCGTAGCAACGTGAAGCCTTGGGCGATGCCTGGTGCCAAATAGTCGCGAGTGAACGCGATATGGCGCCGGGCAGGCGAGGCGTAATATCTTCCAGACGAAAATCCCGGTGAGAATTGGAGACCTGAGATGGCGACGCGCGGGCTGAAACTGGTCGGCTGGGGCTATGAAGGCGACGAGATCACGGAGGTCGAGCGACAGACGGTGATATCGCGTATGTGCCAGCGCTTTGGCGGCGAGTTCGAGATCCGCGAGGCGCCCGGTGAAGACGCTGTTGCCCTGCACGCACCGCGGCTGCCCGTTCCAGCTGAGCTTTTTGCTTTCACAACAGATTCGAAGCGCGATCGGCTGCTTCACACCTACGGAAAGTCCTATCCCGACTATGCCCGCCAGTTTCTAGGCGACTATCGCAACGCACCGGACATCGTCGCCCGGGCTCGCTCCGAGGCCGACATCGTTGCCGTCTATGACTACGCCGGGCGGGTGAATGCGGCCGTGATCCCCTTCGGCGGCGGCACTTCCGTATGCGGTGGCGTTGAGCCAGAGGTCGGCAGCACGTTCAACGGTACCATCAGCCTCGACCTGACGCAGCTCGACGGGATTCTGGAAGTCGACAAGACCAGCCGGGCGGCGCGTATCCAGGGCGGGATCCGCGTGCCGGCCATGGAGAACGAACTGAAATCCTACGGCCTGACGCTGCGGCATTTCCCGCAGAGCATGGAACTGGCCACGCTCGGTGGCATGATCGCGACCCGGTCGGGCGGCCATTTCGCTACACTTTATCACATCGACGATCTCGTGGAAAGCTTGAGGACGGTATCGCCGGCAGGCGTCATCGAGAGCCGGCGCCTGCCGGGTTCTGGCGCAGGCCCGAGCCCCGACCGCTTGATGATCGGCTCGGAAGGATCGCTCGGGACCATCACAGAAGCGTGGATGCGCCTGCAGGCGCGACCGACATTCCGGGCAGGGACGGCTGTGTTGTTCGACGATGTCTTCAAGGCGGCCGAGGCGGTGAGGGTGATCTCGCAAGCGTGGCTTTTTCCTGCCAATGTCCGGCTCCTGGATTCGCGCGAGGCCTTCAACAATGGGTTCGGTGACGGGCAACAGTCCGTTGTTGTGCTCGCTTTCGAGAACGCCGATCACCCCGTCGACGCGTGGATGGACCGTGCGCTCGCAATCACAAAGGATTTCGGCGGTCAATTCGATCACGACGCTGCAAAGAGCGGCAGCGGACACCGCGCCGGTGCAGCCGAGGCCTGGCGCAACGCCTTTATTCGCATGCCGCACCACATGAAAATTGCCGTGGAGATGGGGATCATCAGCGATACCTTTGAGAGCGCAATCACCTGGGAGCGATTCCCCGAATTCTACAAAGCGATCGTTTCGGCAACCGAGAACGCCTGCCTCAAGGCGACCGGCCAAAAGGGCAGCGTGTCTTGCCGCTTCACCCATTGCTATCCGGATGGGCCGGCACCGTATTTCTCGTTTCAGGCAAAGGGGCGGCACGGCGCACTTGCTGAGCAGTGGCTGGAAATCAAGAGTCGCGCGTTTGATGCAGTGATCACCCATGGCGGAACGGTGACACACCACCACGCGGTCGGACGTCACCACATGCCATGGTACCGTCGTCAGCGGCCCGACCTTTTTGCTTCTGCGCTACAGGCAGCGAAGGATCGTCTGGATCCGAAGGGACTTTTGAACCCGGGCGTGCTCTTGGCGGTACGGTCCTGAACCGAATGCGACCATTCACTGTCCGCTGCGCGCGCAGTCGGTGGGCCTAAATCAGGAAAACACAGGCATCACGACACTCGACCGCCGTCAGCTGCAGCATCGGAAGCCGCTGGTCGGTCGCTGGCCGAGTTCTTCCATAACTTCTCATTTGCGAAATCCGATTGTGGACCCGAAGCGGACATTTGGTCAGCCTATGAGGGCAGCGATGGGTTAAATGCAGAAGTGCGTTAGGCGCTCGCCGCAAACAAGTCCCAACGGCCCGAAATCCCTTTGAGCTTGTGCGGTTCACGGTGACCTTGCCCCCAAGTTTTATCCAGTCCTGAGTTCGCTCTGGCTGGTGGATTTACCCGGATGGGGCTGGTGTAGCGCGATACTTGCAACATAACTGATGTCAACCCTCCGGCACCCCTGCTAAGCGCATACCATCCCGAATACGCGCTCCTTGGGCGCGGAAGGTCGGATCGTCACTCATTCGTCGCATGCGGCGGATCGTAAAAGTAGGGTTGAGCGTCAAGCCGGTGCGTACAGCTGCGCGCCCCTCATCAAACATCTGGAGAAACACAAGTGCAGCGCCCAAGTGAAAGTGCGCAATGGGATTATTGCGGTTGGCTTCGATGCTGCGACGTAGCCACGCAACGGCCTCGACGTCGGCGCCATGCATCAATTTGGCGATACCGACCCAATGCAGCCAGCGGTAAACACCTGAATCGCGGGGAGACAGACGTAGCGCCTCCTGAACGTGGGCTTCCGCTTCTGCAGCGCGACCGATAAATATCTTGGCCGAGCCGATCGTAGCATGCGCTTCCGCTAGACTCCGGTTTAACTCCAGAGCTCGCTCGCATTCGGCGATTCCCAGGGCTGCTCGGTTCGTACCGATTTTTGCACCTCCCAAAAGCAGGTGGGCCAACGCATGGTCTGGCGCGAGGGAAAGAGCCTTCGTTGAGGCCGCTTCGGTCACCGCAAAATGTGAAACCTTATCGTCGGTGAGAAAGCCGATAGACATCAAAGCGTCAACCTGCGCCAAGCCCACCAGCGATTCGACGCCCTCCGGATCGAGCGCCAAGGCCCTTTCAAAAAAGCTGCGCGCTTGGGCCAAATGGTCGGGAGTTGGCCCCTTGTTGAGCCAAGCCATACCCTGAAAATATAGATCTAAAGAGTTAGGGTGTGCCGAACGCTCCGCCCGACGCGCCTCGGCCTCGACAAGTTGAGTATTTAGGGCGTTAGCGAGTCTCGATACGATCTCGTCCTGCACATCGAAAAGATCGGCAATCAGTTTGTCGAACCGTTCGGCCCACAGATGATTACCAGTTCCGGCGTCGTTCAATTGTACATTTACCCGGAGTCTGTTGCCCCGCCGCTGCACCGACCCTTCAAGCACGTAGCGAACGTTTAACTCGCGGCCCACCTCCTTCAGATTGACCGCCCTGCCTTTGTATGTGAATGCGGTGTGTCGACCGATAACGAACGATCCACGGATTCGCGACAAATCCGTGGTTAGACTTTCGGTCATGCCGTCAACAAAGTAGTCTTGCTCTGGATTGGCGCTGAGGTTCGCAAAGGGTAGCACAACGATTGAGAGGCGAGGCGCTGCAGGCGCACCCCACCATTCGCGATCCGCGAGTATAGTTGCGCCGGGGTCCCCAACCATGGCGTAGGCCCGGACCAGGCGGGAGATGTTCTTGAGCGTCTGTTCGCCCATATCGACGAACTCAACTCCGACTTTGCCTCGGACTTGATCGTAAGCAGAGGAGGCGAGGCAGATACCGCCGGGCTCTGCGATGCTCTCAAGCCGGGCCGCAATGTTAACGCCGTCGCCAAAGATATCATGGGGCTCGACGATTACATCGCCGATATTGATGCCCACGCGGAAAGCTATGCGGGTGTCTTTCTCTCCAACTGAAAGCTCTCTGATGCGGGTCTGGAACTGCACAGCAGCTCGAACCGCTTGGACCGCGCTCGGAAACTCCGCTAAGAGCCCGTCCCCCGTGTTCTTCACGATGCGGCCACCGTGTTCGACGATCGCGGGGTTAACAATGTCCGAGAGGAGTTCTGTCAGCCTCGCATGCGTAGCTTCTTCGTCATGGTGCATCAGACGCGAATAGCCGGCCACATCGGCCGCCAATATCGCAGCCAACCTGCGCTCAACCCTGACTGGTCGTTCGTGCACCATGCATGCAATCCAACCCCTGGGTCATCGTACGATGGATCAATCGCAGTGCCAAAGTGTTTTGACCGAATTTTCGAAGTCTGACGTCGCCGTTTTGCCCACGCCGCCTGGGTCGGGACGGGAAAATGCCCATTCTGCGGCTGCGATGCTTGCTTTCAAGAGCAACGCGGACCTCGCTCTTGGCACGGAAGCCGCCGCTGCCACGAATTCGCCTCTGAGCGATCGGCTAATTCCTCCAGCCACATGCAGCGATTCGCGCGAGGCATTGGATGACCGATCTGATGCTCTGGAATAGGCTAACGCGCAGGGAGCAGCGAGTTATCATCAAGCTGTTCGGCGGTGGGTCCTTGTATGGCAATAGTCCGATCGAGACTGCTAATCTCATGCGGCTGGGTCTTATCACTGAACGGGGGCTGACCTCGGTAGGCCTCGAGGTATTCATCGCTGCTTTCAAAGCGCAACGTGAAGCGAATCAACCGGAGTTAGCGGAGATCTGACGGTATTCAACGGAGTTGCCAAAATTTCTGGTTCAACACCCTGAGTCGACGTGACCGAGATTTGGATTGAGCCGCGGCGCACTCATAATGCCAGTTCGTGCGCGTCGAGGTGTTGTAGCGTCGCATGATGTAGCCATCGGACCTTAGGTTCGAGCACGCTGTTTAAGAAAACAAGCTTTCGACTTCGTACCTCGCGCGTCGATCACTTGTCCTGCGGACATTGTTCGAAATGAGGGCGCTGGACAAGTGGCTGATGCCGTGCGGCGGATTCAGCGTGGCGAGGATGGAACGAGAGCTTAGGAGCTATCGAGATCGTTGCGTGACGAATGAACTCGCGCGGCGGATCATCCGGCCGTTTCTGGCTGAAACCATTCCGGCGAAGGTCCTAGGATGGCCTCGACCTCGGGCACAGAGCTGCGATCGAGTGCGGCCACGAGGTGAGCGAGATTTTCGACGATCTGTCGCCACCGATCGGGGCCGCCGATCGGAAACTGGCCAACGAACTCGACGCCGCGCACCATGCCTCGAGCCGCCTGGGGCGAGAGCGGCAAATTAAGTGTCGCCCGGAAGCCGGGACTGTTCTCCTGGCCTTTCGAGAGCCCGATCACCTGAATGGAGGCGTTGACGGTGCTGCCCCAGCCTCCAATGTCCACGCGGAGCTGGACCACGAGGTTGCCTGGCGTGCGTCGCTGCGGCATGAAATTTCCATGTTCGCCCCGGCAGTCGTAGCCCATGGGGGCGAAGGCCTTGACCAGCTCGGGCTTTTTAGGACCTGTCGCGGGAATCCCAGAGAGCGTTGGGCTGTGCGCCTCGCTCTCGGCGTGATGCGGCAAGTCGTGCGGCACCTGCTGCAACAGCTCGGTCATTCTTTCGCGATGGGCGCGCACCACGGCCCGAATGGCTTCGCCCGTCTCCGATCTCAACGCCCCGTGCGGAGCGGCTTCGGCGGCGGCGTTGCCCGCTTCTGTTACAGCCGGCGCGGTCGCAAAGGGCACCTGTATGGTCTTTCGGACTTTGCCGCAGGCCAAGAACACGGCCTGGACGTTCGCCGGCGGAGCCGGGAGCTTTTTTGCCGTTGGATCGGCCTCGACGAGGCGCAGCGCCGCGAGCGATCGCTGGCGGCCATTGACCCACCAAGAATCCGTCACGCTGACGCCTGCTGACGTCGGGTGACCAGCGAAGACATCGACACCCGCGCGCGCCAGCATGCGGATGCTGCGCGGGTCGGCTGTGGGCGGAAGCTCCGGCCCGTCCGAAAACCCGGCGGCCTTGAAATGCAGCGTAATCCGGTGACATGGGAAGGACCTTGGAACACCGTGCGCGATCTCTCTGAGGATCGCGAAATCGATCGGCGCCACAGCGCCGCTGTCGGTCAGGTTCGACATCACCCTGGTCTCGTGGCCGCGCGCCGCGGATCCCGCAAGACTTGCAAATTGCGCCAGCTCCGGCCAGCGCTTGAGGATGCGTTCGATGCTCGACACGCGCTTGGTGCCCATGAACGTTGTGATGGCGCCGAGCTCGGGGCTGTTGGGCGGGTCCGAGATCGAGAAGCGGATCACGGGCTCGCCGAAACCGGCCGCGACAAAGGCCGCGTGAACGCGCTCGACGACATCGCCAAGCGGCTGTTTGCGGCTCGCCGCGAACGTCGTGAACACGGCCATGAGCATAGGCGACCTCCCGATGGGCTTGACCTGCGCGGCGCATGACAATTCTTGGTTAGCGCAAAATGCGTCTGATTTCCATCGCAGCGCACATAGTGATTGGCGACGACGCAGAACAATCTCAGGGTGGCGCTTTTCACGCTCGACAAACGTGAGAGCGGCACATCGCACCTCGACGAGGCAGTCGCCGCCTATCGAGCGGCGCTGGAGGAAAGGACACGCGTGCGCGTCCCGCTCGAATGGGCGACGACGCGGAACAGCCTCGGCAATGCACTAGTAAGCCTCGGCGGGCTCGAAAGCGGCACATCGCGTCTCGAGGAGGCAGTCGCCGCCTATCGCGCGGCCCTCGAGGAATGGACCGTCGAAGCGACCCCACATTGGCATGAACTCACTCAACAAAACTTGGCGCGCTGTCTTGCTTTGCTGGAACAACGCCGCGAAGCTACAAGCTTCGCGCGCAATTCAAGATTGAATACGGCCCGACAACGCATCGCCTTTGCGGAACTTCAATTGTGGTCCCCGCGAGTGTCGCTTCTTGGCCCAACGCGGACGTCCGACCCAAATGCTGTAGGTCCGCTGAAACGTATCAAAGCGGCCATCGGCCAATGGCCAACTTACTCCATAACATCTGATTTGCGAATGTTCGCTTCTGATCGGACGCGGTCACCAGTCCTGAAGGGCTTAGGCCGCTGAGGCTTGCTGAGTCGAAAGCAGCCGCTTCAGCCGGGATGCCGGGATTGCCGGGCTGAACAGATAGCCCTGCATTTGGCTACAGCCGAGCCGTCGCAGGATCTCGCGCTGCGCCTCGGTCTCAACGCCTTCCGCGGTGGTTGCCATGTGGCGAGCCGCGGCCATATGCACAACGGCCTGGACGATCGGCGAGGAATCTTCGGGCTCACCGATATCGCTGATGAAGCTACGGTCGATCTTGATCTTGTCGAAGGGAAAGCGGTGCAGATAGCTCAATGACGAATAGCCGGTACCGAAATCATCGAGCGCGATGCGCACGCCGAGCTCGCGAAGTTGCTGTAGGATCGTGAGTGCCTCTTCGTCATCGCGGATCAAGACTGTTTCGGTAACTTCAAGCTCCAGCCGTCCCGGCGCCAGGCCGGATTCGTTCAGTGCAGCGGCGACCTTGAGCGCCAGTGTCTTCGAGCGGAACTGCACCGGCGAAACGTTGACTGCGACCCGGATCTGGCCCGGCCAGTTCGCAGCCTCGGTGCAGGCCTGTTTCAGCACCCATTCGCCGATCTCGCCGATCAGTCCGGTCTCCTCGGCGAGCGGGATGAACTCTGCAGGCGAAACCATGCCGCGTTCGGGGTGGTGCCATCTGAGTAGCGCCTCGCAGCCTGTCACGACATTCGCCGCGAGATCGACCAGCGGCTGGTAGTGCACCTCGAATTCGCTATTGGCGAGCGCCTGCCGCAGATCGAAATCGAGCTGACGTCGCTGCCTAACCTTGGCGTCGTATTCCGCTGCAAAAAAGCGGAATGTGCGGCGGCCATCGGATTTCGCGGCATACATCGCCAGATCCGCACGCTTAAGCAATTCGTCGAGATTGTCGCCATGTTCCGGCGCGATTGCGATGCCGATGCTGGCGTCGATCGGAATCTCCTGACCCTTGCAGTTCACGGACGCGCGCAGCGTTTTCAAAATCTGATCCGCCAACACCGTCAACTCGGCTCGGTCGCCAGTGTCCGCCTTGATGACCGCGAATTCGTCACCTCCAAGCCGCGCGACAAGATCGTGCGGGCCAATGCAGCTGCGCAGGCGGTTTGCGACTTGGCGCAACAGCTCGTCGCCGATCTCGTGCCCGAGCGAGTCATTAACGCCCTTGAATTCGTCGACGTCGATATAGAGGATCGCGAACGGCTTGCCCTCGGCGAGCTCCGCCACCCGGCGTTCCAGGTGCCCGCGCATCAGCACGCGGTTGGGGAGATCGGTCAGTGCGTCGTAATGCGCCATGTGCGCGATTCGTTCGTCGGCGCGGACACGCTCGGTGACGTCTTCATGGGTGGCAAGCCATCCGCCCGAGGCGCTCGGTTGGTTCCTGACCTCGATCAGCCGGCCGTCACGGGTCTCCACGACGGAGCTCTGCAAGCGGCCGACGGCAGCCAAGATGCCGTCGCAATAGGAATCGACGTCACCGGAGAATGGGCCGGTGTCGTGCCGGTGCTTGATCACGTCGCGGAAATAGGCGCCCGGCTTCACCACGTCGGCCGACAGCCCGTACATCTCAATATAACGGCGGTTGCAGACGATGAGCCGCTCGTCCTGGTCGAACATCAGGAGACCCTGCGTCATCGTGTTCATCGCGGTATCCAATCGCTGCTTCTCGATTGAAAGCCGCCTCGTCATCTGGCGGAAGATCAAATAGAGCGTTAGGACCAATAGCCCGATCGATACCACCGCCACGGCAACGAAGAAGTTTGTCTGCGTGCGCCAGGTCATGAGCGTCGCATCTAATGTCCTGGTCGCAACCACGACCAGCGGCTCGCCGGTGAGCATCTGCGAGGCGACCAGTCGATCCTTGCCGTCGATCGGGCTTGCGAGCTGGGTGGTGACGAAAGGACGGTCGAAGACAGCCATCTGCTCAGCCGAACCTTTATGGAAGTTTTGGCCGATCATCGCTTCGACATGTGGAACGCGTGCGAGCAACTGCCCATTCTGATGGTGCATCGCGATGGAAGACTCTCCGCTAAGACCTGTCGAGGCGAAGAACTCTTCCAGCAGGTCCGGTGTGATCGCACGGGACACAACGCCCAGGAATTCTCCGCGGGGGCCAGAGATGCGTCGGGCGAAAACAATCGCTTGCCCGCTGCCGAAACGACCGGGAACGACCTCGACCTCTTGCTGTGAGGCCGGATCATTTTTCAGGCGGTTGAAATAGCCTCGATCGGAGATCTTGATATCGGCGACCGGCCAGCGCTTCGACGAGTTGATCAACACACCATTGGAATCGAACACATTGGCACCGGCGACATCGGACCAACCGCTGGCCTTGGCGCGCAGCACCTCATGCATGGCGAGCGTCGCCATTTCGCTCCGGAACGTGTCCGGGGAATCGATGCCATGGCTTTCGAGCTCCGCGATAATGCTCTTCTGCAGTACCGAGAAATCTGCAAACTCACGGTCAAAATGCCGCGCAAGGAGTCGCACGGTGCTCTCGAGGCTGTCGCGGCCGCTTTCGATCGCGCTCCGACGAAAGCGATCGACAGTCAGCGCCGTGCCGATCGCGGTCGCGGCCATTAGCACGAACCCGCCAACGATCAGCCAAGTCAGCGGCGCCCCGCCCCAGTGACGAACCAGCGCGCGCATGCGCGCCTTGAAACGGATTGACGTGCTCATGCAGCCCCCTGTGGATGCAAAATGCACAAGACTCCACAAGACCTCGTTACCATCGAAGGTAACGAAATCGTAAACGATTACATGACTTCGGTGCTGCTCGAGTCGGCCCGCGGTGACGCGTTGATGTGCGTTCCGTTTCCTCTCCCGGCATATTAAAACGCTGATGCGGCGGATGGGGATAGAGGCGCTAAACTAAGAAGGCGGCTGGCCAGAAAATAACAACGGCAGCGGTGGTCGCCAGTGTGTCCTTTGTGCGCTGACTGCCGTCCTCCCAATGGCGTCCGATCAGCATCATGCCGACAGGGAGCCCCGCCGACATGCCTGCCGGAACCGGCAGGCAAATGCATCCGTCTCAGGCGCAACAATGGCTATTCCCGGCCGAGAGCGCCACAGGACACTTGTCGGAAACAAAGGAGGATCGAGAGATCTTGTCAAAATGGGTCAATGACCTGCGCCAAACATTTCGTAGGCGCCAGCGTAGATCGGATTGGTCAGGATGTGGCGGATCGTGTTATAGACGGGTAACTTCCACTCGAGGTGACGGCCCTCGGGGCCACGGCTGACGACTGCAGGCAAGGCGATTCGCTCTTGCCGTAACCATAGGTGGACCTGGCGCAGCGTCTGCATCTCGGCGAACTTGGCGAACACGAGTGCGAGCGCCTCCTGAATGCGTCGATCAGGATCCTTCTCGATCTGATCGTGGGAGACTTTGATATAGCCGATGGCAACGTTGAGGAAGAGCTCACCCCTGCGCGCCTTCTGCTTCAAGGCCTCAAGCGAGCGCTGCCGAAAGATCGACAGCTCCATCTCGCTCATTGTGCCCTTCATGCCGAGCAGAAGGCGATCATTGGGGTGGCGCGGATCGTAGACGCCATCCTCATCGACGATCAGCGTTCCAACGAGCCCGCAGAACTCCAGGAGCGTATGCCAATCCCTGCCGTTGCGGGCCAGCCGAGAGGCTTCAATCGAGACCACCGCGCCAACTCGCCCTTCGCAAATCGCGGCAAGCAGCTTCTCGAACCCGGGACGCGCGGTGCCGCCAGCTACCGCTTGAAGGAAAAGCGTCGTAGCGGGCTTTTGCAGAAGGCCGCCGCGCCAGAAGCTAAATCGGAGAAAAAGCCGTGAAGCAAGCCGCTCGCTCGCTACGGCGCTATGGGGGCGCGCTCCGCGAGCGGCTTGCTCCACATCCGCCAAAACAACAAGGGGGTCACTTCTTCATGTCGCTACGGGGTTAAATCCGGACGTCGCTTGACACCGCTCTCGTGCAGCTCGAGCCAGCCGCGTTCTGCTTCCGCGGATTTGCAACAGCGCGGTTTTACCGCAACTGCTGCCAGCGAGAAGTGACACGTTTTGTCTTTTACACCGATAAAACACATTCAGGTTGTGTCGCTGAGAGAACCAAAGAAGATCGAGTGAGGGGCGATCCTCAAAATTTTGGCCCCGGCTCAAGGGGGCTGGAGCTAGGGCCAAGTTTCCGGACCGACCGTAACATCGGCCCAGGCAGACAACATGCCTTAAGGGCGCCCCACATGCGATTGAGCAATCGGCGTAACTCGGATTTGCCGCAATGGCGCTAGGCCAAAGACCTAATAGATGAGCTGCAGAAACTCGATCCGGAGACGCTGGTCGTCACGTCCAGTCCTGACGGCTTCGCTCTGTATGAGCCGACATTCGACCGCGAATGGATCACGATAGACCGGTTCGGTTGTCCACAGCGCGCCATGTCAGGCGAGCCCGGAGCCGGGATGTCCCGGGTTCTGTTGAATTTCTGAAGAGGTCGGCGTTGCCCACCTTGAGCCGGTAGGCTCGGGGTGCTGATTCCACAAAGGAGAGCAACGCCATGACGAGAGATATCACACCGGCTGGTTGGCCGGCGACCGGGGCTGTGGACGAAGCGTTTGCAGAAGTGCGGGCGAGCTTCGATCGGTTCTGCCTTGCGGCAGGGATCGAGGCGCTCGGCACGATGATGGAGGCGGATGTCACGGCGGCCTGCGGGCCGCGCCACGGTCGCGACGCGGCGCGGCGGGCGCACCGTTGGGGCCGAACGCGGGGACGGATCGGCTTCCACGGCGGCAAGATCGAGGTCGAGCGCCCGCGGGTCCGGGGCGTGGACGGCCGCGAGGTCACGATCCCGAGCTGGGAAACGGCGGCGGAGGAGGACTGGCTCGGTCGCTGGGCGATGAACCTGATGCTGATCAATGTGTCGACGCGCCGGTTCGGCCGCGCTGTCCGGCTGCCCGAGGGTGACGTGCCGGCACCGCCCGGATCGGGGGTTTCGAAGTCGGCGGCCTCGCGGAGGTTCGTAGCGCTGTCGGCGGCGCGGCTGGCCGACTTCATGGCTGCCGATCTGTCCGCGCTCGACCTTCTGGTGGTCCAAATCGACGGGCTGCATCTCGGCGACGATCTCGTGCTGGTGGCCGCGATCGGGGTTGACGGCGAAGGCAACAAGCATCCGCTGGCGCTGGTGGAAGGGGCGACCGAGAACGCCGCAACGGTTCAGGCCCTGCTGGACAACCTGGTCTCGCGCGGGCTCGACCCGACGGTGCCAAGACTGTTCATCGCCGACGGCGCGAAGGCGTTGTCGAAGGCGATCCGCCGCACCTTCGGTTCGGCCGCTGCGATCCAGCGCTGCCAGATCCACAAGGCGCGCAACATCATGGAACGCCTGCCGAAAGAGCATCATGCGGCCACCCGTCGGGTGCTGCGCCAGGCCTGGGAGCTCGATGACGCCGACAAGGCTGAAAAATTGATCCGCAATCTCGCGCGTCGACTCGACCAGCAATGGCCCGGCGTAGCGGCCAGCATCCTCGAAGGCCTCGACGAAATCCTGACTGTCGTCCGGTTGAAGCTGCCGAAGGAGCTTCGTCGATCGCTCGCTTGTACCAACATCGCCGAGAACATGATGGGCACCATTCGCCGCGTCACGCGCAACGTCAAACGCTGGCGGGATGCCGGCATGGCCTTGCGATGGGTCGCGGCCGGCATGATCGAGGCCAACAAGGGCTTCCGACGATTGAAGGCGCATAAGCAATTGTCGGTTTTGCGTGCGGCCCTTCAAGCTCGCCACAATCGCATGACGATCAACCCCGTTGCCCACGTCACGAGGGCCGCGTAACATTCATTCCGGCAACGTCGGCCCGACGTAGTTCAACAGCGATCGGGACATCCCCCCCGGAGCGGTGCAGGCCCTCTAAGCCTCCGGGAAGTTCTCCTGCACATAGAGCTTGATGCGCCCGCCGATCGTATCGTGTTTGGTACGTCTGGTTCGAACGCCGGGACCGGCGCAACGTTGTAGGAGGCGGAGATGAAACCCATCAAAGACGAAAATGATCCGAACAATCGTGAACGAAGCCGGCGATGAAGTGGGCCAGACCAACCTCGACGGCACGCTTATCAAAGGGCACCACCAAATCGACGCCGAGCTAAAGCTCCACCACAAACTGTTCTTCAGGGCCAGCGGCGCGCTGACAAAGATAAACTGCATCACCATTGACCATACCGCGCACAAGATCACGCTGGCGGTGGACGGCTTTAGTCGGGCTTGAGCCCGTGATGGGCGCGCCTGTTTGGCGTGCTTGGGCCGGCCGATACCAGAAGACCGCTGCGGTCGGCCCGATGGCGGCCAGCACAATCAGGATGGCGAATGCGAGCAGGCAGCTTTCTGCCGTACACGTTCATCGCGACCTCCGGTCCAGATACTGTCTGAATTTATTTCCCGAGGCTCCGCCAGCGGCCGTGAATTCCCTGGAGCGGTTTTCCACTATCCCGAACATAAATGTCCTCGGTCCGGCAAATCGCACCAGCGGTCTTGTGTGGTCGGAACTTTAGTAGTTCTGGGCGCACAGTGAGTCATGGCAAACACCGAGGGCGATCGCGAGCTTCGGAGGCTTCGGCTCGGCCCTCGATGATACGCGCGACGCCGAGATGGCGTTGCATACTGCGGAGAACGTCGTCAAACTCGCACGGCAGGAAATCTGTAGGGATCTTGGCATTCTTCCAGGCGCTCCGCCAAAGTCGCTGGCGGCCAATCTGCCGAAGCCGCGCGACTTAAACTGTCCGTTCGATCCGGTGCCCAACACTGCGCTCTATCAATCGCAGTTTGACGAATTGGAGCGGAAGTCTACGAGCTCGTTCACGACGCGCCGTACCTGAAGAAAGATGCCATGACCGACGTCGTTCGCGTGCTGAAGCATGGCCCCGGCGGTGGCTCGTGGCCCATTGCGAGCGAAGACGATTCGGAGCGCGGGATCTAACCACGCTTCGATGCGTACCAAAACCGACGCGAGGCCGCCTAAGTCACACACGAATTTTCTGACTGCGGATGTACCAGCAGCAAAACCACTATAAGGAGGGTTGAAATGCTCAACAACGAAGAACGCTCCGGCATCACGCTGGAGCTTTCTTTTGAGTGGCATTGATCTCCTTGATGACTGGCCCGATCGATTGCTTGGGCGAGCTGCGGCGCCTCGTCGATTGATAGACTGCAATTGCCAGGAACAGGCACATCCCAGCGCCATCAGCGGCGATTGAGATCATTTCGAACATGCTAGGCCTCGAACTAGTTGTTTCGAGAACAACGAGCTGAAGCTACTAGCGGCCTCGGGGGTCTAATCAAAAACTTGGCGGGTCACGAGGGTGGTCGCTGCATTCTGTTTCGCAATTACGTCGAGCATCGCTCCGAAAATTATCATCGGCAGGTAAAACATAAGCATGACTGTATCCTCCATTGGCGAGTTCAAGACCCAGATCTCAAGTAGGATGCGTGCCATTGATACGGCGATCACCAGCACGTCAATTGCAAGCCAGTCGTGCGATACCTCTAGCAGTTTGTTCATTCATCGGATTTGCGCGGCTGCACCAACCGGTTTCGATCAGGACATTGCATCGAACGCATGGGCGATTCAAAACCAAGCTGAATTGAACGCCCCCACCTGTGCACAGTCAAAAACGATCTTGCCGGAACCTGCAATTTCAGCTTCGGCTGAGGCTTCGCAGCAACTAATGCGGCCGTTGTCGGCCCTATCGGCGAAACGCCAAGGAGAAGCGCGCCGGCCACGCAGGCCGCGAAAATTAGAAATGCCCATCACAGCGAATAACTCCGACTCACCATGGTCGGAAATTAGGCTCATAAATCCCTCCGGCTTTTGCTCGAGCGGCAACGTGCCTCGTTGCGCAACCGGTATGCTAAGGCCGCGGCTTCAAATAACGCGACGAGAGCGGGAGGTGAAAAATCTTGAAGCCTTTTATTTCAGGAAACGCCTCTGCTGCGTCCACGGACACCAGGGCCGCGACGGCAGCCGGCACCTCACCATTGAGCAGCCGATCGATCGCCGCCGTGTGCCCTGCGCTGAGATGGACCACCGGACCTCCTGCTGCCACGATCGCGATCATGATATCAACCCTCGATGCGAGATACCTGTCATCGATAGCAACGTCGGTAAGGGCGAATACCGACGGGATCTCCGGTCGAACTATTACAACGGCAACCAGGGGCTCTGTGTCAGGCGACGCGCCTGCAATTGGGTCGGCCCCGTCACGTGCCGCTGTTGCGGCCGTGACCGTCATTCGCTCTGCAACCGCCGTCGCGGCCGCCACCTGCTCCTGTATCGTCCTGCTATTGGAATTCGGAGCGGGCCCCACGGTGGACCGCGGATCCGCGACGTTTAACCCTGTCGTACCGAGACCTGCGGCGGGGGCGCTGCTTTTGCTCTCGAGTTCCGTCTTCAATGAAGGAGGCGGGAGCGGGACGCCGGTTGCGGGAGGCTCTGCCTTTGCCGTGGTGACAGTAGGTTTCGCCTTCTTGGTAGCGAGATGTGCCGGCCCCTTGTCACGGGTACGATGAGCCGGCTGCTTTTCGGAGGTTGCCGCAATGGTAAACATGGCCGATTTTGTTCGGCGATTGGTTTTGGATGACGCGAGTTTAATCGGCTGATCGGCAGCCGTCCTATTGGAGCAGGCGAAGCCATGTTTGTCAGCGCACGATTCCACGGCCGCTTGGGGCGGTGGTTGACGACTACAGCCGACCAAGGTCGCGGCCAGCGCGATGATGAGAGGTGTTCTCAAGCAATCACCCTAGAGGATGAATTTCTGCCGGTATTCTCTCTGCGTATTGATCTCCGCGCTGATCGTTATCTTTTGTGCGAAAATGTTAAACGAGCATTAAGCGTCCGCCGCCCGGTAAGAGAAACCGCCGTATGGTTAACGCCAGGGGTGGAGCGCGTCACATTGGTTCGCGCGGCGGATCGTGCCCGCTATAGCGACATTCTCCGACAGGTAGGGCTGACAGAACACTGATCTTCAAACCGCAAGCGAGTCGCTGGCCCAACACCGCCAACGTCCGCAACGGGTCTTGGCCGTGTAAAAACGGCCTTACAGGGCCGTCAGTCTTGAAGCCAAAACTGGGCCGGCCTCAGGCCGCGATCAGCGGCCTGATCCCGAGGATATTCATTGCTCGGGTCAGATTATAGGCCAGAACCGAGAGGGCCTCGGCGGCTACCTTTGGGAGAGTTTTGGTCAGGAAGTGCGTCGCTCCCATGCGTGCCTTCATCGTGCCGAACGGATGCTCGACAGTCTCGCGACGACGGCGCATAGCGAGCGGGTTCGCATCGAGCCGCTGCTGCACTGCGTCGAGCAGATCCTCGTGCTCCCATCGCGTGATCCGTCCGGCCGGACAACGATAGGCGTCTTCCTCCGGTAAATAGACAAAGTCCTGCTTATCGAAGCGTCCGTCCGACTTGGCGCCTGAAGTCATCGGCTTGGGCAGAGTTACCGTGATGCCGGCCTCGTGGCAGGCGAGGATCGCCGGGCTGCTGAAGTAGCCGCGATCGGCAACGGCCTCGAGCGTCTCAGTGTTCAGAACAGCCTTCGCCTGCCTGGCCATATTGGCAAGTTGTGCCCGATCTGAGCCGCTGTTCGTCACCTCATGCGCGATGATCAGGTGATGGTCGGTGTCGACGGCGACTTGGACATTGTAGCCGACAACGCCGGATCCGCGGCCACTGGTTGCCATCGAACGGCTATCCGGATCGGAAGTGACGCTGCCCGAAAACCGGCTGACCTCGCGTTCACCATCGAAGCGAACTACGAAAAGCCTTCAACGGGGTGCAGGCCACCTTACGGCATTGCACTTCTTCTAGCGGAGGCTCTCATCGGCGGGGCACTGAGTCCCTTTTTATAGTGGAAGCGCCGGCGACCCTATTCGGAAGTCGAGGCTGCAACCGCCGGGTGGAAAAGCGCCGTTCGCCGGTGGCGGGGATGCGCAACTTGCTACCCAAATTGCTACCCAACCAGGTGGCACGGGCCAAAACGGGGAGGGACGAACGGTTGCCTCCCCGCTAAGATTTGACTGCTCTTTGTGATTACCTGAAGCAGCAAGGTACTGGCCGGTACGGAGGTTCGAGAACTGCAAAACCGTTTACACCAGTTCAATTCTGGTCGTGGCCTCCAACAATTACAATTACTTATCCGCACTATCTCAAGTCGTTTTTTCTGTGAGCGTTTTGTCATTAAATTTTCGGTCGGTAATCTCGGCCGGATAGTTGTTCGCCATGACCAGCAGGCCCGCGCGCTCCTCGGGCATGGTGCTGTCGTCGGCCAGCTCCAGGCAAAGCCGTTCGTACCGCTTCAGATCGTCGAGGATGTTCTGATCCCGCCCCATGGGCGCGGATAAGACTCCCCCGGCGAGTCACTCGTCAAGGCTGTCGTACCGTATATTTCCCGTCTCACGGTGACCGGCCCGAATCGTGTGATCATGCGGGCATGACGGACGACGAGAAACGGGCGGCCCTTATCAACGAGATCCAGGCGTGGCGCGACGCGGTCCTCGCTCATCCGGAGGGCTCGCCCGAGCGTCGAGAATTTCAGAACAAGATGAAGCTGACCGAATGGAAGCTGAAGGAGCTCGGGCCTCCTCAGCATTCGCTTGGCGTCGACATCAAGCTTGTGCCCCCGGAAGAGCCGCAGGAATAGGTGTGGTGCGTTGCTGGGGGAGGGCTGCCTTGCATCAATCCGTCGCAAGGCAAGTCGCCTCGAATCGATGGAGATCAAGATGAGCTAAAGTCAAAGACTGCGAGGCTGCTTCGGCACCGGCAACGAGCCCCGGATGACGTCTCCGCACCCGACGCGGAAGATCCTCTTTCGGCCGTGCCCGACGTGCAGCGGGACCGGCAAGGTTCCACCCCATAATCGACCGGTGTTCAACGTCGCCACTTCGTGATGCCGTACACATCCCGAAGCCGATAAGGGCAAAGGAGCGAGCACAGAATCTAGCCGGACAGGCGGGGTGGGAGGGTGATATCCGCCAGGGTCCATATATTGCTGGCCTTCCCAGCGAGGGCGATCGGTCCTTCCTGATTGGGTGGAAGCAGGACAACAACGGCACGACCTTCATTGTCTCTCCTTATCGGCTGCCGTGGCTGGAAGCTGCGGGCTACAAGGCGATAGAGGGTTAAGCAAAAGCGGGGGGCTTCGGTCCCGCGCTAACTCAAATTCGATTAGGCGCACCATATGGCGACAAGGTCGCGCCACAGCCATTACGGAAGAGTGTACCCAGAAGTATGAGCGAGAACGGGGGCTGATGAGGCCCCCGTTCTGCCGCCTCAGCCGGCGCGCATGGGCCGTCAGCGCTGGCGGTTCGCTTTTCCACACCCACGACGCACAGGGCCTCACGGGCGACCGGAGGAGGGCGACGATTTTCTCACACCCATGGATTCGGTAAACAAGAAGAATTGTTCTGGGCGCAGCCCCCAGAGGCGTTTGCTGGCCACGGGGAATCCGCTGGCGAGTTTTTCTGGCTTGCCGCCACGGCTATGCGGATGCGCGTGCGACCGGTTCGAGAGCCGGTCCCGCGGCGGTGACGCCGCGTATGGTTAACAATGTGTTGCCAGTTGCCTTCAGGCAACACTCGCGGAAAAGACGGATGATCAGCATTTTTGGCCATTGCGAGTCCATAACCTGATCCGACAATCCCGAGCGTCACATCTTGGCTGTGCAAGCTAGCTCCGCAGGAGCCTTGGAGGCTGGGAATGAAAAACTCGCGGCGAATGAAGACAGCGGGGTTGTGCCGGACGGTCGTTCTCCCGAGCTGGATTGTCGCCTGCCTTGCTGCTTTCGGTTCGACCAGAGTCGAGACTTGCGGTGCGCCAGCCGTCGAGCGCACCGCACCTGTTGTCGTCGCCGACGCCGCGCCCGGCGCACTTCGGGCAACCGTCGTCGGCCATGCGGCTGCCGCTTTCGCCGAGGAGGCAACCGCAGGCAGATCGGAGACGGTGGCCGCCAGCGATACCACGACAACCTCGCCCGAGGTGGAAGCGATTGTCGAGACCGCGCTGACCAATCCGGCCGAGGTGCTGCCGCCTCAAGCGCAGCCCGTGGAAGTGTCGACGGCCAGCACGCCGGAACCGGAGCCGGGCGACGCAAGCAAGGGTGAGATCAAGCCAACTGTCGGCTCCATCGAAATTCTTGACGAATGCTGGAACGTCGACGTCTGCATCGACCGCTTCCTGTGGGCGCTCTATCAGCGGGCGCCGAAGGAGGACACCATCAAGGTGCCGGAACAGCAGAAGGTGACGGTTAAACGGAAGGGCAGGATGATGACGGTCTCGAAAACCTTCACCAGGCTCGTCGATGAGGATTTCGCCTGGAAGGATCCGAAGGCGGCCGAGCGAGCCGGCATGTCCATGCAGGACTACGTGATCGGCGGCATGGATCGGAGCTTCAAGCTAAAGCTCTTTCATGCGCTTCACGCCGCGGAGCAGGCCGGCCTGTCGCCCGGCATCACCAGCGCGTTCCGCGACGACTACCGCCAGTCGATAGCCAGCGGCCTCAAGGCGGCCAGCAACAGGTCGTTCCATGGCGGCAGCTTGCGCGGCGGCTATGGCCATGGGCTGGCGGCGGATGTCGTCAGCGTCACCGGCGAAACACGCGACGAGCGATGGACGTCCTCGGAAAAACTCTGGAAGTGGCTCGATGCCCACGGCAAGGAGTTCGGCGTCGGGCGACCCTATCTCAATCGGGATCCGCCGCATCTGGTGCCGATCGATGGCCACGAATATGCTGCGCACAACCACGGGGCCAAAACGCGGCTGGCGGGACCGGATGTGAAGAAGCACAATCGGCTCGCTGTGCGCGATAATCGCAGCCGGGCGAAGCCGCCGAAGACCGCGAAATCAGCGAAGGGGCGAACGATCTGACTCCCGATGCGCGATATCCGCTTTGTGCCGGAGGTGATGCTTGCAACCGGGAATAATTTCCGAGGCGGCCAGACCGGGCATGGAGCTAATCTCCTCCCCTGGCGTCACTCGGATCACAGGGATGCGCATGACCTTTGGGCTTGCGAGCCGGAAGCAGAATCGGCGGTCGCCTGCAGGTCTTGCCATTGCGGCGCTGGCCCTGCTGTTCGCAGCGGGAGGCGCCGCCGGCGCCCGTCCGGTCGAGTCCATTGCCTCGCGCCCAACTGGCGACCCGGTCCTGGCCATCGTGTCGCTGCAGCGGCAGCAGATCACCATTTATGACGCGCAGGGGTGGATCCTGCGGGCGCCGGTGTCGAGCGGCCAGAAGGGACGCGAGACGCCGTCCGGAATCTTCAGCGTCATCGAGAAGCAGGCGGAGCACTATTCGAACCTCTACGACGACGCCTCGATGCCTCACATGCAGCGTCTCACATGGTCCGGCATCGCGCTGCATGGCGGGCACTTGCCGGGATATCCGGCGTCGCATGGCTGCATCCGGATGCCGTTCGATTTCGCCAAACGCCTGTTCGACGCGACGCAGCTGGGCTTGCGGGTGATCGTGGCGCCGACCGACGTGGCGCCGGTCGAGGTCGTTCACCCGCTGCTGCTGCGGAGCAAGCCGGATAGCAGCGCCGCAGCCTCTGCCAGTATCGCCGAAGCGAAAGAGGCGGCCAGGAGAGATGAGCAGGCGAGGGGCGCGGTCGCAATGGCCTACCGCGAGGCGATGCAGGCGATGGTGCCGGTGCGTTCGGCGGAAACGCTGAAGGCGCGGGCCGTCGCGCGACAGGCCGCCGTCGAGGCTTCGCTCGGCTCCGCAAGCTCGGCCGAGGCCAAGCAGGATTTAGAGGACGCCAGGGCGAAGGTGGCTGCCGATATCGTCCAGCTGGACGTGAAACTGGCCGCCGTCAGGGATGAGCTGCAACAGAAGGCCGATGTGCTCGCGGCGGCACGCGAGGCCGCCAAAGCCGCCCAGGCCGCGCGGGCCATGGCGTCAGCGGCAGCGCGCCAGGCCGCCCGCGAGCTCGAGCCGATCTCGGTCCTAATCAGCCGCAAGACCCAGCGGCTTTATGTGCGGCGCGGCTTTGAACCAGTCTACGAGAGTCCCGTCACCGTCACCGATGCCGACCGCCCGATCGGCACGCATGTCTTCACCGCAATCGAGCGCGCCGGCGGCGAGAACGGCGCGCGATGGAATGTCGTCTCATTGGAGAGCGGACGGTCACGAGTCGCCGAAGTCGAACACCGTCCTCCGGTGGCCCCGGGCAACGCGCTCGATGTTGAATCGCCGCCCGAGCCGGACCGCGCCAGGGCCGCGCTCGACCGGATCGTCATTCCGCAGGAGGCCCTCGATCGCATCGCAGGCATGACGCCCGGATCGTCCGTGATCGCCACCGATGAAGCCTTGAGCCCGGAAACCGGCAAGGGCACCGACTTCGTGATCGTGCTGAGCGACGAACCGCAAGGCGGCATCAAGTTCCGAAAGCGCCGTCCGGCGCCCACGTATTACGGCTACGAACGTCCGCGCGATCGCCAGCTCTATTGGGGCTCGCCGATGAGGAGTCCGTTCTCGATCTGGTAGGATCGACGCTCGCAGCCCTCTCACACCTCCGCGCGGCGGGTTTGTTGTTTCGCCGCGTTTGATCTCGCTCAAAAGGGGGTTGTGAATGTCGATCAGCTAATGCTGAACGTGTGGCCGTTGTGCGACGATAACAAGGCGCACGCGCTGCCAAGATGCCGATGAGTGAGAGAGTATCGAACATCCGCTTGAGCAGATCACACTTGCACTGGACTTTGATTATCGCTCGTAAGCGGAGACTGTGCCACCACGGGCTGCCACTTATGGGCAGGCATGGACCTGTCTGTCATAGCCCCTGTAAGTCCCAGATGCTGGATCATACGTTCGATAATGTTGACAGTTAGAACTAGCGTTTTGGCTCAGGGCCCGCCGCCGTTGAAGACCTGTTTCTGTCGCTTTATCCTCTGACTCGCTTTTCAGTAGTGCGGCACCATCCGACTGTTTCACTGGGGGGCGAGTCCTCAACCGTAATCGATTTCTTCTCTGGGGATGTCCCGGGTTCTGTTGAATTTCTGAAGAGGTCGGCGTTGCCCACCTTGAGCCGGTAGGCTCGGGGTGCTGATTCCACAAAGGAGAGCAACGCCATGACGAGAGATATCACACCGGCTGGTTGGCCGGCGACCGGGGCTGTGGACGAAGCGTTTGCAGAAGTGCGGGCGAGCTTCGATCGGTTCTGCCTTGCGGCAGGGATCGAGGCGCTCGGCACGATGATGGAGGCGGATGTCACGGCGGCCTGCGGGCCGCGCCACGGTCGCGACGCGGCGCGGCGGGCGCACCGTTGGGGCCGAACGCGGGGACGGATCGGCTTCCACGGCGGCAAGATCGAGGTCGAGCGCCCGCGGGTCCGGGGCGTGGACGGCCGCGAGGTCACGATCCCGAGCTGGGAAACGGCGGCGGAGGAGGACTGGCTCGGTCGCTGGGCGATGAACCTGATGCTGATCAATGTGTCGACGCGCCGGTTCGGCCGCGCTGTCCGGCTGCCCGAGGGTGACGTGCCGGCACCGCCCGGATCGGGGGTTTCGAAGTCGGCGGCCTCGCGGAGGTTCGTAGCGCTGTCGGCGGCGCGGCTGGCCGACTTCATGGCTGCCGATCTGTCCGCGCTCGACCTTCTGGTGGTCCAAATCGACGGGCTGCATCTCGGCGACGATCTCGTGCTGGTGGCCGCGATCGGGGTTGACGGCGAAGGCAACAAGCATCCGCTGGCGCTGGTGGAAGGGGCGACCGAGAACGCCGCAACGGTTCAGGCCCTGCTGGACAACCTGGTCTCGCGCGGGCTCGACCCGACGGTGCCAAGACTGTTCATCGCCGACGGCGCGAAGGCGTTGTCGAAGGCGATCCGCCGCACCTTCGGTTCGGCCGCTGCGATCCAGCGCTGCCAGATCCACAAGGCGCGCAACATCATGGAACGCCTGCCGAAAGAGCATCATGCGGCCACCCGTCGGGTGCTGCGCCAGGCCTGGGAGCTCGATGACGCCGACAAGGCTGAAAAATTGATCCGCAATCTCGCGCGTCGACTCGACCAGCAATGGCCCGGCGTAGCGGCCAGCATCCTCGAAGGCCTCGACGAAATCCTGACTGTCGTCCGGTTGAAGCTGCCGAAGGAGCTTCGTCGATCGCTCGCTTGTACCAACATCGCCGAGAACATGATGGGCACCATTCGCCGCGTCACGCGCAACATCAAACGCTGGCGGGATGCCGGCATGGCCTTGCGATGGGTCGCGGCCGGCATGATCGAGGCCAACAAGGGCTTCCGACGATTGAAGGCGCATAAGCAATTGTCGGTTTTGCGTGCGGCCCTTCAAGCTCGCCACAATCGCATGACGATCAACCCCGTTGCCCACGTCACGAGGGCCGCGTAACATTCATTCCGGCAACGTCGGCCCGACGTAGTTCAACAGCGATCGGGACATCCCCTCTTCTCTTCCAGGTCTCCGCGTACCTGTGCCAATTCAGCGGCCAGCGTCTCCGCCCTGTCGTGCTCCTGCTGGAGAGACCGCCGCAGCTCCGTCGTGACGCTCTCGATCGATTGTTTGGGTTGCGCCACTTCGCTGGCTGCGTTGCTGCCGTGTGAGGGGGCCAATCCCGTCGTCGTGGTCGTGGTCGTACCTCGCGCCTTTGCGGCATCGCCTTCAAGTGCGGTAGTAGAGAGCACCTGAAAACGCGGCATTGCCCGCTCAAGATAAACCCCGCCAACGACACCTGCGATCACCATTGCGGCAATCCAATAACGCGGAGATGATCCTCCGCGCTTGTGTGATGCCATCTTCCGAACGTTCTCTGCTGCATTGGATTTGAGCGAGCCGGGTCCCGCGTCCAGCGCATCGGCTCCCAGCGACTCAAAAAAGCAGTAGCTTGGGTACCAATGCGAGGGCGTCATATCGAGTGTCTCGTCGTACTCGCCGATCCATTCCTCGGTCTCAGGACACCAGCGAGCAACTGCGAGGCTTCCGCTCGCTTCATCTTCGAGCACGATGATGTGCCCATTCTTCGGTGCGATCTCTATCGGATATCGCATGAGAAAGAACCCCTTCATGCGCTGCCTCTGAAGAAAGCCGCGCCGCTTTTAGCCACCAATTTCCAACTGTGATGAGCGCCGTACTTAGAATGCACAGCCAAGCGACCATAATTATGGCTAAGCAATTATGGCTAAGCGCTGCGGAACTTGCCTGCCGAGGTGTGCTGTCTTTTGATCACCCGAACCGTGCTGATTGAGTTTAACGTGAGTTAACGACGGCCCCCTGGTGCTAGCATAGCCTCCATTATGCTCGGCTTAGCTGTTGCGTTTGCACTGCTGGGAGTGGGTTTTGCCGCGGGTTATGTCACGCGAGGAATTGTCTCGCGCAAACGACGGGCCGTCTATCTGGCATACGCGCCGTACTCAGAGCCTTCGCGTAGGGGCCCTTCAGCCAAAGAGCAAGTGCACGACAGCATCTTCAGGCTGTCCACTTCACCGCGTCTCCATGTGGTCGAGGGGAGCGCGTCCAACGAGGCTCCCAAGCCGATTGTCGGTCAGTAACGTAACCATGATAGCGGCCCGCATTGGACAGCAGCACCAAGGTTGATCGGTTGATCGCGGTCGATTGCCTCGGTCTCGCGCTGACCTTGATTCTGCTTTGGCGATTCTGGTGACCCCATCGGACAGCCGACTCTATTCAGGTGCGTCAAAATGCGTTAGTCTGCAGCTGATTAGCTCATCATTGCGTTCTGGTCGGAGATATTCATGGCTAGGCGAGCAGTATCGCGCGACGATTTCCGAAGCTTTTTCGCATTCCATGCATTCGCCGCAGAACTCAATAAAAATCACGACGGTGCATCTCGGTTGCTAAAGCTATTTACGTCGAGTCGAGATATTTGTGATGACCTCCTCGATCTATGGTCAGAACGCGCCGAGGCACTTGGTCCAGAAACGGTGGGCGGCGTGCTGAACCCCCGCGTGCATGCTGTGGCCGACGGCGATATCAATTATGATCATGCGAGCGCGTTTCTCCACGCCTTGCTCAAAACGTTGGATCAGACACAACACTAAAGTCGTGGGGCAGCACGTTAGCTAACGATCGCTCGGGGTCGCTATCTCTGCGTACTTATCATTCACCGCCTTGGTAGCACTCGCAAACTGCCTCCTGCAGACGGTTTACATCCAGAATGTGGATTTTGTCTCGCTTATATTCGATCAATCCGGCTTCTTGCAGCGTTTGAGCCGACAACGTGACACTCGTCCGTTGCGCGCCAAGCATCTCGGCCAAGAACTCTTGGGTAAAGTTGAGAGTACCGGAGTGCTTGAAAGGGTAAAGATCATCCAGATCAACGCTCATGCGGCCACTATCTCGAATACGTATTGAATCTGCCGTGCTTCACGCCGCGAATGTATCCGCGCGACACCCGCTCTACAGCGAGGCAGAGAGCTTCGAGCAGTTGCATGCGTCATTAAGGTCGAGGGCGGAACAGCTCCAAGTATCCAGAGCGGCACTCGATGAGGAGACGGGGCTGGCCGACGGGTTTTGTTCCAAGTTGCTCCAACCAGTCCCGAGCAAGAGCGTTCTCGGACGATTGACGCTCGAGCCGATTGAAAGCGCTGGGCGTGCGCATGGTCATCATTTCAGATCCGGACTCGCCGGCTTCTCGAGGCGAGTTGCCGCAGCGCTCGGCGCTCCATGTCCGTCTTGGCAATGATTGCCGGCGTTCGAAGGGGGGCAGGACGGCAAAACCGAAGTCCACCCAAAAGAGGCTGCCGCGGCCTAAGCGTGGGAAGCCGTATTTGGGGTGCTGAGGACTTAGTAGCGACCGAGCGGCTAAACATCAGACGCAGCTGTCCAACGCTCCATCACGCGCAAAACGATGCTGGCGAGCAAAATCCCGAGCAATCCGCCAATAACCTTTTCGGATGCATCCAGCAATCTTCCGTGGCGATCCGGCGTCAGCGTTTGCAAAAATTCGAGCACCACCGCGCTACCAAGCACGACGCCGCACACCAGCTTCATCCGCTCCGGGTACCGGCTCACACGCTGGGCAGATGACTGGGTTGTGACCTGTCGGACTCGAGCGGAGGCGGAACACGCCTTGGCGCGAGCAGGAAGGATTCTCGAAACGCTTGGTGTGACGCTCAACCGGGAGAAAACCCGGATCGTTCACATCGCACATGGCTTCGAGTTCCTGGGATTTAAAATCCAGCGGGGGAAAGCTCGATACAAGCTGACCCGCGACCGGATCAAATCCAAACTGAACCGGCAGAATCTCTATGCCATTCCCACACAGAAGTCGGTGGACCGATTCAAGGATCAGATCAGGGCCTTGACCAAGAGGCGGATGCCTCTGCGTCTGGGCGAATTGATCGAGACGATCAACCCGATCATCCGAGGATGGGGAAACTACTACTGTCGCTCCCATGTCAGAAAACGCTTCCATCAACTGGATGGTTGGATCGTCCGAAGGCTCTGGTCGCACCGCACCAAGCGGTGGCGGAACGCAGCCTGGAAGGAATATCCGACGAGACGGCTGCGTACAGAGTTCAAGCTGGTAGGGCTGGTCTCACTGATCCCTTCGCTTCAGGCCGCGAGAGCCCGTTCATGAAAGCTGGATGCGGGAAAACTGCACGTCCAGTTTGTGCGGCGGACGGAGGCCAGCGCAAGAGCAATCGAGCGCGCCTCCTCCGACCCGACAGGCGGAACGAGTTTCGCTGAAGGCCCGAAAGCTGGAAAGACGCTTGGATGTGGAAACTTCGAGCTGGCCATGCGGCTGAAAATCCAGGGCACTGGCCTTCGGCGCAGCGGGAATGGGTGAAGCCCGGACGGCGCGGCGCAAAGGGCTGAAGCCAGCACGACAGAACCCACTATCTGAGCCTCTGGCACGAACGCAAAACAAACCGCTCGTGCTCAATCCGGTGAACCGCCGTATACGGACCCGTATGTACGGTGGTGTGGGAGGGGAGGAGTCGCGAGACTCCCCCTATCCCGATTCACTTCTCCTTACCCTTCTCAACCCGCTCAACAGTTCAGGCGTATCCAGCAAATCAATCAGTTGCTGAATTGTGGTAGCTGGATTACGCGAGCCCATCTCACGGTGCTCGCGCAGAATCTTGCCAGCCTCGCGCAATGTCGAAGCGAGCAATTTCTTATCCTTCATCGGTCCCTCGCCAGTTTTCGCCGCCCCCGACGATGTTCTCTGAGATCGGGATTAAACACCCGCTCAGCTTGGCGGTTCAAGGCACGCATGATGCCGATCCGGGCAAACATGCTCGCCCCCCGGAGTTCGATCACCAGCATCAGAGGCCCGCCGGTTCACGCTGGCGGGCCTTGTACTCGGGTTGATCACGTGGATCGCAAATGAATACACCGAATGTTCTATTCGGGCCGGCAGTCACAACTCGCGCGCGCATGCGGCATAGTCGCACCTAGGTTGCTTTTCTTTGCGAAACCTCTGAACAGGGTATCTAATAATGGTTGAACTCTGAAGGCTTAGAATTTGGGGTTTATAGTCATGCGTCACGTTTCGAGGCGACGACACCCCGAGAAACCAAAGCCCTTCACGTGGGTCGTCCTGTACGGAGGCATGTCCGTTGAGTGTAGCGACGAGGCCGGCGCGAAGAAATTGGCGACCAAGCTCCGCCGGAAAGGCTACCGGCTGGCAGCTCGAACAGCGGATGGTGTATCGCCCTCCTGGCGAATTGATTCCGAGGAGCTGGACGAGTGGCTGAGCCGGGAAACCAAAGCCGGTTGATGGAGGCCGGACTGGCAGGCCGCTTCTGCAGGGGGCGTCGGTCGCGCTTTGCTTTATGGCTTCACTTTCTGCCAATTATAATCGGGCAGTTCGCAAGCAAGTTTGCTTGGCGGTTCCGTTGCCGTTGGAATGCACCAGGCAATCTGTCCAGTCCATCGATCGAGCCGAGCAACCCCGACCCGCCCGCACATTTCTGCGATGCTCCAGCGTGAAGTGAACATGATCGCGCCCGTCAAGATGACGGCACCAAGCATGACCGCCGCAGTAGTGAACCGCTCGACGAACCTCGTTACCATCACGATCGCATGCCAAACCTCGCCGACAAGGCCCAGCACATCACGAGCGGGCAGCCTTACTTGTGACAGTCGGAGCTGCTCTAACTGGAGCTGGGTCGCTCTCTAAAGATTGTCCTGTCCACCAGCAGTCAGAAGCCGCGCAGCTCGTTCGGCTTGTTCTTTGGTTAAGCCCTCCGCTAAACTCATCCCAATAAGTGCTGGCCCCTTCCGTTCGCGATCGTAAACCATCCAGCCACCCCTGCCTCCCTGCCGCACGATGAATCTGATCTGCTGAGATTCCTTGTCGCCCAATGTGTTTCCTCAAATAAGCTATGAAAAAGCGACCGTTGGGCTCGAAATACAGGTCCCGGCAGCGCTTTATTCTCGAACTGAGCACTGAAATCCCAGTTGATTTCACTGTGCAATGGCCATGCCACAAGGTGTGACGCGCTGCCGCGCCTCAAGGGAGGTACCTCTTCATGGCGATAGGAACAGGTGGCAATGGGCGGTGTTCGTTCTCATGCTTCGGTCCTGCCTGACACACCATGACCGAACGCGGTTGAGCACTTGACGGCCCCAGCATCCCCCTGGCTGGGGTCGTTTTGGGTCTAACCGCGGCACGAGAACAAAAGGGCCTGCCGGTTCACGCTGGCGGGCCTTTCTCGTAGCGCGCTATGCCCGCACTTTAGGGAGCTTCTTCGCGATAGCTTCTACCGCATTAGGGAATGCGTTTTGTACAGCGTCGATCGTTGACCGACAGTGTTCTCCGCAACGTTGCGGATCTTTCTTGAAATTGTTCAGATACGCGTTAGTGAAAACCGCAGGGATCAGCAACGTAACGAAGAGTAGTCCTTTGATGGACGACCGAGATGGGCGCTTCATGACTTTCTCCTCCCGCGAAAGTCGCAGCTTGCAATAGAGCCACAAAAAGTCATGTGAAGTAGCTCACACCGCTTGGGGCCACTCAACGGCCGCCCCCTGCCATCCCCGGAGCCTAGCGTCACTTGACCGTGTTCCGATGTCCCATCGAGGGGCTGGGCGGCTTATCCCAGTTGAAGTTCGGCCGGACGTCGGCACCGCGGCGCCCGCAGGCAGTGCAGGTAAAGCGTGGCTCGACTTGCCGCCTTGGGGTTTGTTTTGGTAGATACCTCCCGGGCTGGGAGGGAAAATGTTTCAAATTGTCCGTAATGCCGTCATGGTGGTCGTCATCCTGACCGGAGCCGCCATCAACATTTACTTTGAGTTGCTAAACCCATACGTCGCCTGCGGATCGGCGCTCGTGGCGGCCTATGTTTCAGGCATGGTATTGTCGAACGCCTGTTCATCCGCCGGGCCTACGGCAAGATGACACGTCTCTACGGGGACGATTGGGCCAAATGACAGGACGTCGCTACTCTTGCGCGCCGCCTTTTTGATCGCTCATCCATTGGGCGTTGCTGGCAGGGTGATGTTGACCGATCCGCTCGCTCGACGTCGGATAGCCTCATCTCATCCTGGCCAGCGGTCGGCGCTGAAGGCAACCAAGTGGCTGCAACGGTAGTCGGCGCAATAGACCGACGCCCCGCGCCCCCATCTGGCGCATGTCGCCGAAGGCTCCCAAGTGCTGCGAGCTACTGCCTCTCGTGGGTGGCGACGACCATCCCTCGAGGGCGTCGGCAGTCCGCGCGGCTCACGCGCTCGCTTTCGCGCGGCCGCTGCGTACGAAAACCATTTGTTTTCCGTATGCCGCTCTCCGGATTGTGATGGGGTGGTCCGTCACCTTGAATGGCGTCGATGTGCCGTTCTGGGCGAGCTGGATTGCCGTTAAGCGCAAATGCGAAGTGCGGCGATGTCCGCGGTTGTGCTGCGAGCTATGATCATGCGTCGCGCAACACGTCGCAATAGGAACAAATGGGGACGGCGCTCGAAGGTGGCGGTATCCACCATGAAAAAGGCCCGGCAAGATGCCGGGCCAATTCCCGATATCCACCACTCAGAGCGCGTCTACAGCGCGCAGATGTCCGAGAGCGCCGGCGCCAGATTTTGATTTATGCATTCAGTGCTCCGCTTAGAGAACTCGAATATGGCGCGCGTCGGCATCGTGAACCGCTCCGGGCCGTCGCTGGTCTCCAGCACGAGCAGAACGGTGTCGGTTCCGAGGTACTGAAAGCGGAGAGATTCAATGTGGGGGATGAGAGATGCAGACATGGCTTCCTCCAAAGTTGACGCAAAACGTTGAGTGGTGAGGAAATTCCTCACCATGAGCGGATTGGTCTCCTTTGTGGAAGTTGCCTCTGCGAAGGCATGCTGCGCTCATTGGTCTGAGCTGTCAACGTGCACCTGATAGGTGCACTACCTCATCACAGCGGTTGACCTTGCGCTGGTGCCGCTCGCCTACGTTACTACAAGGATTAGCGACTTCATCTCCGGACGCGATCGGCGCAATGATCCCGGCATGAGGCCTCAAAAGATCACTTTCGGAGACATGCGCGAGATTGGCGTGCAAGGCGTCCTGATCTATTGCGCGGACTACCGCTGTAGCTTTAGCGTGGCCTTGAGCGCCGCTCGCCGGCCCGATGTGCGGACGTTCGACCTGATTTCGACTCCGGCAAGCCGCCAGCTTCTGTAACGGGATATCGAAATACGAAATGACCAAGGGCTGGGGGCGGCCATTTCACGATCCGATCACGGTGCCGGGCGGCGGCAAGCTGGTCACCTTGCGGGATGCCGGCAACTACATCGCGGAGCTACGGCTCCTTTCGCGAGATCGCGACACGGAGCGTGTCCATGTCGCTGGCCCAGGAAGGGGGCGCGAAGCTCATCGAGAAGCCCACGATGCAGCGCGACCCGACGCCTGGCGCCGTAATGGTCTCCAGCCGGATCGGTGGGCGGCCATGTCACGCTCTGTGAGAGCAAGGACGCCAGGCAGTACTGTTGCCGCAGAGGCAGACCAGTCGGACATGGTCAACGCGACCAAAATCGCGAAGTCGGCCCGTGAAGGCCATCCGCGGGCCGGCCGGCGTGCCCGCTCCGACCACTGCCGCAAGGCTTGGCGCCACCGGCAACGCCGTCGCCGCCGGCAGCGACATCAACATCGGGCCCTGGTATCCTACCAACTATATTCCGACGGGTGCTGCATCAAAGCGGTCGCGCAATCCCTCTGAGATGATCGGCTTGCAGTCTAGTGCGCTAACGGGAGATCAGGCGCTCTTGATTCGGACAATCCCATAGGACGGAAGCTCAAAACTTCCAACCCTGCGGATGAACGTGCTGTTGCTGTCGAGCCAGGCTGGATCGTGCACCGCCGCTTCAAAGCTTCTTTCGTCGAGAACGTCCACTCTTGCAGTGCCATCGAAGCCCTGTACCTTCAGGCGCCTGATCTCGCCTGAGAGGTTGGCAAGCCAAAGGACATTTCCAGCCTTGTCGCGATGCGCAAGAGCGGCAAGCTTTGACGGTGCAGACGAATCCGTGTCGATGGATCTTGCTCCGCTCGCTGCGGCAAGTCCTGCAACAACATGGTAGATGGGGAAGAGTCTGGCCTCGCGGCCGTCGAACCACGGCTGGGTATGGGGCAGTTTGCGATAGATCATCCCTTGCGAACCGGTGGCAGAGCCGAGGGCGACGGCGTCGACACCGGCTCTTGCCGCCGCCGACAGATATCCGAGGCTCCATGCAGCGGCGAAGAGGCCGCGCTGTCGGGGATCTTTATCGGAGAGACAGACCCGCCTGTTGTTGGGGTTTGGCGCAACCGCTGCGCCATAGGGGTTGTCACGACATGGAATACCGGTCGGTCCGATCTGATAGGGTACTTTGCCGATCATGGCGCGTGCTGAAGCGAAGATCCACGGAAGAGTCTCAAGCGTCTCCATGACCGAGATGTCGTCTGGCGCATGTACAATGGGGCAGCCGGTGTGCGTGATGAAGTCAAACACGCCCTTGGGGACGGGCTTGCGGTTCAGTTCGGTGAAATAGGAGAGCATGCCACCGCCAAGCACGGCATTCGGAAAAGAGGCTCGGGCCGCCGTCGCCATTTCCTCGTAGGTGGGCCCCCAGGGTCTCGGTGTGTTGGGTTGAAAAGATTTGAGATCGTGCATTTGGGTGACGACAACGGACGTTGGTGTGAGCCCCGCAGCATTCACTGCGCTCGCGATCGCAGGCATTTCCTTGTCGGCCGGCTCCCTGGCCGGCAAAATGATCTCAAGTGTGACCGGAGCTCCTGTTTGCCGTGACAGATCGCGGAAGCTTGCAGCGGCCTCTTCCTGTCCTCGCTCGCGCCCGTCGATCTGACAAACGAGCGCCTGAGGCCGCGCCGCAGCGATAAGGTCCACGGCCTCGAGCGCCGCTGCGGCTTCTGCCATCGGCACGCCGACGCCGATTTGCGGAATGCGGCCTTTCGTGCCCCCAAGAGTTACGGTCGTGGCGGCAGCGGATGCCCTTGGTCTCGATTTCGGCGGCTTGCCTGAGACGGTGAGGGTGATTGACTGGCTGAAGCTCTTACCCCTCTCCAGCGTGTACGGCCAGGGATCGAGCAGCGAGCACACATAGGTCTTGTAGGAGGCATCCATCCAGTTTCGATGGTCCTCCATTTCGAACTTGTTTCCCTCCATCAGAACGGTCACGGCAACGCCGGGCAACGGCCCGTGCTTAAGTGAGCGGATTTCGAAGATGGGTTGACCGGGGCTGATGAATTTCGGAAATTTGCGCCTCTCTCTCTTCCCATCCGTGTGCACGACGTCAACCGGTCGTCCAACCGTTCCTGCAAGCGGATGCAGCACGACAAAGCCTGTCCGATTGGTAAGAAAGTCAAAGAGTGGCGTTGCTTCTGCCGAAAACCTCAGTGTCCCATCATCGCTTGCGTCGATCTTCGCGGAGTAATGGATCGCCTGGTGCTGGTCTCTACAGGTGGCATGATAAGCGACGGCAAAGCTGTTCTTGTTTTGGCGGATCTTCAGGTTGTCGATTGCCGGAGCATAGGTACCCCAGTCCTTGTCGCGCACGAGATAGGCAATTCCGCGCAAGACTTCTTCGCCGTAATAGCGGATGTAGCGCAAGGCGCCGCTGTCGAAGACTGCCGAGATGGGACCGGCTCTCAATTCGCGGCGTTTGCCGTCAGGGGCTTCGGTTCCGAAGAGCTTGATTGCGCGGCTCGGCTTCTTCTGGGCCATGGCGGCTTCCTCAAATGACCTTGTCAGTTTGTGGATCGATCAGAACGGCGCGGATCATGTCGATATCGATGCGGACCTGTTCGCCCGTGGCGGTGACCTCGTGAGCCGCGAATTCCGCGGTGATGCTGCTTCCGCCGAGCGGCATGTTGACCTGCACCCGCGAGCCTGTCGGTTGGACGAGCTCTATGGTGGTGACCAACCGCGCGTGACCCGGCGCGGCGCTCGCACCCGCCTTGGCAATGTGCTGGGGCCTGAGCCCCAAAACGACGGCCTGGCCATTAGTCGCGTTGCGCCCGGTGGGCAGGGGGAGCCTCGTTCCGTCGCGAAGGATCACTTCGCCGGCTTCGATGGTAGCGGGAAGGAAGTTCATCTTTGGGCTGCCGAGGAAGCCGGCCACGAAGCGCGTTGCCGGCCGCTCGAACAAATCCAGCGGCGCGCCGAGCTGTTCAATCTTGCCGTCACGCAGCAGCGCGATGCGGTCAGCGAGCGTCATCGCCTCGATCTGGTCGTGAGTGACGTAGATGATGGTGCGGCCAAGCTCCTGATGGAGCCGCTTGATCTCAACCCGCATGTCGTCGCGAAGCTGGGCATCGAGATTGCTCAGCGGTTCATCGAATAAAAAGAGCAGCGCGTCGCGCACGATCGCGCGGCCGATCGCGACGCGCTGGCGCTGACCGCCAGAAAGTTCACGCGGAAATCGGTCGAGAAGTTGCGCGATGCCGAGCATGTCGGCGGCACGCTTCACGCGTTTGTCTATTTGGGTGGACGCAACTTTCCTCGCCCGCAAGCCAAATGCTATGTTCTCGTAGACGTTGAGATAGGGATAGAGCGCGTAATTCTGGAACACCATCGCGATGTCGCGATCGCGCGGGCGGGCCCACGTGACGTTCTTTCCGCCGATTTCAACTGTGCCGGCGCTCGCTTCCTCTAGTCCGGCGATGGTGCGGAGCAGGGTTGATTTACCGCATCCCGATGGGCCAACCAGTACCGTGAACTCGCCCGAGGGCACCTCAAGATCGATTCCCTTGACGGCATGGTATGTGCCGTAGTGCTTGTGAAGTCCGGTAATCTTCAGGTCCGACACGAGTTAACCCTTGACTGCGCCCATGGATATGCCGCGGACGAGATAGCGCTGCAGCGTTGCGACGGTGATGAACACGGGAATGGTCCCGAGCACCGACATCGCGGCGATCTTGGACCAGAAGTTCGACTGGCCGCCGAAGTAGTGCGTGACCTGGACCGTGTAGGTCGTGACCTCGGTGCGGGTGAGGACCAGTGCAAACAGAAAATCGTTCCAGGAAAAGACGAAAGTGAAGACGGCGGTGGCGAACAGTCCGGAGCGCGCCATCGGAAATACCACCTTCCATAGGACCTCCCAGCGGTTGCAGCCGTCGATGAGGGCGCTCTCTTCGAGCTCCAGCGGAATCTCCTCGATATAGCCGCGCATCATCCAGATCACATACGGCAGGCTGAACGCCGTATAGAGGATGATGAGCCCGATGTAGGTATCGACCCAGCCGAGCCAGACGTAGAAGAGGAAAATCGGGAATGCGATCGCCACGGGAGGCATCATGCGCTGCGATATGATCCATACGCCAAGGTTCTCGCCGCCTGTCTTGAAACGCGCCAGTGAGTAGGCGGCGATGGTGCCGAAGATCATGGCGAAGAAGGTTGATACCGAAGACAGTACCAGGCTGTTGCCGACTGTTTTGGCATCGCCATCCTTGAACAGGACCGCATAATTGTTGAACTGGATGCTCTTCGGATACCACACCGGCGGAAAAGAGAAGATCTCACCTGGCGTCTTGAACGAAATGGCAAACAGCCAGTAGATCGGAAAGACGAAGATAATGACGAGAACCATTGCGATGAGATAGCGCAAAACGAGCTTCGTTTCCTTGCGGCGATGAAACGGTACGTCCTTCATTTTGCCAGCCCCATGCGCCGAATGGCCCAGGTCACGATAACGGTGAGAAGCGCGATGACAAGGAAGGCGATCGCCGCCGTATAGCTCGACTCGAACTGCTTGAAGCCCTGGACATAGGTATAGACCGAAATGGTCTCGGTCATCGTGCCGGGACCGCCCGCCGTGAGCGCCCAGATGATGTCGAAGATGCGGAAGAGGTCGAGGCCACGGATCAGAATGGCGATCGACATGACTGGAAAGATTGCGGGGAGGACAACGTAGCGGAAGCTGCGCCAGAACCGCGCTCCGTCAATCTCAGCGGCCTCGGTCAATGAGCGATCGACATTGGAAAGGGCGGCGAGCAAGATCAGGAACATGAACGGTGTCCACTGCCAGATCTCACAGAAGATGATGGCGGGATAGACGAGTCCGGGGTTGACCGTCCACAGAGCCGGCACAGGGTGACCAGCGAACCAGCCAATGATCTGGTTGATCGGACCAAAACGGTTGTCGAGCAGGAGGCGCCATGTGGCGCCGGCGACGATCGGTGAGATGATTGTTGGCAGCACGAGCAGCGAAACCAGAAGCTGGCGACCGGGTAAGTGGTCGAGAAACAGATAGGCCATGGCGAGGCCGAGGAGCAGCTCGATGGGCAGGGCTATGATCATGATAAGCACGGTGTGGAGGAGCGACTGCCAGAGTCTGGCGTCATGAAAGAGCTGGACGTAATTCACTAACCCGGCAAAGGATGTGTCGGTCTCCAGCATGGTGACGCGCATGAAGCTCACCACCAGGGAGAAGATCAGTGGAAAAAGGCCGACCAGCAAGAGCAGGAAAATGGCCGGCGAGATCAGCCAGTATTTGAAGTTGCGGTCGGGATGGGCGATAGCGGCCATGGCTCAGGTCGGGATGAGTTCCGCTTTGGTCTCGTGCTGTCGTCGACAGCGGGCGGACCCTCTCCCGCTGGAAGGCGGGAGAGGTGAGAGGCGTGCTTATGTTTTTGGATAAGCGCCGGACTCAGCGGCCCAGGCCGTATAGACCGTCTTCTGCTTGTCGATGCCGATTTTCTGCGTAATGTCGTTCCACTCGGCTGCTGCCGCATCGAGGATCGTCTTTGGATCGTCGCCCGCCCAGAGCTTTGAAATCGCCTGGCGCATGACCTCCTCATATTTGTCGGTTTGCAGGAGCGACAGATCGAGAAGGCCAGTCTGCGAGGCCCGCTTCAAGGCAGCCAGATAGTCCTTGGCGTTTGGCCACAGGGCGAGATAGCCAGAATCCGTATAGTGCGAGTCGCGGAACGGATCGCGTAGTGTATAGGGAAGCTGAACGCGCTGGCGGCTCACATCTTCGCTGTTGAGCCACTGGATGAAGAGATAGGCCGCATCCTTGTTCTTCGAGGTGGACGAAATCGACAACGCAAAACCTGCTGCGAGCTCGGGATGTCCTCCCGGCGGCAAGGCGTACCCCACCTTGCCTGCGATGGTTGTCTTCGGGACCCAGTTCAGTGCCTCCTGGTCCGTACCATAACCCTCGGCCCAGCGCCCATAGGGTGGCCAGGAGATGGTCATGGCCGATTGGCCTTGCAGGAAAGTCGCGAGATTCTCCACAAAGCCGAACTGCTCCACGCCTGGCGGCATGAATTTGTTCTCGTTGCGCATGGCGGTGAAGACTTTAACGCCGACATCGGAGTTGATCGTGGCCTTCATGGTGTCAGCGTCGAAGAACTTGCCGCCCTCATTGCGAAAGCGTTCCTCGAACATGTACATCGCATAAGGAGGCTGTCGGAAGAAGGAGGCGCCGTAGATACCCTTGTCCTTTAGGACGTCCGTAAGACCAGCTCCGACGACATCGAAATCCGCCCAGGTCTTCGGCACCGCGAGGTCTTTGCCTGTCTTCTCCTTGAAGGCCTTCTGTACGGCTGGATCCTCGAAGAGGTCGCGCCGATAGTACATCAGGAAAACGTCACCATCGTCGGGGAAGCCGTAGATCTTGCCGCGTACTTTCATCTGGTTGTCGCGATAGGTCGGTGCAATCGTCTGTAGCTCGGAGGCGTAACCGTATTTCTCGACATAGGGGTCGAGCACCTCAAGCGCGCCGGCCTGGGCAAGATCGGGCATCCAGGCAGGGATCACGTTGAGAGCGTCATAGGCGCCGGCACCCGACCTGTAGTCTTGCATGATCTTGGTGAACATCTCGGCAGTCGCGACCTCGACCACCTTCACATCCATCCCGGTCAACTCTTTCCACTTCGGACCGGAGAAGTGAGTGGGATCGAGCGACTGAAGGCCTGCCTCCCAGACGATCGTGATTGTGCGTCCCTTATATTGCTGGGCGGCCTTGACGGCGGTGTCGGCAGCCGATGCGGCCCATGCCGGCCGCGCCATTGTCGCGACGAGGCCGGCACCCAGACTGATCTTTCCGAAATCACGTCTATTGATCATCGTGTCCTCCCGTTCCTTGATTGACATTTCAAATGTCCCTCGCTCGTTTGCGGCGAGGATTCCTCAACTCCCAAATTGGCGGCGGTACTCCTCTAGTTTGCGTTGGAAGTTCGGTTTCTCGAGGACCGCGCGATTGACGATACCGCGCGGGATTCGGCCGTGCTGAATGTCGAGCACAGCCCTGACGTCAGCTGCACCATTTTCGGCGAAGCACTGATCGGTCCAGCAAAGCGCGTGTGGCGTCACGATGACGTTGTCGAGCGCAAAAAGAGGATCGGACGGGTCGGTCGGTTCTTGCTCGAACACGTCGAGGGCCGCGCCAGCGATCCGCCGTTTCGCTAGAACGTCTGTGAGCGCCTTTTGATCGACGATTGGTCCGCGCGCAGTATTGATGAAGAAGGCGGTTTTCTTCATCAGGGCGAGACGGTCGGCGTTCACGAGGTGGCGTGTCTCGGCCGTCAGTGGACAGTTCACCGTAACGACGTCGGCTCGGGCGAATACGTCGTCAAGACCGACGAGTTCGACTCCGAGCCCGGCCGCCAGCCTAGTGTCCGCAAATGGATCATGAGCGATGAATCTCATGTCGAACGGCTTGGCGAGCCGGAACAGCTCAGCGCCGATATTGCCGACACCAATCGAGCCCAACACCTTGCCGACCAGGCCAAAGCCCATATGCTCGCCGCGGGCCGAAAAGCCTTCTGGACCTTGCCGGGCGAGCTTATCCTTCACCATCAGCTTCCCGGCGAGTGCCAGAATGAAGGTCATGATCGACACAGCGACAGGGCGGCGCACGCCGTCCGGCGTGATCGCCAACGCGATGTCCGCGGCGGTACAGGTCGGCACATCCACCGTGTCATAACCGACGCCAAAGCGAGCGATGATGCTGAGCCTGCCGCTTTTCGGTGCGCTTTCTGGCCCAAAGCGGTGAGCCAGCAGGATAAGTGCGTCGAAGTCCTCAAGATCGTTGCTGCGCAGAGGATCGGCGTTATCCAAATAGGCCATTTCGACGCCGGGGTGCTCCAGCAGAGGCTTCAGATCGAAATCGGGATAGACGGTCGAGCCGTCGGCTTTCCTGAAATCGCCCGAAAGGGCAACACGGAATGGCGCGTTCATGTCATGCATCCCTTCCGCAGGGTGGTGATTGCGGCGGCCAGCGCATCCCGAAGCACCCACACGTCACCCGAGTAGCAGCAGAAATCGAAGCCCTGCTTGTAGAGCGATATTCCGACGTCGGTGGTCGGTACAAGGCGGCCCAGTGATTTCTTGTGCTTCTTGGCAGCCGCAATCGTCTGCTCAACTGCCTTCAGAAATTTCGGATGATCGAACTGGCCGGGGACGCCAAGCGATACTGACAAATCGAAATGGCCGACCCACAGGCAGTCGACGCCATCGACGGCAGCGATTGCGTCGGCATTTTCGGCACCTTCAGCAGTCTCGATTTGGCAGAACAGCGTTGTTCGCTCGTTGGCAGCCGCAAGCTTCTCGAGCACCGGGCCCTGCCCATAGGCATCATGCGCAATACTCAAGGCAACGCCACGTCGCCCGTTCGGATAGTACTTCATGCAATTAACGACGGCCTCCGCTTCTGCGGCAGTGCCAACCATCGGGATCATGATCCCTTCCGCACCCGCGTCGCAGGCGCGCGCGATGTGATGATATTCCTTTGAAGGCACGCGGACGATGGCCGGTACCCCCGCGGCTTCGAAATAGCGTGCAGCACTTTTGACGGTTTCGAAGCCAAAGCCCGAATGCTCCAGGTCGAAAAGCGCGAAATCGCAATCCGCTTGTTTGAGAATATGGCCGATTCCCGGAGTGGCAAACTCGATGATGAAATGTCCGAGCTTGGCCTCTGGCGTGCGGGTCATTTGCTTGAGTCCGGCACGAGCCATTGTTCATCCTCCCGTTTGGCGTCTGGTGTTCGGTCCCTCGAAGTTGAGATCAAACCCAGCCAACGTTCTTGTTCACGATCAGGTCGGCGCAGCTCCCGTTGAGTGTGGAGAAGCACGGTGGCTGATAATGCGTGTCGAACGCCGCTCGACTATTGTAGATCTCGCAAAGCGGGGCGCGTTCGTCCGCCCATGGATACGAGGCCGGCGAAGCGCAATCGCCGTCGCCCAGTTGGCGCTCGCGTGAATTCTCGTCGATGAGCTTACGGAATACAGCCATCGCAGTCGGCTTTGGCTTGAACCCGATGGTGACCACGAGCCGTTCACTTGGCCGCCCTCCGGACTTTCCAGTAAAGTTTGCCAACCTGATCGAGGTGCGAGCGCATGCGGGCATCGGCAAGTTCCGGATCGTGTGCTTTGATCGCTTCGAAGATCGCAACATGCGCATCGAAGGCGACCCGGTTCTGGCCGGGATAGCTGAGCGTCACACGTCTTTGGTCGACGAGCCAATCGATGATGGCTCGGTGCATGACCACATAGATAGGATTCTTGGGGATCGTAGCGATCGCGTAGTGAAATGTTATATCCGAGTCCTCAAAGCGTTGGATGTCGCCAATGGACTTGTAGTTCGCGTCAAGCGCATCGCTCAGGTAGCGGATATCCTTTGCTGTGGCGTTGCGTGCAGCATCACGTGCCAGGCCGGTCTCAAAGAGGGCACGCGCATCTTGGAAATGACGGACGCCGTTGTCGTCGGAGAGCAGATATTTGGCACTGCTCGAGAGCGACGTCATAACGACTTCAGCATTCGGGGCTGTGATCCGTGCCCGCGAACCCGCCCGGAGATCAACAAGCCCCGCACGCTGCAGATGAAACAGTGCCTCGCGTATCGCTGTCCGGCCAACGCCGAACTCCGCCATGAGCTGACGTTCTGATGGCAACTCGGCACCAGCCACCAATTCCCGATCGCGTATCCTCTGCTCGAGGATATCGACAACCTGCTCAAAGAGACGCGATCGTTTGAGCGGAGGGGACATTGGTATACCTAGTATACCAATCTACGCTAGGTCCTGCTGATGCCGCTGTCAATAAGCGTGGTGATCGACGAGACGTTTCGGAGGAGGCAGCTCTTGCCCTCTAGCGCAGCAAAGGTCGACACGCAGGCCTTCGATGCAACGCGCGGATCGGCAGCCTTTCCCAAAGTGGACTACTTAGGGAGCGCCGCGCTGAATGCCAAATCGCGTTGATCAGCGATGTATACTCGAATTTCTTGTCATTCTCAGGCCCATCTGCCAATCGCCATGAATGCCGATCGTTACCGGGACCCGAAGGTTCACGCGAAAATCCTTGCGTGGGACAACGATCATGCCGTCGCGAGCAGTATTGGGGCCTCCCAATCTGGTCTGCCGGAGAATCCTCGGGACGAGATCGGCCTTTACTTGGAGGGCTCCAGTGTCGCGACGCAACTGCTGGAGAGGGTCGAGCTCAGCTCACGGCCTGAGGTGCGGAGGTCGCGACTGGATATTCGAGGACCGATTTCCGTGTCGCAGGCTCCCACATTCATTTTGGCGAGACATCGCGCGCGGCCTCAGACGCGACGGTGAAGCCCGCGTCTTCCATCTCGTCGCGGCCGTACATGCCGGAGATGACATCGGGCGCATACATGCGCGCCCAATCGCGGCTCATGTTGTAGAACAGTTGAAGGTCGGGCTTGATGTCCCACAGCGGCGAGCCCTTGATCCGACCACTGTCGTTCCGCTTCGGGCGCAACTTGCCGAGCGTGAACTGATCCGGCGCGGCATCGAGCGGCGGGAAATAGCGCGGCTCCTTCTCGCCCTTGAAGGTCGCCCCCACCCGTCACCGCCGCATATCGCCTTCGCCCTCATAGGCAACTTGCAGGCGCGTGGTGATCGGCGCGCGCCTCGATCACGGCGTGAAACATCTGGCTCTCGTAGGCGATCTGCTCGACCTTCTGGCCGCCGACGAACTGCTCGACGACATAGGTCCACATCTGAGCTATAGCAGCTTCAGCCAGCGCACGACTTTTGTAAACAAGCGTAGGAACTCCGTTAGGGGTTGGCTTAACGTCCACGACTTTGCACGTGTTCGTCTCTTTGTCTTGAACGAGGTAATAGCTCGTAATACTTGGGTCGGCGACGGCGGGAGCGGTGATCGTCACGGCGATTGTCGCAACTACGATGTAAGGAAAGCGCATGGTTATTTCTCCTCGCTAAGGGATGCGCATACGAAATATCCAGCCGTTGGGTGGCTCCTTAAACCGAAGCTAATCTAAACTCGACCACCTATTACCGATGTGAACTGCTTCACATGCGTCCATTGTTGATCGAACTGCCGATCTAGGTCATGGTCCCTGGCATAAAACAGCGGATCGCTACGTATGGATAGCCTTCGTCGTCTGTATCGCCCTCGAAATAGACAGGCCAGACCATGGTTCGTTCGGCTTTGTTAGGCTCGGTGATGACGGCATTGTCCGGTGATCTGCGTTGGCGCGTCCAGCTTCTCGACTCCGACATCCAAGAGGAGGAGAAGCTGACGGGTATCTCCGATCCCTCCAATAGCGCGTACCCGATCCTTGCTCAAAATCTGAGTACCAGACACGGCAATCTCTCGGCCACAATCATGATGCTAGAGACCCGGTTGGCCGAAACGGACATGGCCGCTTAGTTGACAAGGCGCCGGTGACAGACTGCACCGGACCCCTGAACTGAGCATGCGCTTTGTTCCAGGCTTCATAGGCGAGCCGGTCAGCCTGCTTGCGCGCCTGCGCCGCTCGTTCCGCTGATGCCAGGACAGAGCCGCCGTAGATAGTCTCTCCTGAGGGCCAGAGCGGTCGGTTATGGTAAGCCGCAACGGATTGTAGATAACGAGGAAATTGGCGGAGCTATGCGGGAAAGTGGGTGATGACGGGTTGAGAGAGGCGGCGTATCGAGGCCGGTGTCGAGCCTGCCAGAACCTCTCAAGGAGAGCGATACGCCATGAACGAGACTACCAACATCCTGTCCTTTCGTCAGCCCTCTGCGGTTGACGATCCACTGACAGAAATTCTGCGGAACGGAGCCCGTGAGCTGCTCGCTCGGGCCGTCGAGATCGAGCTGCAGGCATTTCTGGAGACGACGGCGGAGCTGAAGCTGCCGGATGGCCGTGCCAGGGTGGTGCGGCACGGCTTTGGCCCTGCGCGTAAGATTGCCACGGGGATCGGCGCGATCGAGGTCGCCCGGCCCAAGGTCAGAGACCGCGGTGCGGCCGGAGCTGATCGGATCCGCTTCACCTCGGCGATCCTGCCGCTGTGGGCACGGCGGACGAAGAGCCTGGATGCCCTGCTGCCGATCCTCTATTTGCGCGGCATCTCGACCGGCGATTTCCAGGAAGCGCTTTCGGCGCTGCTCGGCAAGGATGCGCCGAACCTGTCGCCATCGGTGATCTCAGGCCTGAAGGCGCAATGGCAGGGCGAGTACGAGCGCTGGCAGAACCGCGATCTGTCGGCGCGGCGCTATGTCTACGTCTGGGCCGACGGCGTCTTCCTGCAGGCCCGGATGGAGGACCACAGCGAATGCATGCTGGTTTTGATCGGCGCGACGCCCGAGGGCAAGAAGGAGCTGATCGGCTTCCAGGTCGGCGTGCGCGAGAGCGCCCAGAGCTGGCGCGAGCTTCTGATCGACATTCGTCGGCGCGGACTGCAGGTCGCGCCTGAACTGGCGATCGGCGATGGCGCGCTCGGCTTCTGGAAGGCGATGGACGAAGTCTTCCCCGGCACACGGCGGCAGCGCTGTTGGCAGCACAAGACCGTCAACGTGCTCAACAAGGTTCCGAGCTCCGTGCAGAGCGGCATGAAGAAGGCTTTGCAGGACATCTGCATGGCGCCAAGCCGAGCTGCCGCGGAGCTTGCACGCGAAGCCTTCGCCGAGAAATACGGTGCAAAATATGCGCGCGCAGTTGATTGCCTGGCCAAGGATCGCGACGATCTGCTGGCGTTCTATGATTTCCCTGCGGAGCATTGGATCCACTTGCGAACCACGGATGAGATGGACAAGCGATTTTTTATGACCGCCGCGATGACGATTGCGGAAATCGCGTACGTCCATTCTTTTGTTCGGCCGCGCCGCGGGCCATTCTTCCGTCCCGGCCACCGGTCTCGCAGCCGCCGCGCGCCGGGACGGTCAAGGCTGGCCGCGTTTGCGGCCACCGCACGGCTTGGCCTTGACCGGCCCGAGCACGGCGGCATGCTGGCGTGGAACGCGACTGCATTCCTGGCTGGCACTTGCCGTCAGCGGCGGTTATGGTTGTCGGGCGCGGGCGACCTCGTGGCGAAGCGTGACGCGTCGGCTGCAAGCGTCACCGGACTGCCTATTTTGTCCTGCCGAGCTGAGGCGCCCGCGCGCCGGGTTTCGGCCGCCGCGGTTTCCATTGCGACACCAATCGTTCGTAGCTTCGCTCCGCCTGGGCGGCAATCAACATCTCACGGTCGCGCAGCGCCTTGATGTTGTAGGCATAGGCTGGTCCACGCCGGCTGCCCTTCTGTTGCGGATGTCCAGCTTGAAGTTGCATCGCGCGGGTCTTGTTGGCGACCAGCGCCGGGCGCGCCAACAGGTAATTCTCGCCCTTCGTCAGCAAATGCCAGCAGAGCACCGTGAGCTTGCGAGCCACGGCCACCGCGGCGACCTGATGGCCACGCCGGGCGCGGATCCGCACGAAAAAAGCATGCAGTGGACCGGGCGCCTTGGCCGCGGCCCAGGCCGCCTCGACCAGCATGGCGCGCGCGTGACTGCGGCCGATCTTGCTGATGCGACCGTGATGGGCGGCTCCCAGTCCCGACTGCCGCACCCGCGGGTTCAGCCCGAAATAGCTCACCAGCTTCTGCGGGCTGTTGAACCGGCTGATGTCGCCGATCGCCGCCACGATGCCGGCGGCGACCGCCAGATTGACGCCGGTGATCGTCATCAGTCTGTTGACCGCGGAATCCTCGATGGCGTCCTGCGCGATCTCGCGATCGAGCAGAGCCAGGTCGTCCGCCAGCCGGTCCAGCTCACGGACGTGCCGATCGATGGCCGCGCGCTCATCGTCCGGCAACTGGTGAGCGGCCAACCAGGCCCGGCCGCGGGCGTTGAAGAGATCGCCATGCGGGCACTTCGGGATCAGGTGTGCATGCAGGATCGAATGCACCTCGTTCTTGAGCCGCGTGCGATGCCGCACGACCTGGTAGCGCCGCGCCACCAGTCTGCGCTTGCGTTCGGTCTCCGCGTCAGGCGTCCAGATCTCCGGCAGGTAGCCCGCCGCCTGCAGACTGGCGAGCGTACCAGCGTCAATCTTGTCGGTCTTGACGTGAGCCTGGGCGATCGCTTTCACCTGCAAGGGATTGGCGATAATCACCCGCGCCACGAATGGCGCGAGCACTCGCGAGACCGCCATGCTGTTGCCGGTCGCTTCGACCACCACCTCATCACTGGCCAGCAAGGTCTTGCCAAATCCCTCCAGCGCAGTCCGCGTCATATCGATGCGACCCGCATGTCGAAGCCTGCCGTTCTCCCAAAACACCACCTCCCCGAAGGTTCGGTGGACATCAATGCCAATTACCCGTCGCATTCGCACCTCCTGCCGGACACATGACGGGAGCTGCGGGCGACACGACAACTACGGATTCGCGCTCCCAGCGCAACCGGGCGAGTCGCAGAGGCGGCCAGCTACTAACTCGAGCTCTCGGCTCATCGTGTGCATCGGCCTGCCCGCACTTCGTGCTCCCGGTGCCTCTGTCCCGATGGTCGCACCATATGCCACGAGGTAGAACGCCGCGGCGGAACATTGGCACCGAGGCATCTCATACCGGTTACAAATCCGATCGAAAGCGTGTTCGCCACGGTGCGGCACCGGACGGTTCGGACCAAAGGATCGCTGTCGCCGCAGACCGCGAAGCTGATGGTGTTCAAGCTCATCGATGCTGCGTCCAAAACCTGGCGCCGATTGAAAGGAACAAATCAGTTGCCGAAGATCATCGCCGGTGTCAGATTCGCCGACGGCATCGAGGTCATTCCGACCCAGCAAAGCCACGCCGCCTGATCGGCTCCGTCACCCAGATTCAGGCATAGCTCAAATTGGCGCGACAACCCGCGTTTGGCGTCCAATCGGTTCGGTAACTTTTCATTAACCATCTAGGATCATGGTTGAGCATTGGAAATCGGGGCTGGAGTGGGCGACAAACGACGGTCTGAGACGAATTAGGCCGACAAGGAGTGAATTAAATGTACGATCCGGAACAGGCCGTTCGTGAACGTGCCTATCATCTTTGGATTGAAGGTGGCTGCCAGCATGGACACGCCAACGCTCATTGGCTGGCAGCCCAGCGCGAGGTTTTGAGTGCGTCGCTGAGCAACGCTTCCGAGCAACCTCTTGCGACGAATGCGAAGAGCCCACGTAAGGCTGCCGCGAAGAAAAAGAAGTCCGCGGCTTAAGACCGTGGCGCTGCGACAAGCCCCGGGAACAAGCGCTTTCGATGGATCGGTGTTGCCTTCCGCCGTTGGAAAATATTGAGCGCGACGGTCTGATGCGTTTTACAGCCGAGGCATTTGACTCAGGATATTGATAGCCTGCATTAAGACCATAACCTTAAGACGGGCGATGGCTGGGCGGAACGCAAGCATGCGTTTGTTCTAGGCTTCGCAAGCAAGCCGATCGGCTTGCTCGCGTGCCTCGGGGGCCATTCGGACCCGGACGGGTTTTCACGCGCCTCGACTACGCAAGAAGCGCACAAAGAAATATCGCATCATAGGCTGATGCAGCTCGGCTGGCGTCCGTAGCCTCGGCTAATGACGCTTCATCCTCGTTTCGATCGGCGTCCCGTCGAGCGAATTCAAAGTGGTATTGATGCTCGCCAACAGGCGCCCGATTTCATCTTGCTCGTTCAAGCGGCGCTCCTCTTGCAGCCGCTCTAAGAGCCGCTGCTTTCGCGTGAGGAGTTCCGCAACAGTCGGCGTCATTGCAATCCTCTCAGAAAAAAAGCAGCTCGTACAACCAGCCTGCTCTTACGTAGTCCGTCAGGTGGCTTCCTTGACGGCCATTCGATCTGCATTAGTCGAGCAGGGAGACGATTGTGGGTGTCAGGCAGAAGACGCAGACGTCCGAAATTTTCGGCATGGAGAGATCAAGGCCCTTCCGGTTCGGATATCGCGAGATCAGAAGCCGCAAGACTTTCTCGAATTCGACGGGATCCGTTGCGAGCTTCGCGCGTGCCGCCATCGATACCGTTGTGAACCACCTTACCAGCTACGCGAAACGGGAATGTACACTAATGCGAGTTGTGCTCCTGCCAATGATTGAGCCTTGCGATTAGCGGCCAAGGCGTTGCCCTCAGACAAAGGGTCGGGCGGCCAATATAATTGATTGATTATGTTAGTGCATTGTGTAATCGTCCGTGAATGCCGGCAGGAACGCGTTGCCAGCCTCAATAGTTGAGATGCCGGCCAAACGCATCTCCTTGACCAGGCGGTCCTGCAGTGTGCCGTTGGCTCGTTCCACGCGCCCCTTGGCCTGCGGGACATTGGCACAAATGATGTCGATGTTGAGCTCGTGCAGCGCGCGACCGAACTGCGTCATCCCGTCGCCGCCGGTCGCGCCGACCTTGTTAACCCGGAACGTTGCGTGCTTGTCTGAGTAGAACGCAATGGGCTTGCCGTAGCGCTTCAGATAGGCGGTCGTCGCCCTGAAGTAGTCAAAGGTCGATTCCGTCTCGACAAATTGCAGATGCATCAATCGGCTGGTGGCGTCGTCGATGAAGACGAGCAGGGTGCATTGCGGGCCGCGGTTCTCAAACCACCAGTGTTCGGAGCCGTCGATCTGGACCAACTCACCAACGCAATCGCGGCGATGCCGCGGCTGGTGCACCGGTTTCAACCGCTGCCGGCGGTCCTTCCAAATCCCGTCCACCAGCATCCAGCGCCGCACCGTCTCAACGCCGAGATGCAAACCATGCCGCTCCGCCAGCTTCTCTGCAGCAAGCGTCGGACCAAAATCCACGTAGTGAGTCTTGATCAGCGCCAGTGCCTCGCTCCGTACGATCGCCGGATAGGCTCGATTGCTCGGCTTGCCGCGCTTCTTCGACAGCAGTGCCGCAGCGCCTCCGATCCGATAGGCCTTCAGCAGCCGGAACGCCTGTCGCGATGTTACCTGAAGCAGTTGCGCGGCCTCTGGCGCTGTAATCCGTTCCGCCACGACATCCCGCAACACATGCACCCGGTCGATCTCAGCCCGGCTCATCGACAGCACCGTCATCACTCAAAACCCCCAGGCCCCGTGCCTTAGACAAGTCCGAGCGTGACATCTCTAATGGGGAAGATGGGGGTTCGCATAACATAGATTATGGAATATATTCCTATTTTCCGAATGCCCGAAATCGCTGATTGATCTCCAACCGGCCGGGATTCTTACGACGCGTTTGCGTGTCTTCGCCGGACAGCGTCGCGTTGGCGTCGCCTTCGTTCCCGCTTGCGCCGAACTGGCGCTATAGAAGTCATCGGTGGCAGCGTCGTGGCCAGCATCGGCTCCTCGACTACGCCGACGGCTGGCAGCTCAGTCGCTTGGGCGGGTGCGGGCCGGGCTTCCATGAAATCGAGAACCGAACGTCCCTTGTCGGTAATACGCCAGCCACCATTCATTCGATGAGACCTTGGGAGAAGATATCGAGGTCGGGCACGCGGGCCGCCAATCGCTTCGTGCGTTCGGCCCAGTCCCGTCCGCTGGTCGCCAGAATCGCCATACTCAATAGTTTCAGGCACTTCATGGTTGGCTCCATCTCTTGCTGACCGATCCGGGTGCCGTCTGCGCGAGCTGGCCGGCGGATATCGATCGCTGCTGAACGGTCGCGAGCCAAAGGCGCACTCGGCGGGCCTTAGCCACCCCAGCCCGCAAAGGGATTATGACCTAGCTCTGGTTGGTCATTGTATGGCACCGGCTGATGGAGGGCCCGCGGTGGCGGTGAATACGGCGGCCGGGCCAATCCAGCGGCTGATTGCCGACAAGGCCTACGATGCCGACAGTCTGCGAACGCTTCTCGCCGAGCAGGGCGCCCAGGCGGTCATTCCGTCCACGACCAGCCGCAGCCAACCGATCCCCTACAGCAAAAGGCTCTTTCGCCAGCGCAACTTAATCGAGCGCATGTTCGCCCGTCTCAAGGACTTTCGCCGCATCGCGACCCGCTACGACAAGCTCGCAAGGAACTTCCTCGCTGGCGCCTTCATCGCCGCAGCCGCAATCTGGTGGCTCAATTGAGTCCGGACCCTAGCCCCATCGCTCGCCGGCGCGCTGCCGAAGGGCATCAAGCCTGCCGGCACCAATGGTGGGCGGGCCTGATTAAGTCTCGCAGATTTACTGGCAGAAAAAACGCCGACAGCGTCGGTTGCTCATCGGCCAGATGACCAGCCGTCGCCCACGCAAGGACCGCTGCGGCACCGAAGTGCATCTCGAGAAGATTAGAGCCCGTCACAGGTCTCGCGTCATGTGCAGGTCCAAGTACGAGGATAGACGAAATCTCGAAAACTGCGGCCTCCGGCTTGTTACCGTAGGCTGTGCAGCTGCCCGTCACGTCATGTACGCCACTCTGGTTCGGCGGTAGCAGCCGAGCGAGCCGATACTTTGGCCGCGTCAACACCTGAGGTCTTCTCGGCGCGCCGCTGATAGTCGTCGGCAAGGGCCTTGAGCTGACCTGTCATGGATTGGGCCGCGCGCAGCAAAGTCCGTGCCGTTTCCAAACACTCTTTGCCTCGCTTTGAGATCGGGAACGTCATCATGCCCTCGCGCGGTTCTCTGGCAGCGGGTCGAAGGCAATTTGGAGCCAACCCACCCAATTGCGGTCACTGTCCCGGCGAGTTCTGAAGCGATCGACGCACTTCTTGGAACAAAGCGGAGTGCGCCACGAGTAGTAGCGGACGAGACCAAACTTGCCATCACAGACTGCGCATCGCTTGGCGGCGCCATTTCTAAGACCTTTAGAGCAGCGTGGCATTGTTGTCTCCTCTTGGTTCTATCGTTCGTCGGTCATCCTATTTGCTGTCACACCTGGTGAGGCCGCGCGTTCATTCCGATGCATGCAGCCTAGGACGATCGGGCTCAACGGCTCAATTGAACGTAAGTAAATCTCGGGCATCTAAAGAGGTCACGGAACCATACGAAAGTGTGCCGCAGGTCGCCAAGTGGATGTAGAGCCTCCGGCAGAACGCCTGGCGGCATGACGCTGCCTGATCGGCAAGCAGGATGGCGAGAAGCTGCATCTTTCCAGCGACTCTGTCCCGCTTCCGCTGAGCAAATGACGTCGGTTTTTCTGTGTAGGGTGACAAAAAAGGCCGATGGCGCTGGTTGCCATCGGCCCAATGACCTGACGGCGCCACATTGGCACCGAAGAGCGACTCGGGAGGCAGGTGCTCATGGCAGGTTTCGTGTCGCCCGGGGGACAAGGTTAACGCGTCGGGGAGCGACGAAACCAATCTACATCGCCGCCATCGTCACTTCTGGAACGCAGTTGCCGTGAACGCTCCTGCCACCGAGTTGTATCGCCGGGAGGACCCACTCCCGACCCATTGGCACAAGCACGTTCAACTTTCGACAACGACGTTCGCGAGGCTATTCGGCGGCCCGAATAACTATGCGCAGCATCCGCATAAGGATCGGAGCCGCGCAATGCTGAGGAATTCCATTATGATTGCCTCCGTGGCGGTCATCGTGCTGTCGATTCCAGCACGCGCATCTGAATGCACATCGGCATCTGAAATTGCGGCCTCGCACATCCGCTCGGCCACGATTCTCAGCCAACCAACCAAGCCAGCTCACAACGAACGAATATGCCGCGCCTACGCTACGTCAAACCAACTGGTCACGACGCGCCAAAACACCGCGAGTTGCATTCGAAGCAATGATCGTCAGCGAGATCTCGCCCTGCTCGACGCCGAGATCGAAGCGCTCAACGACGCGCTGGCAAGCAATGCGGCGGCTGACACTTGGCTCTAACGTTGGACGTAATCAACGTCTGGCTCCCATAATACTCGGGTCAAGCCCGCCAAAAGAACAGGCCGGCGGGCGCTACACCGCCGGTCTCTTCTTGCAGCTGCCGACTCACAAGTCGGTTCCGCCGCTGTTCTCGATGCATTAGTAACGCTTTGTGCTCTAGGCTCCCCTGCCGTCCTGTTTGCCAACCACGCAGCGCCATGCAGCCAGGCGCTCAGCCGGATGCTGCTTCATCCACTCGGCGAGCTGCGGGACGCCGACCAGGCATGACTGCATCGAAACGTCGGCGAAATCGGAGGTGGTGACGATTTGCTCGTGACAATTTGCCGGAGAGGCAAGACTGCAGAGCACGGCAATGATCTTGATCATGACAACGCTTCTCCGGCGCTGCACGGCTCCGAGCGGCACCGACTGCCCACCCTGCCCGGTCAACTGCAGATCTCGGAGTCGCGTGTTTGGCCGACGCTCTTACTTGCGCTTGCGGAAGCTCCACGTCTCAAGAAGCATCGCCAGCATGCGGCTCGCGGAAGGCGAGAGGCCGGCACCGCGACGGCGTATGATGCCGATCGTCCTGGAGATTTCAGGGGCGGTCAACCGAATCGCCCGAATGATAGGGTGACCCGGGGCCGGAGTTGCCAGGCGCGGCAGCACGGCGATACCAAGCCCTGCTTCAACGAGGCCGAGCGATCCGGAGAGATGTGCAACTTCATAGGTCCAGCTGAGCTGCTCACCGTGTTGCACGAGTGCATTATCGATCAGTGCACGATTGCCGCTATTGCGGCCGACCATGATGATCCGCTCAGACTTCAAGTCCGCCCAGCTCACGTACTTTCGTTTCGCGAGAGGATGGTCTTGACGGCAAGCGAGCACAAAGGGATCGTCCACCAGCTTGGTGAACTCGATATCGGCATGCGACGCTCCGATGAAATTGATGCCGAAATCCGCCTCGCCGCGCGCCACCGCCTCCAGTCCTTCGTTCGCTCCAATGTCGAGAATCCGGACGCGAATCCGGGGATACGCCTCGCTAAATCGCGCGATCGCGCGTGGCAGAAAATAGAACACTGACGTAGGCACCGCAGCGATCGTGACGAGCCCTGAGCTGCGCGCGCCGAAATCGCGGATTGCGAGTACGGACGTCTCATACTCATCGATGAGCCGTCGCATTTTGGGTAGGAAATCGCGGCCGACCATGGTCAGCGCCACATGACGCGTTGACCGCTCGAGCAGCGGCGCGCCAAGGGTCTCCTCCAGCTTCTGGATGCGTCGGCTGAGTGCCGGCTGGGACAGGTTCAGCGCTGCCGCAGTGCGCACGAAACTGCCCAGTTCGGCGACCGTCACGAAGGCCTTGAGGTCGAGCAGTTCCGCGTTCATTTCGAGCGCTCCCCTTATTATTCCAGTCCTTGAAATAATAGCACAATTCTTTGCATTTCACAGAACGACCTCGACGGGGCAATGCTTCGGGCGGGATTGGCGCCAGCCTTCGACAACGGGCCGGACATCAAGGGTCCCGCCGACACAGCAAAAGCCTGCCGCCAACGAACGGCTCGCGAGCAGATCGCCGACGCGATCCAAAAACAACAAGACAAACAGATAACACAGGGAGAAGCGAGATGCGCGTTGATGCATCAGGCCCAAGCGACGGCACCGCGACGCGAAAGCCGTTTTACCGGTTACTCTACGTCCAGGTGCTCGTCGGCGTCGTTCTTGGCATCGCGGTTGGTCATGTCTGGCCAGATTTTGGCGCAGCGCTCAAGCCGCTTGGGGATGGATTCGTCAAGCTCGTGAAGATGATGATCGCGCCAATCGTGTTCTGCACGATCGTCAGCGGCATCAGCAGCCTGCATGACAACCGCGAAATCGCCCGGACCCTCATCAAGTCGATGGTACTGTTCTATGGGCTGACCGTCGCTGCACTACTCGCCGGACTTGTTGCGGTCTCGGTGCTTGAGCCGGGCGCCGGTATGCACGTCGCAGTCTCTTCGCTCGATCCAAGCGTGGCCGCCCGTTACACCAAGCAGGCTAGTCCCGTTGGTTTCGCCGATTTCATGCTGCACATTATACCGCACTCTTTCATCGGCGCGTTCGCGGAAGGCGAAGTGTTGCCGGTGCTACTCATCTCGATCCTCGTTGCCTTTGGTATTAATCGCGCCGGCAATGCCGGTGCGCCGCTAATGAAGGGTATTGATTCATTCTCACACGCGCTGTTTGCGTCTTTCGGCTTCATCATGAAGCTGGCGCCGCTCGGGGCATTCGGTGCGATGGCATTTACGATCGGTCGCTATGGCATCCGCTCGATGGGCTCGCTCGGGCTCCTGATCTTGACCTTTTATGTCGCCTGCGGGGCTTTCGTCGTGCTGGTCCTTGGGGCCTTGGCCCGGATCAACGGCTTTAGTCTCTGGAAGACCATCCGATACTTTCGGGAAGAACTGCTGATCGTCCTCGGCACCTCCTCTTCCGAACCCGCCCTGCCCGGCGCACTGCGCAAGCTGGAGCGGCTCGGCTGCCAGAAGGGAGTGTCCGGGTTGGTGCTGCCGCTGGGCTATTCGTTCAACCTGGACGGCAGCGCGATCTATCTGACGCTCGCGTCGCTGTTCATTGCCCAGGCCTGCGACGTCCATCTCTCATGGGGACAGATCGCGGCGATGCTCGGGCTGATGCTGCTAACCTCGAAGGGTGCGGCGGGGGTAACCGGCAGCGGCTTCGTCGCACTCGTTGCCACGCTTACCGTGATGCCGGACCTGCCGGTCGCCGGCGTCGCGCTCTTGATCGGGATCGATCGCTTCATGTCGGAAGCGCGTGCGCTGACCAGCATGATCAGCAATTGCGTCGCCAGCATCGTGGTCTCGCTATGGGAGAACGCTTGCGACCGGAGCACGCTGACGCGCGAACTTGATCAGAACGGCGCCGCCGCGGTCAGCTGCGTTGAGACCCGTCAATTCGCATGAGCAATTCCTGCCTGGAGATTCGACCATGAATTTGACCGACTGGATCGGCCGTAGCGAGACCGTGACCGACACCGCCACTCCCACGCCTTATGCTGCGCTCTCGGCCATGCTGGACGGCCCGGCCGAACGTCCGGCCGTGGGGACGCCTTTGCCTCCGCTGTGGCACTGGCTGTATTTCCTGCCGCTGCACCGGCAATCCGAGATCGGACCGGACGGCCATGCCAAGCGGGGCGGTTTTCTGCCTCCCGTGCCCCTGCCCCGCCGCATGTGGGCAGGAAGTCAGTTCCACTTTCACAGGCCGATTCGGATCGGAGACCGCCTGAAGCGCGTGTCGCGGATCGAAAATATTACGGAGAAGTCTGGCCGCAGCGGCTGTCTAGTTTTCGTGAAGGTGCGTCATGAGGTGAGCCGCAACGACGCAGCGGCGCCTTCCCTAACGGAATTCCATGACATCGTCTATCGTGGGCCTCCCAGACCCGAGGACAAGGCACCGCCGCCGATCGCGGCACCGGCCAACGCGGAATGGCAGCAAGAGTGGACGCCCGATGACGTGTTGCTGTTCCGCTATTCGGCCCTGACCTTCAACGGTCATCGCATCCACTACGATCGACGCTATGTCACGGAGGTCGAGGGCTACCCTGGGCTTGTTGTACACGGCCCCCTGATCGCAACGCTGCTGCTCGACCTGCTTCGTCACAAGCGAGCCGATGCCGAGTTGGTTGAGTTCCGGTTCCGGGCTGTGCGGCCAATCTTCGATGTGAACAAATTCTCCGTGTGCGGCGCGCCCGATCCGGATGGCAACATTCATCTGTGGGCCAGGGATCATGAGGGCTGGCTCACCATGGACGCGACGGCGGTGACGAAGTGAGGGACATGCGATGAGACCATTGGATGGAATAACCGTCATCACCCTTGAGCATGCGATCGCAGCTCCGTTTGCCACCCGGCAGCTCGCCGATCTCGGCGCGCGCGTCATCAAGGTCGAGCGACCTGGTGTGGGAGACTTTGCACGCGGTTATGACGCGCGGGTGCGCGGCCTGGCCTCTCATTTCGTATGGACCAACCGCTCCAAGGAAAGCCTGGCGCTCGATATCAAGCACCCCGAGGCGCGGCAAATCCTGAAGCGCCTGATCCAGGTGCATGCCGACGTCCTGGTGCAGAACCTCGCTCCGGGCGCTACAGCGCGGCTGGGCTTTGGTTATCAGGATCTCGTCGCACAAAAGCCTGGGATCATCGTCTGCGATATCTCGGGTTACGGCAATGACGGCCCCTACAGGGACAAGAAGGCTTACGACCTTCTGATCCAGGCAGAGGCCGGCTTTCTCTCGGTCACGGGGACCAAGGAGACACCCTCGAAGGCCGGGCCGTCGATCGCCGATATCGCCGCCGGAATGTACGCATTCAGCAACATCCTTGCCGCGTTGATCGAGCGTCAGAAAACCGGCAAGGGTCGGCACATCGACATCTCGATGCTCGAAGCGCTCGGCGAATGGATGTCGTACCCGCTCTACTACGCGTTTGACGGTGCGGCGCCACCGGCGCGGACCGGCGCCAGTCACGCGACCATCTATCCTTATGGCCTGTTTCAAGCCGGCGATGGAAACACCGTGCTCCTCGGCCTTCAGAACGAGCGCGAATGGGTGGCGTTTTGCGAGTACGTTCTGCGTCGTCCGGAGCTCGCGCGTGAAGAGAGATTTGCCGGCAACGCCCAGCGCAATGCGGCGCGACAGGAACTCGAAGCGATTATCGACGCAACGTTCGCAAGCCTTTCAGCTGCCGAGGTCATCGAGCGTCTTGAGCAAGCGAACATCGCGAACGCGCGGGCCAACGACATGGATGCGCTTTGGGCGCACCCGCAGCTCCAGGCGCGCGCCCGCTGGCGGAACGTTGGCACGCCAAGGGGCGAAGTGCCCGCCCTGCTGCCGCCGGGATCGTGGGAGGATGGCGATCCGAGGATGGATCCCGTGCCCGCATTGGGCGAGCACACCGGAGCGATTCTCGAACAGCTCGGTTATTCGGCGACGCAGATCGCAGGCCTGCGCGCAGAAGGAGCGATTTGACCCATGCGCCTTCCGATCACCTACCTTTTCGTACCCGGCGATCGGCCGGAGCGCTTTAAGCGGGCGCTTGGCTCGGGCGCTGACGTCGTGATCCTGGATCTCGAGGACGCCGTTCATCCCGATAGGAAAGCGGAGGCCCGCGCGGGCGTCGCGGAATGGTGCCATTGCAGGCCGGTTGCGAACAAACGGACGCTGGTTCGGATCAACGGCGCGACCACACCTTGGTTCGCAGATGACCTTGCGATGCTCCGCGCCCTGCACGGTGTCGGCGCGATGGTGCCAAAGGCAGAGGCGCGTGACGTATTGACGGATGTCCTCGCCGCGCTCGGCGAAGAGCCGGTGCTGGTGCCGCTGATCGAGAGCGCGCTGGGGCTCCGTGCAATTGACATGCTTGCCGGCACTGTGGGAGTCCAGCGTCTCGCCTTCGGGACGCTCGATTTTGCCCTGGACCTCGGCCTCAGCGAGGATCCGCGAGGGCTGCTGATGCCGGCCAGCCAGATCGCGCTGGCGTCGCGTTGCGCCGGCCTTGCCGCTCCGATCGCCGGCGTCACCGCGGCCATTCACGATCATGATGCCCTGGTCAACGACATTGCTTTCGCCCGGTCGCTGGGATTCGCCGCCAAGCTTTGCATTCATCCCCGACAGGTCCCGATCGTACGGGCGGCTTTCGCGCCTAGTGCCGAGGAACTGGACTGGGCGCGCCGTGTCGTTTCCGCCGTAGCAGCGGGCGTCGGCGCGGCACAGGTCGACGGACGGATGGTGGATGCTCCTGTGCTCCGCAGGGCGCAATCCATCATCGAACGCGCAGATTCATCCAGCAACCAAGAGGCCCAGTGATGCCAGCCACCATCATCGATTCCACTATCTTCGGCAACATCTTCAGCACCGACGCCATGAAGGCGGTCTGGTCGGACGAGAACCGAACGCGGAAATATCTGGACATCGAGGCAGCTCTGGCCCGCGTGCAGGCCCGGCTCGGCATCATCCCGCAGAAAGCAGCCGACGAGATCGTCGCCGCCTGCGACATCAACAAGATCGACATGGGAAAACTGCGCGCCCAGACCGAGCGCATCGGCTATCCCGTGCTCGGCGTCGTGTCACAGATCAACGCCTTGTGCCGCGACCGCCTCGGCGAATTTTGCCACTGGGGCGCCACGACCCAGGACATCACGGATACCGCCACCGTGCTGCAGATTCGCGAAGCGCTGGCGTTGGTCGATCAGGATCTTGCCGCGGTGTCGAAAGCTCTCGCGGCTCTGGCCCGGCGTTACCGCGATACTCCGATGATCGGACGCAGCAATCTGCAGCAGGCAGTGCCGGTCACCTTCGGCTACAAGATGGCCGGGCTGTTGTCGGCCATCGAGCGCCATCGCGAGCGGATGTTGCAGCTTCGCCCGCGCGTGCTGATGGGGGAGTTCGCGGGCGCCGCCGGCACGCTCGCCTCGATCGAAAAGGGCGCCATGGAGACGCAGGAAGGCCTGATGAGCGAACTCGACCTCGCACAGCCGGTGATCGCCTGGCACACCATCCGCGATACGATCGCGGAGGTTGGCGCCTTTCTCGGACTGGTCGGGGGCACGCTGGGCAAGCTGTCGATGGACATCAAATTGATGATGCAGACTGAGGTTGCCGAGGTGTATGAGCCCTTCGCTCATGGGCGCGGCTCCTCCTCAACCATGCCCCAAAAGCGCAATCCAATCTCTTCCTGCTACATCCACGCGGCCATTTCAGTCGTCCGACAACATGCCGCGGCGCTAATGGATGCGATGGTCGCCGATCACGAACGTTCGACCGGTCCGTGGGAAATCGAGTGGATCGTCTTGCCGGAGGCGTTCTGCCTTATCGCGGGAGCGCTAAAGCAGGCGCGCTTCGTGCTCGAAGGTCTTGAGGTCGATGAAAAGCAGATGCGGGCCAATCTGGACATGACCAACGGTCTGGTCGTCTCCGAAGCGGTCATGATGGGACTCGGACCTCGCCTGGGACGCGAATACGCCCACGATCTGGTGTACGATATCTGTCGCGAGGCGGTGCGGCAGAAGCGGCCGCTGCTGGGGCTCTTGCTGGAGAACAAGGAGATCGCGAGCGCGATGAGCCGCAGCGAACTCGAGGCGCTCTGCGATCCCGCGAACTATCTGGGCCAGGCTGGTGTCATGGTCGACCGTGTGCTGGCCCGGCTTGACGAGGGATCTGATTGACGTCCTTGTTGGACAGGCAAAGCCGCTCCTGATCATGAATAGACATCGATCTAGAGCAAGGGTCGTGGCACGGAGCGTAAAGCTGCGCTCTTTGCTCACGCGCCGACTGGTCGCGCGGCGCCCCCGTTCTTCGTGACACGGCGACAGCTCAGCTGTCGAGCTCAGCTGTCTACGCTGTCTCTTCGCTTTCGCCACAAGACGATCCCAGCTGCTCTAAGGCTTTGAGCTTTCGGAGTCGCGAGTGCGCCAGGTCGAACGGTCACCGCATTAACCGCGCTCAGGGCGCAATACAAAAAGCTACCGGCGTGGTCAAGCAAAACGGGAAGAAGATGGCATGACGACATCCGCGCAATCTAAGATCGGAATGGTTCTGCGCGTCACCAGCGGCAACTTCCTGGAGACGTTCGATTTCTTTCTATCCGGGGTATTTGCCTCCTCCATCGCCAGGGCATTCCTTCCGCTCGAAAGTCAGTATGCATCGCTCCTGTTGACGTTCGTGGCTTTCGGCGCCGGCTTCTTGATGCGTCCGCTCGGGGCTATCTTCCTAGGTGCCTACGTCGACCGAATCGGACGCCGCAAGGGCCTGATCGTGACACTCTCGATCATGGCTTGCGGAACCGTCTTGATTGCGTTCATCCCGAGCTAGGCAACCATAGGCATCGCAGCCTCCTTCTCGTGCTGATCGGAAGGCTGTTGCAGGGCTTCTCGGCGGGCGTAGAACTGGGCGGTGTTTCAGTCTATCTCTCCGAGATGGCGACGCCCGGCCACAAGGGTTTCTAGTTGGCAATCGGCGAGCCAGCAGGTCGCGATCATCGTGTCGGCCGCATTCGGCTTCGCGCTTAACGCCTGGCTTTCAGGTCAATGATTGGGGATGGAGGATTCCGTTCTTTGTTGGCTGCATGATCGTGCCGTTCGTGATCTTCATCCGGCGCTCCCTCCAGGAGACGGACGAATTTCTTGCGCGCAAGCATCATCCGACCGTAGGTCAGATTTATCACTCGATCCTCGCAAACTGGGCGATCGTGCTCTGCGGCATGATGATGGTCATTATGACGACAGTTTCATTCTACCTCATCACTGTCTATACGCCCACATTCGGGAAGTCGGTTTTGAAGCTTTCCGCCACCGACAGTCTGTTGGTCACAGCCTGCGTCGGCATTTCGAACTTCTTCTGGCTTCCGGTCATGGGAGCTTGGTCAGATAAAGTCGGCCGTACGTCCGATTCTCGTGGGCTTTTCTTTGCTGGGACTCGTGACAGCCTACCCTGCTCTCTCTTGGTTGGCAGCGGAGCCGACGCGATCTCGGCTCACGCCCCGAGCGGCACTGCCCCGACTAGCAACCTGTCTACGTGGCCTTCCAGTCTCCCAGCCGCTCGAATGCAAAAGCGGCCCGATAGATCGATGGCTCGTCGAAATGGCGACCGACCAGCATGAGCGAAACAGGCAAGCCGTCCACCATGCCGCAGGGGATGGCCATTGCGGGGTGGTGACTGATGTCGAAAGGCGCGGTGTTGGCGATCATGTTGAGCGCCCGATCAACACAGACTTCGCGGCTCGCATCGGGCGGGGGCAACTCCGTCGCCTTGATGGGCGTCGTCGGCATTGCAAGCAGGTCACATTCGGCGAGCGCGGCATCATAGGCTGCGGTCAGCCGACGGCAGATATTCATCGCCTTGCCATAGTAGCGGCTACCGTAATATCTGCGGATATAGGTGCCAAACATGGTGAAAAGCTTGGTGGTTTCAGAGAGTTCGTTAGCACGCGCACGCCAACCGCGGTGAAAATCCATTAGGCTCGTCACATAGAGATCGGGCCGGCTCACGCCGTAGCCATCGCCCCACATCATGGTTTGGGTGAGACCTTCGACGCCAATCGGCATCCAGATCGCGCCTGCCATGAGATGCATGGGGATGGAGACCTCGCTGACTTCGGCACCTTGGTCTTCAAGGCGACGGATCGCAGCGCGAACTTTTGCACTGACCGCCTCCTCCGCGTTCGGCTGTGCAAATCCTTCCCTCACCACCGCAATCTTCATGCCCTTGACGCCGCCTTCCGCAGCCCTGGTGTAGGGGTGAACCTCCACGTCGTACTGCCGCGGGTCATAGCCGTCGGGACCGGCGAGCACCTCGAGAAGCAGCGCGTTGTCGGCGACGGTGGCAGTGATTGGGCCAGTGTGGTCCACATAGATCTCGATCGGCATGATTCCCGTATAGGGCACGAGACCGTGCGTCGGCTTCATACCGTAGGTTCCGCAGAACGATGAGGGCATGCGGATCGATCCGCCCTGATCGCCCCCGAGCGCCATGTCGACCTCGCCGAGCGCGACAAGGACCGCACTGCCCGAGGACGAGCCGCCGGCGGAGTAGCCCATCTTGTGAGGATTATGCACCGGCCCAGCCGCACAGGTGTGGCTGCCGCCCGATAGGCAAAAGGACTCGCAATGCGCCTTTCCGACGATGGTCCCGCCGGCATCGAGGATCCGCTGCACGACCGTGGCGTCAATGTCGGGAGTATAGCCTTCGAGCGTCGAGGCCCCGTTCATCATCGGCACGCCGGCGAGCATGATGTTGTCCTTCAGCACAACCGTCTTGCCGCGCAGTTTTCCGCTCGACGCGCCCTGGACCTCGGTCTTGATGTACCAGGCGTTATGCCTGTTCTCCTCCGCCGGTGGACGATAGCCCGGGGTACGCGGATATCTAACCTTCGGCAAATTATCCGGCATCGCATCGACGACATTGTAGGCGGCGACACTGGGGCGCATCAGATTGATGAAGGAAATGATGTCCTCGCTCGTCAGCGACAAGCCCATGTCATCGGCAACGGCTCGGAGTTGATCGGGGGTCGGGACTTGAACCGCCATTGTATCCTCCTCTTTGTTTTTCGAAGCGATGGCGGCAAAGCCGCCTCTCTTCACGGCGAGAGATAGCGAAGCAGGTTGTCGTCGCCTCGGACCTGCGCGGATGGCCCCTCCAGCGCGATTGCGCCGCGATCCATGACATAGGCATACTCGGCGACATGCAGGGCAAGCTCGATATGCTGCTCCACCAGAATGATGCTGATGGATTTTGCGAGCGCTGTGAGCTGATCGGCAATCTCGTCGATCAGGCCGATCCAGACGCCCTCGGTCGGCTCGTCCAGCATGAGGAGCTTCGGACGTCCGACCAGCGCGCGCCCGATCGCGAGCATTTTCCGCTCGCCGCCGGACAGAGTGGCGGCCATCTGGCCGAGGCGTTGGCCAAGCTTGGGAAAGATCGCAAGAACCCGGTCGAGCCCCGACTTGTCCTTCTGGTTGATGGCACCGAGCAGCAGGTTTTCCCGCACGGTCATGCGGTCGAAAACGGCGTTCTCCTGCGGCACGTAGCCCAGACCACGACGGACGCGGCACTCGCTCGGCTCTTTCGCGGTGTGCTGCTGGTCGAACCGGATGACACCGCTGATCGGATTGATCTCGCCGGCGATGGTCTTGAGCAAAGTGCTCTTGCCGGCCCCGTTGCGGCCGAGGACGGCCACTGCCCCGCGCGCTGGCGCCAATATGGTCAGGTCAAAGAGAACCTGGCTGTGGCCGTAGCCGGCGTTGAGGTCTCTCACGTCGAGGAGGTAGGGTCCATCAGACACGGCTAGTATAGACCTCCTGGACCTTGGTCGAATTCTCGATCTCTTCGATGCTGCCCTCGTCCAGTACTCTGCCTTGATCGAGCACCGTCAGACGGTCGCACAGGTTCTTGATGAAGTCGATGTCGTGCTCGACGATGACCAGTGTGCAGTCCGATCTGATCGGACGCAACAACTCGCCCGTTACGCGACGTTCTTCCGGACTCATGCCTCCTGTCGGCTCGTCGAGCAGCAGCAGCTTCGGCCGGCACGCCAGCGCCAGCGCAATCTCGAGCCATTGCTGCTGGCCGTGGCTCAGCTCGCCCGCAAGATCGTCGGCGCGAGCGGCAAGTTTGAAGCGGTCGAGCGCCTCGATCACTTTGCCTTTGAGGATGCGGCGGGTGCCCGAGCCCAGCAGCGACAGCAAGCCTTCCGCGGATTGCAGCGCAAGCAGCACATTGTCGTAGACCGAGAGTTCAGGCAGCACCGAGGTGATCTGGAACTTGAGACTCAAGCCCGCGCGCACCCGCGCAAACGGCGGCAGCGTGGTTATATCCTTGCCATCGAAACGGATGCTGCCGCTGGTCGCGGGATGTGCGCCTGCAATCGCCTTCAGCAGTGTGCTCTTGCCCGAGCCGTTGGGCCCGATAAGACCGTGGAAGGTACCAGCGCGTACGGTGAGATCGACCCCGTCGAGCGCGCGGAGCTGACCGAACATCTTCTTGAGCGCCGCGACCTCCAACAATGCCATGAGGCTTCATCCTGCCGTTACGCGCCTTTGCGCCGTAAGCCGTAAGAGCCGATCCGTTCACGCGCACTGACTGCCAGGCCGAGAATGCCGCTCGGCTGGAATAGAATGATGCCAAGCAGAACGAGACCGAGAATGACCGGCCAGAACTGCCTGATGCTTTCGATGTCGGCGAGCACATAGGTCAGGACCTCGATCACGGCAGTGCCGATCACCGCTCCGATCAAGGTGCCGGAGCCCCCGAGCAGGCAATAGATCACGGCCTGGGTCGAAAGGCCGGGCCCCATATTGCCGGGACCGATGAAGCCCTGGTGATAGCTGTAGAGCGCACCGGCGATGCCGGAGATCATGCCAGCGAGGGAGAACACCAGCACCTTGAAGAGCTGGACGCGATAGCCGAGGAATGCGAGTCGCTCGTCGTTCTGGCGAATGCCGGCGAGGACCAAGCCGAATTGCGAGTGTACCAGCCCGCGGGCGGAGAGATAGACCGCGAGCAGGACGATGCACGCCAGCGTATAGAATTCGATACCCTCCACGAACTCGTAGGATCCCATCTGCAGGAGCTTCACAGCGGAAAGCCCGTTGCCGGCACCGACATATCGCCATCCCGAGACGAGACGCTCGGCCGCATAGGAGCCCGTGAGCGTACCGAGCGCCACGAAAATGGCGCTCGGGCGACGCCCCGAGAGCAGGAACAGTGCGACGACCAAAGCGAGCAACAGTCCGGTCAGCATCGCCAGCGGCAGCGTGAGCCAGATCTGGCTGAGGCCCAGATCGCGACCGATGAGCGCGATCACGTAGCCGGGGACGCCGAAGAACAGCGCCTGCCCGAAGGTCATGATGCCCGAAAAGCCCCAGCATAGATCGAAGCTGATCGCCAGCAGAGAAAGGATGACGATGTTGGTGATCAGCGTGATCAACTCGGGCCGCCCGCCGAGCGCAATCGGTGCGGCCACCATCACGACCAGCATTACGAGCTCGACCAGCGGCAGCGTGCGCAATGGCCGGCGCGGACTGCCCCGTTTGGATCGTTCACCGCGTGCGACACCGGATTGTGCGGAAACTGGCCGCTGCACGCCTAGCATTCCTTCGGGTCAACCATGGCCGCCTTGCTGATCACCTCGTACTTGGTCTTGCCGCCTTCGAGCCGGCAGACGGCGACATACATGTTCATCTTGCAATGCAACTTGCCCGGCACCATCTCGGCCGGCCCGCCCGGCCCGTTTTCGAGCCTGCTTGTATCCATCGCGGCGGCCACCTCCTCCCGCGCGAGCTTACCGCCGGTGGCCTTCACGGCGGCCTCGTAGAACTTCACGCCGCGATACATGCCGGTGGCGGCGCTGCCGGCAGTGAACGGGAAGGTCGTGTTAGGAAACTTCTTCGCGTACCCGGCCTGCAGTTCCCTGCTAAAGGGATCATCAATCGCCTGGAAATAGTCGAGACAGGTATAGAGACCTTCCATTTCCTCAGCCGCCACGTAGTTGAGCAGGTTCTCATCGAAGTAGACGCAGCTCAGGACTCCGCCGCTCTTCTGGAACCCGGACTCATAAAGCTGTTTGAAGAAGGGCTGCAGCCCGGGTGGTATGATGGTATTGAAGACACAGTCGACTTTGCCGTCGCGAACCTTCCCGATCGTTGCCGAATATTCCAGCTGATCGAGCGGGTAATATTCCTCGAACACCACCTCTCCGCCATTCGCCTCGATGACCTTGCGGGCATATTTGTTGAGGAGCTGCGGCCACACATAGTTGGCCGACGGCATGGCGAACCGCTTCTTCCCGACTGTCTTGATCAGATGGGGAATCAGCTCGTCGCATTGCTGCGCCGGCGTTGGGCCGGTGCAGAACAGGTACTTTGTACATTCCTGTCCTTCATAGAGCTGCGGATAGATGTAGAGGGTGCGACCGCGGTTGACGATCGGGTCCTTGATCGCCTGGCGCATTGCGCTGGTGATGCCGCCTAGCACGACATCGACTTTGCGCTCTTGAATGAGTTTGCGGACGTTTCCGACGGCTATTTTAGGATCCGAGGCGGTATCCTCAAGATAGAGCTCGACGGGACGGCCGAGAATCCCGCCGCCCTGGTTGATCTGCTCGACTGCATATTGCGCCACCTGCCAGTTGGCGTTGCCACCCGGCGCAATCGGCCCGGTGATGTCGGTCGCAATGCCCATCTTGATCGGGCCTTCGGCATGCGCCCATCTGGGACGAAGCAGGAAGCCGCTGGCAATCCCGCCCAACCAGCCGGCTGCCGTCAGCGCTGCGCCTCCGCGAAGCAGCTGGCGACGATCGATTCCCTGCGGTTGTTGCATGCGCAAAAAGTTCTGGGACATGACTAGAACCTCCCCTTGGCGATCAGGCCATGCGGCCTGAACTTCACAATGGCGAGCGCGATGATGAAAACGAGCGGATCAGCAAGGACAGGAAATACTAGCCAGGGCAGTCCGGCCGCCATTCCGCCGATCACCGTGGCGCCGAGGACCGGTCCTTCGAAGCTGCCAACGCCGCCCAACATGACCGACAAGAAAGCCTGCACCAGAAAGCGAATGCCGACATCGGCGGAGAGCCCGTAAAGGGGCACGATCAATGCGCCGGCAAGGCCCGCCAGCGCCGACCCGAATGCGAAGGTGAAGGCATAGAGTCGTGCCGTCGAGATGCCGCAGGCGCGCGCCAGCATCGGATTTTCGAGCGCGCCGCGTATCCGCAAGCCGATCGCGGTGCGGGCCAGGAAAAACCAGCTCGCCAGCATCACGATGAGCGTAATGCAAATTATGACCGTGCGCCACACCGAGAAGTCGAGGCCGGCGAGAGAGACAACGCCGGCGACAGGTTCAGGTATCGCTTTGTAGTGACCACCGAGGAGTCCGCGAATGATCTCTCGTACGACGAGTCCGATCGCGAAAGTTGCCAGCATCGCCATAATCGGATTGGCATAAAATCGGCGGATCACCGCGCGTTCGACCCCAAAGCCAACGAGCCCGAGCACGAACGGCGCTGCCACGATTCCCAGCCACAAGGGCCACGTGCGCTCGTGAAAAACATACAACGTGTAAGCGCCGAGGAGGACGAACTCGCCATGGGCGAAGTTGAAGACACCCATCATGCTGGCGATCACTCCGAGCCCAAGCACGATGAGAACCATCACGGAGGTGAAGGCCAGGATGTCGAAGGCGAGCTTGATATCGGCTTCCATTGCGGGTTCCGATCGGCTCAGAGCGAGGCAAGGAGTCTTACCATGGGGTCCCGGCTCTGAATACCTGCCCTTTTCCGCTCGGCATCAAACGTAACGTCGCAGAGCCGCCTCCTGATCTGCAGTTGTATCGGCGGCAAGCGGGAGCTTGATGCGGCCCGAAACAGATTGCGGAACTGCCGAACCTTGTCTTAAAGTGAGATGCGGTGGTCAACTGCAATCTGGTGCAACGTCGACTGGATCGGGCCAGATTCCGTGGAGCAGATATCATCCCTGTTCGGCATTGAGACGAATGCCGACTTCCACGTTGCTTGGCAGGACGACGAACTTGTGTTCTACAGACGGGACCGGCAGTGCGCTGACGCGCCGTCTGTGCTGGCCGTGCTTCCGCGCTCGGAGCACCCGAGGCCGCTCGTTCTCGAACGGCTCGCCCACGAATATGCGTTAAAGGATGAGCTGAGCGGCGTGTGGGCCGTGCGTCCGCTCGCGTTCGTGCGCGAGCAAGGCCGCGTGATGCTCACGCTCGAGGATCCCGGAGGCTGTCCGCTCGAACAGCTTCTCGGCGTGCCGATGGAAATCGAAAGATTCCTTGCGCTTGCCGTCGGCATAACCGCCACCCTCGCCAAAATGCACCAACGGAGCCTCGTTCATAGGGACGTCAACCCCCGCAACATCCTCGTGAACGAGGCGGCGGGAAACATACGCCTCTCCGGATTCGGCATGGCCTCCCGCCTGCTTCGGGAGCGCCAGTCGCCGGGCCCTCCCGAAATCATATCCGGGACTTTGGCGTATATGGCGCCCGAACAGACCGGTCGAATGAATCGCTCGATCGATTCGCGAACCGATTTGTATGCGCTGGGCGTCACGTTCTATCGAATGTTAACCGGCACCCTGCCGTTTTCGGCCGGCGATCCCATTGAATGGATCCATTGTCATATCGCCAAGGAGCCGGAGCCCCCGAGCGAGCGGCTCAAAAGTATCCCGACCCCGGTCTCGGCAATCGTCATGAAGCTTCTGGCTAAGAACGCCGAGGAGCGCTACCAGACCGCAGCCGGTGCCGGGAGTGACCTCGAACATTGTCTCGTCGAATGGCGCGCACATGCCTGTATCGCCGACTTCCAGCTCGGCGAGCAGGACATGCCGGATCGGCTGACTGTCCCCGAGAAGCTATATGGTCGCGAACAGGAGGTCTCCGCCCTCATTACCGCCTTTGATCGCGTCGCCAAGGGAGGGCGGGCCGAGCTGGCGCTCGTGTCGGGCTATTCGGGGGTCGGCAAGTCCGCTGTCGTGAATGAGCTGCAGAAGGTGGTGACGCCCCCGCGCGGACTGTTCGCTACCGGCAAGTTCGACCAGTTCAAGCGCGATATCCCATATTTGACCTTCGCGCAGGCATTCCAGAACCTGATCCGTTCACTGCTTGCACGAACGGAAGGCGAACTGCGCACCTGGCGCGACGCATTTGGCAACGCCTTGGGCATGAACGGGCAGATGATGGTGGACCTCGTCCCTGATCTGAAGCTCATCATCGGAGAGCAGCCACCGCTTCCCGAACTTCCGCCGAAGGAGGCCCGGCAGCGGTTCGAGGTCGTGCTTCGGCGCTTTATCGGCGTATTCGCGCGGCCCGAGCATCCGCTCGCTCTGTTTTTCGAGGATCTGCAGTGGGCCGACACGGCAACTCTGGAGTTGCTCGGGGATCTTCTGACGCAGAGCGAGTTGCGCAATCTGCTGCTGATCGGCTCCTACCGCAGCAATGAAGTCGACGACGCCCATCCGCTGATGGCCAAGCTCGATGCGATCCGCAGCGCCGGCGCAGCCATCATCGAGATTTCCCTTGGTCCTCTCAGCCTCGAGACCCTGCAGAGATTGGTGGCGGATGCACTGCGCTGCGAACCCGTCGAGGCCGCAGCGCTTGCGCAACTCACATACAACAGAACGCTCGGCAATCCATTCTTCGCCATTCAGTTTCTGACCGGCCTCGCCGACGAAGAGCTCATCCAGCATCACGGGCGCGGAACAACCTGGCAGTGGAGCCTCGATCGTATCCGTGCCAGGCCCCACACCGACAATGTCGTCGACCTGATGATTGCCAAGATGAAGCGTCTCCCGGTCAACACGCAGAGACTGCTGACACTGCTTGCATGCATGGGAAGCCTTGCCCAGAGGAGAACCCTGGAGATCGCCTATTTCGGCCCACGCGAGAGGCTTGAAGACGCCCTGCTCGATGCAACCCGGGCCGATCTCTTGTTGCCTATGGACGGTTCATACAAGTTCCTGCACGACCGGATTCAGGAGGCCGCCTACAAGTTGATCGACGAGAAGCAACGGACGGCGACCCACGTTCGGATCGGACGGACGCTTCTCGCCCACCTGACGCATGATGAGATCGCCGCGCAACTGTTCGAGATAGTCAATCAACTCAATCATGGCATCGTGGCCGTCGCCGACGACCAGACACAGCGCAGTACCGCAACGTTCGGCGACGGCGGAACTCTCTTCGACCGCTCTGAACGATTGGCCGTTGCCGCGCTCAACTTGCGCGCCGCACGCCGCGCCAAATCATCGAACGCCTATGCTTCGGCCTGCGTGTACCTGAAGGCGGGAATGGCTTTGTTGGCGCCCGACCTCTGGCAAGCCGATTACGAGCTCGTGTTCGGGCTTCATCTCGAACGGGCCGAGTGCGAGTTCCTGAGCGGCAATCCAGACATAGCCCGGCGGCTCATCCCAGAGCTGCTCGAACGCGCGGCTTCGAAAGTCGACCAAGCAGCCGTTTATCGTCTTAAGATCGTTATCCATGTGATGACCTCGGAGTACCAGCGCGCCGTCGAGAGTGCTCTCGTATGTCTTTCTCTGTTCGGGATCGAAATGCCGGCCCATCCGAGCGACGAGCAGGTCAAGAGCGCGTATGAGGAGGTCTGGCACAATCTGGGCCAGCGAACCATCGAGAGTTTGATCGATCTCCCACTCATGAGCAATCTGGACATGCTCGCGGCAATGGCCGTGCTCTCCGACCTTTCAGCGCCAGCACACGTCACCGACGTGAATTTGATGCGGCTCAATACTTGCTATCTGGTCAATCTGAGCCTGAAATTCGGCGCCACGTCGGCCTCGACCTTTGGCTTCGCATGGTTCGGCGTTCTTCTTGGCCCCGTATTCCATCGCTATGGGGATGGGTATCGTTTCGGCGAGCTTGCCGTGCGCCTCGCCGAGAAGCACGCGTTTGTGGCGCATAGGGCCAAGGTCAACCTCGCCAGGAGCCTGCTCGGGTTCTGGAGCCGGGACATCACGTCGGCAGTCGATTTCACCGGTGTGGCCTTTCAGGCAGCACTCGACACGGGTGACTATACTTTTGCCTGCTACAGTCTCAATTATAGGATCGAGGCTCTTCTCGCGCGCGGGGATCACCTCGATGAGGTCTGGAAAGAAGCAGAGGCGGCGCTTGCCTTTGCGCGCAGAGTCAATTTTCGCGATGCGGCTGACATCATCGTCGGCCAGCAGCGGCTCATTCAGAATATGCGAGGTCTGACCACCAATTTTTCGAGCTACAACGACGCGGAATTCGAGGAGACGGCATTCGAGGCACAGTTGACCCCCGACCGTATGGCAACGATGGTCTGCTGGTACTGGGTGCTGAAGCTGCAGGCCCGTTTCATCTCCGGGGACTTCGAGGCGGCGGTCGCGGCGGCCGACAAGGCGCGAGCGCTGTTGTGGTCTTCGGACGCCCAGATTCACGCCGCCAAGCTATGCTTCTATGACGCGCTTGCGACTGCGGCCATTTGCGGACCGGTCGGGACCGCGCACCGCGATAGGCGGCTGGCCGCGCTCAGGGCCCATCTTAGCCGATTGGGGGAATGGGCTGACAATTGCGCGGCGATCTTTGGCGAGCTGCACGCCCTTGTCGCTGCCGAAGTTGCTCGCGTCGAGCAACGGGAGCTGGATGCCGAGCGGCTCTACGAGGAAGCCATCCGGCTTGCGCGCAAGAGCAGCTTCACTCAGGACGAAGCCCTCTGCAACGAGCTGGCTGGACGATTCTACTCGGGGCGCGGCTTCGAAACGATTGCCCAGACCTATTTCCGAAATGCGCGGTACTGCTATGTCCGCTGGGGTGCTCTCGGCAAGGTCAAGCAGCTCGACGAGGAATATCCGCTTCTTCGGGAAGCAGGTGCGCTGCCCGCCGGGGGTGGCGCGATCGGCGCGCCGCTGGAATACTTGGATCTCGCCACCGTCATCAAACTGTCGCAAGCCCTCTCGAGCGAAATCGTCTTTGAGAAATTGATCCAGAAGCTCATGACGATCGCCGTCGAGCATGCGGGTGCGGACAGGGGGATCCTGATCCTCCCCACCGGTGACAACGTCCAGATCGAAGCGGAAGCCACCACTCGCCGCGACGGCATCGAAGTTTGTCTGGCCACGAAGCCCGCCATGGGATCGCAGCTTCCATTGACGATGCTGCAGTATGTGCTGCGGACGCGCGAGAGCGTGGTCCTTAGTGACGCTTTTGCTCACAATGAATTTTTATCCGATGACTACATCAGGACGAAGCGGTGCCGTTCGGCGTTCTGCCTACCCTTGCTGCGACAAACAAGGTTGATCGGTGTTTTGTATCTCGAAAATACCCTGGCCAAAGGCGCATTCTCGCCTGCGCGGGAATCGCTGCTCAAGCTGCTTGCGTCCCAGGCGGCAATCTCGCTCGAAAATAGCCATCTGTACCGCGAATTGGCAGAACGCGAACGCAGGATCCGCCGTCTTGTCGACGCTAATATCATCGGTATTGTCATCTTTGACTTCGAAGGTCGGATCATTGAGGCCAATGACACCTTTCTCCGCATGTTGCAGTTCGAGCGTGACGATTTCGACTCCGGCCGCGTACGCTGGACCGACCTGATTCCGCCCGAATGGCGCGACCGGGCTGCGCAGGCATTGGAAGCGGTAAAAACGACCGGTGCGACACAGCCATTCGAGCGGGAGTATCTTCGCAAAGATGGCAGCCGTGTGCCCGTACTAATCGGCGCGGCGAGCTTCGAGGACGGCGCCGACGAAGGAGTTGCTTTCGTGCTCGACTTGAGCGAACGCAAGCGCGCCGAACGTGCCCTTCGCGAGTTGCAGAACGAGTTCGCCCACGCAAACCGCGTCGCCACGATGGGGCAACTCGCGGCCTCGATCGCACACGAAATAAGCCAACCGATCGCAGCAGTAGCCACTAATGCCGCTGCGGCGCAGCGCTGGCTTGCCAAAACGCCGCCGAATCTCGACGAAACTCGTCATACGATCGAACAGATTGGCAGCGATGCGCGCCGCGCGACCAACATTATCAGCGGGATCCGCGCTCTCTTCAAGAAATCGGCGCCACGAAAGGATTGTTTCGACCTCAACGAGGCTGTCCGCGAAATCAGCGATCTGACCGGGGCGGAAGCGATCAAGCACGGCGTGTCGCTACACACCAGGCTTGCGGGAGGCCTGCCAGCAATCGAAGGAGATCGAGTCCAGTTGCAGCAGGTGATGCTCAACTTGGTTCTCAACGCAACCGAAGCAATGAGCGGCGTTGACACCGGCCCGCGGCAGTTGGTCATCAGAACTGAAGCGATCGAAACAGATTCAATCAAGGTCGCAGTCGAGGATTCCGGTCCCGGGCTCGATCCGGAGAGCTTCGAGATGGTCTTCACCCCCTTCCACTCAAGCAAGCCGAGTGGCCTCGGCATGGGACTCTCGATTTGCCGGTCAATCATTGAATCGCATGGCGGTCGAATATGGGTGTCTGCAAACAGACCGCGCGGAGCCGTCTTTCAGTTTACGATCCCCTTTCGCGGAGGCAGCGCAGGTCCTCTGCAATCTGGGTATGAACAGAACCCACCACGTTAATCACAACCGGCTTCCAATTGCGCTCGCCGAATAGTGCCCTCGCGTCCGCTTTGCGCCATAACCGGCCGATTTGCATGCCCAAGCTGAAGCGGAAGCGCGTTATCGGCAAGGCCTCTCGCAATACTAAGCGTACGCCCGCTGGGCGTCTCTCGGCGCAAGCCTGGACCGCCAGGAGCGAGCTCGCGCCGATCTGTGAAATGACACGCGATAGGACAGCAAACATCGCCGCCCTGATACCGCCGGCCCGGGTCACAGCTTCGAATGCGGTTCCTGATCCGCTGCCTGCAGTCCCCGCAGGCTCTTGATCCAGGATAACCATGGCTACCCATCTCGTAGCCGCGACCGAACAACGCACTCATGTATGACCTACCTATTAGATCAGTGCTTTTAGACTTTCAGAGGCCGCTTTCGGGCGGCCTTTCTGCTGTGGCACGTGACAGTAGATTGGCATTTCCGTCTCGGTGGCGGGCTGTCGCTCTCGCCGTGCCCAACTTCATCGATTTCCGGGAATTCCCCTTCTCTGCCGGCAACGCGCTATGATGAATTCACCGGAACGAATACGGGCAACCAAAGTTGATAGGCGCTATGGTCAAGCCCTCGCCCGGAATGCGCAGAGTGTTGAGGCAGGCGCACCTGTACGGCCGCCTGGTCGCCTACAATGGGAAGCTGTATTCCCCCGGCGACAACCACCGTTTATGCAGCGAGGAGACCGCAATCGCGATGGTCAAGGCAGGCTGGCTCAGGCATCGGGGCGAGGATTACGAGGTTACGCCCGACGGCCTAAGGGCCGATGCGCGGCGCGAATAACTTGGTCTGACCAGCGCGTCCGCCTCACGCAGAAGAAAATGCAGTGGGCCTGCCCGATGAAATGACGTTTGCGAGGACTGCGGTTGGGTGTGCGAAAATCACCCCCATAAGCCGGGGGAACGCATGAACAAGTGCTGCGGCGCTGGGGCGCATCCCCATCCGTAGTTTTCCCAAGTGGTCCGGCTGTCGCAGTTCGAGTAGCGCTCCAATTGGCATGCAAGTCCATATCAATTCCCAGCAACCTAATGCGAGCGCGAAATGATGCCGCTCGGACAATTGCCTCCAATCGGAGGCAGGAGAGCCGTGCGCGTCTATAAGTGCCTTCGCTGCCAGCGGATCACATCGACGCCGGTTCAGGACTGAGGCGAGGCTCGAAGTGCCTGGAGCCCGGCCCTCATGATCCTCAGCAGCCGAACATCAGGTTGTTCGGCTACGGGGCGACGCCGGGACCGAGATGACGCTCTGCGCTGGAGCATGCGACCGCCACCGCCGCGCAGGCGACCGCCGGTCACGAACATTTACGTCATCGCCGCTCTCGCGACGAATGTGCAATGCACAGCACACAACCTCAGCCACGGCTAATGGGTCAGGCTCTTGATACCGACTTTCATCGCATAGTCCTAGAACGCACCGGCTCCAATATGACAACTGCATGACACAGGGATGCCGCAGACGCCGGCTGATCCTTGTATTCAACATGAGTAAAAGATAGAGATTGTGCTACGCAACGTGCGTGGAGAAGAGCACCTTTTGCTGCGCCAGTGCTTGAGCGGCAACTGCATCGATACTGGCATTTGCACTTACTCTCTTCCCTTACTCGCCGCGCAATCCCGCCGCGGCCTCACACACCAACATTTATCCGCTCGTACAAACGAGGACTCAACGTTGAGCCGACGCACAGTTGGAATGCCCGAGGCCGATGAATTGAAAGACATGACGAGGTTGTTAGCAAGCTTATGGGAAGCCGCGCAACGGCTTCCTGAGGGATCAGAGCGGCAGGATGCGTTCAGACGGATCGGTAGCTTCCATAGCCGGGTGGCGGCATTAATTGCACGCGCCCTTTAGGATCTCAGGGACGTCGTCTCGGGCTCTGCGGTGGCTACCGATCCAACTCGCGCCGGAAGATTGCTATTTGGAAGTTGGCGAATTTGATAAGACTGGCATTATGCCATTGGGTTTTCCATGCCGTCGAAAATTGGGGTTTGGCACGATGCTTGGGCCAATGAGCCGATTTTGATTTATCCGACGCACTGGAGGATCTGGCGCGCGCCAACAAGTTGGTAAGCTGATTTTTGCGGACGCGCGTCCTTTTTGAAGAGGTGGAACCACGTTGTGAAGACAGCGCTTTGCTTCGCTATATTGCTCATTCCCACTCTTGCGCCCGCTCAAGGCGCAACACCGGCAAAGCGACCGACAGTTGGCGCGAAGCCGCTCGTTCCTCGAAATTCAAACAACGGACGACGCCCGCCAGGCCATTTTTCTTCTTGAACTCGCGAATAATTGCATCCGGCTGATCATCGGGCAGACCAATTTGGATGAAGAGATCAGAAAGTCGCTACTTGCTCAGTCTGCGATGATCGATATGCGCATTGAAACCGCGCGCAGGAATGCATCTATTTTGAAAAATTGATTGAAACATTGGGAATTTCAGATGATTGGAAACAATCGCAAGGCAAACCGCGTTCGGTTTGACCACAAACATACCGTTAGGATTATGGGAGCAGATGGAACATGGCAGCGACGCTGCATTCTTTCTCGACGCATCTGAAAGCGGTGCAAAACTTGAGGTCGAGGACTCAACCGATCCTCTAGAGGCACAAGAATTTTTCCTCGTTCTGTCCTCCACTGGTCTGGCATTTCGGCGGTGCGAACTGATTTGGGTCGATGGATCTCAGGTCGGAATTCATTTCGTCACGGCGAAGGCAACGGGGAAGGCGAGAGAAGAGAAACATCTCGTTCGTTCAGAATAGGACGAGCCTTTTGACCTTGCCCCCTGGACTTAATCCAGATTGAAGTTCGCTCTGGCCCATATGAGGACCAGAGCATGAAGCGCAGCCGCTTTACGGAAGAGCAGATCATCGGGATTTTGAAGGAGCACGAGGCTGGCGTGTCGGTTGCCGATCTGTGCCGGAAGCACGGCGTCAGCGATGCCAGCATCTACAAATGGAAAGCCAAGTTTGGCGGGATGGAGGTCCCGGAGGCCAAGCGGCTAGTCTTACCGGATCAAGTCGCAAGCGCGTCATCCAGTTCGCGGCAGCGCACCGCATTCCTTTTATGTATGAGGGCGATTTTATTGTTCGCGAAGGAGGACTCCTCTCCTATGGTCCCGATCTGACCGAAGTTGGCGAGCGTCAAGCCTCGCTCCTCGACAAGATTTTGCATGGGGCAAATGCGCGATCTCCCGTTCGAGCGACCGACGCTGTTCACGCTTGCAGTGAACCTCACAACGCAAAAGCACTCGGGCTTGCAATTCCGCCCACCATGCTCGCGAGAGCCAACGAGGTGGTCGAATAGCACGTATTTGCTGCACTGCATGAGTCCGGAGTTGTGCAGGTTTTCGGACGCCGGCAACAAGGAGGCTCCGCAGGCTCAACTGACCGGTGGCCGAAAAGCGCCAAGGCACGAAGTCGCGGGAAGTTGGGCACCGGCTCGGCAGCGGGCGCTATGGAGATTTAATGCCGGCGCCGATGTCGATGATGGACGGGACGCCAGGACAACGCCAGCTGTATATCTGCACATACGCGAGGTCGGGCGAGTCCAGGAGGCATTTTGGCTGGTGTTCGGATCGCATCAACGTGTGATCCGTGCACTGATAGATGTGATTGGGCTGAGGGAGATCGCCGCCGGCGTGGCGCCAGCGTATCGGAAGCGGGAGCCGCTTCGCTTGCAGGCGGTCTGGCTCATGACGTGTCGATCCTGATCAGTGTCGGCCGCCAGCTTGGCTGGCAGCCGGGCGCGAAGGTCTCGATGACGATCATGCGCGCGCCACAGCACGGGCATGGGTAGGGCAGCACGCGCGGGGTGCCCGAAGCAACATCTGGCTGCTCTTGCGGGTCGGCGTCAGGCGGCGCGACATTGAGGAGTGCGCGGGCTGTCGCGATGCTTTGGGCACGGTTGGTGGAGGCAAAGAGTCCGTAGTGGCGGATGCGGTGGAAGCCCTTGGGGAGCACGTGCATCAGGAAGCGTCTGATGAACTCGTGCGGCAGAAGCCGCATCGTCTTCCAGCGGTTCGGACCGGTGACGCGATAATCCTTCCAGCGGAACGCGATGCCGGCATCGTCAGCTGCAACGAGGCGGCGGTTGGAGATGGCGACCCGATGGGTGTAACGGGAGAGATAGCGCAGCACCTGCTGAGGCCCCGCGAACGGCCGCTTGCAGTATACCACCCACTTGATGTGCCGCAGCGGGGCGATGAAGCGCTTGAACGTTCGCTTGTCGGTGAGCGCGGCATGGGTGTTGAAGAACTTCAACTCGCCGGCGTGGTGGGCATGCATGAGCATCGCCAACATCTTGCCCTGGAACAGGCGCGCCAGCACGTTAACATGCATCAGGAAGTTGGAACGCGCGGCGAGCCATCGCGCACCATCGAGCGACAGGCCTCCGCCCGGCACGATCATATGCACGTGTGGATGATCATATGCACGTGTGGATGATGGGTGAGTGCCGAACCCCAGGTGTGCAGCACGGCGGTGATACCGATCCGCGCGCCGAGGCGCTTGGAATCGCGTGCGATCGCGATCGTCGCCTCAGCCGCCGCCTTCATCAGCAGGTTATAGACCACACGCTTGTTTTGATAGGCGATGTCGCGCAACTCGCTCGGCAACGTGTAGACGACGTGAAAATACGGCACCGGCAAGGGCTCCGCTTCGCGGTCGGCGAGCCATCGGCGTGACGCCGCGCCTTGGCACTTTGGACAATGCCGGTTGCCGCAGGAGTTGTACGAGATCTCGGCATGGCCGCACGCCGCGTTCTCCCAGCGTGCGACATGGCCGCCGAGCGCCGCCGTGCGACAGCGCTAGCTGTTTGGGTTTCCAATCTAGCCGCAGCATGTCGTCCACTCCATCGGCTATGCCGCCTACAAGGGGCTGATCAATAACGGCGGTCGTCTGGTACAACTAGCGTTCTGCTTCGCGCATGCGCGGCGGAAGTTCTGGGACGTCCACGTCGCGACGAAATCGCCGATTGCCGCGGAAGCGCTGCAGCGGATCGCGACGTTCTACGCCGTTGAGGATCGCATTCGCGGTTTGCCGGCGACGACGCAGCGAGCGGCGGCGCGACAATCCGACACCAGACCGCTGATCGAGGACTTCAAGCCCTGGCTCGAGGCGCGACTGCTGGAAGTCTCGAAGAAATCCGGCCTTGGCAAGGCGATCCGCTACACCCTCAACCATTGGGAAGGCCTGACGCGCTTTATCAATGATGGGCGCATCGAGATCGACAGCAATACAGTCGAACGCAGCATCAAGCCGATCGGGTTGGGAAAGAAAAACTATCTGTTCGCAGGCAGTGAGGGCGGCGCCGAAACCTGGGCCACTCTCGCATCGCTCATCAACTCGGCAAAGCTTCACGGCATCGACCCGCGGCACTATCTCACTGATGTTCTCGAGCGCATCGTCTCCGGACGCACCAAGATCAATCAGCTGAACACGCTGCTGCCGTGGAATTGGAAAGCCGAGCGCGACGGTTCCGAGGCAAAGCTCGCCGCTTGATCAGTTCGACGGCAAGGCGTCGGGAACTTCCTGCGCATCGCTGGCGTCGTCGTAGATCTCTTCGCGGATCACGCGCAGTGTCACCTCGTGCAGATACACTTGCAGCGCACCCTCCAGCTCGGTGAACTCCGGCAGCAGGACTCGATCGACGAAGCCCCGTGACGCACGGACCATCACCGTGTTGCGTCGCTGCCGGCGATAACGAAACGGCCGCAGCCCATATCGGCGGCAAAGTGCCAGAAAAAGGTGCCGAGACCACTGGTCGGGAAGTGAGAATTGCTGTTCGATTGGTGGATCGTGGCGGGCGAGTTCTTCGACCCGGGCCCGCACCCGCCGCAGCGCGGCTTCCGCCGCAAGGCGCTCACCAGCAGTTCCGGCACCCACGAACAACGCTTCGATCTTCCGAAGCTTCTCGCGCAGCTGCGACTCGCTGGTCATTCTGATCCCCGATGCCCGCTCCGAACCGGGATCACCCCATCACCGCGCGCCGGCGGCGTCAATCATCCCGACCGCGCTATCCAGAGCATTCCGCGCAAGTCAAGCCCGGGCACCGGTGATCCTCTCGTGACGCTCACCATCAGCACATCGGCAAGAGCTCGGAGTCGGCGCGAGGGGGATGCGCTTATGACGTCACCTCCGCGGCCTTGCGGGCTGCTCCGATGGCCGCGATCCGCTCCGCGGCGGATAGACCGGACGTCGACTTCGCCGTTCCCTGACGGACGCCAAGCTTCCCCAAGCCCCTCAGCACCAGGCGCTCGGCCATCTCAGCCGCTTCATTGGCGATTGCGCGCAGCATCCGCCGGGCGCGGACGATGACTTGCGCGCTCAAGGTCTCGACCGCAATCCTCTCCGTCGCGCTCGGATCGCGCCCCAGATCGAAGAGATCGGCTTCAACTTGGCGCCGCTTGGCTTCGTCCTGCGCGGCAAGCTCGCGCATGTCGGTCTCCCCATGTGAGTAACGCACTCGTTGGCGCCGCACTGTGTGGGTAGGCGCCCACTCCAACCATCGGATTACTGTCTCTCGATGATGTTGGGCGGATCAGTTGGGTCGAGCGGCGATGGCGTCTCTTCGGCTGTAGCCTTGTCGGCCTTGTCATAATTCTGAAGGGCCAGGATGTGCAGGGCTTGTGCCTTTTCGGGATCGGACTCCGCGAGCGCCAGCCGCGCCGCGAGTTCGGCCTGTTTCAGGTAGTAGTCTGCGGACGGCACAAATACTCTCCAGTAGCTGGCGCCGCAAACGTCAGGGCCGGAGAATTGTTCCGGGCTCGGCGGACAAATATTTGAGACTACTGCTCTTGATACCAGTTGGGTCCGATGCTGCTCTTAGCTTTTGGCGAATCGCCTGAACGGCAGGCGCCAAAACAGCAAGGCCTCAGTCCCCCCAGCCCCGGCCTGAGGCCTTTTTGTTTGAAGTTGAGAAAGCGCGTCATTCATTCGCGCGCTTGAAGCGGCGCGTTCCTCAGAACGGATCCTCATATTCGTCAGGCTCTTCCATCTTTTGAAAAACTCTCCGAGCGTCTTTTGGAGCAGCCCACCCAGACGCCCGAGATTGGCGCCATTTGTTCACTCCGGAACGTTAAAGGACTAACCGGCGTATGGGCCGTCAGGACGCGTGCGTTTCCGGATAGAATTGAGTTTTAGGGCTCCATATCGAAGTCTGGACCGGACTCGGTGCGAAGGGCCGCCCTCCCCCTCAAGCGCGCTTCTTTGCCTTGGCGGCAGTAGCGCGCTTGCTGCCCAGGCGACCCATTGGCGACGAGGCAACAATCCGATCCTTTGCCACAAGAGTTATCTTGTAGCCAAGGACACCCGTTGCCTTGCTCAGTGTATCGAGCGTTGGATTGCCGCCCACGCGAAACGTCTTGTAGATCGCCTCGCGGCTCAGTCCGGTCTCGCGGGAGAACCTCGAAACTCCCCGAGCCTTGGCCAGATCTCCAATAGCGGCAGCAATGAACGAAGGATCATCGCTCTCAAGCGCTGCTTCTAGATAGGCGACCTGCTGATCCGGCGTCTTCAGGTAGTCCTGAACGTTGAACTTGGTTGTCTTAAGGGGCATATCAAACCTCCTTTGCCATTCGCTTGGCGGTCCTGATGTCCTTGTTCTGGGTCCGCTTGTCGCCACCGCAGAGCAGGATAACCACGGTGTTGCCCTGCTGAACGAAGTAAATGCGATACCCTGGCCCGTAGTCGATCTTCAGTTCGCTGACGCCTTCGCCAACCGGTTCACATCGCCCAGGTTGCCCAGTTCGAGACGGCGGACGCGGGCGGCGATCCGTGCAATGGCGTTCGCGTCTTTGAGTGCCCGGAGCCAATTCACAAAAGTGTCGGTCTGGCGGACTTCGAGCATGTGCATTGTAATACACAGCGCCGCAACTATTGTCAACTACAATACACAATCCACTCATCCCGAAGCCAGCGACAGGGGGGACGACTGCGGCGTCAAGAGGCGCCCGTGTCAGACATCTCTTATACCTTCATCATTCCGCGATGTGCCTGGTAGAGCGGTTGCATCGCGTTTCGGACTAGTAGGTCGGGTCCGATCGCGAGCCCGCAGGCAAGAGCGCGCTCATTGCAACAGCGGCGGCGCCCGGGTCGGTGCAAAGCACATGACGTGTTCCGGTCCGTCGTGGCGCGATAGTTGTTTTCGAGACGACCGTACAGGGCGGCCGCCTTGATTTCCTTCGGGATAGCCCACCGCGCCGAACCATAGGTCGTCAACCTGGCTTTGGCGCGCGCGCCACACCGAATTGACGATCGCAAAAAGCGCGCCTGCAATGCCGCCGCCTGCTGCGATGGCTCCGCCAGGCTTCAACAGCCTGCAGCAGCAAGAACGCTTCGAGGCTTTTGTCCACGAGTTCAACACCGAACGGCCCCACGAGGCGCTCGACATGAAGTGCCCTCCGAGCTCTACACGACCTCACCACGGGCCTATACCGGCCTGCCGGATCTGACCTATCCCTTCCATGATCGCGATGTGATGGTCACCACTTGCGGACGCCTGTGCTTGCATCGCAAGAAGATCAACATCTCCGTCGTGCTGGCCGGCCAGAAACTCGGCATCAAGGAGGTCGACGAGGGCATTTGGCTCGTCAGCTTCATGCACTACGATTTGGGATACTTCGACTTGGAACAGAGGACCCTGCAGCCCCTCGACAAGCCGTTCGGCACCAGGTTGTCACCCATGTCTTAGGTACGACCTGTTACCCATGTCTCCGGGCTGGACAGGGGGGAAAGGTGGTAGCGGGGGAGCGCTACCTACGTTCCCCCCGACAGGTCTCCTTCTTCCCTTGTGGGAAAAGGTTAGCTATTCGCGGCCATCCTTTGTTATTCGGAAGACCCTGTAACCCATTGAACCACGAACCTTTCTCGATACGTTCCCGTGAACGGCCGTTCGCCGCCATAAGCCAAGCCGGGGACCTTTACAGTACCGATTCCAGTATCGGCACCCGCGCTGGCAATCGAAAGCCAAACCGGGAAGCATCATGAAAGCCATCACACCGACGTACAGGTCCGCAATCTCAAACCCGCCGCCAAGGATTATCGCCGCACGGTCGGCGGCAACCTCTATCTGCTCGTCAAGAGCAACGGGTCGAAGCTCTGGCGCTACGACTACAAAATCGAAACCCGCAAGACGCTCGCCATCGGCGCCTACCCGGACTTCTCGCTGGCGGATGCGATGGCCACGCCCGCGATCTGGTCAAGCAGGGCATTGATCCGAAGGACAGACCGGCGGATCAAGGCGGAGGCGGAGGCCGCCGAGAGCCCTTTTTCCGCTGACGCCGACGCATGGCTCAAGACCAGCGAGGGCGGCGCCAAGAAGACCTATCTGCGCGACGAGTTGATGGTTCGCTATCTCAAGGACGGCGTCGAAGGCATCCCGGGCTTCGGCGCGGTGGCTACCGATCAGGTCGCCATGAGCCACATCCTGCCGCTGCTCAAGGCTTTCAATCATCCGACCCGGCGGCGCCTCTTCTGGGCGGCGCGGGACGTGATCGCCTATGCGAAGGTCCACGGCCATTTCCCGCAGGATCGCCCGTCGCCCTTCGCCGACATCGACATCAATGCCGGGTTCGCGCCGCACAAATCGAAGAAGCGGGCCGCGATCATCCAGCCCGATGGGTTTGGCGACCTCATTCGCCAGACCGATGATTTCGAGACCATCATCCCGTCGATGTCAGCGCGGCGCCGGAAACTGATCCGCTACGCCCTGCAATTGCTTGTGCTGACCTTCCTCCGCCCGGGCACAGTTGAGACGGCCGAGTGGGCCCACTTCCATTTCGGCAAGGAGGGCAATTTCTGGATCGTGCCTCTCGCGAAGCTCAAGATGCGCACCGAGCGCGCGGCGAAGGGCCACGAGGACGATTTCGTGGTGCCGCTCTCCCGTCAGGCAGTCGCGCTCTTGAGGGAATTGCGCACCGTCACGGGCACGAGCCGTTACCTGTTCCCCGGTGCCGAGCGCGCGGCCACCGCGAAGAAGAAAGCCAGCAGCGGTATGATCGCCGAGGGCAGTCTCAACGATGCGCTGCATTTGCTCGGGTACAAGGGGAAGCATTGCGCCCATGGCGTGCGATCGAGCGCCTCGACCATGCTCAACCGCGAGCGGGTCAACGGCCGCCGCCGGTTCGAGCAGGCGCTGGTCGAGATGCAGCAGGACCGCCTCGACGCATCGACCCGTGCGATTTACGACCGCGACGATCGCTTGCCCGAGCGCATCGAGCTTATGCAGTTTTGGGCAGACATGGTGGATACCATGCGCGGCGCTGGCGCACCGAAGCTGCGAATGGCGGCCGCCGCATAACAGCAGGTGCCACAATCGATTGGGATCGGGCCGCCTCGCGCGGCGCTTTCGTCGCCGACTGTAGGGATCGCATCCATGCAATCCTAGGCGGCCTTGCCGACTTGCCTCAATTCGTCGGCGGCGGTGATGATCGCCTCACAAACTCTCTCGAAATACTCGGCATCGACGCGAGCCGCGAGATAGTCCTCTTTGCCGGTAAAGCCACCATCGGCGTCTCTGATGATGACGCCCTCGCCGACCAGCGCGTCGAGACAGCGCACGACATTCGAGCGCGGCAGGCCGAGATACTGGAAATATCCGCGATCGTGCGCGGCGGCGCGCCGAGATCGTCGCTGACCCGGATCATCATCGCTACCAGGAGTTCTTCGAAGACGGCGCCGATGTGCTTGCGACTATAGCCGCGCCGCATCGCCATGAAGGCCGAGACCAGCAGGCGGCCCACGACCGCCGATCGCCTGTGCCGCTCCGTCACCATCGCCTTCCGAGAAATTCCAGATCGCTCTAACACCAAGATAGTCCACCTTCGCTGTTAGCCCCGGTCGCCGTTTAGCAAAGGTGAGCCGAAAGCCAACGTGCAGAGATGCAGTCCAGCCAAGACCTAATGTTCGGCGCCGCAATTCCCTATGCGCTCTTTATATCGCCTTATGAGGCAACGAACCTGTTGCAGATTGATCGGCTGTGCAAAGAAGACCGGTGGCGGGAGTTCACAAAAAAACCCGCCCTCGCGAGCAGCGCGAGGGCGGGCCAGTCAAGGCGGGGACCGACTGATCAAGAGGATCAGAACGGCGCGTGTGTGTATTCCCGCCACAACCTCAATACGTCGAATGTCCCAATTCGGTCACGGTGAAAATCGCATCGCGTCCGAATCGCTGATTGCCGCACTCGCCGCATGCGCAGCGAGATGGCTGATCTCAGCGAGCTGGTGGTGCGCCTCGTCAAGATCGTGACCGGTGTTCGCGACACCATCGCGGCCTATGTGCCGAAGCCCGTGGAAGCCGCTCCAAAACCGGCCTCGTCGCGCAGCGTCAAATGGTGACCATAGACACGCTGCCGCGCGACACCGGGCTCACGGCAGAGCAGATCAAGCTGAAGCTGCAGTATCTGAAGAACCACGACGAGATCGAGATATTCCGGGGACAGGTCAAGCTGAAGCCCGGCAAGGCAGCGAAGAAGAAGGTCCACTGGAAGACCGCGCAGAAGATGGCGAGGGAGGCGGCCGAGGCCGCAAAGAATGGGAAGACCGTCAAGGGAGCACTTCTTGCCGCAGGGTCCGTCCGTCCCGCTCGTGCCGCTCGCGCAGTTCTCGGAGATGCGGCTCACGGACGAACAGAGGGCAAGGCCAGATCAAGGAAATTGATGTCAACGCGAGCGCAAGCTAGTGCCGACTGGCTCGCAAAACAGAACAGCGGCGCCAAGATGAAGCGGAAGGCCAACGGCCACGCAAAAATGCGAAGGAAAGTGGAAATCATGGGACGTAAGGCAGCGGCATATCGGAAGATCAGCAACACAACAAGCGTTCTGCCGACGAGCGCGATGTGCGGATCGGTCAGCGTCTTCGCACGCGCCGGATGGAACTGAAGATCAGCCAACAGGAGCTTGGCGATGTGCTCGGCGTCAGCTTCCAGCAAATCCAGAAGTACGAGAAAGGCGTCAATCGGATCGGCGCCGCGCGGCTGGTGCAACTCGCCGAGGCGCTCGACACGAACACCGGGTATTTCATCGGCGAACTGGAAAGGGGGCGCAGCCACGAGAGCGAGTTCGGCGGATTCCTGGCGACCCGCGAAGGCGTCGCGATCGTCGAGGCGATGATCACCATCGACGAGGAGCGAGTGCGACGGCTCATTATCGGATATCGCCCGCACGCTTGGGGATATCTGCAAGGCAGCATGATGGATCAGGCGGACTTGCTGAAACGGATTGGCGATCTGACCCTCGTTTGGCATCCGACCGAGCGGGAGCGGATCGAGATCGCGGGCATGCTGCGCGAGCGGAATGCTATGCTCGACATGCCCGCTTCGGGTGCGGTCGCGGCACTCGTTGCCGATCTGCGGAAGGGCCAGCACTGGCAAATCCATGACGGCATGGCGACTGTCGCGACCGCGCTGGAAGCAAGCCGGTCTGCCAGCAGGCCACCGATCTGCTCGAACGCTTCGATCGGCTCACCGTCGCGTTCCTGCGGCGCGTGGCCCGATCGGCGCGATCCGAAGAAGCGGAAGCGAGAAAATGATGGACGACGGCCACGAGCGGCACATTGCGGATGCGGCGCGGATCATCGATCAATATGCCTTTGGTAAAAATCCGAACGAGGCGATGCTCCGCCGCCAGCAAATCGCGACGCGCAAAGCGACCGACATCCTGGGCCTGCCGCACGCAATGATCGCGGAACTGGTCGGCGAACTTGCGCTGCGCACAAGCAGATTGCCGACATGCTCGCAATCTCGTCGACCTTGAGCAGCAATTTTCAGAACGAGCTCGGACCGGGCATCGGGCGGCGCACCGAATTGCTCACCCGCCATGGGAGGACGCCCGATGACCGACAATTATGATTTCCAAGCGGCCTTGCGCGAGAACGATGGGCTGGTCGAGCAGATCAGGCCGATCCTCGCCCGGCAAAGCCCGGAGGTGGCCAGCGCGACCGTCGCGCAATTGCTCGCGATCTTCGTGGCCGCGCCTCCGCTTCGCGAGGACGCGCTGCGCCTGCTGGCGATAGCGCCAAGGAATTGATCCGGGTCACGGTTGGCGAAATGTTCGAGGCGGGGCCGCGTACCGCCGGAATGGCTGGAGCGACGCTACGTCGCATTAGCCATAGGTCCGTTTTGAAGCCCTTATGTGATGTATGTCACATTGGAGGGGTTGGCTTTCGATGACGCTCCAAATACTCTCAGGAATTGCATCCAAGGGGCTGCAAGTGATTCCGTTTCGACTGTTTCTGTTTGGATTGTTGATTTTTGCAATCTTGCTCGCCTGCGGACCGGCACATGCCGAGAAGCGGGTCGCGCTCGTCATCGGCAATTCCGCCTACAAGAGCGTGCCGAGGCTTGCCAACCCGACCAGCGATGCCGCCCTGATCGGCGGAATGTTCAGACGAGCCGGCTTTGACGCTGTGGACGTCAAGTTGGATCTGAGTGCCGCAGAGATGCGAAAGGCGCTTCGCGAATACGGCACCAGGGCCCGCGATGCTGATGTGGCGGTGGTCTATTACGCAGGCCACGGCATGGAAGTCGATGGCAACAATTATCTCATCCCGACCGATGCTATTCTCGAGACCGATACCGACGTGTTCGACGAAGCGTTCCCGCTCGACAGGGTGCTGGTCGCCATAGAGCCGGCGAAGCAGCTTCGCCTCGTCATTCTGGATGCCTGTCGCGACAATCCGTTCGCCAAGACGATGAAGCGTACGGTGGCCTCCCGCGCGATCGGTCGCGGGCTTGCGAAGGTCGAGCCGACCAGCCCGAACACGATGGTTGCTTTTGCCGCCAAAGCGGGTTCGACGGCGTCCGATGGCGATTCCAGGAACAGCCCGTTTGCGATCGCCTTGTCCGATCATCTACCGAAGCCCGGGCTCGATCTACGCAAGGCGTTCGGCTTCGTCCGCGACGACGTGTTGAAGAGCACTGCCAACAAGCAGGAGCCTTTCGTTTACGGCTCGCTGGGCGGTGACGACGTGGCCCTCGTTCCGCCAAAACCGGTCGCGACCGGTCCGCAGCCCAACCCTCAATCGGAGCTCAGGCGAGACTATGAGCTCGCTCTGCAGATGGGCGATCGTGACGCGTGGGAAGCGTTCCTGCGGGCCTACCCGGACGGATTTTACGCCGATCTCGCCAAGGTTCAGCTCAAGAAGATCGCCGCCGAAGAGGCCCGCGCGGCCGCGACAGAAAAAGCGCGGTTGGCGGAAGAGGAGAAGGCGCGCCTTGCGACTGAGCGCGCAAAGAAAGCTGAACAAGACAAGGCGGTCGCGGCGGCGAAGGCCGCCGAGGAAGCGCGGATCGCAGCGGAGAAAGCCAAGCAGATCGAGCAGGCCAAGGCGGAAGCTGCCGAGCAGCAGCGCAAGGCGGCTGAAGCTGCCGCTGCCAAGGCCCTCGCCGAGAAACAAGCCGCAGAAAAGGCGGCCGCTGAAGCTAAGGCTGAAGCCGCGGCGAAGCAAGCGGCCGACAGGCAGGCGGCCGAAGCCGAGAGCAGGAAGATTGCGGCATTGTCGGCCCCGCCTGCGCCGAGTGCATCTCCGGGAGATTTGGCAAAGCCGGTGCAGGTCGAACTACGGCGGGTTGGCTGCATGACCGCGACGGCTGATGGCGAATGGAATTCCGCTTCGCAACGTTCATTGGCGCTGTTCAATAAATATGCCGGCACAAAACTTGACGCTAAGCTCGCCAGCGCCGACGCGCTGGACGCGCTGAAGGCAAAATCGGGGCGCGTCTGCCCATTGGTCTGCGATCACGGATTCAGGGCCGATGGCGATCAGTGCGTGAAGATCACCTGCCGCGCAGGTTATCGTGTCAGCGACGACAATGAATGCGAGAAGGTTCAGGAAAAGAAGCCGGTCGCGACGCGCGACGATTCCAGGAAGCGCGACGCGGAGCGGAAGCAGTCTGAGTCGGCACCGAAGTCGGAAGCGTCCGGGCAGATCATCTGCAACCAAGCGGGCTGCAGACCGGTTGCAAAGGGTTGCCGCCTCGGTTCAGTACCCACGGCCGGCAGCGGAATCATGAAAATGACTGGCGAGATCTGCAACTGACAAAATGACTGGCGAGATCTACAACTGACGGACCCCGTTTCGCCAAGTACGTGGATAAAGGCGATCAAACAAGAAGCGATGCCGCGGACCCGATACCCGCGGAACCAGCCATGGTCCCGGGTAGGCCGGCGCCTTGTCTGCCAGTCGTGCGGCGCTGGCGCCTCGAACGTCCTGCCGAAACTGGCATGACATGCCGGGGCGCGTGACGCCGTAAACTCATACGGCAGTAGTTTCACGGACCGTCTTTGTTCTTCGGCCATTAATCTCTACCGGCTATAGGGGCCGCATGAGCCACGCTTGCGCGAAAGCAGATACTCGTTGAGCAACTTGGCACAAACGAAGTTGGGTTCACGCTGGCGGGCCTATCACCTCACTCGTCTGGTTCGGGCCTGTCGAGGAAGTCCAGCGCGGTATTAATTTGCTCAAGCCGACGAGCGAGAGAAGATCCAATACGTGCGGGCCTGAGTCGTTTAACTGCGGTGTGAGCGCGGAACCGAAGCCCGCGCTCTCTTCTCGCGCTGCAGTTATGCACCGCTTATCCACGGGCTGTGAACAGATCGGCGATCAACCGTGAACAGGGCTGGCGGCCCGGCACACGCCCCCGCCGAAGATGTGCCGAGCCTAGCCGTGCCAGTGCGCTGGTCGATCCGACCGGCTGGAACCAATCATGGCGACAATGTGGCTGCACCGCTAGGGCTTGGATGCAACACTGTCGACGGAAATAGAAACCCGCCGGGCTGTGAACGTCGGCGGGCCAAAGTTTTCATTCGTTCGGTGTCACCTTTCGGGCCCTGTGGTCCTTGTGGTCCCTGGGCCTTGGGGACCAGGCACTCCTTGAATCCCTTGGGCGCCCTGCGGGCCGGCAGGGCCCTGCGGTCCTGGATCACCCTTCGGTCCGGGCTCTCTGCCACATGCTGCGAGTACTAGCGTGGCGCCAATTACGGTTACCGCAATTACTTTTTGCATTGCAATCTCTCTCGGAAAGCGGCGGTAGAATTCATAAACGCGATCGAGACCCGCGCGATCGAGGCGATCCGCCACGCGGATCACTTCACCGCATCCCTGTTTCTTGGGCGCGGTCAATACCGCGTCGAGCGACGGCCTACCGTTCTCGCGGCGATGCAAGCCGCCCGCGAGATAGAGCAAGACCCGACGGCGCATACGCGCCGCGCGCTTGTGTACGCCATCGCGCCGACGGTCACGCCACGTTGCTGACCGCCGCGCTATTGCGAAACTGCTTTCCATGCAGCCGAAAGGGCCTTAGCGCAAAATGGATCGAGGATTTTAGTAATGTGATGCGGCGTTTGGACAGTGTGTCTGTCGGATTACGTCGCTTGCGGTGAAACAAGTTTGAGCGTTGAATTCCGCGCGTGGGCCAAGCGAGGCTAGTTTGGCTTGACACTGGCGCAACTCTTGCGGGTTACCAAGCTACCTCCTGCCCGGGCCAATTCGTCAGAGAGGAGTGACCATCATGTGCGCAGGCGATGATCAAACGTGCCCGCAATTTGAGCTGCATCGACAGAAACTTCTTGAGGACCTCGACCAAGAGCGGCGCACATTTCTTAAGAGCGCATTCGTCGCGGGCGGTGGCGCGGCCGCATGGGCTGCAAGCGGCACGCTGGCCACCCCGGCATCGGCGCAAGCCAAGCCCGGCAAGCCGAGCTACCACTACTTGCCCGCCAACTCGGACACGGTGCATTGGGGCTATTTCAGCAAGCTATTGAAGCCTCAGCTCGAAGTGGAGTCGGGCGATTACATCACCATCGAGGCCGTGACCCACCACGCTGGCGACGATGTCGAACGGATGGTCAAAGGCGATCCGGGTGTTGAGAGCATTTATCTTTGGACCAAGGATAAGAAAGGCGTCGATCGCCGCGGCGCCGGCCCGATCGACGGCAAGCAGCTCGGGCGCGGCGCAGGCGAAGGCTTCGGCGTGCATATCTTGACCGGTCCAGTGTTTGTTCGCGGCGCCGAGCCGGGCGATGTCCTTGAAGTCCGCATCATGGATGTAAAGCCCCGGCCTTGCGCTAATCCGGCGTACCCGGGCAAGTCATTCGGCAGCAACGCGGCGGCCTGGTGGGGCTTTCATTACAATGATCTGCTCACTGAACCGAAGCCGCGCGAGGTGTGCACTATCTACGAAATCGATACCAGCGGGCAGCAAAATTGGGCGCACGCGGTCTATAACTTCCGCTGGATGCCTCAGACCGATCCGTATGGTGTCGTGCATAAGATCATCGACTATCCCGGCGTGCCGGTCGACCATTCGATCGTGCAAGAGAGCCACAACATCCTCAAAAACGTCCGCATCCCGATCCGACCGCATTTCGGCGTCATGGGCCTGGCGCCAAAAGAAGCCGACATCGTCGATTCGATTCCGCCGAGCTATTTCGGCGGCAACATCGATAATTGGCGTATCGGCAAGGGGGCGACCCTGTACTATCCGGTCGCAGTACCAGGCGCCTTGTTCTCAGTCGGCGACTCGCACGCCGCGCAAGGCGATTCTGAATTGTGCGGCACCGCCATCGAAATGTCGCTGACCGGGACCTTCCAGGTCATCCTGCGCAAGCAGAATTCACTGAGCGGTTCGCTCGCCGGGCTGAATTACCCGTTGCTTGAAACGCAGGACGAATGGGTTTTGCACGGATTCAGCTTCCCCAATTATCTTGCGGAGCTCGGCCCTACGGCGCAGCAGGACATCTACAAGAAATCCTCGATCGATCTGGCGCTAAGGGATGCGTTTCGCAAAATGCGCAGCTTCCTGATGACCACCAAGGGACTGACGGAGGACGAGGCGATTTCGCTCATGTCCATCGGAGTCGACTTCGGCGTCACGCAGGTGGTCGATGGCAATTGGGGCATCCACGCGATCATCAAGAAGAACCTGTTTGCCGGTATAGCGACGGCTTGAAGGTCTAGCACCCATGAAGCGACGGGAATGTTAGAATCGGACCGCCAGTAACCCTCGGGCGGAGAGCGCGCGATGTCCGAGAGTCCTGGCTTTTGTCGGCTCAAACCGGAGCGTGGCGGTCGCCGCTGCCGCGCCGCTGTGCCGAGGGGGCCTCGGCCATCGCCTGCTTGCCACGCGCAATCCCGCGATACATGCCGGCGCCGCGCCGCTCTATCTCCGCATAGGGGATTTCTTTGCAGACGAGCCGCGCCCGCGCGTCGGGATTGAGAAAATAGATGTATCGCATCTGGGGATCAGCGCGTCGGCGTCGCGCTTCGCGATCGGCGCGACGTGGATGTCCTTAGCATGTCCAGTGAGGCCGAGCTGCACGGATAGGCCATTGGCGACCATGACAGCGTGGCAGCCCGTCGCGGAGCCGCCAATGCTCTGAATTTACTTCCGCTTTCGGGGCATAGCGGATAGGGCCGGACTTGCTGCTGGCTCGACACAGCCACCTTGCAACGACCACGACAGTTCTATTCTCGTAATTTGCGGGCCACTTGCGCCGCCGGTCTATTGAGGCTGGCAATCAGCCAAGCATCAAGCTCCGGGTAAGACGTGAGTCCAACTTTAAACGGGTGAGGACATACAGCACGCACGCGACCATAAAGTCGGCCATGTTCCATGTATCACCGCCGAGAAATGGGGTCTGGGCGAGTTGATCCTCAAGGATCGCCAGCTTCGCGCGCAGGGTTTGTTCTGCCTGAACGGCTAAGGTCCTCGTTCCTCTGGTCAGGTGGAAAGAAGATCCGATTTCGGAACAGCGTTATCAGCGCCGGTTCGACCTCGGTGGTCGCGAAGAACGTCCACTGGAGCATCCGGCCTCGACTTTGCGGCGTCGACGGATAGCGCGAGTTCTTGTAGGTCTCGGCGAGATAGAGATTAATCGCCGCGGTCTCCCACATGACAAAGCCGCCGTCATGGGCACAAGTCCGTTCGGGTTCAGCGCGAGATACCAAGGTTCTTTGCATTGCGCGTTCGGCACGCTGAACGTTACAGGAATGTGTTCGTAGGGAATGCCGATTTCGTTTGCGAGCCAGATGACGCGAAACGCACGCGAATGAGGGGCTCCAAAAATCTTGAGCATGCGATCCTCCTGCATCCTTGCGGATGCCTGCGCACGGCTTGGGGTCGATGCGGTTTGCTATTCCTTCATCGTAGTGGACTTGCACCACCTACTCCTTGCCGGTCTCCCGGCGCACCTGTGCAAAAAACGCGAAGGATCGAACCACGGCTAGAATTACATTCTTCAGTTCGCCGTCTAAGATGAAGGCGGTTGCGAGCCTGAGCGCTAGAACGGTCTTGGACGAATAACTTCTTATCGAGCTCAAGCGTCTTGGAGTTTTCACACAACCAAGACCCAACCCAGACATATTACGAATTGGGAACTTCCCCTCGCACGCACCAAGCTCTCGCTGTTAGCGTGAATGGGCCATCTTGGCGATCCCCTAGCAAGCGCTTGCGCACGCGAGCTTCGAGCTGTTGCCGACGATCCTCGGGAAGCGACACGACGAACGCGCCTCCGGGGCCCGCCCCCTTCGTGAACGGCTCCCAATAGTCGTTGAACGATGAATACGCTTGGTCGATGATCAGCGGCTGCTCCTTGACATTGATGAGTCCAGCCTTCCTCCAGAGGTCGCCCAGCTCACCTTGGCGCGAGAACTTCATGTGTCGCTCGTCCTTTGGCTCGATGGCCGGATCGAGCGCGACGGCTTCATCCCAGAAAAACCTGAGCATCTGCATGCCAGCGTCGTAGTCCCAGACGCAGGCACTTACAATGCCTTGCGGACGCGTCACGCGGCGCATTTCCGCGATTGCTTTGTTGGGATCGGGGACGAAGTTCATGACGAGCAAGGCTAGAGTGTTGTCGAATGCTCCATCCTTGAACTTCAGCGCCTGGGCATCGCCGACTTCAAAGTGCGCGCGGGTAGACGTGACGTTCTTCTGTGCGTAGGCGATGAATCCCTCCGAAGGGTCCACACCAACAATCTCGCTCGCTGGCATTCCCGCTTCTACTGCCGCGGCGGCCGATCCGGTCCCGGTTCCTACGTCGAGGACGCGGTCACCGTTCTTGACGCCGGCAAACGCAATGTAGTTCGGTGCCAGCAGGCGACTCCAGCGGCCCATGAAACGCTCGTAACCGGCGCTCACAGCGAACATCTTTGCTTCGGCTTCTGTCGCTTTGGTCGTTTGAGCCAAGGTCTGCTGACCAAGGAGTGCCGCGATTGTTAGCGAGGACAAGGCGATGCTTCTTAAGAGGTTCTTCATCTCGGCCTCCCAGCTCATCGGTCATGGACGGCGGATTTGCGAACGACATCGCTGAGAGCCAGTTTGACTCATACGAATGCTTCAATAAAGCCCTCATAGGGTCCGCGTTTGGTTGTGAGGGGCAAGTTCCGGTCGTGTGCAGATGCTATGGGGCGAGCGGCGAGGACGTGGCACCATGGGCGCTGTTCGACGGCTACCGATGGAGCTCACCCATGTCGCAACATTTTCGTTTTGACGCGAGCAGGTCCCTCACCGCTCTCGAGCAGGATAGCACAATCATCGCCGTGATCGAGATGAGCCAAACGAAGTGGCTGGTTGCGGCACTCGTTCCCGGCATCGAACGCCACTTAAGAAATTCGACGCCAACGAGGAAACGTTGCTGAAGCTCTTGCATCGTTGGCGCCGCGAAGCCGGCAAGGCTGGGCGCAACATCAAGCGTATCGTCGTCGCCTTTGAGGCTGGCCGCGACGGGTTCTGGCTCGCGCGCTGGCTGCGGGCGCGCGATGTTGAGGCCTACGTCATCCATCCCACCAGCATCGCGGTGTCGCGCGAACACCGGCGCGCGAAGACCGATCGTCTCGATACGGAACTTCTGATGCGCGTCTTTCTCGGCTGGCTGCGCGGCGAGAGGCGCCATTGCAGCATGGTGGCGATCCCGACGATCGAGGAGGAGGACGCGAGGCGACCAAACCGTGAGCACCAGAATCTGGTGACTGAGCAAACGCGGCTTATCAACCAGATCAAGGCGATGTTTACCCGCTTCGGCATCCGCACTTTGCGCCGACCAAGTGCAAGCTTGCCGAAGGGCTCGAAGATCTGCGCACGGCAGAAGGCACGCCGTTGCCGCAGAACACGCTTTCGGAACTGCGCCGTCATCTCGCGCGGCTACGCGTCGTACGCGACCAGATCCGTGCGGTCGAACAGGAACGCCTGCGCAAACTCGCGGTGGCTCCTGCTGCGGAGACGAAAAGCCCGGACGCGATGGTCCGCCTGATTGCCCGCGTCCTTGGCTCTGGTATCGAAACGGCGGACATGCTGGTCAACGAGATCTTCTCGCGCCACTGGCGCGATCGCAAGGCCGTCGCCCGCTACGCCGGTCTTACTGGTTCGCCCGACGAGAGCGGCAGCCGTCGACGCGAACGGGGGCTTGCGCGGGCTGGCAATGTCCGCGTCCGCAGCGGCATGATCCAGCTGGCTTGGCGTTTTATCAGGTTCCAAAAGAACAGCGCCCTGGCCCAATGGTTCGCGGCGCGAACCGCCGACGGACGCGCCAGCACACGCAAGACGATGATTGTGGCGCTGGCGCGTAAGCTGCTCATCGCCCTCTGGCGTCTCGTGACAAGGGGCGAGGTTCCGCAGGGCGTCGTGTTACGTCCGGCATCATGAACGACAGCATGGGCAAGAGAGCAACGATATAGCACAAACGGTTTGGCAGCCCCGTGTGCTCGGGTCTGCCGATAAATCCGAGGTGGCGGTGCCCCGACCTAGACTCTAAAACCATGGCTTCAAATGCCGCTGTGCAGAATGGGCCCGCCGCCCCGGAGCTTCGCCGATGATGCGTATGACTGCATCGTGGTTGCGATCCCCACACGGATCGACCGAATACAAGGCTGTGGCGTGACTTCTGCGCCCCGATGGCAAGCTCCCCTCGGATCAGTCGTGCCGATCTTCAGGCTGCAAAACTACTCATGTCGGTGAAAGGAGAGCCCAGAACGCTTCCACAACTTCCGCGTTTCGGCATGAGGGTTGCACAAGAGTACTTTTAATGTTCGCGACATGTGTAATTTCAAATAGTTGCGCGTGGCAGAAATAACACATCCGACAACCACTGCGCGATTAATCGCTCGATCGATGTCCCGCGACATGGCGTGTATCAATTTCTTGCGAAGCCGAAATATAGACGGCACATTCAAGCAAACTGGTTGGCGCTTTCGTCAAGGCAATTTTCTATCATTGCGTTGTCGGTGCGGCCGATGATGTGGCTGGCCGCATGAAGATGCTGACCCGCGCGCGATCATGTGTTGCACGCCAACACTAGGCTGGTTGATCGTGTTGACCTTGCCACCCCGCTCTTGCTGTCCTCTCAGCCGGCTACCGGCCTCTCGGCTCCTGCTCCCGCGTAGCGGGCTGGAGCGCAGCGACTTTGTGCTCTGACCCTGAGCGGACGCGGCCATCCTCCCGTCAGCATGCTGCCAGAGCGGGTGGACGGTCTGCGCTTCAGTTTGCCGGTGTCTAGCGGTAAGCTTCGCAAGAAAGGAGATTTTCCATGGTCTTGTTTAAGCGTCTCGTTATCGTTGCCGCGATCAGCGTGTTCGGCACATCCGCCCACGCCCTGACCATGCAGGAGTGCAGGGCTCAGTACAAAGCCGATGCCGCCGCCAAAGTGCTCCACTTGGCCTGGGTTGACTACCAAGTAAAGCGCTGCGGCATTGACCCCAAGGCCAGCGTACCGACGCCAAGTCCTGCTGCTCCCGTGAAACACTGATACCACTAGCACGCGGCGATCTGTCCAAGTGCTCAAAGACAATCCGCGGCCTGGCACATTCGCCGGCTGCAAGACGCAGGAGCCGTTTCCCAACGGGATAAGACCGCCCCGGTTGGCGGCCTATTCATTTCTATAATGTCTCCGATGTGCCCAACCCGGACCACAAGTGATGTTCGCTTTAGCGCCGCTGTCGGAGCCATAGCGGACAAGGCGCTCGCTATTCGGACCGGCCTTGCCGGCCGCATCAACGCCGGCCCTTGGCGCGCTATATTCGCGGCCTCTGATCGCCCGCCGGAGGATGCCGCTAGGCGGGTTAACGATGAAAGCATCGGCAGGTTTGTCAGATGTCTCATATTTTGAGATTGCGGTACGCCTTGGGCGCCAAACCATCACTTTCCGACCAAAGAAGGCGACCGGTATTGTCGCCTTCAGCCGCGAATTGCAGGCTGATGGGGCTGGAGGGCTTGGTTTCGAAAGCATCGCGGGCGCGCCTACCGGGGCGGCCGGTGCGATCTGGCATCTCATTCACATCGGCAATCTCATGCTGTCCGGCGCCGGCCTCGTCATCATGGAGGCGACCGCAGTGGAGGCCGTCGGCCGCGGGACGCACGGCTGCCTCGGCCTTTACACCGATGCGTAGGAGATGGCGCTTTCGACACTCGTTTCCGGGGTCCGCGGATTGTCGAGAGGCAAGCTCGGGCTACAGCTTACGCACTGCGGTCGCAAAGCCTCGACACGCACCATTCCCGAACGCTGGAGGGGCGAGCCGCTCCCACCGGAGGAAGGTTCCTGGACGCCCGTGGCGCCGTCTGCAATCCCATTTGACGCGGGTTGGGCAACCCCGGACGAGCTCGATGAAGCGAGCATCAATCGGATCATCAGGATGTTTGCTGCGTCGGCAGAACGCGCTTGCCAGGCGGGGTTTGATTTGATCGAGATTCACGGCGCCCACGGTTATCTCGTTCACAGCTTCTTTTCGCCCATCACCAATCGACGGACGGATCAATGGGGCGGCGCACTCCAGAACAAGACCCGTTTTCCGGTCGAGATCGCTCGCGCGGTGCGGCGCGCATGGCCAAAAGAAAAAGCCCTCGGCTTCCGTATTAACAGCACGGACTGGCATCCCGACGGCGTGACGCTCGATGACGCGGTGTTGCTCGCGAAGGCCCTCGAACAAGAAGGCGTCGACTACGTCGCAATGTCCTCCGGCAATGTTGCGCCCGGCATCGCGATTCCGCCGGCGTCTCCCGGCCATCAGGTTCCATTCGCGACCGAAATCAAGCGGCGCACCGGCCTGACCGCGATGGCGGTAGGCATGATCGCACGGCCGGATCAGGCCGAGGCGATCATCGCTGAGCATCGGGCGGACTTCGTCGCGCTCGCGCGCCCAATGCTCGATAACCCCCGTTGGGGTCTTCACGCGGCCGCCGCGCTGGGCGTTGATGTCGATTATGCGCCTCAATACATCCGCGCCCGGCCGAATAACTGGCTCGGCTTTACCTATGTCCACCCCGACGCAAGGCCGCCCGAAACGATACGCCAACTCGACCGACCGCGAAGCGCGACCTGGGATCGGCCAAAGATCAGCTAGTGGCAAAGGATCTACACCGACAGCTTCAAACAGCGCCTGAGCTACAGCATCGGGGTTGCCTTTGCGCCCGATTGGGAGGAGGGGGGCGCTCAGCCTCTACACCGGCGTCACCACCGAATTGCGGCTGCTGACAGCAGGCCGCACACAAACCGTCGTCACCGGCTACAGCGTCGGGGAGATGGCGGCCTGGAGCATCGCTGGGATCTGGACCGCCGACAAGGCCTTGCGGCTCACGGATATTCGCGCCCGCTTGATGCAAGACGCGGCAGGCCTCGATAGCCGCCTGGGCCATGTTCGCGGGCTAGACCAGGTCGCGCTCGAACCGCTGCTTGCCAAACACCGCTGCGAGATCGCGATCAAGAATCCGGACCTTCTTTTCGTGATCGGAGGCGCTGAGCGGGCTGTCATCGCGCTCTGCGAGGAGGCCGCCATAGAGGGTGCACGCACGGGCCTTCTCGCCGTTAAGAAGCGATCGACGCCATCGCGAAGGCGGAAGAGAACCGCTGGCTTGCGGTCGCATGCATTCCCTTGCTGAGCAGCCGGGTCATCGCAATCGAGAGACTCACCGTTCACACCGGCATTGTGGTGCCAATTCACGGAGGCGATGTCGCTTTTCGACGCGACGTTCGCCGACCGCGCAAACCGTTTCCGTGGACGAACTAGGTATCAAAGTCAGCAAGACGACGACGACGATTGTCGCGCGTAATGGCACGCTGCAATCGCTTGCTGCGATCGCCAATGGTTGCCGAGGCGATGCGCGCCTATGCAGAAGAGACCAATCGGACCAATCGGCTTAATCGCGAACGACGTTCGAACGATGAAGCTTGGCGGTCAGAACTGACCAAGGTGGAGAAGCAAATCCAAGGCATTATTGGACGTCATCAACGAGGGCATGTTCCCAGCCGTCCATGAAAGCGGCGATGGATGGACCCGAAAGTCGCAAGGCAGAATTGGTTAGCTGAACGTCCATAAGACAAGGCAATCTTGCGCGATCTGGAGATCAAGCGTCTTGATCCGCATTACGGTGACAAAGCACTCAATAGCGCCTTGCCAAATTCATTTGGTTGCGGGTTCCAAGGTGCCAGAATGCAAAAGCCCTTGAAATCTCCAAGATTCCAAGGGCTTAAGCTTAAGGGTTGCGGGGAGGCGCAACCGCCGATACCGACATTCCGTTCGGGTGGCGATCTGACCGAGGGCGTTCCCTGCCTCCCGAACGTACCGGCCAGATCACCACTTCTCCCACCTTCAACAACTTAGCACCACTCACCACGACCCGAGACTCGCGAAAAAAGGGTCTCGAGCAACCCTGCGTGCAGGTTGCGTGCAAAAGTGAATAACGAGTGCCGGCGCCCTTGTCACCCAGCCTTGCATGGGTGGCAGGCCGTATCGGCGAGGTCAGGTCATGACCGCGCTTGAGCTCCAGGAATGCATCGACGCCCTGCCTCCGGACATCCGGAAAGAGCTCGATGAGATCAGAGAGGCCGGCCGCGGTCCGTTCCGACGCGCTCAGACCCAGCAGATTGTCGACGAGCACCTGGCGTTGCTGCTCCGGCTTCGGCGCGATTACCACGCCACCCACGCCGACCTGGTCGAGGTGCTCGGCCTTTGCGGCATCACCGGGCCGGACGGCGCGGCACTGACCGCCGCCACGCTGTCGTCTTCGATCAGCCGGTCTCGGGCCAGGTCCAAAGTCAGCTCCCGCTCCTCCAAGTCCCGCGCCCGGACCGCGCCTCCTGCTCGAGCCGCCACCCCTTCCCCGGCCTCGAGCTTCCCTCGCCGGTCTGCCGATGCAGGCAATCCGGAGCCCGACCTCGCCCTTGTGAACGAGGCTGCGTCGCCGCCGCGGACTGCCGCGCCGAATGAGGTCGATCTGGTGTTTGGCACGCAGATTTCCTCTTCGGGCCATGAGGCCACCGAAAACCGCCGCTCCGCCCACAGAGAGCGGCAGATCGACTTTCTCGCTCGCGCCATGAAGGACTAAATGACCGACACCGTCGCTATCACCGCCCCCGAGACTTCGACCGGGCCCGTCACCGAGTTCGTTCCCGCATATCGCTTCATCGAGTTCGTTTCGGTCGCCATGTCGGCAAGTCGACGATGGCGGAATTCACGAAGCAGCTGCTCGCCCAGTTCGGCATCCCGATCAGATTCATCCGCATCGAGTCCAAAGCAGCCCGGTCGCGACAGTCGGGCGACGTCATCCACATCGATACGGAGAATTTCGCGGCGGCGGCCCGCCTTGCCGGTGCAGAAGCGGCCGTGCTTCGGCCGGTCTTCGAGATCATGGAGGAGGTAGCTCTCGACGAGGCATATCCGGTGATCGTTATCGACTGGGCGGTGGCCTTTCCCAGCTGCGTGCCCAGATTTTCGCGGCCACGCAGTTCGACGCTCAGCTCTCGGAGCTGGGCATGCGCGGTCTCAGCGTGGTGATGACGAACAGCCTGACCGACCGGATGGCTCAGGCGCGCGAGCTGATCGAACTGACCCGGGACATCGTGCCCGGCATCGACGTCGCACTGCTGCTTAATCGCCGGACCGGTTCCTTCGCCTTCGTGGACGGTACCGAAGAGAAGCGGACCTTTCAGGGACTGCTCAAGGCGCCACCTCGAAGGCGTTCTATCTGCACAAACGTCAGAGCGCGGCCGAACGACTGGATGCGCTGGCCATCATCGCCGCGCTCTCCGGGCACGGAAGCGACGAAACGGCGAGCACGCACTACGCCCGGCCCAATGCGGCTTCCGGCAAGAGGCCTGTGCCGGCGGCCGGTACGGAACGTGCGACAAGTCATCGAGAGCGCCGGACGATTGATGGCACGGGCCATCTCACCTCAGATGTCGACGTGCAAGCGATTCATAGCGAGCATGGGGTTTCGATATTCCTGAACAGCTTCGCTGCATCTGTTGAGGCGCAGGCGGATGGCCGGGTGTGCGGGGTGTCGCTGAGTGACGGACGTTTCCTGCCCGCCGACGGTGTAATGGCGCTGCCGATCAATCGACATTGGATCATCATCGGCAATGGCGCATCAGGGTAACATCCGCAGATGTGGCAATACGGGAGGTCAATATTGCATACGATGACGTAATTGCGGCCGGCGCCCGCGGCACGAAAGGTCCGCTATCTTCCATACGTCCTGCAATCTCACGAATCGGAGGGGGCTATGAAGCAATATGTTGGGCTGGATGTCTCGCAAAAAGAAACGTCAGTATGCGTGGTCAATGAAGTGGGTGAGGTCGTGTTCGAGGGAAAGGCCAAGTCTGATCCGGGATCGCTCACTGCGCTGCTTCGCAAGCGTGCGCCGCATGCGGAGCGCATCGGATTTGAGACCGGAGCGATGGCGAGTTGGCTGTGGCATGAACTTCGTAGGGTTGATCTTCCGGTGGTTTGCATCGACGCGCGGCATGCCCACGCGGCTTTGTCCGTACGCATGAACAAAAGCGATCAGAATGATGCCCGAGGTCTGGCAGAACTGGTGCGGGTTGGCTGGTATCGAGAAGTCAAAGTCAAGAGCGAGGAAAGTCAGAAGATCCGCGCGATACTCGTCGCGAGATCCCGGCTCCTCGCCATCCGTCGTGATATCGAGAACCAGGTCCGCAGTCTGATCAAAGAATACGGCTTGCTGTTCCCGCGCGCGATCGGACTGCAGTTTCGCAATCAGGTCCGTGAGCTACTGGGCGAAGATCATCAGCTCCTCGGTGTGATCGCGCCGCTTCTGTCGATCCATGAGCAGATCTGCAAGCAACAAAGCAAGTTCGACAACGAGGTCCGCCAGTTGGCGAAGTCGGATGAGACGACGCGTCGTCTGATGACGGTTCCTGGTGTCGGCGTGGTGACGGCGTTGACGTTCCGCCACACCATCGATGACCCGTCCCGCTTCCGATCGACCGCTGGCGCCTATCTGGGTCTTACACCTCGGCGCAACCAATCTGGCGAAACGGACATCAATGGCAAGATATCACGCTGGGGCGACAGGCTCCTCCGAACGTATCTGTTCGAGGCAGCGACTGTTCTGCTTTATCGAACGAAGAAATGGTCCTCCCTCAAGGCCTGGGGAATGAAGCTTGCCAAGCGGATTGGCATGAGGAAGGCAAAGGTCGCCATCGAGCGCAAGATTGCCGTTGTTCTGCACTGCATCTGGGTCGACGGTACATCATTCGACTGGGGGCAGCCCAAAGAGGTGTGATCCTTTTTTGCAAGTTTCTGGCCCGGTTCTCGACCGGCCGGCGATGTCCCGCTGGGACGGTGGTTGTGGCGACCTCGGTCATTCGGCTGTTGGCGGCTTGTCTGCACTCCGCTGCATAGGTTGAGGCGCCCGACCCGGACATCATCATGAGGCGCTATGCGACCTCGGAAAGGACCATGACCCCAGCGATGGCATCAAAGGTTCAACTATAGATCGGTCCAATGCCTGACTAACCATCATATCTCAGCCGCGCTCGCGCCGTCTCCGCAACCCCGACCGGCTCCAACGGCACGAGCGCTACCGCCGTGCCGTTGGCGAGTTCAAAAAGGAAAGCTTGACAACAAACCGCAATTAAAGGGCCGAATGACAGGCGACGCGGCAGAAGCAGGGCTCGAATGCATCGGATCAACCGCGAGAAGCGATGCTGGCGGCGTTGAAGGATTGCTGAACGTGCTTAGCTCCGTTGCTCAGTTCGAGCGGGAGGTCATGTTGGAGCGCTCGAAGATGTGCGGCTCCGCGGCCGCGCAATTTTGCTGTGATGCACAACACAACCCTCGTTCTGTAATGTGATAGGGTGTAGCCCTTGGTCGGGCGGAAATCCCATGCGGCGGCGGGAATTCATTGCGTCCATTGTGAGCATCATCACGGCATGGCCGTTTGAGGGCGTCGCTCAGACTGCGTCAAAGGTGTATCGCATTGGGATCCTCAGTACCGATGAACCCGTCGACGAGAAAAGCATTTTTGATGCGATGCTCAGTGCTTTAGCGAGCCACGGCTACATACCCGATCGCAATATGGCGCTCGAAATTCGTGCCAGCGGGATCTACTCTGAACAGCTGCCACAGCTTGCCAAGGATCTCGTGGCGAGCAACGTAGACGTGATCCTTACCTTCAGCTTTCCGGCAGCCCTGGCCGCCAAAAACGCCACGACAACCATTCCAATCGTATCGACCGAAGTGGGCGGAGGTCCCGTTGAAACGGGGTTGGTCAAAAACCTGTCACGGCCAGGCGGCAACGTAACTGGCGTCTCTGATATGGCCATCGAACTTGCTCCCAAGCGTCTCGAACTGATCAAAGACATGGTGCCTTTGGTGCGTACCGTCGCAATGCTCTGGAACGCACGCGATCTGGGCATGACGCTGCGATACCAGGGGGCGGCAGATGCCGCGCGGGCAATTGGGGCTCGGGTGCAACCACTCGCCGTCCTTGAGCCGGACGATTTTGACGAAGCTTTCGCGAGCATGGTACGCGATCCACCGGATGCAATTCTCTTGGTCTCGGATGCGCTCACTCTCCTGAATCGCCGACGCGTCTACGAATTTGTCGATGAACATCGGCTGCCTGCCACCTACGAGCGGGCACACTATGTGCGCGAAGGCGGCTTGTCGTCCTATAGCCCAGACCTGGATGAAATCTACGATCGCGCGACCTCTTTGATTGATCGCATTTTGAAGGGAGCCAACCCCGCGGACCTACCATTCGAGCAACCTACGCGTTTCCACCTCAGCATCAATCTCAAGACAGCTAAGTCGTTGGGCATAACCGTGCCTACTTCAGTGATTGCTCGCGCCGACGAAGTGATCGAATAGTTTGTATTTGCTGCGTTGCACTTTGGTCTTAATGGCACCTTCGCGACATATTGCGCCGCCGCAAGACCCCTGAGCGAACAGGGCATAGCGGAAGTTGACGGACAGCGAGTGTTGCAAAGGGCAACGCTCGTGGACCATCGCGTCATTTCCGGCGGACGATTTGCTTTGCCGCCCTGCTCCCTCGCAACGGTGTGATAGAAGACTCTGGTTCTTCCAAATCGAGGGGCCAATCCATGAGGCGACGCGAATTAATCGCCTTACTCAGTCGGCGTCCGCTCGGTTACGAGGTATGGGAGTATGCGGAGCGAGGGTCAGAAGTTCCGCTCGCGCGCACGCCGATAGCGAGTGACCGAAGAGCGTTCGCCGGCGGTAAAGGCAACGCGTGTGTTTCCCATGGCACTGCGCATCACGGTGTTGAGCGCCTCGTCCGGTACTGGCTGATGACGCCATCCCTGCCCGACACGTTCGCATTCCAGCACGCTAGCCTCACAGAGGAGATCTATTGCCCCGCAATACCTTGAGGTAGTCTCAACGAACTACTCGTCCGAGGGCCGCATGGGCATGTTTCGGACACTTGCATTTATGCTTCTCGCCACTTGGCTCGGTTGCGGGTCTGCCTTCGCCGAGAAGCGTGTCGCGTTAATCATCGGCGATTCAGCCTACAGGAACGTCCCGAGACTAACCAACCCGGTGAACGACGCCTTACTGGTCACCGATACATTTAGGAATGCGGACTTTGACGCGGTCACGACAAAATTGGATCTAACCGTCAGCGAAATGCGCAAGACCTTGCGCCACGCGGGGTCTCGATCTCAGGAAGACGTTTGGATACGTCCGTGACGACGCGTTGAAAGCCACCCACAACAAGCAGGAGCCTTATGTCTACGGCTCGCTCGGCGGCGACGACTTCCCACTGGTTGCCGCTGCAAAACCATCGTCGCGGATCCGGCCGCAAGAAGCCCGCAGCCAAACCCTCAAGACAACATTCGCCGCGATTACGAGCTTGCGCCTACAGCTCAGCACCCGCGAAGGCTAGAACGCATTCCTCGGGCAGTATCCTGAGGGGTTCTACACCGACCTCGCAAAGACACAACTTAATAAGATAGCAGCAGAAGAAGCGCGCGCAGTGGCAGCCGAGAAGGCTCTCTTGGCCGAAGAAGAGGAAGCCCGACTAGCAGCCATGGGTGCGAAACAGGCCGAGCAAGCCAAATCGGCGGCTGCGGCGAGGGTACCCTCGCCGCATGAACTTTATGAACCTCGCCCCTTTCGCCGACCCCCATGACGCCGCGCGCAAGCTGGTCGAGATAGCCAATGCGACTGATGTCGTGCGGGGCGGTCGCTTCCAATCGAACAAAGTGTGATCGCCGACACATAACCAGACGCGGAGCCTCCGTAACTAATCATGCGCGAGGCGGACCATGCCCGACGACATCCTCCTTGCGGGGTTCTTGCGAAGCTCGAGCGAACGGCAAGGGAGAGCGTGCAGCGATGCGATTCATTCGCGGTACCACGTTCGCGTGGGGACGGAGCCGCCATCAAGCAGCGAACCATCGATCATCTGGATTGGCGATCGCGGCGATGACATTGTTGCTCGCGGTATGCGGCTGGATCGTTGGTGGAATTGAGGGAGTTCACCAGGCGCTGGCTCTAAGCGCGCCGGGACCGAACGGTTCTGCGATCTCGCACGAGACCATGTTTCGATGGTTCGGCGTCCGGCTGCTGGGTCCTGCCGAACTGCCGGAATTGTTTAGTATACTGATAGACGTCTGCAACCGAGCCCGCTTGTCTCGATTGCCCGATATCTATTGCCTTCCAGGTCCCGGCGACATGAACGCCTACGCGCTGGGTGGTCCGGAGGGCGCCGCCATCATATTAACCGAGGGCCTACTCCGTCGCATGACTCGCGACGAGATCGCCGGCATCTTGGCTCATGAGGTCGCCCACATCCTCAACAATGATGCCTGGACGATGAGCTGGGCGGCAGCACTGCATCGCTCGATTGAATTGACCTCGTTTACGGGTCTCGCGTTGTTGCGCGCGCAGCCCAGTGGCGCGCCGAACAGTCGGCCGCTGGCTGCACTGCTGCGCGCCGCACCTTCGATCGCCCACTTGCTTCGTTTGGCGCTGTCACGTACCCGCGAACTGGATGCCGATGCCACCGCGCTTGAATTGACCGGAGATTCGCGAGCGTTAATCGCCGCGCTCGACAAGCTGGAACGCCACCACGCGGTCCTGTCGGCGACTGCGTGCGAGGATGGTCCAACGCGTCTCCTTCGCAGCCATCCCGCAACCTCGGAACGCGTCGGCGCCCTGCTCAGCCTTGCGAACGGACATTCTAGTCGAGCTACGTAAATGAATTCGCCGGTTAGGCGGGGGAGACCACGGCGATATGGCGCGGGGAAGAGCGAGGCCACAGGGACATCGGAAGAGTGTCGTCGTCAGGGGATCGACGACGGTTAAGAGGCAATCGAATCAATCGGCTGTTTGCAGCGGTTTATGAGTCAGCAGTTGTGCAGATGCTATGGGGCGAGCGGCGAGGACGTGGCACCATGGGCGCTGTTCAACGGCTACCGATGGAGCTCACCCATGTCGCAACATTTTCGTTTTGACGCGAGCAGGTCCCTCACCGCTCTCGAGCAGGATAGCACAATCATCGCCGTGATCGAGATGAGCCAAACGAAGTGGCTGGTTGCGGCACTCGTTCCCGGCATCGAACGCCACTTAAGAAATTCGACGCCAACGAGGAAACGTTGCTGAAGCTCTTGCATCGTTGGCGCCGCGAAGCCGGCAAGGCTGGGCGCAACATCAAGCGTATCGTCGTCGCCTTTGAGGCTGGCCGCGAAGGGTTCTGGCTCGCGCGCTGGCTGCGGGCGCGCGATGTTGAGGCCTACGTCATCCATCCCACCAGCATCGCGGTGTCGCGCGAACACCGGCGCGCGAAGACCGATCGTCTCGATACGGAACTTCTGATGCGCGTCTTTCTCGGCTGGCTGCGCGGCGAGAGGCGCCATTGCAGCATGGTGGCGATCCCGACGATCGAGGAGGAGGACGCGAGGCGACCAAACCGTGAGCACCAGAATCTGGTGACTGAGCAAACGCGGCTTATCAACCAGATCAAGGCGATGTTTACCCGCTTCGGCATCCGCACTTTGCGCCGACCAAGTGCAAGCTTGCCGAAGGGCTCGAAGATCTGCGCACGGCAGAAGGCACGCCGTTGCCGCAGAACACGCTTTCGGAACTGCGCCGTCATCTCGCGCGGCTACGCGTCGTACGCGACCAGATCCGTGCGGTCGAACAGGAACGCCTGCGCAAACTCGCGGTGGCTCCTGCTGCGGAGACGAAAAGCCCGGACGCGATGGTCCGCCTGATTGCCCGCGTCCTTGGCTCTGGTATCGAAACGGCGGACATGCTGGTCAACGAGATCTTCTCGCGCCACTGGCGCGATCGCAAGGCCGTCGCCCGCTACGCCGGTCTTACTGGTTCGCCCGACGAGAGCGGCAGCCGTCGACGCGAACGGGGGCTTGCGCGGGCTGGCAATGTCCGCGTCCGCAGCGGCATGATCCAGCTGGCTTGGCGTTTTATCAGGTTCCAAAAGAACAGCGCCCTGGCCCAATGGTTCGCGGCGCGAACCGCCGACGGACGCGCCAGCACACGCAAGACGATGATTGTGGCGCTGGCGCGTAAGCTGCTCATCGCCCTCTGGCGTCTCGTGACAAGGGGCGAGGTTCCGCAGGGCGTCGTGTTACGTCCGGCATCATGAACGACAGCATGGGCAAGAGAGCAACGATATAGCACAAACGGTTTGGCAGCCCCGTGTGCTCGGGTCTGCCGATAAATCCGAGGTGGCGGTGCCCCGACCTAGACTAAGCCCTCCAGGGGGCTCTCGATCTTGGCAATCAGTCCGATCGCCACGCGACAGTAGCGGGCTGTCGTCTCGGGCTTGGAATGTCCGAGCAAGGCCTGGATGACGCGAAGGTCCCTGCCGCGCTCGAGCAGGTGGGTCGCAAAGCTATGGCGAAGCGAATGCAAAGAGACCGGTTTGCGCAGCCTCGCGGCGTTGGCGGCCTCCTTGAACAACCGGCTGAACTGACGCGTGGTCAGTGGCTGACGTTGACTACGGCCTGGAAACAGCCAGCGGTGTTCGGGCGCGACGCCGTTGTTGGACGCGGTCGGCCGCGCCTTCCACCATTGCCGCAACAGCTTCAGGACCTCGGCCGGCAGCACCACGTGCCGGTCCTTGCGGCCCTCGACTGCACGATGCGGATAATCTTCTGCTCGCTGTCGATATCGCCTGCTCGCAACCGCACCACCTCGCCGGCTCGCAGCCCGCAACCGTAGGCCAGCGTCAGCATCGCGCGCGCCTTCAGACTGGTCGCCATGGTCAAAACACGCTTGACCTCCTCGGGGCTCAGCACCGGCGGCAGCCTCTCGGGCTCCTTGAGGTGCCAGACCTCGGCCGCCAGATCATGGCGACGGAGCGTGACGCGGAACAAGAACCGCACCCCGGTCATGGATCCGATTGCGGTTGCAGATGCTGGTCCCGCTCTCGATCAGGTGCAGCTGAAATTGCCGCACCTCGTCGGGGGTTGCCGTATCGGGCGAGCGTTTGAGCCAGGCGGCGAACCGCTTGCAGCTGCAAATGTGGCTACGCTGGGTGTGCGGGTTGAGCTTGTGCGCAGCCATATCTTCGATCATACGCTGACGCAGCGGGCTGACAGTGTTAGTCTCGCTCATGGAGAGCTCCTTCCTGAGTAGGTTGACAACACCTCCATTCTCAGGACGGGGGCTCTCCAGTGCCATTACTATCCTCTCAACCGGCTACCGGCCTCTCGGCTCTTGCTCCCGCGCAGCGGGCTGGAGCGCAGCGACTTTGTGCTTTGGCCCATCGCTTCGATTAGGGCGTAGCGGCGAGTTGTCCAGAGTCGGGGGTAGACCGGAAGCGCCCGACCAATGGTCAAAACGGCGCTTGCCTTCTCTTATGTCGTCATGTTCGGAATGCTAGCATGGAAGCAAAGCAGAAAAGGAGAATCCGCTATGAGATCAGTAGCGACTATTTGCGCGATGCTAGCGATGCTTTCGGTGATCTGCGCGGAGGCCGCGGAACGGGTTTGGCGCTTGGGCTTGCTCACACTTCCGGGAACCACTGGCAGTAAAGCTTTCAGTTCTATCATGCTGCCCTACTTGGCGACTCGCGGCTTCGTCGAAGGCCCAATCTAATTGTCGATTTTCGCGAGGGTGTGGAGGGGCAAATGCAGGCGTTAGCCCAGGCGCTGGTTGGCGACAAACCAGATGTCATTGTCGCCTCTTCCGATTGGTCGCTCCACGCTGCTCGCGCAGTGACGAAAACAATTCCAATTGTCGCCGCACCCATAGGCGCCGACCCAGTCGCCGCCGGTGTCGCCGAGAGTTGGGCGCGTCCGGGCGGCAATGTCACGGACGTTTGCTTGATCGCACCGGAGCTTGAGGTCAAGCGTCTAGCCCTCCTTCATGAAGCCTTGCCGTCAGTGCGTCGCATAGCGGTGATGGCCTCCCATCGCAAGGTCGTGGAAGCGGGTTTTCCAACCTTGCGCAAGGCTGCTGCCGAGGCCGGATTGGAACTGATCGAAATCTGGGTAGAGAGCCCAAGCGAGTATGCAGCCGCCTTTGACGCGATGCGCGGCAGGGCGCAGAAGTCCTCGTGATTGTGCCTGTCCCAGAATTGCATCGCGATAGCGAAGTGCTCGCCGTTCTGTCGGTAAGGGCCGGATTGCCGACCATTGGAGGCTTCCGAGAGAGCGCTCAACGAGGCTTGATGATTGGCTATGGTCCAAGTCTCCGAGAACTGGGCGAGCAGGGGGGATGTCCCGATCGCTGTTGAACTACGCCGGGCCGACGTTGCCGGAATGAATGTTACGCGGCCCTCGTGACGTGGGCAACGGGCTTGATCGTCATGCGATCGTGGTGAGCTTGAAGGGCCGCACGCAGAACCGACAATTGCTTATACGCCTTCAATCGTCGGAAGCCCTTGTTGGCCTCGATCATGCCGGCCGCGACCCAGCGCAAGGCCATACCAGCATCCCGCCAGCGTTTGACGTTGCGAGCGACGCGGCGAATGGTGCCCATCATGTTCTCGGCGATGTTGGTACAGGCGAGCGATCGACGAAGCTCCTTCGGCAGCTTCAGCCGGACGACAATCAGGATTTCATCGAGGCCTTCAAGGATGCTGGCCGCTACGCCGGGCCATTGCTGGTCGAGTCGACGCGCGAGATTGCGGATCAATTTTTCAGCCTTGTCGGCGTCATCGAGCTCCCAGGCCTGGCGCAGCACCCGACGGGTGGCCGCATGATGCTCTTTCGGCAGGCGTTCCATGATGTTGCGCGCCTTGTGGATCTGGCAGCGCTGGATCGCAGCGGCCGAACCGAAGGTGCGGCGGATCGCCTTCGACAACGCCTTCGCGCCGTCGGCGATGAACAGTCTTGGCACCGTCGGGTCGAGCCCGCGCGAGACCAGGTTGTCCAGCAGGGCCTGAACCGTTGCGGCGTTCTCGGTCGCCCCTTCCACCAGCGCCAGCGGATGCTTGTTGCCTTCGCCGTCAACCCCGATCGCGGCCACCAGCACGAGATCGTCGCCGAGATGCAGCCCGTCGATTTGGACCACCAGAAGGTCGAGCGCGGACAGATCGGCAGCCATGAAGTCGGCCAGCCGCGCCGCCGACAGCGCGACGAACCTCCGCGAGGCCGCCGACTTCGAAACCCCGATCCGGGCGGTGCCGGCACGTCACCCTCGGGCAGCCGGACAGCGCGGCCGAACCGGCGCGTCGACACATTGATCAGCATCAGGTTCATCGCCCAGCGACCGAGCCAATCCTCCTGCGCCGCCGTTTCCCAGCTCGGGATCGTGACCTCGCGGCCGTCCACGCCCCGGACCCGCGGGCGCTCGACCTCGATCTTGCCGCCGTGGAAGCCGATCCGGCCCCGCGTTCGGCCCCAACGGTGCGCCTGCCGCCCCGCATCGCGACCGTGGCGCGGCCCGCAGGCCGCCGTGACATCCGCCTCCATCATCGTGCCGAGCGCCTCGATCCCTGCCGCAAGGCAGAACCGATCGAAGCTCGCCCGCACTTCTGCAAACGCTTCGTCCACAGCCCCGGTCGCCGGCGAACCAGCCGGTGTGATATCTCTCGTCATGGCGTTGCTCTCCTTTGTGGAATCAGCACCCCGAGCCTACCGGCTCAAGGTGGGCAACGCCGACATCTTCAGAAATTCAACAGAACCCGGGACATCCCCCGAGCAGGCAGCAACTTATGTAGTGCGCATATTCAATGGCGTACCCCCAGGCGAGTTACCGTTTCAAGGACCCACCCGCTTCGACTTCACCATCAACATGAAGACGGCCAAAGCGCTTGGCGTCACGATCCCGCCGTCTCTCCTCGTGAGCGCCGAAGTTATTGACTGAGGTCTTCTGTTGACCAAAAGCAGGCGTTGGACTCTGCGCAGGTCTGGTCGCTATAGTACAGACTGCGATCACGGATACCTTGTCGCCCACTGAGTGACCAAATGGGAAGGATTACAGCTACGATCGCATTTCTGGCAGTGTTGCTCCTGTTCGGTGCGCCAGCTGGAAGCGAAGCCGCAGGGACCGCACCACGCGTCGCGATCCTGTGCGTCCCGTCCTGCAGCGGAACCACCTTCGAGGCTTTGTTGGACGAGCTTCGCAATCTCGGCTGGGTAGAGAATGCTACGATCGTCCTTGAACGTAAGGAAGCGGGTTCGCGGCTCGATCAGTTACCGGTGTTCGCTGCCGACCTCGTGCGATCGAAACCCGATCTCATCGTCGCGATCACTCCTCAGGCAGTGCGCGCTGTCAAGGAGGCGACCTCGGACATACCGATCGTGATGCTCTTCGTGGCTGATCCGGTTGGTGTAGGGCTTGCGTCAAGCCTTGCTCATCCAGGCGGAAACCTGACGGGTGTCGCTACGCTAGTTCCAGGCGCTTTCATGGGCAAGATGCTTGAAGTGCTTCGGGAGCTTCTCCCGCACGCGAAGCGCGTCGCGGCTTTTCTCAACCCCTCGAGCGAGACTTTGCGCCTTTTATTTCCAAGGGAAGCACCCGCAGCAGCCGCTAACCTCGGCTTTGAGCTTGACGTCATCAACGTGAAGGAGACGAACGAAATTCCAGGCGCAGTTGCCGCCGCTAAGGCTGGAGGGGCAGAAGCCTTGTGGATAGTGGGCGATCCCATCTTCCACAGTCCGCCGCACCGGGTGCCAGATCTCGCAGTCCAGGCACGTTTGCCGTCGATCTATCTTGTCCGCAACCTAGTACAGGCGGGCGGATTGATTTCGTATGGGCCGGACTTTCCCGGTGAGGCTCGACGGGGAGCCCACTATGTCGATCGGATACTGAAGGGCGCCAAACCGGCCGACCTGCCAATTGAACAGCCCGCCAAGTATCTGCTCGCCATTAATCTCAAAACTGCAAAATCGCTTGGTGTCGAGATCCCGCCTTCCCTTCTCGCGCGTGCAGATGAGGTCTTTGAATAGTAGCGCGCCGTTCGATGCGGCCGCTTGCCCAATCGGCGTTCCACCAGATCAGCATCCACGATCACGACCTGATGCCTCATGGCGAGCCGCCAGCTCGTGCGACCGTCACAAACCCTTAGCTTGGATTTCTGGATTTTGGGCGTCATCGCAACAAAGGCTTAGAGTTTGAAGATCGTTTTGCTTATGGTTAAGGCCGAGCCTTCGAAGCATATGGCCAAAGCGGGACGCGAAAAATCTTGAAGCCAGCGATTTCAGGAAACCCGTCCGCTGCGTCAGGAGACACGAGGGCCAGCACAGCAGCCGTCACCTCGCCATTGCTGAGCCGATCGATCGCCGCGCTGTGTCCTGCACTCACCTTGACTGAGACCCCTGCCACCACAAACCCGACCCAAACATCAACGCTGGATGCAGAATACCTTTCATCCATCGCAACACTTTTACCCGCAAGATCGGCTACCGACTTGATCTGCGGACGAGCCATTACAACGGCAACCAGGAGGTCCGTGGGTTCGACATTGTCCGTCATTCGCTCCGCGACCTCGGTCGCAGCCGCCACCTGCTCTTTCATGGTTCTGCTTTTAGAATTCGGAGAGAGACCCACAGTGGGCTGCCCTATCGTACCCAAATCCGCATCGGCTTTGCTTTTCGGCTCGAGTTGCGTCCTCAACGAGGGAGGTGGGAGCGGGACGCGAGTTGCCGTAGGCTCAGTTTTTGCTCTGATGCTTGCAGGTTTTGCTTTCTTGGCGATGAAACGGGCAACCCTGTCACGGACCCGAAGAGGGGGCGGCTTTTCGTTCTTGAGCTTGGTTTCTGTCGGCGGATCGGTCTTCAATGACGCGAATTCGATCGGCTGATGAGCCGCCGTTCCGGTAGCCGCTTGGTATGATGGTTGACGGCTGCAGCCGACCAAGGTCGCCGCGAGCGCGATCATGAGAAGCGTTCTCAAACAATCCACCTCAGAGGATGAATGTCCGCCGTCATTCGCTTTGCGTATTGATCTCCGCGCTAAGGGTCTATCTCTTGCGCAAAAATGTTAAGGGCGCACTAACCGTCAGGGGTCCGTAGTGCGCGATCCCCCATATGGTTAATGTCGGCTCGGCTGTGGCAACGTCGAGTTTCCACCTTAGCGAATTTCTGTCGCCAACGTGCCTCTCGCACCAGAACCGGTCATATGTCAGCTTGTGTGCCCGAAGGCGAAGATCGCGATGGCCTTCGGCACCTCAACAGTCGAGGCCAGACCGGACATGGCGGAGACGCGACCAAATCGACGCGAATGATGTGGTGGACGACGCCCGCTCCCGGCATCGAATGTGCCAAAGGGTGATCGTTGAACCACGAATCACCGGAGGGGGGTCGTCCACATGCAGGTTAGCACCATCGGCGTTGATCTCGCCAAGAACGTGTTCCAAGTGCACGGCGTGGATAGTGCGGGCAAGGTCGTCATCATTCGTCAGTTGCGGCGCAAGCAGGTCATTGACTTCTTTAGCAAGATTTCCCCTTGCCTGGTCGGCATGGAAGCCTGCGGAACCGCGCATCATTGGGCGCGCGAAGTCTCCAAGCTCGGTCACACCGTCCGTCTGATGCCGCCGAGCTACGTGAAGGGCTATGTCAAACGGTCGAAAAACGATGCGGCCGACGCAGCCGCCATCTGTGAGGCCGTGACACGCCCATCGATGCGGTTCGTGCCGATCAAGTCGGCCGATCAGCAAGCCTTGCTGATGTTGCATCGAACGCGGGATCTTTTAATCCGTCAGCGCACGCAGCTGATCAATGCGCTCCGAGCCCACCTTGCCGTGCGGTTGGGCCGGGTGACTCGAACAGCTCACTTCCCGGGGGGCGGCAGCAGATTTCCTCATAAGTGCGGTCATGCCAGCGGTACATCGAGTATTTGAAGCCCTGGACGTCGCCCTTGCCGTCGAAGGTGATTGGCCCGAGCACGGTCTCGTACGTGCCTTCGTGTAATGCCTTCTCCAGCGCGTCGAGTTCGGACGACCCCGCCCTCGTGCCGGCCTCCGCAAAGACTTGGATCGCGGCGTAGGCATACAGGGTATAGCCCTCGGGGCTGAAGCCCTCAGCTTCGAATCTTTTTACCACCTGAGCCGCCGAGGCCAGCTTACGCGGCTCGGGGCCGAAGGTCATCAACGTGCCCTCTGCGGCAGAACCGGCGAGATCCCAATACTCCTGATTGAACGAGCCTGAAGTCACCATCATCGTAGCGGTCAGGCCGTACTCGCGCGCTTGGCGCACGAACAGGCCGCTCTCGGTGAAGTAGCCGCCGAAGTAGATCAGCTCGATGCCGACGGCCTTCATCTTCGTGATCAGGTCACTGAATTCCTTGTCACCTTGCGCTATGGCTTCGTACATCCTCTCCCGGACGCCACGCTCGTTCAGTCGCCTTCTAAACTCATCGGCGATGCCTTTGCCGTATGCGCTCTGATCGTGGACAACGGCGATCCTGTCTGCCAGTTTATGGTCGACGACGTAGTCAGCGGCAAACGCGCCTTGAACGTCGTCACGTCCGCACACGCGGAAAACGTTCGCAAAGCCTTGGTCGGTGAGCCGCGGGTTGGTCGAGGCTGGGCTGATCATCAAGACGCGCTTCTCGTGGTAAACCCGTGAGGCCGGGATTGAGGCGCTGGAACAATAGTGCCCATCGATGAAAACGATCTCCTGCCTAGCGAGTTCGTTGGCGACCTCCACCGCCATCTTGGGGTCGCAGCCGGCGTCGTCGGCGATCACGAGGGTAAGCTTCTGGCCATTGATACCCCCGCTTTCGTTGATGTCGCGCACCGCCAGCTCAGCGCCCCGTCGGAGCTCTTCACCGAACGTCGCGTACTGCGCGGTCATTGGGGAGACGCTCAGCGGGCCGACAACGGCAATCCTGATTTCAGCCCGTGCAACAGCGGTTGCGCCCGCGGTCCCAATCGCAAGGACCGTCGCGCGGATGAGACGCCGGCGGAATGGTGCTGGAAAGTGCATCTTTCCCTCCCTGTTCGATGCCGTTCGCTCGCCGTCTACTTCTGGTCCTCGAGCCGTTGTAGACATCCCGCCCAGTTATTCCGGAATTGTAGCCTAAAGAACGTCGGACCCGGGATTCTTTTTGATGCCTGTGCTGGATGCTCCAACCGATAATGGGCTGTACCGGTGGAGCGGTTGCGCCATTCGGGAGATAGAGTCAATATTGCCGGGCGCCCGATCGTGGGCTCCGTTCGACACCCTCGGGCGGGTCGCAGCTATCCGGCATCGAGGCCGGCGAGGCTCTTCGCTCGACCGGCGGTCGAATAACGCGTAGCGCTAGCTGTACTCCGTCGTTCTCGCTACGCGGCAGAGAGCGCGGCACGGAGGACGAGACCATGCCGGGGCCTGTGAGCGTACGCTGGCGGCTACTGGTTGCGTTCCTCGGCATCAGCGCCTTTGCCGTGCTCGCCGCCGCGGCGTCGATGTGGGCCTTACTCGTACTCGGCAGGGTCGTCGAGCGGACAACTGAGGAGCGTGCCCCGGCGGCCCTCGCCTTGTTGCAATTGTCGCGCCAAGCCGAACGGATCGCGGCCGCCGCTCCGGCGCTTCTCGCAGCCCCGGACGAAGCCGGTCGCACAAAGGTTGCCGCCGACATCCGTACGCAGCTCGCCAAGCTGGAGGCGATCCTTGTTGAGCTGCGCGCCACCAGTGACCCGACCGTGTTCGGCCCGATCGAAACCTCGGTGGCTGGGCTCGGCAGCAATCTCGATGCGCTCGACGGACTCCTCGCGGAGAGGCTCGCGACCGCCCAGACCAAAGCGAAGCTGCTGAGCCGGCTCTCGACCACAGTGGTCGGCAGCAACCGGCTGGTGGCGCCGGGCATTCTCGTGCTCGATTCGCAAATCGCGGTATGGCGGCACGCCGGGGGTGAGGGATCCGGCGAGAACCTCGCCCGTGCGGTCGCAGGTGCCGTTCCACTGCAAAAAGCGCAGCTCGAGATCGCGGCGCTCAATGACAGTCTGCTCAAGGCCGCTGACGCCCGCTCGTCGGCGGACCTGTCGCTGCTCGCCTTTCCGCTCAAGCGCTCGCTTTCCGCGCTTGAGGCGATCGCGGCTGAATTTGAACCGTCGCTCCGGGATCGCTTCCATGACCGGCTGCATGAACTCGTCGTACTCGCGGAGGGGCCGGATGGCTTGCCGGCTGCCCGCGAGCGCGAACTCCAGGCGCTTGGCCGTGGCGAGCGAATGCTGGCCGAGAACGCCGCCCTTTCCCGTGGTCTTACCGAGGCTGTGGATCGACTCGTGGCCGGTGCTAAGGCCGACATTGCGGCCGCCAGCACAGAGTCGAGGCGTGTCCGGGAACTGAGCACCGCTGTGCTTGGCGCAATCGTGCTGGCCAGCCTTCTAAGTTCGGCGTTGATCGTCTGGCTCTACGTCGATCGGCAGCTGATTGGCCGGCTCAAGGCTCTCGCCGGCACCATGCTCCAGATCGCTGGCGGCGAGCTCTGGGTACCGCTGCCCGTGCCCGGAGGGGACGAGATCGGCCGCATGGCCGAGGCGCTCCGCGTATTCCGCGATACAGCCGTGGAGGTTGAGGAGCAGCGGCTGCGTGAACGCCAAGTGGTCCTAGATACGATCGACTATGGCGTCCTTATCCTCGACCCCGAGTTGCGGGTGAGGATGTACAACCGCGCTTTCCGCGATCTCTGGGAGCTCCCCGATGAGGTCCTCCGGGCGCGCCATACCCTGGAAGAGCTGCTGCTGGGCTACAGCCGGCGCGGCCTGCATGGCGTGCCCGAGGAGGAGTGGGATGGTTATGTTGCCCGTCGCTTGGCTGAGGTGCACACGGCATCGACGCCGCCGCAAGAGTGGCATCGCCCCGACGGGCGCGTGCTCCAGTACGAGGTCGTGGCTCTCCCAGATGGCGGGCGGATGCTCACCTACTTCGACTTGACGCGTCTCAAGCGCGCCGAGGAGGCATTGGTCCATGCTCAGAAGATGGCGGCGCTCGGGCAACTGACCGCCGGCATTGCTCATGAGATCAAAAACCCCCTCAATTTCGTCAACAACTTTGCCGGCCTCTCGGTCGACCTGTTGGAGGAGCTGAAGGACGTAGCGGCGAAGGCGGTCGGCGCCCTCGATCCCGGCAAGCGGGCCGAGATTGTCGAGACAATTGGCATGCTGACCGGAAATCTGAAGAGGATCGTCGAGCACGGTCGCCGCGCTGACGGCATTGTTCGGAGCATGCTACAGCACTCACGAGGTAGCAGCGGCGAGTGGCAAGCGACTGATCTGAACATGCTGGTCGAGGAGGCCCTGAATCTTGCCTATCACGGGGCGCGCGCTCAGGATCAAAGCTTCGACATCACATTGGAGCGCAACCTCGACCGCGACCTCGCACCGGTTGACGTTGTACCTCAGGAGCTGACTCGCGTGCTCCTGAATCTCATCGGCAACGGCTTCTATGCCGCTAACAAGCGGAGTCGCGAGAACGACGGAGCTTACCGCCCGGAACTGAAGATCACGACCCGCGAGTTCGGCGAAAGCGTTGAGGTCCGCGTGCGTGACAATGGCATTGGTATTCCGCCGGAGAACAGGGAGAAACTGTTCCAGCCTTTCTTCACGACCAAGCCGACCGGCGAGGGCACGGGGCTTGGGCTGTCGATCAGCTACGAGATCGTAACGCAACAGCACGGCGGCACCATCACGGTCGACAGCGAAGTCGGCGAATTCACGGAGTTCACGGTACGGTTGCCGCGCCGGCGGCATGCAGTGGCGGGAAGAATGGGATGAGCCCAGATGTCGGCAATTGGCCCCATCGCGTCATTTCGCTGCGTTGCGGTATTTGGTCGGTATCGGGACATTGCGGACATCATGCAAAGTCGCACCAATCAAACTCGATTTATGAAACGCGCCCTAGCTAGATATTCCGTGCAGATCGCGGCGAGCGCATTGCCTTGTAGTGATCGATTGGGATTGTCCGGATCGCGCGGCTTGGTCGCCTTGGCTATCGCCCGCTCGACGATCCCGAATTGCTCTCCGTACAGAATGAACGTCATGTCGCGGAATGGCGACCGATCGCCGTCCGGCAATTCGGGCATCGCCTCAAGCTCGCCGATCCCGACGGACAGTTTCGATAACTCGTCCTCGCTGATGCCGGTAAGCCCGATCTCGAAACCGCCTTCCAGCAAGTCGCTCAATTCGAGCCGCAGCATCTCGTCATCCCAATCGCTCGCGTCAGTGAGCCGATTGTCCGCGATGACATAGGCGCGCTTCTGCTGATCGCTCCACTCGCGGGCCACGATGACCGGCACCTCGGCGATGCCGAGGAGTTTGCCTGCCGCCAGTCGGCCGTGACCGGCTAGAACCATTCCATGATCAGCCGCGAGGATCGGCATCGTCCAACCCCACTGCCGGATCGACGCCGCGATCTGCTCGATTTGCCCGGGCGAGTGCCGCCGCGAATTCCGCTCATAGGGCCGCAGGCGATCAATGGGCCATGTTTCCACGGTCGGTTTGACTAGCACATCCATGATTTGCCGCCTGCAAGAGCCTTGCCGGTTGTGACCCACGATGAAGCGAACTGCCGTAAGCACCTGACGGAACTGCGGGCGATCGTCAGCTTGGCAACCTTAGTAATGTCTATTGTTGGCCATCGCGCCGCGTCGCTTGGGGAGCGAAGCTGACATCACTTCGGTGCGTCACGCCACACACAGAGTCAGCGGAGTGCATCGAAAGAAGCCCGCCATTCGCGACGGGCTCAAGTCAAGGGAGGAAAGCGCCATGAAGACGCAGCTGAAGTCTACGACAAATCGCGCCGATGCTGTGTATCGCGATTGACACAGTGAACACCAAACCAGTCGTGAGCTGGTATCCCGCTCTTCTGGGCAGCTGTGAGCTTTGCAGCCAAGGTTGAGAGTAGGCGAAGAAGTAAGGCCGCGTCAGTTGGCGGCCGCTTGTTGAACGGCGACCTGTGGCAGACGACCCTTATGGTGGCCGTCGGCCTGGGGAGCGCCCGCGAGCGCCCATATAGCCTCAGCGAGCGCCATGGATGCCGCCAAAACGCAACTTTGTCGTGCTCCCCCTCGTCTACTCCATCAACATCAAAGCACGTAAGCACCGGTAAGCAATTCTGGCGCCGCCCAGATCGTGCGCAACGTCGCTAAGCGTAAGCCGCCTCCGTTCGGTCGGATGTCGCCTTGTGGCCTCTCGCGACCGCTCGAGACTTGCCTCGACATCAGCTGTCAGGGGCACTCCCGACATGGCCGTCACCGGACGGACATCGGTCAGATCGAGTCCCGCTATGGAGCCGGCTCCTGCGCGCCTTGAGTTGATATGTGAACCTCGCCGCAGCCGGAACATACTCACATTCATAGGCGCAGTAACAATTCGCTCGGGAGTAGCAGGGGGCGTTGCGTCGTGCTGGTCATGCGCTGGATTTCACTAATCGCGGCTATGGGGCTTTGGCTGATGCCATTGCCGACGATGGGGCGTGACCTCGACGGGCGTTACGCGAGCTCTCCACTCAAGCCGTGGTTTGACCAACTGAAAAGCCGCAACGGCCTCTGCTGTTCGTTTGCCGACGGCTACGTCGTTGAAGACGCCGACTGGGAAGCGAAGAACGGTCACTATCGCGTGCGAGTGCCAAAGAGCCCCGACTCCAAAATCATGCTGTGGGTCGATGTGCCGGACAATGCCGTCATCACCGAGCCTAACAAAGCCGAACGAACCATGGTCTGGCCTGTCTATTTCGAGGGCGATACAGACGACGAAGGCTATCCATACGTAGCGATCCGCTGTTTTATGCCAGGGACCATGACCTAGATCGGCAGTTCGATCAACAATGGACGCATGTGAAGCAGTTCACATCGGTAATAGGTGGTCGAGTTTAGATTAGCTTAGGTTTAAGGAGCCACTCAACGGCTGGATATTTCGTATGCGCATCCCTTAGCGAGGAGAAATAACCATGCGCTTTCCTTACATCGTAGTTGCGACAATCGCCGTGACGATCACCGCTCCCGCCGTCGCCGACCCAAGTATTACGAGCTATTACCTCGTTCAAGACAAAGAGACGAACACGTGCAAAGTCTTGGACGTTAAGCCAACCCCTAACGGGGTTCCAACGCTTGTTTACGAAAGTCGTGCGCTGGCTGAAGCTGCTATAGCTCAAGCATCCGCGTACGATTTTTTTGATTGCAGCATCACCGGTGCATTTACCGACGTTGCGCAAACAAAGTAGGGCGTGTGGCGGTCGGCCGGTCGCCGAAGTCAATTTCGTGAGCCCACGAAGCGAGGCTGCTTCATTTGGTGCACGGGGATTTTGCAGGAAACCAAAGACCAAAAACGCGGTCCCGAAATACGCTGATGGCGGGCGGTCCGCGATCCCGCGCCGTTGCGGCTTTCCCAAAGTACCTTAGCAATCAATGGCCCTCCGGGGGCCTCGCGCCTCGGTCAGTCGATCCACGTAGCGCGCCAGCCTTTGCGGTCGGCGTATCCGAGAACCCGCTGCCGATCCCATCCGATCATATAGCGGAGGATGGGTGCTGCTCTCGTGACCCGCCGGGTCTGGTCGACGACTACGGCAGCGTAGAAGTGGGGCGCGTCGATAACAATCATGTCTTCCGAGCGCGAGCCTGATCCAACTCGAATAACTCGACCTTGAGCGCAGCGTCTCGGAAGCCTAGCGAGACCAGCGCATTGTGGGCTTCCTCACGAGAGATGGCGCCTGAGAGGTAGCGCTCGGTGATGCTGCGATAGTATGCGCGCCATTGCGCGAGATAGGCGGGATCGAACCGATTGACCGACCTGTCTCGCGCGACAGGCTGGATCAGCACCGGATCAGTCCTTGTAGGGCGGGACGCCGGGCGCGGGATCTTCCGGCTTATCCGCCTTCGGCTGCTCCTGTTCGACCTTGTCCGCAGGCGGCTTGTCCGCATGGCGCCGGTCCTCGTGCTCGTCTTCTTTCGGCTTGCCTGGCATGGCACCCTCCGTGTTAGCGGCGCCGGATCGACATCGCCCGGATGACCGCAATGGCGAGGTTTTAGCGTCATCTCCTGCCGCATCACCTCGGCGAAGTCCTTGTAGAACGGCACGTCTTGCCGGATCGGGACCGACGGCCGAAGCGAATACATCAGCTTGATGCGGCCACTACGCTTCCGGCTCGACTTGCCCTGGCGTTGGAAGATGAACACACCCGCGCTTGAAGCTGTTCCGCAAGTTCTTCGGCTGTTGCTGGGTCGGCACGGCGCCGCCGCTCGTCCGTTGCACGTTGACCGATGATGGGATCGAGAGGTTGCCGCCCTTAGCCCGGCGCGTGCCGCCCTTGGCATGCAGGGACAGGTTCGCCCGGCCGAGCTTGTCGTAAATCTCAACCGTCAAGTCGCCCTTCGTCGCGCGCGATCCCTTGGTCGTCAGCGCGGCCTTCATGAACGATCGATTGCGGACCGTGACCGACGACGGCCATGTCGTCTCGATCAGATACGACCGGGTATTCTCGGCGGCCATGTTGAGGGTGGTCGCCATGATGTAGGGCATCTGATCGGCGGTCGCGCCGAGAGCCAAGGCTCGCTGCTCGATCTGCGAGAAATCGAAATCGACCCCGAACGTCGGCATAGGTGGTAGGTGTGCTCACTAAGCGTAGATGTCCGCTTCTGACGGGCCAGGCGGAAATCTTACGCTGAGCCAGAGCATTACTGCTCGTGACCCGAAGCAATCTTAGAGCAAGGAGTCGAACCGATGGTGAATCAAGGCAGGCAGTTTATCCTGAATTCTGTGCGACATCTTTTCTGACCTATTTCGCCGTGGTGGGCGTGCTCGTGACGATTTAGGCTAGGACTGCTAAATCCTCTTCAGATTTCCGAATATATCAATTCAACAATTTTCAAGGTGAGGAGCCGCTAGCATGACAACAGCAGATTCGGCACCAATTGTACCCATCGGGGTAAACCACATCGTGTTGAACGTCCGCAACATTGAGGAAAGTCATCAATTCTGGACGGAGGTCGTCGGCCTACGTCTCGTCGGCGAATTCCGGCAACGACCGGGTCGTAAGATGTGGTTTTATAGCGGCATGGGTCCCCATGGCCTCCATCACCACGATCTTGCGCTCGTCGAGAACACGAACCTGCCGGTGCCGCCTGCCGGATGGCAAATGTGGGACTCGCCCATGGCAATCAATCACATTGCGATTGCTTACCCAAGCCGCGAGGCGTGGTTGCGTCAGCTCGCCTATCTCCAAAGGAAGGGCGTGAAGTTCGACCGGCGCATCGATCATGGCATGACGCACAGCCTTTATCTCCACGATCCAAACGGGTATGGCGTCGAGTTGGTTTACGAACTGCCACGGGATGTCTGGGAGGGCGACATCGACGCCGCACTGAACTTTGCTGAGGTACGACCGCACGAAGGGGCCGAATTGCTCGTTGATCGCACCGACGTTCCGGTGTTCGGCACACAATCGAGACCATCAAACTAATCGAAGCCAGCGGAAGCTTTTGCCTAGGCGTCTTCGGCGCAGGTCTGCTAAAGCGGGATGGGGTTAGCTTGAATCGATTTGGGATTCCCAAATCAGTGTGTTTCTGATTCACCATGCTGGCTGGACTGGAGGCCAGCATGGATGGGCAAGCCTTATTCTCTGGATCTTCGCAAGCGGGTCGTGGCGGCAATTGAGAGCGGGATGTCCCGCAATCAGGCCGCCAAGCAGTTTGGGGTAGCGATCAGCACGGCCATTGGCTGGATGAAGCGGGTCGATGAGACCGGCAGCGTTGAGCCCAGTCAGATGGGCGGCTACAAGCCGAAGGCGATTTCGGGCGAGCATGCGGCCTGGCTGTCGCAGCGGATCAAGGACGGCGATTTCACCATCCGTGGTCTCGTTGCCGAGCTTGCCGGCCGCGGCCTGAAGGTCGACTACCACTCGGTGTGGGACTTCGTACATGCCGAGAAGCTCAGCTTCAAAAAAAAGCGTGGCGGCTGGCGAACGCGATCGTCCCGAGGTCGCGCGGCGGCGAGCCCAGTGGGCAAAGTATCAAGGTCGCGTCGAAGCTGAGCGACTGGTCTTCATCGACGAGACCTGGACCAGGACTGATATGGCCCCCTTGCGGGGATGGGCGCCGCGCGGGCTCAGACTTCACGCCAGGGTTCCTCACGGCCGCTGGAAGACCATGACCTTCCTGGCGGCCCTGCGCCATGACCGGATCGATGCGCCATGGTTCCTCGAGGGGCCGATCGATGGCGTGAGCTTCCGCACCTACGTCGAGAAGATCCTCCTGCCGACCCTTCAGCCCGGCGATATCGTCATCTTGGATAACCTCGGCAGCCACAGGAGCAAGGCAGTTCGCCAGCTCATCCGTTCGGTCGGCGCCAAACTCTTCTTCCTGCCAAAATACTCGCCCGACCTGAACCCGATCGAACAGGTCTTTGCCAAGCTCAAGCACCTGCTCCGCAAAGCTGCCGCGCGAACCGTCGATGCGGTCTGCGCCGCTATCGGCCACGCGCTCGACGGCTTCACCTCCGAGGAATGTGCCAACTACCTCAAAAATTCAGGCTATCGAACTTAATGCCATCACGCTTTAGTGGCCCAACCCCGACCTTGGGTGAGGCCCGCTCTCGCGCCGGTGTGGACTACGCGAACCTCCGCGATCTGGTCGATGCAGCGAAGCTTCTGGCGGCGTCCGGGCCTTACCTGCCGCCATTCATGCAGGGCAATGTCGGCGCCTGCTTCGCCAATTGCATGCGGGCGCAGGAGCTTGGGGTCTCGCCGCTCGCCCTGGCGAAGTGGACCTATGTCGTCGAGCAGTTCGTCGGCGGCCAGAAGGTCGAGCAGATCGCCTACGAGAGCCAGATGTTTCACGCCGTGATCGAGGCGCGCGCGCCGATCACCACGCGCCTGCAAGTTGCCGATGAGGGCGAAGGCGATATGCGGCGGTGCCGGGTGTGGGGGCGACCTTCAAGGGCGAGAAGGAGCCGCGCTATTTCCCGCCGCTCGATGCCGCGCCGGATCAGTTCACGCTCGGCAAGTTGCGCCCGAAGCGGAACGACAGTGGCCGGATCAAGGGCTCGCCGCTGTGGGACATCAAGCCCGACCTTCAACTGTTCTACAACATGAGCCGCGATTGGGCGCATGTATGCGCCCGATGTCATCTCCGGCATGCACGGCCGCGACGAGATGGAAGACGCGGGCTTCACCGTCGCGTCTGAGGCCGCGCGCGATGTCTCGCCGCGCCTCGCCGAGCGTCTGCGCGGCACCGCGCCCTCGATCGGTCAGGCGGCAATCGCCGCGATCGATGCGCAAGCTGCATAACACGCCCCGAAATCAAAAGCGAAGGCGCCTGCCGAGGGGTCCTCGGACGACGCGTAAAGACTGGAAGGAGTGGGAAATGCCTGACTGCTGCGACCCCGACGGCTCGCCCTGTACTGCGCCTATCATCGCGACCCGGATCGGCGACGTTCGCGGCGAACCCCGCCCGCCGAGCCGGTGGCCGAAACGCTCATTCCGAAAGCGGGAGGATCACCAATGAGCGCGGAGAAGGCGTTCGTTCATACGACGGTGCCCTACGGTGACGATGGGAAGCTGGTGCGCGGCGTCATCGCGCGCTGTGGCGCCCCGGGCTGCGAGGCCGCCATCCCGCTCGCCGTCAACACCTTGCAGAACTCGCGCGGCGACGACACCGAGATTGAATGGAGGTTCATCGCTCACAAGCTGGAAGCCAAGGGGTGGCATGTGGGCCGCAGCCGAACCGCTCATCGGTGCCCGCGCTGCCACAACGCCGCGAAATTCTCAGCGATCAGGAAGGCCGAAGCCATGCAGAACGGTAACGCGATGACCGACAAACTCAAGGTGGTGGCGGCACAGTGGAATGGCCGCATATGCGCGTCAACCGGCGCCCTGGCCCTTTCCACGCCCCGCCCGAAATAAGGCACTACGGCGTCGCGCTCGCAATCCTGCAGGCCTTCTGCGGCAATCGTTGCCTCTTGTCCGACGCAGCGAACGGGATCACCGTGCGCGCCCATGCCGTCGCACATGTTCGACCTCAGACCCGAACTGACAGGCTATGGCCTGATCCGTCATGTCGAGGTGAGCTTGCCGCTGGTGGCAGCTTCTCGATCAATGGAAGTATTTCATGGTCAGATCAGACCTACCTTCTCTCGACGGCCGCGAATTGCGATGACAGGAGGACGCCTCGGGCCGACGCCGCGATCGTTGGTCAAGTGGGCTGTACGGTTGGCCGAGAGCTCGGCGAGAAGCTCAAACGCCGCTATGAGCGCCAGGCGCTCCGACATCGCCACCGGCCGCCCGCGCCAGGACGCCGAGCTCGAGGAGCGGCTCGACAAGGTGCTTTAGTTTCGGTGAAAGCGCGGGGAGACCGATCTCACCGCGATCCAAACTGCGCTCTGGACACGAGCATAGCGTTCATGTTGGCTGCTATAGGCCGAGCCAACCACCTCAGGAGCCGTACCGATGCCCGACGTAAGGGAAAAGCAACGCGAAGCCCGCCGGAAGATCATTCGCCAATGGGCGAAGCTTCCGAAGGAACGGCGGCAGTCTATGGAGGCGATTTCTGAATTCGCCAGGACCGCTGCCCAGCAGAACGAAAATGCATTCGCCCACAGTCATCGTGATCCCTATGAAAAGATCATGAGCTGGCTATTGCCGCGTGCTCATCTCTGAGCGACCGAGCCGCACGGAACCGTCCTCCTCCTCTTGAGTTCGAGAAGTACTCCGAGGCTCGCAGCGCACCGATCAAGCTGATGCGGGAAAAGGGCGAGGTGCACTGGTCCGAGATCGCCGCCTTCGCGAAGCAGTGGAACGTGCCGACCTACGCCGTTCGCAAGTATCTCAGCAAGGCGGGCATCATGCGTAGGGTCAGTCGGGGCGTGTATGCCCTGAGCGACCGGACCTCATCAGATCGATGAACCATTGCTCCCCTCCAAGGCACGCCATGTTATCGTCGTCCATTTTTGGGGGGATGAAGGCGAGATCGAACCTGATCGCCAAGCGCAAGGCGCTGATGCTGGTTGGCCGATCTCGGTGGCCCGATGATGTTCGCGCGCGTCCCGGGCGCTCCCGTGACGGCCCCGAGCATGTGGTGATGGTGCCGTTGGAAGTTCCCACGAGCCTCAATTCGACCTCGTCGATACCGGCGCCGAACACTGTCGCGTGGCCTGCCGAATGTCTTTTGGTCGTAACGGTGGCGGTAAAACGATCGCCGTCGACTTGGCACGAGTGGTGCTGCCGCAGATAGCCCTCTGGCCCCTGATCCGCGTCTACAGATGCGTGCCCTGCGGAACGGTTGTCTCCGTCAGGGAGATGTAGCGCTGCGTTGATGGTCCGCCTATTCGACGACCCGATCGTCCTACCCGGAGGCCACAGGCTGATCACGCTGCGCGACGCAGCCACCTTCATCACGAAGCTACAGTAACGCGAGCAGGATGCTCCGGAATGGCAGGCGGCGATCGAGGCGCTGATGCTTGTTGCAGAGAGCGGCGGGCCGACCATGTTCGTCATGCGCGCACTCAACTCCGGTAGAAGCGCGGGACTACGCTGTCCAGCTTTCCGGAAGTAGGTGCAACATTGCCAGACCGAGGATTACGACGAAGATTGCAGCGAGTGCAGTGAGCGCAAAAAGAAAGGCTATCCAATAGGAACCCGGCAAATCGGCTGCGCTTTTGATGGCCGCGGCGGCAAGAGCCACCAACAGTATTCCAACAGTTACCCAGATATAAGCGCCCACAGCATTGCCTTCCACTCCACTGCCCAGCCCAGCGGCGAAAAACCAAAGAGATGTAACCCCGGCGACAGCCGACAGGAGCAGCAAGACTGCTCGACTTGTAAAATAGATGCTTGGATAGGAGGCGGCTCTTGCTCCGAGAAAGCAGAGAAACAGAACCGCACCAAAAAGCAAGAAAACTCCGCCTAGTGGGAAAGGCCGCCGATTAAGGGCATCAAGAAGAAGTTCCAAACCGCCGCCACCGAACATCAATATTCCAGCACTAGCGATTGATAGACTGCGTGCTGCCGCGAACAGTACAGCGACAATCACGGCGCCGATCACGATGATTTGCCCGGGAAGAAGTTGGATGGGACCTTTCATTCCGAGAGACCTCCTCGTGCCACATCATTCAGGTCGTACTTGCCCCGTCAGTTGCTCGCGAACGGTAGCCCGGCCTCGCGCAAATGCCCATCGTTGCGCCGATCAATCCCAAGGCCGTACCGGTGATCCTGACCACGGATGAGGAGCGCGACGATTGCGCACGCCGCGGGATGAGGCGAAGGCGTTGCACCGGCCGTCAACCTTAGCCGCCACTGACGCTGCATTGAGGCGAGTCAAGGACGCTAGTGGGGCTCCAATCCTCAGTCGATGCCGATCATCACATCAGACGCCTTGATCACTATGTAGACGCTGCTGCCAACCTTGATATCGAGGCCATCAACGGACTCGTTGGTGATTGAGGACGTGACCACCTGACTGCCAATGTCGACGGACACATGGGCGGTTGTGGCCACCTTCTTCACCTCCTTAACCGTTCCCTTGATCTGATTGCGGGCGCTGATACGCATGTTCAGTCCTGTCCTGAAAGGTTACGGCGCAACGTAGCTGACGGTCCACGAAATAGGACACTGTCAAATTGCAAGCTCAGCTACAAAGAAGGGCTGAAGAGCGCGTTTCCGGTGAAGCCTACCTCCAGCGCTATCGCCGCCGCAGGCACCTTGCCCCAGCCCCGGCGTTCGACCGTCTGGCGTTGGTCGAGCAAAGCGCGCTGCGCTGCCGCTCAATCGGGCATTCAAGCGGGAGCGGTAGTCCGCTCTAGATCGCATCACAGACTGCGGCCGGACTTTCCGCCAGTTTCGTGAGGGCCATGTGTGGACGGCTCCAGGTTGGCAAGGAGAATCTTCACTTGCAGCATTGGTCGGAGCAGCCATGTGTTCGGCCTGTTTGCGCGGTACACAGATGACCGCTGGCCATAATGCCCTCCGCGGATCGGGTCCCGATCAACAGCACGCATCCGAAGATGCCTTGGCCATATGGGTTGTCCTGATCGCCGGATCGACCGGCGTAGGCGCGGATCGAGTTGATCACGGCAGTCTGCTGGCGGATGAAGAGATGGCGCGCTCGATGAAGCATCAGACAGCTCTGTTGCTCGACCGTCTTGGTCGGCACGAACCGCATATTGGGTCGCGTGACCGCCTCGCAAATCGCCTCCGCGTCGGTGCTGTCGTTCTTCTGCCGCTTGACGTAGGGCTTCACATTGGCCGGCGGCATCAATCGCACTGTATGCCCAGTGTCTCCAGCTCACGGGACCAATGGTGCGACGATGCGCAAGCCTCGATCCCCACCAGGGGCGGCAGCTTCTGGACAAATACCAGGACATGCCGGCGTCTCAACTGGCGGCGTATGATCACCTGACCGGCTGCATCAACGCCGTGCACTTGAAAGACCGACTTCGCGATGTCGAGCCGATTGTCGAAATTGACTGCATAGGCTGCTCCCCCGAATCTTGGGAGCCTCAAACGGCGCCCGCTCCTTGGCACTCTAGTGCCCGTGGAGGAGCCATTCACAGCATCATTACCGGACTATTCTCCTCGATATCCGCCGTGATCCAACAAGAGCATGTGTGCGAGCATGGTCGGCCGGTTGGGGGTTCCGTCGAGCTCGAGGGCGTGCTCCTCGTAGAGAGTCACGCCGGCCGGTAGGACCACGCCCCTTTGAGCCGAGCGCGTGAAGATATGGCGGCAGTTGTCCTTGCTGCACTCGAACCAGTTGGGATCGTCGAACGTGCCGCCGCAGATTCCCAGGATGTCGGGGAAGCGCTCCAGATCGAGGCAGATGGTCGTCGCGCACCTGCCGCAGAAATTCAGCGTAACGCGCTTGCCGCTGGTGTCGGACCGATGCTCATAGGTTTTCGGTGGGATTCCGTGGAATATGACGTCCTCTCGTTTGAAGATCGGTTCGACCAGGTATGCCGATCCCGTCAATCGCTAGCAGAACGTGCAGTGACAAATAGTGACGCGCAACGGCTCCGCCGTTATTCTGTAGCGGACCTCGCCGCACAGGCACCCTCCTTGATGAACAATCGACATGACGGCTTGTCCAAAGCGGTTTTGCGGTCAGGCATTCCTTGATGGCGACGGGGATGACGGGCTCCTTACCACGGACGCCTGTTTCAGCGAGCCAAAGAGCCAATTCCGGAAGGACAGCATTTCCGGACGCGGTGCCGTGGCGTTGGACCTAACGAGGAAGTAGCTCACGTCCAGCGGCAGCGCGATCTTGAAGGGACGGACCAGCCGACCTGCCGCCAGGTCCCCCTCGGCCAGCACGACGCGCCCGAGCACTACGCCGACGCCATCGATCGCCGCCTGCATGGCCACCTCGGCAAGGGTGAATTTGGCACCCCGGTGCGCGGACACATGCTTTGCGCCCGCAAGCGCCAGCCATCTGTCCCAGGCGGAGTAGTCGCCGCCACCGGGTATCGACATGTCATGAATGAGCCGATGTTTTCGCAGGTCGTCAGGTGTCTTCAGGCGTCCTTTGCCCTTGAGCAGTTCGGGCGAACACAGAGGGGTCAAGGCCTCGTTGAACAGCGGCTCGGCATGAAGTCCCGGGTAGCGCCCGTGGCCCAACCGAATGGCAAGGTCGACGTTGTCGCGCTTAAAGTCCGCGAGGCCGACCGTGGCCGAGATTCGCAGGTCGATATCGGGGTGCCGGTCATAGAAGCCCGGTAGCCTTGGTAGCTTGGGGGCCTAAATGAAATCGCGTCTCATTACTAGGAAGTCATCCGCGCTCCGGCAAAGTCATGCGGCGATAAGGCTATTCCATGAAGATGATACGAAGCGACCATAACGCTGGCTTTGGCGGCGGAGAGCCAAATGCCTCACGTTGAGGCGCCTTACCTCCATGGGCGGCTGAAGGCACGAGCATCACCTGACGAGGTAGATATTTTTAATGACTTTAGGAATTGGTTGAAGCACCTCAGACCACCGGACGAGATTGAAATACGAATTTTGATGCTGCATTAGCCCTCGTGCGGGCAGTCACGAAGTTCAAGGCCGTCTTCAACGAAAGCTCTCACCTGATGGATGAATTTGCGGATTGGATCAGGCAAAAGGGCGGTCCTTCTCCGGAAACAATCTAGTGACCTGTGGCCGCGCTTCGGCGCATCAAGATTTCGGCGTGATCAATCCAGAGCAAAGCATCGTTCGCAATCACAAAGCCAGCGTTCTCAAGCCCCATTAATTAACGCAACGTGATCCACGTACGGCAGATTGCGCGCAATCCAACGGCAGTTCTCTGAGATCATCGGGGCTGTCAGAACGTGAAGGACGACTCTGACCTCAACGACCGACTTCTATCCAGTTGCGCGCCCGGCATTCGCGAGATCTACCACCCTAACTACTACGCCGTCTTCCTCATCGATCCCAGCGGAAACAGGATAGAAGCAGTGACTCGTAATCAGCCGAGAACGTGGACTTGAATGGTCAATCCACCTCGCGAGCGCCCATTGACTGCCGCCGGTTGCGTGTGATGCACGCCCCACGCTGATGCCCGCGATTGCCGAAACAGCCAGCGGGACGCGCCTACAGGTAGGCGCCGGCAGAATAAGTCAGTTCATACGAATGCGAATAGATCTCGACGATATTGCCCCAGGGATCTTCGCAATACACCATGCGGTAAGGCTTCTCGCCAGGATAATAATGCCGAACTGGCATGCGCTGTTTGCCGCCATGCGCGACGATCTTGTTGGCAAGCGCTTCGACATCGGGATCGGTGATGCAGAAATGGAAGATGCCGGTCTTCCAGTATTCGAGATTGTTTTCAGGTTTGACATTGTTGGGAAATGCGAAGAGCTCGATCCCGATCTTGTCCGCCGTGGCCAGATGGCAGATGCGGAAGCTCGTCCAGTCGGGACCGAACACGTCGGTACACATCATTCCTATGACGCTGTCGTCCTTGCTGATCGTCGTCGGCTCCATGATTGGATAAAGGCCTAGCACTTCTGTGTACCACTTGAACGCCGCATCGACGTCGGGAACGGACAGTCCAATATGATTAAAGGCGCGCGGATAGCTCATGGATATTCTTCCTCCTTATTCAACGCGCGGCCCGCTGGCCAGCGCAACCTGGCAAGAAGCCGAATGCGGCTGATCTCGTTACGCCACATGTCGATGCCAACGGCGAGCACGATGATCACGCCGATCACGACGTTTTGTGTCGAGGTCGCGATGGCGTTGAGATTTAGCCCGTTCTGGACAATGGTGATCGTGAGCGCTCCGAACAGCGTCGCCACCACATCGCCGCGACCGCCCGCCAGGCTTGCGCCGCCAATCACCGCGGCGGCAATGGCCTGCAACTCGAGGCCGGCGCCGTAGTTAGGGGAGCCCGAGTTCAAGCGAGCAGCCATCAGCACAGCCCCGATCCCGGCCATGAAGCCAGCGATGACGAAGGCATAGAGCTGCGTGCGACGAACATTGAGGCCGGAAAGATATGCCGCGCTGGCATTTCCGCCGACGGCATAGATGGCGCGGCCAAGTCGCGTGTGGCGCATCAGCCAGTGGGCGACAGCGAAAAAGACAACAACGTAGACGAGCGGCAACGGAATGCCGAGGATATGGCCGTAGAACAGCGGCTCCAGGCGGTCGGAGGCATCAAAAACCGGCGAACCGTTGTTGAACATGAAGGCGATGCCGCGATAGGCGCTGAGCCCGGCAAGGGTGGTGATAAAGGCGGGAATTCGCAAATAGGCCGTCACGATGCCGTTGACGCCACCGAGGACCGCACCGAAAGCCAGGGTGAGCACGATCGCCGCCCAAAACTCGACGCCCCAGAATTTGAGCATGCTGGTCAGCAGAATCGTGAGCAGCGCGATCATGGAGCCGGGACTGAGATCGATGCCGCCGACAAAGATCACCAAGGTCGAGCCAATTGCGACCAGCGCGATAATGCTGACCTGCAAAGCGAGATTGCTGAGATTGCCGGGCGTGAGAAAACGATCGGTCGTGGACAGAACGATGAGCGCGACAGCCACTGTTGCGATCGCAGGCCCTGTGAGTGGATGGCCGAGGTAACGTGGCATCAGGAATCCATCCGTTCGGCGGTGGTCTCCAGCAGATCGGCTTTGCTCAGTTCACCGGCCTTAGCGAAACGGGCGATTCGCCCATGCTGCACGATCGCAATCCGGTCCGACATCGAGAATAACTCCTTGTCGTCGGAGCTGATCAGGATCACCCCCTTGCCGGCGCGGGTCAGCTCATTGATCAAATGATAGATTGCCACCTTAGTACCCACATCGATCCCCTGTGTCGGCTCATCGAAAATAAAGACCTCCGCTGCCGTGCCGAGCCAGCGCCCAAGCAGCAGCTTTTGCTGATTGCCACCCGAGAGGCGATCGACCAGGTCATGCTCCGCCTGAGGCGCGACCCGTAATCTCTCGATCAAGGCTCGACTCACCCGGCGCTCGTGCTCGAGATCGAGCCACAGACCGTGATCGTAATCGCCGAGCGTCGCGGTGGTGATGTTCTGGGCGCCCGTGAAGTTGAAAAACAGCCCGTCGGTCTTGCGATCCTCCGCCAACAGCGCGATCCCGGCGGCTATCGCATCCGCGGGGGAGAGGAGCCGCAGTTTTCGCGCATTACGACGAATCTCACCGCCGACTAGCCGATCGACGCCGAACAGCGCCCGAGCGATCTCGCTCCGTCCCGCTCCCAGCATGCCGCCAAGACCGAGTACTTCGCCACGAAGGAGCGTAAAGCTCACCCTCCGCACGCCACGCTCAGTCGAAATATCCCGCACTTCCAGTAGCGGCTCTCCGGTATTCGCTGAGGCCTTGCTATAGTGCTCACGAACCTGCTCGCCGATCATCAGCGTGATGATTCCGGCAACGTCGAGGGGCGTCGCGTCGGCCGCGCTGACAATCCGGCCGTTGCGCATGACGGTCACAACGTCCGCGAGACGTACCACCTCGTCAAGCCGATGTGAGATATAAAGAATCGCGGCGCCACCATCGCGCATACGCCGCAAGAGGTCATGAAGATGATCTGCCTCGCGCACCCCGAGCGCAGTGGTTGGCTCGTCGAGAATGAAAAGGTTCGCGCGCGCTGCCATGGCCTTGGCGATCTCAATCATTTGGTGCTGCGCCTTGGAAAGATCGCGTACCAGTGCATCAGTTGCAATCTCGATGCCGAGCCCGTCGAGCACCCTCTTCGCGATGTGGTGCATCGAACGCCAGTCGACGCGGCAGGCACCGCCCGGCCAGCGGCCGAGCAGGATGTTTTCGGCAACAGCCAAATGGGGAACCAGGGAGAATTCCTGGAACACGGTCGCGATGCCGAGAGCGCGGGCGGTGAGTGGACTATCCAATTGAACCGGCCTGCCCGCACATAGCACCACGCCGGAATCTGGTTTGTGAGCACCGCAGAGAGTTTTGATCAGTGTGGACTTGCCCGAGCCGTTCTCGCCAACCAGCCCATGAATCTGCCCGGCTCGCAGTCCGAGCGACACATCGTCGTTGGCAACGACCGGCCCGAATGTCTTTCGGATGTTGCGCAGCTCCCAGGCCATGCCCTCTGTCATGCTCATGAGCGCTCCGGCGCGCTTTTTCGCCCGCTTTGGTTCTTGTCGAGGACCGAACGCAGTTCCGACATCGCGATCCAGCTTCCTCAAGCTGGTGGAGCGGATTTGACATTCGCTGCCCCCTCTCCCCGCGGACTCGGAAGCGCTCCACCAGCATTTATATTTGCTAGTGGTCCTTCGATTCTAACAATCGCAAACGAGCCCACCCGAACCGGGTGCAAATGTTCGAATCGGACCACTAGTATTTCTTCGACGGCTTTGGATAAAGCACTTCGGGGTGGCGCAGGACGTCGAGCACGTTGCTCTTGTCGACGATGCGTGTCGGCGTCTCGACCCAACCGCCGGGGTACTTGTTGTCGAGCACGTCGGCCGTGACCTGCAAGACGACCTGCCCCATGACGAACGGCGTCGTGTCGACCGTGGCGGTGACGATCCCCGCCGCGATCGGTTCAAGCCCCGCGCCGGTGTCTCCATCATTGCCGAACAACAGAAGATCCTTCCGACCCAGCGCCTTCGCCGCCTGCGCCGCGCCGAGAATCTCGTAGTCATTGGCGGCAAAGATCAGTTGGATTTCCGGATGCGCCTGCAGCATGTCCATCGCCGCGGCATTGCCGCCTTCGACGTTCCACTTGCCGTCGAGGCTGGAGGCCACCTTCAGCTTCGATCCCTTGATCGCGTCGAGAAATCCACCGACGCGCTCGGTTGAATGATAGCCGGGCTGACCTTCAAGAATACCGACCATCATCGGCTTGTCGTCGACCAGCTTCAGGGCGTACTCGCCCTCGTTGTGCGTCCCATTTCGCTGGGAGTAGCCGACGACCGCGTGAATCGGGGTCGGAAAATCCGCGATGTCGGAATTGACAATCACAACCGCGATGCCCTGGGCCACTGCTCGCTTGACCAACGGTGCAGCGGCGTGCTCGTCGTGCGTGGAAAGGATGATGGCCGCAACTCCTTGATTGATCACGTCCTGGATCATCCCCATCTGGCCATTGATGTCGGCGCCGCTTTGTGGCGCGAGCATGAAGGTTTCGATCCCGCGTTTTGCAGCTGCGTCCTTAATGCCCTCGCCGATAGCGATGTAGTAGTTGAATTCAGTCGCCGGCGGCATGTAGGCCATCCGCGCACTCTTGGCGCCCTTGAAGGCTTTGATCGGAGCTTGCGCTTCCGGTTTCAGCGGCTTGGGCGCGGGATACTCATCGGCTCGTGCGCTACTCGCCATCACCAGCGCGAAGATGGCGGCGGCGACCGCCAACACTTTCCTTCCTGGAGCCATGACTTCCTCCCGTTTTGATGTTCGAACTGTTCTTGCTCGTTCGTTCCTTGTTCGCTGTCTCCGAAGGATATTCCCGCTTCAGCCACAAAATGCGCAGTCCGCGATACCCCTTACGCCCGGCGTGATCGCAAAGAGCGCGCCTGATTGCGGCTCGGCCGCGAATTGCTCGGGCGTCATCAGATAGCGCGCCGTGGTGATGTAGAGCGTGTCGAGGCCATCGCCTCCGAACGTCACGCAAGTCGGATTGAGGACCGGCATCGGCACGATACGGTCGACCCGTCCGTCCGGCGCGAATCGCACCACGCGACGCCCATTCCACTGTGCATTCCAGATGAAGCCTTCGGCATCAATGCAGGACCCGTCTGGTAGGCCCGGCTGATCGTCGAACCGATTGAGGACGCGTCGGTTGGTGACGGCGCTTGTTTGACCATCGTAATCGTAGGCCCACATAGTGCGCGCCGGTGAATCGGCGAAATACATCGTTCGCCCATCCGCGCTGAAGCAGATGCCGTTTGCGCAAGCGACGCCGGTAAGCAACGTCGTCACGCGATGATCTTGGTCAATCCGAACGACGCTCGAGACGAACTTCCCTTCCCGTTCGTCGAATCCGCCCGCAACCAATCGCCCCTGGCGATCAGTCCGGCCGTCGTTGAGGCGCGTGTTGGGGTTTTCGGGTTCGAACGCAACCAAATCCTTGCGTTCTCCGGTTGTCGGATCGTAAAGCGCGAACCCGCTGGCGAACGCAACGATCAATCCATCGTTCGCGCGTGGTGCGAGGCAAGTGACACGCTCCTGCGCCTTGTGGGTAGACGTCCGCCCGGTGGCCGGATCGAGACTCCAGATTTCGCTCGCCTCGATGTCGACCCAGTAGAGATGTCGTGCTGCTGGGTCCCAAGTCAGCCCTTCGCCGAGGATGTTTTGGCAATCGACGATGAGATGCACTTCGCTCATCGGGCTTCGCTCCGAAGGAACACACCGCCGCACCGCTCACCTGCAGAACGCCCGCAAGCATAGGCCGCACCCTGCCCTAAGGTTGACTGATATCTTAGATCTGATACCTTTTCCTTTAGATCTGCTATATCACACACCGGCCGACGGAAGAAGCCATTTTTTCAACAGCTCACGTTGGTGCCACTAAAGCGAAGGCATCTCAGCACATGGTCTCTCTCATCGAACGCCCGGCTTCTCTTGCGGCAATTGCGCTGCAACAAATCCGAACGGCCATCATCGAAGGAACGCTGCCGATTGGTTCAGCTCTTTCCGAGAGTCAGCTCGCTGCCTCCCTCGGGATCAGCAAGACGCCGGTGCGCGAAGCACTGGCGCAGCTGCGAATGGAGGGGCTCGTCACCATCGTCCCGCAATCAGGAACCTTCGTTTTCACTTTGAGTGCGGTGGAGGTGATCGAGATCTGTGAGCTCAGGCAGACGCTGGAAGCGGCCGCTCTCCACCTCGCGATCGAGCGCAATCGCTCGCAGCTTGTCGATGGTCTCGCCAAGGTCTGCGCTCAAATGGATGAGGCGCGTGCTGCCGGCGATGAGCGCACGTATCTTCGGCTCGACAGTGCTTTCCACGAGCAGTTCTTCGCCACTTGCGGCAACCGCTACTTTGCCGATACGTATGGCCGCATTGTGCCGAAGGTGGCGGCGCTGCGGACACATCTCGCCACACGCCCCGATCACACTCGCCTGTCCTATGAGGAACACAAGCAGATCCTCGACGCCATCCGGCGAAAGCAGGAAGACGAAGTGATGGTCATCCTCGACCGCCACATCGAGCGCACGCGATCTGCCTATACGCGCAATATCGAAGACATCGCCGCGGCCGATTCCACCTCACGCGGGCCGCCGCCGCTCGCAATGATCGGTTCGACCCGATGATGACCGCCGAGGCTCGCCTTTCCCCTGATGCCGACCGCCAACCGCGGCTCGCACTCCGCGGCCTCAGCAAAGCATTCAACGGCATTCCCGCGGTGATTGACCTCTCGCTCGACGTGTGGCCAGGCGAGATCCATGCCATCGTGGGCGAAAACGGCGCGGGCAAATCAACGCTCATGAACATGGTCTCCGGCGTGTTCGCGCCGGATGCGGGCGAGATCCGTTTCGACGGCACACCGGTCCGTCTCGCATCACCACGCCAGGCACAGGACCTCGGCATCGGCACAGTATTTCAGGAGCTCAGCCTCGTCCCCGCGGTCAGCATTGCCGAGAATATCTATGCCAACCATCCACCGACCTTGCCGGGCGGAATCATGCGCTGGGGCAAGCTCTACGATCGCGCGCGAAACCTGCTCGCCGAACTTGGCGTGGAGGTAGACGTCAGCCGATCGGTCGCTTCGCTCGACACGGCAACGCGACAGCTCGTTGAAATAGCCAAGGCTTTGTCGCTGCGTGCGGGCTTGCTCCTCCTCGACGAGCCGACCTCGGCGCTTACGTCGCGCGAGGTGAACAGGTTGTTTACTCTTCTCCGCCGGCTGCGGGGTCACGGCATAGCGACCATCTACATCAGCCATCAAATGAGCGAAATACTGGCAATCGCCGACCGCATCACCGTCATGCGCGATGGGCAAAAGATCGGGACTTGGCTCGCTGTTGCGACCTCGGCGGACGAAATCGTCCGCCACATGGTCGGCTGCGACATCGCCGAAGACACAGTAGCTGAGCCGGTTCTGACAGGCGCCGAGCGGCTCAGCGCGCAGCATTTGTCGGCCGATGGGCATTTCCGCGAGATAGGATTGTCGCTTCATGCAGGTGAGATCGTTGGCCTTGCCGGCCTGTTGGGCTCGGGGCGCAGTGAGCTGGGTCGGGCGCTCGTCGGAGCGCGCACAGTCAACGCCGGCCGCATCCTGATCGACGGCCGCCCCGTCAATCTCGGGAGCATTGGCACGGCGATTGAGCACGGAATAGCCTATCTCCCCGGCGACCGTAAAACCGATGGCCTCTTCCTTGACAGGTCGGTTGCCGACAACATCATCGCCGCGTCGCTGTCGCGCGTATCGCGCTTCGGTCTGGTCGATCGCGCGCGGGAAAATGAGCTGGCCCGCAGGGCCGTAAGCCGGTTGCGTATCCGAAGCATGGGCCTCGAGCAATCGATCCGACACCTGAGTGGCGGCAACCAACAGAAGACGTTGCTTGCGAAATGGCTTGCGACCGAGCCGCGCATCCTGATCGTCGACGAGCCGACGAAAGGCGTGGACGTGGCGGCCAAGGTCGAAATCCACGCCGAGCTCCGTCGCCTTGCCAGTAAAGGCGCCGCACTTCTTGTCATCTCTTCGGACCTGCCCGAGCTCATTGGTCTATCGGATCGCATCTTGATCATGCGCGAAGGGGCAATCGTCGAAGAGCTTTCGCGCGCCGAGGCGAGCGAAGACAAGGTGATGGCTCTCGCGACGGGGGTTGCTGTGGCGCCGCGAACCTCGGGAGGCTCACAATGAAGGCCCTGCAGGATTCCATGCACTGGCCGCGCCGAAGGCGGGCCTTCAGGCTCGGACGGGTGGTCGAAGCCCGCGAGATCACGCTGATCGTCCTGATCGCGGCCGTCGTGACCGCAATGGCATTCGTGAGTCCGTATTTCCTGACAGCCGCCAATTTCCGCGCAATGGCCATCGGCCTCGCGCCGACTGCAATCATCGCCGTGGGCATGACCTTCCTCCTTGTGTCCGGAGGTTTCGATCTCTCGGTGGGCTCCGTTCTCGCACTGACCGGTACCGTGCTCGCGCTGCTCGTGGTCAAGGGCCTGCCGATCCAGATCGCGCTGGCCGGGACGATGCTGGTCGGAGCGGCGATAGGCGCGATCAACGGGTTTTTGGTGACCCGCGTCGGTGTCAATCCGTTGGTCGCTACGCTCGGCACGCTTTCGGTCGCCCGTGGCATTGCGCTGGTGCTGACCGACGGCTTCTCGGTCAGCGGCCTGCCCTCGTCCTTCGGCTTCGTTGGCAGCGCGGGAATTGCTGGCATTCCGCTGACAGTCTGGATCATGGCGCTGATCGTTCTGATCGCGGACCTTGCGCTTCGCCATACACGTGCACTGCGCCAGCTCTATTTTGTAGGGGCCAACGAAGCGGCAGCTCGACTGTCCGGCATCCCGGTCGACCGCGTGCGCGTTTCCGCCTATGTCGCCTCCAGCCTGCTCGCGACCCTTGCGGGCATGCTGCTCGCCTCACGGCTAATGGCTGGGACGCCCACCGCCGGCAATGCGCTCGAACTGCAGGTGCTCGCAGCTGCGGTCATCGGCGGCGCTAGTCTGCGCGGCGGCGAAGGCACGGTGCTCGGCGCCTTTTTGGGCGTGATATTCGTGGCCCTCATCAACAATGCGATGATCATGCTCGCCGTCTCCATCTACTGGCAGATGGTGGTCACCGGAATCGTGCTCACTGTCGCGGTCGCGCTGGACATGCTCGTGCGCGGCCGGCCGCGCTGAGATTGAATGTTCTTCGAATCCAGGTTCGCTCAGGAGGACACAGCAAAGATCAAGCGTACTTCCGATTCGGGACGCTCGTGCATCACAACGATCATTCAGGAGGACACGATGACCGAGATGGATATGACAAGACGTCACCTCTTCAACATGGCCGGGGTGCTTGCCGGAGCGGCAGGCGCCGGGCTCCTGGCGTCGAACGATGTCCGCAGCAAGGCCAATGCAGCGGAAGCGAAGGGGGAGTATGTGTTTCTTTCGATCGTAACCCAGGTGCCGTTCTGGGTCGATCACAAGCGCGGTCTTTCAGACTCGGGCAAGCAGCTCGGCGTCACCACCACCTTCACCGGCCCGCTCGATTTCGATACCGCCGGCCAGGCGCGCCAGCTTGACGAGATCGTGGCCCGCAGGCCCGCCGGAATCCTTATTTTTCCGGGGGATGCGGCCACCTTGGCCCCGGGCATCGACCGCGCAGTCGAAGCCGGCATTCCCGTCGCTACCATCATCGGCGACGTGCCGAACAGCAAACGGTTCTGCACGCTCGGCATCAACGGCTTCGACGCAGGCCGAGTTGGCGGCGAAATGCTCGCGCAGGCGATCGGCGGCAAGGGCAAGGTGCTGCTGGGGACCTTCCCCGCACCGAACGTGCTCGACCGCGTCGAAGGCTACAAGGCGATCTTCAAGGAAAAATATCCCGAGATCACCGTCGTCGATGTGGTGAATGACAAGGCCGATCCCTCCTACGCACCGACCGCTTACGCGCAGGCACTTCAAGCCCATCCCGATGTCGTCGGGATCGGGGGCACTGATGGTGACAGCGGTAAGGGCTCCGCCATCGCCGTCCGAGATGCCGACCGGACCGGAAAGGTGAAGATCGTTGCGATGGATCGCAACGACGACATGCTTCCCTTCATCGAGGACGGCACGATCTACGGCTCGGTTGCGCAAAAAAGCTATGCCGAGGCCTATATCGCCACGCACCTCCTCTATTGGCTTAATGCCAATGACATGAAGGTGCTTCCGGACTGGAAGGCGGCCGGCATCGATCCGCTGCCCGAAAAGATCCAGACCGGCACGATGCGGATCACTCGAGAGAACGTAAGACTGTTCAAGCATACCTGATGGTTCCAGCGAGGCGCGAGCGATTGGCCCGGGCTCGCGCCGCTGGGCCGTCTCGCGAGATGACGCAGCGACGGAGGTCGCATGGCGAGTTTCAAAGTCTACGTCAGTGACTACGATTACCCCGATCTCGCGATCGAGCAGAGCGTGCTGGCGCCCATTGGGGCCGAGGTTATCGGCCTGCAGTGCCGGACTGGCGAAGGTCTCGCCGAGCAGGCGTCCGATGCCGATGCTATTCTGCAGCAATATGCCAGGATACCGCGCGAAACCATCGAGCGCCTGACGCGCTGCAAGGCGATCTGCCGCTACGGAATCGGAGTCGACATCGTCGATATACACGCCGCGCATGAGCACGGAATCGTCGTGACCAACGTGCCCGACTACTGTCTCGACGAGGTTGCCGACCACGCGATCGCTCTCGGCTTTTCTCTTCTTCGTCGACTCTTCCAATACGCCGCCGCGACGCGCAGCGGGCGCTGGCACTGGAGCGCGGGTGGCGGCTCCATTCGTCGCTTCCGCGGGCTGACTTGCGGCCTCATCGGCTTTGGCCGAATCGCCCAGAACATGGTCCACAAGCTCGTTCCGTTCGGCTTTTCGGTGGTTGCCTGCGATCCTTACGTGTCGGCGAGCTACATGCGGAGCTTCGGCGTTCGCAAGGTTGAGCTGGATCAACTGCTCGCTAACGCCATGCTGGTGCACGTCCTCTGCCCCTATACGCCCGAGACCCATCACCTTGTCGATGGCGCGGCGCTCGCCCGCATGCGCCCCGATGCTGTCCTGGTGAACTGTACTCGCGGCAAGATCGTCGACAACGCGGCGCTCTTCGAAGCACTCGCAGCGGGCCGGCTCGCCGGCGCCGCGCTCGACGACATCGAGGAAGAACCGGCAAAGCTCGAGCACTGGACGCCAGAGAGCAATGCACTGCTCCGGCTCGAGAACTGTGTCATCACGCCGCATGTCGCCTACGTCTCGGACGAATCCCTGAAGGAGTGCCGGCGGGTGGCCGCCGAGAATGCGCGGGCCGTTCTGCTCGGCCAGAAGCCAATTAATCCGGTCGCGCCCCAGACGTGATTTGCTTTCTCGAAGGAGACTCAGCCATGAGCTTTTATGAAATCAGAGAGATGCCCCGGCCCGACGATGACATCATCGCTCAGTATACCGACATTGCGCAATGCTACAGCGCGTCGTGCGTGTTCGCGGACGTTCAGGGCCGCGCCGGCGTCATGCACTCCTCGATCAAGCCAATCTTCCCGTGCACCCTCGTCGGACCCGCCCTCACGGTCAAGCTTTCGCCCGGCGATCTGCAAGATCCCTTGAAGGCGCTTGAGATCGGAAGATCCGGCGATGTCATCGTCGTCGACGCCAACGGCGAGACTGAGATCTCGGTGGTGGGCGGCCTAATGGGGGGTCTTGCGAAAAACCGCGGCATCGGCGGCATGATCGTCGACGGCGCTGGCCGGGACATTGACGAATTGCGCGACATCGGTTGGCCGATTTTCACCCGCGCCGTCACCGCGCGCGGCACGCATACGATGTTTTCCGGTCGCAAGGAGGATCTATCGCTCAATGTGCCGATCGTATGTGGCGGGGTTCAAGTCAATTCTGGCGACATGATCGTGGCCGACGAGATCGGCATCACCGTCGTGCCGCAAGGGCGCCTCGCCCCAGTGCTCAAGCTCGCGAAGGAGCAGGCCGAACGCGAGGCAGCCACCCGCGAATGGGTGAAGCAAGGCAAGACAATCGAGGACCTGCTGCGCGAGTTCGGCAGGATTTGACGAAGTATTCAGGTCTGCCGCGGTCCAGCCGGCATCCGATAGCTTGGCCGCATGTGGAGCCAGCTTTTAACTCATAAGGTGTGGTCGCAAATGGAGTCAGTCGCCAACTGATAAGGTTTCGAGCAAAAGCTTATCAGTCTTCGAATGCATCTACCGAATTGTGCTGACTTAATGTATGCTTCGGTCGACTTCGCTCTATCATCGCATCTCGTCTTCTCCATTTCGCGTCCCAAGATCGACCACTTCGATATCGACTCTGCCATCTCCCGAGAGTGCAGCATCTGCGTGATCGGCAAACAGCCGATGATATTTGTCGACGAGCCCCTTCTGCCCTCTCCAACCGCCGTCACGTTGCTTGTCCTCGAGCGGCCGATCGATGAGGGCGCACTTCTTTTGCACATCGGCCGGAGCTATCGCCAATTGACGAAGCCGATCATCCGGCTCGATATGCATCGCATCGACGATCACGGATCGACCGTTGCCGAGGACCTTCGCGCTTCGCATACGCACTTCATGGAAAATCTCGGACTGCGCGCCCCGCACTTCGCCGTCCGGGTTTCGTTCCCCTCTGATTTCGTCCGAAGAGATCACCTCGATCCCCTGCTCGGCCGACCAGGTGGACTTCCCGGCTCCGGAAGGACCGACCGTGAGCGTCATGCTCTGTCCGCAGCGCGGCCAGTTCCAGCCCGGGATGTCGAAGTCGACGTCGCCGATCGTCGCCTCGTAGAAGTCGGAGAAGCGTGAGACGACCTCCGGATCGATCAAGTCGACGTGAGGGACCTTGTTGCGTATCCAACCCGCCTGGCTCAGCAGACCGGCTTCGTTGGGACTGAGCAGGTCTTTCGTGAACTCCTTCTCCAGCGACGCAGCTGCTTGCGGTCGAGACCGTCGACGATCAAGCCGCGGATGGACGGCGAGGTCGGCTATTCTCGATGTGCACTATCTCGGTCGTGACATTCAGCTCGCAGAAGCCGCGGTGCTGAAGCTCGAAGCGAGAACAAGCCTGTAAACGGTGGTGTAAACGGTGCTCGTTTTGCCGTTTGCCCAAACCGCTAAGTGATTGATTTATATGGTGGGCGCACCAGGGCTCGAACCTCGGACCCGCTGATTAAGAGTTCAAAACCGGCGCCTCTGGGGCCACCCCCTGTGACAGCGGCGTGCCGCGCGCACGATGGCGCGGCCCGCAACCGCGTTTGACCAAACCGTGCCGATCGAGCACCGCGTGGATCGTGCTCTTGGCCGGCACCCGAAGATCGCCATCCAATCGCCGAACCAGGAGCTCGCGGATCTTGCGCGCGCGCCAATGTGGCTTCGCAGCCTTGAGCTGGACAATCAGGGTCTCGATCTGAGCCGGCAACTGGTTGGCATAGCGTATCGGGCGTTTGGAGCGGTCACTCAGCGCCTCAAGCCCGTGCTCCTTGTAACGGTCAAAGATCTTGGAGCCGGTCTTGCGCGAAATGCCGAACTCCCGGCACACATCCGTCATCGCCTCCCCGTCCAGGAGACGAGCGACAAAGCGCAGACGCTCTTCCATCACCGAACTCGCTTTCCACGGCATCGACACCTCCCGCGGAACAAAAGCGGAAAGTGTAACCCATGTGTCCGGTACGTTCTGTCACCTATGTCTCGGGCCGCTCACCCAACAGGATTTTCCGGAGTTTCTGATCTCGGCTGCTTAGTTTTCAGAAAGCCCCTACAGCGGGTCTTATCGGCGATGTGGCTTGGAGCGGGAGAGCGCTACAAACGGTCCCCCCCACCCAGCGCCGATTGTATCGGCACTAGATTGCCGCCTCGGTCTTCGCGTCGAAAACGTGAAGCTTCGAAGGGCGCATGGCGATGCGCAGCTTATCACGCACCTTCACCCGCACGCCCGGGTCGATGCACGCAACCATGACACTCTCGCCGACCTTCATGTCGAGCAAGATTTCCGAACCAAGTTGCTCAACCACCTCGACCACAGCATCGAAGCACGGGTGGCCGAGATCGGCTGTGTCCGCCACGGTGAGGTCCTCGGGACGCACACCGAGCATGACCTCATGGCCGATATGGCCGCGCAGGCGCTGCGCCGTCTCGTCCGGCAGCTTGATGCGCAAGCCGGAGTTTTCGGCGATCAGCGAGCCATTCGCCTCGATCACCGTAACGGCCGCGAAATTCATCGCAGGAGAGCCGATGAAGCCGGCGACGAACTTGTTGGCGGGCTGGTTGTAGAGCTCGAGCGGCTCCCCCACCTGCTGCACCACGCCGTCCTTCATCACGACGACCCGGTCGCCCAGCGTCATGGCCTCGACCTGATCGTGGGTCACGTAAATGGCCGTCGTGCCCAGGCGCAAATGCAGTTTCTTGAGTTCGACGCGCATCTGCACCCGCAGCTTGGCATCCAGGTTCGACAGCGGCTCGTCGAACAGGAACACGCGGGGGTGGCGCACGATGGCCCGGCCCAATGCCACGCGCTGGCGCTGACCGCCGGAGAGCTGGCGCGGCTTGCGCTTCAGCAATTCGCCGATGCCGAGGATATCGGCCGCCTCCCGCACGCGCTGGTCAATCTCGGGTCTTTCGAATTTGCGCATCTTCAGGCCGAACGCCATGTTGTCGTAGACATTCATGTGCGGGTAGAGCGCGTAGTTCTGGAACACCATGGCGATATCGCGGTCCATCGGCGCAAGCCGATTGACCACGTTGCCGTCGATCGAGATATCGCCGGAGCTGATCGCTTCAAGCCCGGCGATCATCCTGAGCGTCGTCGTCTTGCCGCAGCCGGACGGTCCGACAAACACCACGAACTCCTTGTCGCGGATCTGCAGATTGACGTCTTTGACAGCGTGCACACTGTCGTAGAACTTGTTGATCCCCTTGAGGACGACCTGTCCCATTGGCTCTCACCTGCCTCCCGACGCTCTGCGCGCATTCCGCGCATGAGCACTTCTCAATCCCGTTCGATCCGCGTGGTCAGCCTTTCACCGATCCGGTCAATCCTGCGACGTAGTGCTCGACGAAGAACGAATAGGCGATGGCAACTGGGATCGATCCGAGCAGGGCGCCGGCCATCAGCGGTCCCCAGAAGAACACGTCGCCGCGGATCAGCTCCGATGTGACGCCGACCGGCACGGTCTTCTGCGCAGGCGAAGACAGGAAGACCAGCGCATAGATGAACTCGTTCCATGACAGCGTGAATGCGAAGATGCCGGCCGAGAGAATGCCCGGTATCGCCACCGGGATGACGATGTAGAGCATGGCCTGCCAGCGAGAGGCGCCGTCAATGCGCGCGCATTCCTCAAGCTCCTTGGGCACTGCCTTGAAGTAGCCCATCATGAGCCAGGTGCAGAACGGAATAAGAAAGGTCGGATAGGTCAGTATCAGCGACCAGGGGGTGTCACCCAGCCGATAGTTGCGGATGATCTCGGCCAGCGGAATGAACAGCAGCGTCTGGGGGACCAGATAGGTGATGAAAATGCCCGTGCCCAGGCTGCCAGCAAATGGAAAATTCAGCCGCGACAAGGCATAGCCGGCGAATACGCCGCAGACGAGCGAGATAGCCGTTGACGCGAGCGCGATGAACGTCGTGTTCCACAGCCACGATGCAAACAGCGTCTCCTCGAACAGATATCTGACGTGGTCCCAGGTCGGCTTCCAGGTCCAGAACGGATTGTAGTTGATCGAATTCCAGGGCCGGTAAAGCTCGCCATCCGGCCGCACGGAAGTGATGACCATCCAGTAGAACGGGAACAGCAGAAAGAGCAGGAACAGCGCCATCGGGACGTAGAAGAAAACCCACTTTTGCCACCACGCGCCTTCGATCATGGCTCAGCGGACCTCCACGCGGCGGATATAGAGAAGCTGGATGATGACGACCAGAAACAGGACCGGAAACATCGCAAGCGAGATGGCGGCGCCCTCGCTCAAAAGGCCGGTGCCGATACCGATCTGATAGGCGTAGGTGGCGAACAGGTGCGTTGCGTTGGCCGGTCCGCCGCCCGTCATCACGTAGACGATCTGGAAGTCGGCGAACGTCTGAATCACCGAGAACAGCACCACGACCATGGTCACGGGCAGCAGCAGCGGCCAGGTGATGTACCAGAACCGCTGCCACGGCCTGGCGCCGTCGATCGCAGCGGCCTCGCTGAGTTCGGGGCTGATGGTCTGCAGACCGGCGAGCAGGCTGATGGCGAAGAACGGCACCCCGCGCCAGATGTTGACGATGATGATCGAGATCATGGCGAGGTCCGGGTCGCCCAGCCAATTGATCCGGCCGGTGATCAAGCCGAGATGGTAGAGGAGCCAATTGAGAACGCTGAATGTCGGGTCGAACATCCACTTCCAGGCAAAAGTCGAGAGCACGGTCGGGATGATGAAGGGCAGCAGGATGAAGGCGCGGGTGAATGCCTTGCCGCGGAAATTGCGATTGAGCAGCATGGCCAGCCACAGCCCGAGCGACAGCTTGAAGACCGTGGTTACACCCGTATAAAGGAACGTGTTGTAGACGGAGGTGCGAAAGATCCCGTCATTGAAGATCTTGTAGAAGTTGGCAAGGCCGACGAACTCGCCCGGAACGCCGACGCGCGAGTTGGTCACCGACAGCAGGATGCCGCGCATGAAAGGATAGGCGATGAACATGCCGAGCAGCGCCAGGGTCGGCATCAGCAACACGAATGCGAGCCAGCGCTCGTCCTCAAGCAGCCGGAGCCTGGGCCGCGGCGCCTGCGGCATGTAAACCCGGGTTTCTGCGATCGCCATTTCGCTTCATCTCATATGCCGGTCATGCGGCAGCAATTTCGCAGCCGCACGGACCGGTGAGGGCGCAGTTTCAAGTGTAGATCTTCTTGAGTTCGCCTTCCGCCCATTTCACGGAGTCCTCCGCCGACGCGCCCTGGATTGCCTTCGCGTACATATCGACGATGATGTACTTGGTCAGCGCCTCGGCCGCCCGCTTGCCTGCAGGGCCGGCGAAGCCGGGAGCCTGGCCGAGCTTGCCTGCGACCTTGAAGGGGTCCATCACCGGATCGGCGCCCCACAGCTCGTGGCTTTCCCAGTGCGCCGTCGGCGGCGTGGCAAAGCCCTTCTGTGAGATAAACCACTTCTCGTAGTTTGCAGGCTTATGCAGCCACCTCAAGAGGTCCTTTGCCGCCTTCTGGTTCTGCGAGTAGCTCATCAGCATGTGCGAGAAGAAAGTATGCAGACCGAACTGCCCATGTGGTCCCCTGGGCAGAGGCGCATGCAGGATATCGGTCTTCAGCTGCACACCCTTCTCGGTAATGTACTTGTCCGGATTGCGCAGCGATTCGATGTAGATCGACGCGCCATTGAGCGTGGACGAGATGGTCTGCGACAGGAACGCGCGGTTGTTGCTGGTGTCGTCCCACGCCAGGCCGCCCTCGTCGCAGGTATCCTTGTAGAAGCTCGTCATGAACTTGATGGAGTCGATCGTGTTCTTGCTGTTGATCGCCACCGTCTTGCCGTCGGCCTCCACCTCCTTGCCGCCGTACGACCACAGCAGCGGATAGACGAACGTCGGCGGGTCGCCGAACGAATGGCTGACAGCCTGACCGAACGGATGCCCCTTGGCCTTCAATTTCTTGCCGGCGTCGTAATAGGCTTCCCACGTCTCGGGAAATTTCGTGACCCCGATCTCTTCGAACCAGGACTTGCGGTACGCGTTCATGGCACCGACGATCGTCCACGGCATCGAATTGAATTTCTTGCCGTCGCTGGTAACGGCACGCGAGTATTTGTAGAGCCCGCCTTCCCTGCTCGAGACTTCCTCAGCGAGATCGCTGAGGTCGACCACGCTCTCCGCATAGAGCGCGGACTGGTTGTTGAAGATCATGATGAGATCAGGACCGCTTCCCGATTGAATCGAGGCGGTCACGCGCGGCTGCAGGTCGTTACCGTTCACGGTCTCCAAATTGACCTTGATTCCGAGCTCTTTCTCCGCCGCAGGCAGCAGTTCCTTGCGCAGCAGTTGATCGGAAGCGGGCACGAAGTCGTTCCAGCGCAGCCAGTGGACCGTTGTGCCCTGGGCAAAGGCCGGCGCGCGGCCGGTGGCCAGGATGCCAGCCAAGCCGCCAGCGAGCGCGGTGCCGCCCTTGAGGACGTTGCGTCGGGTTACCGTCGTCATTCATTCCTCCGTTGGTAATGGTGGTGCCCTGCGGCCGGTCTGACGCCAGCTTAAAGTGACTTTTCAGACTATCGCGCCTCCACGGTTGAACGATGCGCACGCTTTCGCGTGCACAGCACGTTGTCTCGACGATCATTTATTGGTGTCCCCGCACTTCTAGCGCTGGTGGCGGTCGCGGCGCGAGCCGGGGTGAATCCTTGGCAGGGCAGGCTCTGCAGCCGGCGGATGATCCTTACGGCCATATCGGCACCTCCCGCGCAGCAGTGGTGTGCCGTCGCCGAGCGAGTTTTCCCCGTCTTGTATAAAGCTTTGGTACCCTGATGCTGGCGCGGCGCCATTGTCGCCGGTCGCAGCAGGAAATCAAGTGCTCCTTTTGACGCCGGCTTCTGTCTCGTCTCGTGAAGTGACCGCCGTCTTCCCGGAAGTCTGATATTGGGATGGTCCGGCCGTGCTCCAGCCCCGCCAGTGACAGAAGCTGGCTCGGGACAGCGAAGACAAGGAGCCCGCCATGTCTCAGCAATCCAACTGCGCAATCGCCGTGATCGGCATCGATATTGGCAAGAACTCATTCCACGTCGTAGGGCACGATCAGGGTGGTGCGATCGTGCTGCGACAGAAATGGTCGCGCGGCCAAGTCGAGGCGCGACTTGCCAACCAGCCACCGTGCCTAATCGGCATGGAGGCCTGCGTCGGCGCCCATCATCTCAGTCGCAAGCTGCAGCTACTCGGCCACAATGCCCGGCTGATGCCGGCGAAATACGTGCGGCCGTATAGCAAAGGACAGAAGAACGACTTCCGCGATGCGGAGGCGATTGCCGAGGCGGTGCAACGCCCGACCATGAAGTTCGTCGCGACCAAGACGGCCGATCAGCTCGACCTGCAGGCGCTGCACCGCGTCCGCGAGCGCTTGGTCGGTCAACGTACCGGCATCATCAATCAGATCCGTGCGTTCCTGCTGGAGCGGGGCATCGCCGTGCGGCGAGACCTGCATTCCCTGCGGTCCGAGTTGCCAGGTATCCTCGCGACGCGCACCGATGTGCTCTTGCCTCGGATGTTGCGCATCATCGAGGATCTGGCGGGCGACTGGCGCCGACTGGATGCGCGTATCGAGGGGCTATCTGGCGAGATCGAAACGCTGGCCCGTCAAGACAAGGCCTGCGAGCGACTGATGACGGTGCCCGGCCCGATCATCTCGAGCGCAATGGTGGCCGCGATCGGCACCGGAGACGTGTTCTCGAAAGGCCGCGACTTCGGCGCCTGGCTTGGACTGGTGCCGAAGCAGATCTCGACCGGCGACTGCACGATCCTCGGCAGCATATCAAGGCGCGGCAATCGCTACCTGCGCGCGCTGTTCGTGCAAGCCGCGTGGGTCGTGCTGGTGAGGGTCAAGTGCTGGGAGCGCTATGGCCTCAAATCTTGGATCGAAGCCGCAAAGAAACGATTGCACCACAACGTGCTGGCGATTGCGCTCGCAAACAAGCTCGCCCGGATCGCCTGGGCGGTTCTCAACAAGGGACGCGCCTTCGAATGCGTCAAGACCGAGGCGACGGCGTCCCGACCTACTTGATCCTCGCGCCGTGCCCGGGGCCGTCAAGGCGCAGCCTGGCAGGGGGTAGAGCCAGACGTCGGGACAGCACGACGGCCGGCCTTGACGGCCCCTGCGCGCGGCGCGTCTGCGCGCGCAGGCCGGGACGAAGGAACGACCGCCAGGCACGAACAAAGGAACAGCGCGAAGTGAGGAGCTATCGATGACGTAACAACACCCTTACCCGCCGAGGTCTGCGAGAGGATGAGACGACGATGGAGGATCGGTCTTCCCGGCGCATGCGAATACTGGTGACCCAAATGGCCCCGGTCGAGGCCTGTCCGGTAATGAGATCGCATGCGCGCTGATACCCATGATGGCCCGGAGCATAACACGCTCCAAGCAGAGGCCGGATACATTGATGCAAGACCGTATCTGCCCGATCGACTCAAAACTCTTGCAACGCATGGCCGGACCATACATGTGGGTCATTCTCGACTGAGCCAGCCGGTCCTGCCTGCCATATGATGTCCGCTTTGACCTGAAAGCGACCTGGTTGTTGCACGCACGCGAAATGACGCGATGGGACAACAGGCGACATTGAAGGCTTGCCTTGGAGACCGCCAGAGGCCTTCGATCTTAACGCCGCGCGGTCGTGGTCCAGCGTGTCCAGCTCGACCTCAGTTTACCGGACCCGCCAGGTTATTAGTTCAGCACAACTCGCCGTTTGAGCAATCGAGCGTGCGCAAGCCGCCCCGTCCTATGCGAACGCGAAGGACCTTCTGAAAATAGCAATCGGAGCCAGGAAAGGTTCGGAAGTTCGCGCGTTACCGGACCAGAGCAACGCACTGGAGGAGACTTATGCGAACCTCAATTCTCGCGATGATTGTCGTTGCCGGAAGCGCGATGGCCTTCCCTGCAACGGCGCAACAGCAGCAGGTCGCACCTAGTGAGCAAACCAAGGAGCAGATGCACCGTGATGCAGACAAAGGGCTCAAGACTAGCGAGCCCAACGAGCAGATGCAGCGTGAGCAGACCACGGGTTCGAGTAGCCAGACTGGCGCCGCAAAAGGTCTCGACAAGAGCGGCCAGCAGCAACAGCAGCCGGGCGAGCGGCGTCAGTAAGCACGACGTTCCCTGAGTTCAGGTCAGTACAGCGCTAGCGATCGCTCACGTCCGCGGACAGCTGCGTCAAGCTCAGCCTGACCGTGGCGCTCAAAGTGGCCACGCCGACACTTTCGTTTGGGCCAGGTACGGACCAACGCCTGGACAGATCAAAATCTCTCGGCGCAGGTTCAGAGCGCGGGTTAAGCGGAAGGGCCATGAGCACTTCGTCGTAGTATTCGGTATTCGCTACCGACCTTCAAGGCTCGCAAAGCGACGCACCTTGAGCGAAATCGTCGGAGCGGACACAACTACCTTGGTCATGAAGTTCGTATAGGTGTGTTGATGTGGGTTCCGCTAGACTGTATGTCCCCTCCACAAAATGAGGTGACTCACCCTCGATGTTGCGACGAGGGTTACCCGGATGGACGGGCAGAGCCTCAAACAAGGAGGGGCGAGTCGTGGGTCATCATACCGAGGTCTTTGTCGGAATCTACCTGGGTTTCGTGCCCTCGGAAAACTCGACCGGCGACAAGGTCAAGCGCGGCGGCATCACCAAAGCCGGTAATGGGCGGGCGCGACGTATTCTTGTGGAGGCAGCCTGGAGCTATCGATATCCGCCGCGCGTGAGCCGAGACAAGCAGCCAAAGGTGGAGGCCGCACCGAGAGGCGCGCGCGAGATTGCGTGGAAAGCGCAAACCAGATTGTGCGGACGCTTCCGCTCACTCGAGCGGAAGGGCAAGCGGCGAACCGTAATCGTCACGGCGATTGCCCGAGAGCTATCCGCCTTCATTTGGGCGATCAATCGCGAGCTCATGTCACCTCGAGTCGTGAGGTGCGCTCGACCGGCCCACAGCCCCCTTTGTTGCAATCAAGTTCAGGGGGGCAGTCGCAGACATCAATCGTGCAGAGGTGAAGGTGGGACCACGGCAGGGGAAATCCTGAAACCCATTATGTGGCCGATCATCCGATCGACGCCCGACGCTAGACCAGGGACAGCCCCAGACGAAAAAACGGAAATGCGGTATCCAACCCGCGCATCAGAGCCTGTTCACCGACGTCTTTGGGTCCCGCCTTCTCCTCTGCACGATCCATCGGCACAAAAACTTCACGATGAGTCCTCGTGGAGATGGGAAACCGTGCGCTGTGTGCTTGACTGGGGACATCAGAATGGAATAGTCCGGCCGTGCTCCGGCCCCGCCAGCACGAGAAGCTGGCAAGGGGCGGCGCCGGTCAGGCAAACCCAGACCAAAGTCCGGTCTACCCGTGACAGCGGACGTATCCACACCCGCGAGGCTCAGTAGCCCCGCCGAGATCCGATCCCCAACAGATTGACAATTTGCGAGCGGCATCGGCTGGCGCTTTGATCAGCGGCATGCCCCCTCTCACCCGCCGCCGAGACCGCAACGCCCGACAAGAAAGCTGGCTGATCTACTACGGCGATGTCCACGTCGGGAGCATCGGCCTGCGCGCCGGCAATCCGACTGAGAGCGACCCATGGCAATGGCGCTGCGGGCTTCTATCCTGGATCATGCCCTGGCGAATGTGCGTCCGGCACAGGCGCGACATTCGAGAGCGCAAGAGCCGCGTTCTTGGCGGCGTGGGTGGTGTTCTTGTCCAAGCGCACGGAGGCCGATTTCGAGGCATGGCGAGAAGAGCGCGATTGGACGGTGCGGAAGTATGCGGCGTGGGCGGTGATAGTCCGGTGAAACGACAAGTCTGGGCTCCTGCACCTAGCGCACTGGCGGCGACTCAGCATATCGACAGCCCCATGAAGTATGCCGACAACCGCCCTTACGCAGACCCCGAAGCCGCCGCCCGCAAGCTGGTTGAGATGAGTTCGGCGCGGGCATCAAGCATGCCGTCGAGCGTGGGTGGCTCGAACTGCACGAGTCCGGCACCTATGTCCGGCTGTTGAAGACAGAGGCCGCCGACTGAGGCGCCGTAGAAAGCGAGGCCCGGCATTGGAGGCTAACCCAACCGGACCTCGCGGTCACCTAATCCCCCGGGGGGAATCAGCAACCGGCCAATAAGGCGTCATGGCTAGCTGACGCCCGCCTGACGAAACTCCTATTAGGACATTGAGGGGCTTGCGTGGCTGATCTCCTTCGGCGATGACGCCCATCCAACTGCGGTTCAGGCCAGCGCTGCTACGCTACATCACGAATTCAACTATGGAGGCTTCGATGGGAAAGCCTATTGCCATTCTACTCTCTTCCGCGGCGTTCGCCGCACTTGCCGCGACCGGCGCCATGCCGATCGTGCCCTTGACTGCGCCAACGTCGGACGTCGAGCAGGTTCGCTGGGTCTGCAACGAATGGGGGCGCTGCTGGCACCAGCGGGACTATTACCGTCCCTACGGTTACTATCGACGCTATGATGATGACGACGAGTGGCGAGAGCGCTATCGGTACCGCCATAGCTATGGCTATTACGGTCCACGCTGGGACCATGGTTGGCGCCGCGGTCGGGAGGATGACAACGAGCAATGAGGCGCCGGCGCCCCGGCGATGGATATCGATTGCGTCCGCCTGTCCAAATGACAAAGGCCGCCAACTGAGACGGCGGCCTTACCACGCCTCATCCTTTGGGAACGGCTCGTAAGCCGGAGAGTGCTTCCCGGGATTGCATCAAATCAGCAAGTCTGGCTGCGGCTCGATCTATTCTGCGAAGGGCTTCCGACTGCTGGAGGCAGAAGCGCGTCATACTGAGGTCACGTCGCGCGGCCCACACCTCGTGCAACATATGATCGAGCGCCTCCGCGACATTGTCCCCGGCCACGGTGCGGCGCACGGGCCTGCGTTGATTAGCCATGAACTACTCCTCCAGATGATGCTCGTCCGAAGTCCGCGGCCCCTTGTCCCATAGTCGGGACGGTCCTGCTTTGTAGCGAACTCGCCCGCTGCTATCCTTGGATCGCCGAGGCTGCCTTGAAAAACCGGCAAAAACATTTCGCTATTGACGTCGAGGCCGTCATCCTCGGCGTCGACGGCACCTCCGATTTTAACGCGGTGCACTCTCGCAAGCACGACCACGAAGTCCAGCTTTTCGCCTTCGATCTCCTGGCGATGGAGGGCGATGATCTGCGGTCCCTGCCCCTACACCTACGCAAAGCCAACCTCGAGCAACTACTGGCGCGGCAGATCGCCTTATGCAACGGACTGGAGTGGCATTCGCTAGCCACCCTCACGACCTGGGGAATGACTCTAGTGATCCAGCGCGCCGAGCACCGCGACACGCAGGCCATCCACGCCAAGTTAGACGAGTTGTTGAAGGTCCACGGCGACGCAAGCAACTCGCTCATGACCGTCGACGATAAACATGCTGAAGAAGTCGAGCGGGAACGCGCAAAAGTCCACTCGTCCATGACATGACATAGGCCCGCCAGCGTGAACCGGCGGACCCTGCTCCAGTTTTCACTTCTTCAGGCAAAGACCAATTGTCGGTGTAGTGCTGCACTTCCTGCCATCCGCGCTGCCACCACTTGGACAGAACACTGAGACAAGCGTTTCACTGCTGTCGCAATTGACGGCGCCATCGGCCTGCACCGCCCGAATATTGACCGCCGCCGGATCGCCCTTGTCTCCCTTGTCACCTTTTGGCCCCTGCGGTCCTTGTGGTCCTTGCGCACCGGCCGGGCCCTGTGGACCTGGCACACCCTGAATCCCTTGGGCACCCTGCGGGCCGGCCGGGCCCTGCGGTCCTGGATCACCCTTTGGTCCAGGCTCTCTGCCACAGGCTGCAAGCACGAGTGCGGCAGTCATTACGGCCACCGAAATTATTTTTTGCATTGCGATCCTCCCAGTGATCGAGACCATTAAACTGGTCGTCTGAGAGGGCCGCAAGAGAGAAGCCCGCCAGCTTACTGTCAACGGCCTCGCATTCACTGCCTCAGCCGACGAGCATGCGCTGCCGGTTGCGCTTCCTCGAATACGGTCAGGATTCCGAAGGACGTTGCAGGCAAGGCCAACCATCATGAGCGCTTTAGCTGCGTCCTTTCACGCAACGGCTTTATTTGCACTGGGGAAAAACTGGCAAATTAACGTTTGAAAGCCGAAAAATCGGCGCTTAATCCCCGACCATGGAGAGTCGGAGGATATTCGTGGGCCTCTACTTATTCCTTATGGCTGCGTGTGCTGTCGGCCTGTTGCTCCTCTTGGCATTCGGCCGATAGGGCCGATACTGAGCGCATTTGTTGCCGCGAATCCCCAGCCAGGGCTGAAACCGTTGGCTCCGGCACGATGGTTTTTGACTGTGCATGGATCGGCGCATTCACTCTGAGTATGGACGTGGTCGTTACTTGGATTTTCGTCTTGCTCATCGCTGCGAGCGTAGCGGTTTTGATTGCTCATGCGATCGATGCAATGCGTTCATGATCGAACCGGGTGTGACCTGCCGGCGGCATCTCATGACGGGCTCGCAATTGGCGTATTGGTGATCGAGGTATCAATTAGGCGCGGCTATTGAGTCTTGATCGCTGCAAAGGGGAAGGACTCGGCGGTCCGACCAGGCGCTTCGCCGTCGCTTTTCATTGGAAGCTTCGTGAAGCTTAACAGGCCCTCGGGCCCGCAGTCCGCACGGGTGCCGTTCGGAACCGGCTTCTCCGGCTGCGCTAGCACTGGCGTGATCTCATCGGCATAACCGATATCGAACATAAACCTTCGGCAATCTCGCCCGCCACCTTTCGCGGCGCGAGGTTCACGATAAGCGGCGCCTGCCGGCTTTCAATTTCCTATGGGATGGCCGACGAGATTGGAGCGCGCGTGGTCGCCGAAATCGACACGCAGCGTACGAGCTTCTCCGAATGTGCCACGTCCTCGACAGCGAGAATGGTCCCGACGCTGACGTCGATCTTGTCGAGGTCCGAGGTCGAGATGAGGGGTTTGATGGGCGCAGGATTCATGTTCCACTCTTTGCTGAGGCTCGGTCGATCGCGTCGAACTCGGTCTCACTCAAGCGCCAACCGAGTGCATCGAGATTGGCCCTGGCGTGATGAGGTTTGGTCGCGCCGGGGATGGGGATTACGTGACTGTCGCGCGCCAGCAACCAGTTCAGGGCGACCTGGCTGAGGCTGGCGTCGCGCGCGCGGGCAATATCGGCGAGACACGTTAGCACTGCTTTCGTGCCTCTGCTGTCCGACGGCTGCGTGAGGCGGCCGGACGTAAGGGGAAAATACGCGACCAGTGCCACATCGAGCTCACGGCAGACTTCGAGCACGTCGTTTGTTTCCGCCCCTCGTCGGAGCAGGCTGTAGTTGACCTGATTGGCGGCGAGCGGAACGCCTGCCCTTGCGAGGTGATTGGCGATGCGGCGCATTTGGGCCGCACTGAAGTTTGCCACGCCGACCGCGCGTGCCTTGCCGGACTTCACTGCTTCGACGAGGCCTTCGGCGAACCCTCCCACGTCGATCAAGGGCAGCGGATAATGGACGTAGTAGAGATCGATTGTTTTGAGGCCAAGGCGCGCAAGCGAACCGTCTAGCGCGCTCATCAGGCGGCGCGGCGAGGTTCGGCCCGGAAAGGGAAGGAATTTCGATGCTATCACCGCGCGCATGGGACCGGCGCGCAAGCAGTCGCCCACGACGCGCTCCGAAAAATAGATCTCGGCCGTGTCGATCATGCACGGGCCGGCGTCATGAACGGTCCTGTATGTTTCCAACACGGCCCCACGATCGGCACGCCGCCACTTGTTCGTGCCGATGCCCAAGGGCAGCACATGGATGCCGGTTCGACCCAAGGGGCGCGTATCATAGCGCGTATCATGGTCTGCGGGCATCGCTGGACCTCTCGCAAGGCGAAAGCGCCATGGGTCACCTCGCCGACAATGGAACGGATTGGGACAGCTTAATCACTTTGGAGGGAAGCCTTGCGTTGCCTTGTGCCGATAGTTTGCGTTCCCAAGCAAGCGCATGGCAGACGATCTGGGAAAGATCATCCCATTGGGGCCGCCAGCCTAGCAGATTGCGCATCCGTTCCGCCGACGCCACGATCTCCGCTGGATCGCCAGGTCGGCGGGCGGTAAGTTCAACGGGAAAGTCGTTTCCGGATTCGTGGCGCATGGCCTCGATCACCTGCAAGACCGAGCAGCCGCGGCCGTACCCGCAATTTAGCGTCAGGGGCTCTCCACCATCGCGCAGGTATGAAAGCGCGTGACAATGAGCATTTGCGAGGTCGCTCGCTGTTCGCCACGATCAGCAAGTTCGTGCACCATGTGGCTGCCAACGTATCCGGCACCTCCGGTGATAAGGATCGCCATTGCTATCCGCCTTGGGAGACCTGATTTGAAACTTCGAAACAAAGTTCCCTTCAGGCGTGTTATCGAAGCCCAGCCAAGGACAACATTTGAGGTGCGCTGGGGGTCCGTTCGCGGCTGAGCCGGACGTCGCCTGATGTGATGCAGGCGGCAGTGTCGGCCGATGACAGGACCGTCTGCGTCTGGACCCGCCGCTTGAACTCCTCGTGCAGCGGCTCGATCGCAGGACAATGCATGGCGCTTGAACAGGTGGATGACCACGGTTCTCGCGCGCTGTGCTGGTCGTCAGTGTGGCAGCGTTCGGGCCTATCGTGGTGCTGATCCTGCAGGGCTCGACGCTCTATGACGGTGTCCGCCACGTCTTGTTCGTGGTCCCGATGCTCGCCATCGTGGCCGCGCGCGGGCTCACGAGCCTCGTGCCCTTCTTGCGACGCCTAGCGCAGCGCCGCTCGCGAGCAGGCCGATGCTCGGCACCGTCCGCTGCACCGACCAGGCGTAGATCAGTACCAACGCCAGAAAGCCTGTCAGCAACAGCTGCGCGATCATCAGTAGAGCCTCCGCGCAAACAGATCGATCAGGATCGTCATCGCATCGATGATGCGTTGGCCCTTGCCCAGCGAATAGGCGCTGTACTCGATATTTACCCGGCACCTCGACAAAGCGCAGGCGGCTCTGCGCGATCTGGTGCAGGATCTCGGACGCGTGCGCCATTCGGTTCTGTCGCAAGGAGATCGCGCCGGCGCCGCGCGCCGTCATCGCACGAAGGCCATTGTGGGTGTCGGTCACCGGCAGTCCGGTGCTCGCCCGCGTGAACCAGATCGCGACGCTGAGCAGGATGCGGCGCGACACCGGCAGATTTTGCGGTCGCACCGGTGAGAAAGCGGCTGCCAAGCGCGAAATCGATGCCGGGCTGCTCGATCGCCGCGAGCAACGCCGCGATGGCCGCGGGGGAATGCTGGCCGTCGGTGTCGAACGTGACGAGCGCATCAGCATGCTGCTCAAGGGCGTAGTCGATGCCGGTCTGCAGCGCGGCGCCCTGCCCGAGGTTGACCGGATGCCGAACGACGACCGCGGCTGCGAGCAACGCGACCTCGCCGGTGCGGTCGGCGGAGCCGTCGTCGACCACGACGACCGCGTATCCGGCGCGGCAAATGCCGGACACGACACTGCCGACCACCGGCGCTTCATTGTACGCCGCGACAACCACCCAGGGATTGCGAATCCGGCCGATCATGTCTCATTAACCCACAACAAGCACAAGACCGCAGGTGATCACCGCGATTCCTGCCAGGAGACTCGCCGACAACGGCTCGGCGAACACCAGCGCGCCGAGGACGGGCGTCAGCGCAAACGCGACCGCCACGAACGGATACGCGCGCGACAGCGGCGTGAACGTCAAAAGCCAGACCCACAGGACCGACAAGGCGGCATAGAGCACGATGGCGCCGATGAACGCTGCGTCCTGCGATGCAGCATCGCACGCGTGGACAAGGGATAGCCGTCGCCGAGACGGAGGGCGGCGGCCTTGAACAGGAGCTGCCCCGCCGCCATGCCGGCCGCGTAGGTGAGGAGCAAGGCGATCTGGCCGAGGTTGAGGCGCTCTGTCATGGGAGGCTCTTATCCGAACATGGTGGCGTCTTGCTCAAGACCACGCGCATCGCGTCGAACAGGTTCACCTGAATGCCGAACCGGTTGCGGGTCGGGCTGGCCGCGATCTTGCGGCCGAGCATGCGACCGACCTGGAAGGCGATCAGCGAGAACGGCACGAATTTCCAGGGATGATCGGAACTCTCGACGCGAAGGCCGATCGAATGGGCCAGAGTCGCGATGCTGTCGCGGTTGAAGAACCACAAGTGCTGCGGAGGCGTCATCAGGCGCCAGTGCGCGCCGGTCGACCGCGCTGCCAAGGAACCGCCGCAGCACGGGTTCGGCGCCGCGATAGTCGGCGTAGCCATCGGGCTGACGGCCGGAAAAGTAGCCCTCGTCATAATAGGCAAGGGGATCGAAGCTCGATGCCTCGGTGCGTCCCAGTCCGCAGTCACGACATTGAAGGATGTCGCAACCGTTCTTCGTGTAAAGAAACCGATGCGGCGTCGCCCGACTGCACGCGGGACACTTAAGCGTAAGCACAGTTCGGTCGTTTCGCATCAGCACATGCGTCCCCCCCCGGTGTTTCTTGGTGCGAAAAAACGCCTCCGATGCCGAACTGTTCCGCCTGGCGAACGGCCAGGGGGTCCCTGGCTGCCTTGCTCGCAGCTGCGAAATAGATCGAAGATCGGAGGTTGGCTCTTGCCTGCCATAACGGAAGCCGCTGCAACGATCAGCAGTCAGACGCTTTTGGACGCATTTTTTTTGGAAGGGCTTTCGCTCGATTGTGCTCCAATCGCCAATAGGGACCGCACTATGCACGCATGGTCAGGCTGCCAACTGCAGGACCTTCTCTTCAATCGACCGACGCGAGATACCATATCGGTCGAGCAGTTCGTCTTTCGTGCCGGAGCGCGGCAGCTGCGCGATCCCCAGCCGATTTACTGGCGCCGCCGAGCCGACCGCAGTCGACACGGCATCGCCCAGCCCGCCATCGATTGCGTGGTCCTCGACGACAAGCATCCGTCCGGTGTCCCGGGCCGCCGCCACAGGGTTTCGGCTGCGAGAGCTTTAGGAACGACCAAAGCTTAGACTGGTTGCTGGTCCGATGATCCATTTGGACCGGACCAAGTTGCATCGTTCAGACCTCTAACGGGAAGGTGTAGATGCTGCTTGCATAGCTCCGCCAACTGCACGGGGCGTCCGGCGCCCAGGCGGTTGGTCACGCTACGCCGGCCGCTGACTCGCTAACATCGTAACCCGTGAATTCGCCATGGCGGAAGAAGAAGGCCTGCGCAATTTCACCATCAATTTTGGACCCCAACATCCCGCGGCCCACGGCGTGCTTCGCCTGGTGCTGGAACTTGATGGCGAAGTGGTCCGTCGCGTCGATCCTCACATCGGCCTGCTCCATCGTGGAACCGAAAAGCTGATCGAAAACAAGACCTATCTGCAATCGATCGGCTATTTCGACCGGCTCGACTATGTCGCGCCGATGAACCAAGAGCATGCGTTCTGCCTCGCAGCGGAGAGGCTGCTTGGCCTCGAGGTGCCGCGCCGTGGCCAATTGATTCGCGTGCTGTTCTGTGAAATCGGGCGCTTGCTTTCGCATCTTCTCAACATCACAACCCAGGCGATGGACGTCGGGGCGCTCACTCCACCGCTGTGGGGATTCGAAGAGCGCGAGAAGCTGATGGTGTTCTACGAACGCGCGTCCGGCGCGCGCATGCACGCAAATTACTTCCGTGTCGGTGGCGTCCATCAAGACCTGCCGCCGAAGTTGATCGACGACATTGAAGCGTTTTGCGATCCGTTCCTGCGCGTGGTGGACGATCTGGACCGCCTGCTGACGGAAAATCGCATTTTCAAGCAGCGGAACGTCGACGTCGGCAGCGTGACGTTGAAGCAGGCTTGGGAGTGGGGCTTTTCCGGCGTCATGGTGCGCGGTTCGGGTGCGGCCTGGGACCTGCGAAAGGCGCAGCCATACGAATGCTATGAAGAGATGGATTTTGACATTCCGATCGGCAAGAACGGTGACTGTTACGACCGTTATCTGATCCGGATGGAAGAAATGCGCCAGTCGGTGCGCATCATGAGACAGTGCATTGCCAAGCTCCGGGCTCCAGACGGGCAGGGTCCGGTCGCGGTGCAGGACAACAAGATTTTTCCCCCGCGTCGCGGCGAGATGAAACGCTCGATGGAAGCCCTGATCCACCATTTCAAGCTCTACACGGAAGGCTTTCACGTGCCTGCCGGCGAGGTCTATGCGGCAGTGGAAGCCCCCAAGGGCGAGTTCGGCGTGTATCTGGTTTCCGATGGGACCAACCAACCCTACAAGTGCAAGATCCGCGCGCCCTCGTTCGCACATCTGCAGGCGATGGATTTGCTCTGCCGTGGCCATTTGTTGGCCGATGTGTCGGCGATCATCGGTTCGCTGGACATCGTCTTTGGAGAGATCGATCGATAATGCCGAAGGGAGATTGCCATGCCGCAGATCCAGATCGACCAGCAGCCAATCACGCCAAATTACCATCATCGAGGCCGAACCAGAGAAGCAGGCCGAAGCACTGTCGCTCATGAGGGAGCGAGCTCGCTTCATGCAGCGTCAGCCGGGGTTCATTTCCATCAGCCTGCATCGCAACCTCGATGGGCGCCGTATCGTGAATTACATTCAATGGGAAACCCGTGACCTTCTGGCTGCGCACCAGTCACCTGAATTTCGCAAGGCCTGGAGCCAGTTCGAAAGGGTCACTGACGATATCGATCCTCATCTGTACGAAGTCGCCGAAATCCTCGCTAGTGGGCAGTGAACCGTCGCTTGATGAGCGCGAGGGCGAAACACCACAGCTCATGCGACGGGCTCCCGATGCGGATGGAACCGGCGCAGTACCGGCATGTTAGGCGCTCATGAACATCCGACGCGCTTCTTTGATGGCGGCACGCCCTGCCCTGATGGCCGGACTATTTGCACTTGCGCTGTCGCCGCTGTCCGCCCTTGCTCAAGACAGCTCGGTTCTGACCTATCACGGTGACAACAGCCGAAGCGGCCAGTACGTCGTTCCGACGTTGTCCTGGGAGAAAGCCAGATCGGTTCAACTGGACGGCGCGTTCAACGCCCACGTCGCGGGCTCGATGTACGCCCAGCCACTTTACTGGCGTCCTCCTGGCGCGAACACCGGGATGCTATTCGTGGCCACCGAGGACGACGTCGTCCAGGCCTTCGACGAGACGACCGGCAAGGAATTGTGGAGGCGCGTGGTCGGGCGTCCAGTTCGCCGTTCGTCGCTGCCGTGCGGGAATATCGATCCGCTTGGTATCACCGGGACGCCCGTCATCGACCCTACAACCCAAGCCATCTATTTCGATGCTGCCGTGGAGCGTGGAAACGGCCCGCGCCACGAAGTGTTCGCGCTTTCGACAAAGGATGGCAGCGTTCTCCCCGGCTGGCCGATCGACGTGGCCGACCTTCTGCAAAAGGCAGGACGACATTTCGATCCGAGTGTCCACAACCAGCGTGCGGCACTCACGCTGCTCGACGGCACTGCTTATGTCGCCTTCAGCGGCCATTTTGGTGATTGCGGAAACTATCACGGCTGGGTGGTCGGAATCTCCCTTCACGAGCCCGGCAAGCATGTCAGCTTCGAAACGCGTGGGCGAGGGGGCGGGATCTGGGCGCCGGGCGGTCTGAGCGTCTCCGAGCATGACATCTACTTTGCGACCGGGAACACGCTCGGCGTGCCGACCTGGAGCGACGGTGAAGCCGTGTTTCACGTTGGACCCGACCTGCGCCGCAGTGACGACAAGAGGAGCTATTTTGCGCCATCGGATTGGAAAACACTCGATGCCAGCGATGCGGATCTTGGGGGCAGCAATCCGCTTCCTCTCAGCATATCCGGAGCGGGCGGCGGCCGCGCTCTGATCCTGGCGCTGGGGAAGGATGGCAAGGCTTATCTTCTCGATCGAAATAGTCTCGGCGGCGTTGGCGGCCAGCTGGCGGTCGAAACAGTATCCCAGTCGTCGATCGTCACGTCGCCGGCCGCCTATCGCGTCGGCAATGATGTCTTTGTTGCCTTCCAGGCCTCAGGAGCGCATTGCCCGCAGCCTGGCCGAGGTCACGATTTGACGGTCTTGAAGATCGCAGCAGGCTCCCCGCCGGCGATGGCCACCGCCTGGTGCGGTGCGCTCCGCGGCCGCGGCTCCCCCGTTGCGACCACCACGGACGGCCATTCCAACCTGATTGTGTGGATTGTTGGCGCCGAAGGCGACAATCGGCTGCACGCGTTCCGCGGCGATATCGGCGAACCGATTTTTGTCAGCGAGCCCTTGAGCGGTCTCCGACGCTTCCAGACGCTGATCGCGACGCAGGATCGCCTCTATGTGGGCGCCGACGGGCGCATTTACGCCTTCAAGTTCTGAATTTCACGGTGTCACCTGAACGGTCATGAACCTGCTCCCCAATGCGCTCGTCAACTTTCTGATCCATCAGGCGGGTCGGCCTGCGCATCGTCCTTTTCGAGGCTTGCTCGGCGTTCATTCGCATTACGGCCTGCCCACTCGCGCTGTCACCAAGTCGTGACACGCTAATCGAAGGCTTCAGCCACTTCGTTACAACCATAGCTGCTCCGAGCTTCCGGCTGGAGCGTTTGCCGGGTGGGGCTTGCACCCACTGGAAAGCGCGCCGTCTTGTCACGGCGCACACCCAATCCTGACATCGGGGCTGTCCCGCGCCCGCCCGGGAGGCGCACTGTTGCATGTTCATCGTCCACATTGCTCAGCCTTGCTGCTCCAATGCCGGTTCATTGCGATTTCGATGCAGGCGTCGGCGATTTCGGCGGCGGACCCGAAGCACGACGGCATCGACCTTACGCCGCATCTGCAGGTCGTTGCCCGCGATGCGGGCAGGCACGCGTGAGCCGCAGGCCGCAAAGCCGGTCAATCTTATCTTGAATCTCAGGTCATCGTGCCCGGCATGAAGCACTTGATTACTTTGCCGGGTATGCCGCTGTGACCGGTCCAACCGTCGTAGTACCAGACCAGGGTACGCCCACGATTCGGCCCCGTCACCACGGCCTCGTCGGGCACGTCTGCCCACACGCCATCAAGCCTGACTTTGTAGTGACTTCTCGGCTTGTTCTGTGTCTCCCAGTCACTCGGTTCGACGTGCGCCGAGTCTGAGCCATCGCAGCAAGGACCCTTAAGATGCGGGATGCTTCGTTGCGGTTTTCGTGCAGCGGTCTGGGAGGGAGCATTTCTGCTCATGGCCCAGGCCGTTCTCTAATTCCGGGCCTGCGGTCAAGACTCTCCAAACACATCCTTGCCGGGTTCATGGTTCTCTCCGCGGTAGGGGCATGCCCTCCGCATGATGGCGTAGGATGACGCTGGCGGATCAATGTTCTCTAATTCCGGGCCTGCGGTCAAGACTCTCCAAACACATCCTTGCCGGGTTCATGGTTCTCTCCGCGGTAGGGGCATGCCCTCCGCATGATGGCGTAGGATGACGCTGGCGGATCAATGTGTGAAGCGCGCTTGCCTTTTGAGCATCGCAAAGCCTGGGGCGATCGCACCAACGCCAACGTCCCGGCAGGGACCTTGGATCCCGCCGGTGCTCGGCGGGAATTCGCTATCTGCTATGCTGTTTGCACGGCGGTCTCCTTTGACGACCATCTAAATTCGGTACCATCGATCCACATCCGATGCAGAATGACCGCGAGCTTTCGCGCGACCGCAACTTTGGCCTTGCGTAGCCCAGTTCGCTTTGCAAGCCGAATGCCCCAGGCTTTGAGCGCTGACCATTTTGCTACGCGTGTGAGCAGCACATTGGCTGCCTCATAGAGATAGCCGCGCAACATTTTGTCGCCGCACTTCGAGATTCGACCCGTCCAGTCGATCTCGCCGGATGCGTAGCGTCGGGTCGTTAGTCCGACATAGGCTCCGACGCTTCTTGACCTTTTGAAGCGCGTAGGGTCGTCGATCGTTGCAAGAAAGCAAAGAGCCGTAACAGGGCCGATGCCAGGTGTCGTCATGAACTGTCGCACTTGGGCATTGCTGCGTGCGAGCTTCATGACCTTACGGTCGAGATCAGCAATCTGCTGCTCGATGGCTGCTCGGGCGCTGAGTAGCGGCGTTACCGCAAGGGCGAGTTCCGGCCGCTCTTTGGTGAGCTCCGCAGCACGCAATGCGAATACGTTCATCTTTGCCGGACCAATAACCAGCCCGAGGTTCTTTAAGAGCCCGCGGATTTGGTTCTCGAGATCCCGCTTGATCTTGACGAGCAGAGCCCGGCTGACGAGGAGAGCCTTTACCGCATGACTGTCGAGGCCTTTGACGCACACCTCCTTATACCATCCACATTGCATGATGCGGGCGATGCCTACGGCATCGTTGCGGTCACTCTTGTTGATCTGCATTTTCAACACCGCCTTGGCGTGCCTGGCGTCGATGCAGATGACGGGCAGCCCCAGCTTATTCAACTCGGTCCACAGCCATGTCGACGTTGCCCCTGTTTCGAGTCCAATCCGCGCGACATGCGGCGCGTTTGACTTGATGAATGCTGCGATCGCTTCGGGGTCGGAACGAACAACGCCTTCGTGCTCAATCTTTCCCGTCCGATCAACGATGCAGATCGCTGTTAGCTTCAAAGAAACGTCAAGTCCGACATAGCGCTCCATTGCAGCTCTCCTATCATTGCAAGGCCCAAGAGGTGAGCCTCATCGATTCTTGGAGAGCTGATTCTCAGAGCTTCAGTATGGCTCCGGCCCGGAATTACCCCATGTGTGAAAATCCCGCAATTTGGGCGCGCCGGCGCATTCACGGCCGCCGAGCTTCTAGTCTAATTCGGTGGAATGGACCTCCTGTGGTCTCAGTGGCAGCCGGGAGCTTCATGTAGGCGGTGATTTGGTTGCGCAGAGGCTGGCTTCACGCCACATTGCCTCCAGCAATCCGCCCATGCCCACGAATGCACTGTGCGGCGAGACCCTTGCCTTGATGTGTGGGACATCGGGGTGGGACCAGCCTCCCCACCCCGACCGCTTCATCTTGGGATTGGAAAAGAGCAATTTGGCCTGCGTCGGCTGATCATTTGGCTTGTCTGCGTGGCGTCTCTTCTGGCTAGCAGCGCGTCGGCGCATGACGCGAGCAGCTATGGCGGCGTGTTTCGCTCTCGCGATCTCGGCGCCGCCTGGTTGAATGCAGATGTCGGCCTGTTTCTCAATGCGGCGCTCGTCATTGCGGTCGATCCACGCGATTCGTCCCACCTGCTGGTTGGCACCGATCTCGGAATCCTGACTTCGCACAATGGAGGGCGGAGCTGGGCTCCGGAGGCGCGCGACGTCATCATCGGCGCGGTATTTGCGCTCGCCTTCTCGTCAGACGGCGAGCTGACCGTGTGTGCGGCAGCCAGCGGCGTGTTTCGTCGTGACCAGGAGGGTTGGCTGCGCCGAGATCCCGGGTGCCGCAATCCCGGCGCGGGCGCTGGTTGCCGGGCCGGCGAACCATCGTTTCTATCTGCTCGGCTGGAGGGAGCTGTTCGCGAGCGAGGACGGCGGCCGCACCTATGCGGTCGTGCCCCGAGTCCCAGAGATCGGCGATATGACGGCGCTGGTGACGATCCCGGGATCGGCCGACATTCTGGCGGCCGTGATCGACGGACGGGCGATGATCAGCCACGATGGGGGCGCACTTGGCGCAACACCGGCTTCGGCGGTGCAGATGCGCCGGTCGACACGATCGCGACCGATGCCAGCCGGCCGCAACGCATCTGGGCGGCGGCGGGCGGCCGGATGGCGGTCAGCGTCGATCTCGGCTCCGGTTGGCATTCCGTCGGACGTTCGCTGCCTGAGGCGAGAGCCAGAGTGCGCGGCATTGGAGCCAGCGCAGACGCGACGACCCTGGTCATCTCCTCCGATCGCGGAATCTATCGCAGCGACGACGGCGGCGAAACTTGGGCGCCGAAAGAAGACAACGTTCCAACCCATATCGAGTCCGGGCCCCTCGCCCGGGATCCAAACGATGCAGGCGTCATTTGCGCGGTCTTCTCGCTGATGTCCTATGCGGAGGTCTGGCGAATGACCCTCGAAGGCGGCAACCTGCTGGCGCGCATCGAACCGATCAGCCTCGTCGGCGGGGTCTCGTTCTGTGTGCTGGTGCTGATCGGCGGCTGTCTTGCGGCGCTACATCTGTCGCGCCGGCGCGCCGCCGCGCGTTCGCCGCGTTGATCCGTGTGGGAACCGAGGTTCGTACGGAGTGTGCCGCGAATGCTCGCGAACTTCAAAATCGGGACACTGGCCGCGGCGCTCGGCATCGCGGTCCTGGCGGGAGGCGCGCTTCTGCTGGTCCGCGCCGTCCCGGAGGAGAAATTCGTCGAGTACCGCATGGACGATCCGCAGGATGCGCCGATCGCGATTGCGGCAGGCGCCGACGGCAGCATCTGGTTCACCATCGACCACGCCAATGCGATCGGCCGTCTGCGCAAGGGCCGCATCGAGCGACTGCCTACGTCGAGCCGCAACATCGAGCCGATCGGGCTCGCGGTCGCAGCCGAAGGCAGCGCCTGGTACACGGACCTCGCCGCTCGCGCCATTGCGCGCATCAGCAGCGTAGGCGAGATCGCACGGTTTGTGCTGGACACTCCGATCGCTCGCCTCGGACGGCTGGTGATCGCGCCCGACGGCGCCGCCTGGTTCGCCGATCCGACCGGTTATGGCTTGACCAAGCTGAAGGACGGAGTTTTTACCCGCTATCAGATCGAGTCCGCGCGCGGCGGACCCTATGGGGTCGCAGTGGCGGCCGATGGCAACATATGCCACGCTGCAGAACGGCAACCAGCTGCTCCACCTCGCCGTCGACGGCACCAGCAGGACATTCGACCTCCCGCGTGGCGGCGCCGTGCCGTCTGACGTCGCGGTCGGCTCCGGTGGCTCGGTGTGGTTTCTGCAGTTTCGCGCCAACCGCATCGGACGATTCAAGGATGGACAATTCTCGGATGTCGAGGCGGGTCCGGAAAATGCCGGTCTCAGCGGCATTGCCGTGGCTCCCAATGACGATGTCTGGTTTGGTATGATGCGCCGCGCGAGCCTCGGGCGGCTGCGCAACGGCCACATCGAGATCTTTGCGCTTCCCCGCGACAATGCCCGACCGTTCAGCATCGCCGTCGATCGCGACGGCAATGTCTGGTACGCCGACATCAGCGGGTTTGTCGGCATGCTTCCGGCCAGGCATGCGGTTGCGCGGTAGCCAATGCGGTGGATTTGAAATTCCAATCGGACTCGCGGCAAACCCAATAGGAATTCCAAATCCCCAAGAGTGCGGGTGCCGGTCTTCCGAAAAAATCATGCTCGAATTAGAGCCGAATGCCGCATCGAAGAAAGGCCCTCGCGCTCTAAACATTCAGCCCGCCGGCAACGCCACCAGTTCGGACGCGGCGCGGATGGTCAGTACCACGCCCATGCCGACGATCAGCAGGCTGGTGGCGATCTGCAGGCGGATCATCCAGATGCTGGCCAGCCAGTCGAGCACCTTTTCGCCGACTTTCGCGGCAACGATGCCGACCACCACCAGCGTCGCCGCGAAGCCGAGGCTGAACACCACAACCGTGACCAAGCCCGCTCGACAGCGCGCCGAGCAACAGCGCCAGCGCGGCTGGATCGGGGAGCAGGCCGCCCGCAATACCCAGCGCCAGCAACACAGGCAGTTTCGGACGGTTCTCGACCACGACGTCCAGTCGATGGGCGTGGACCTTGCCGAATCCGTGGCTATGCCAGACCACAGGCTCGCCGTGCTCATGGCCGCGCAGATGGTCGTGAGAATGGTGGTGATTGTGATCCCGCGCGCGGCTAGTGCCATCGCCCGGCTCGCCGGCTTCGCCCATGGCGAGCGCCACAAGATCGCGCTGCGCCCACAGCATCCATAGGCCGAGCACGATCACCAAGATACCGACCGCAACCGCCAAGTAGGCTTCGATGCGCTGCGGCCGCAGCCAGGTCGAGCCGAGCGAAGCGAGCACGCCGACCAGCACGATCCCGCTGGTGTGGGACAGAGTGACGAAAATTCCAAGGATCACCGCGTCGATCGGTTTGCCGCGCGCGCCAACGATGTAAGCGGCCGCGATGGTTTTGCCGTGCCCCGGCGTCGCCGCATGCGCAGCGCCCGCCCAGAAGCTCGATGCGACGAAGAACGGGAATTCCCGCATTCAGGCAACCTTCACGGGCGGCCAAGGCGTTGCTAGGCGTGGATAAGTAGCATATCGGCTCTGGTTTTGCCGCTCATTGTCTCCGAACCGGGTCTCCGAACCGGCCCGAGATGCGCGTGATCCCATTGCCGTGAATATCGATGTCGCGACCTCCTCGTCACGGCCAAGCTCGGTTGCGAGGGTGGAAATGGTCAGAAGCGTGTCTCGATTTTCCGCACACCCATGGCAAGCGCCGCATCTATCCGCATCGGTGGAGCTTTCGTGTGAGGATCAGGCAGCTCTGGACACGGCGAGCTGATGTCCGCTGTTCGGCAGAATGCAAAGTGCCGACCGACTCTGAAATGGTCTGCTTATTGGGTAGTCCGGAAACGATCGGTGCACAGTCAGAATGACGCACAAGCGCGAACTACCACGGCATCTAGCCGTCGTTTCGACTTCTAGAGCGACCTTCGCGTAGACCAGAGGATAGCATTCGTGAGGATTTGCTGGTAGCGGGCGTCCTGCCAGACTGATGCCTCGTGGCCTAGCGCCGTATAGAATACTCGCCCCTCGCCGTAAGATCTTTTCCAGGCGAGAGGCCAACCATAGAATCGATGATGCACACCGGTCTTGCTAAGGTCGACCGAGCTTTGGTCGAGGCGCAGGAGCACGCGTGATCCACGATAGTCGAAGTCGCTGATTTGATAGATTTCGTCGTCGACTTGCAACGAATTCCCGAGAAACGCCACCAGTGGATCGCCAGGACCAACCACCTCGATCGTCACGCCCTGATGCCAGGGATGACCATTGAAGTAGCCGCCGACCAGATCAAGATAGTCCGGCCAAGTGTAGAATGTGTCCGTGGCCGAATGAACGCCGAGGAACCCACGGCCCGATCGCACAAAGTTGAGAAGAGCTGCCTTCTGATCGCCGCTCATCGGAAGTTCTCCGGATGTGTAGAACATCACCGCGGCGTAGCGCTGGAGGTTTTCGGTCGAGAATTCAGACGTGTCTTCGGTTGCAGTGACCTCAAAGACACCGGAATTGCTTCCAAGCTGCGTCAGGATTGCCCTGGAAAGCGGTATGACGTCATGCCGGTAGCCGGCCGAGTAAGTGAAGTAGAGGATGCGCTCTCGCGGGCGCTCCGCGCGCGCGCCGAGTGGTGGGATTGCCGCCGCGCTGCCGAGGAGCGCGATGAACTCGCGTCGCCTCACAATCCTCTCCCTGAAACCTGACCAACCATTTTGACGAAGCTTACCACATATCGGCCCAGCGCTGGCCCCGCGGCCTCGCCCTCTGCAACGCCCCGGTTCAATTCATTGGCTCGCTGGCTTAAAGACGCTGCATTCTGCTCAGCGGGCAGCCGGCGGCTGGAGGATCACTTGTCCTGGAAAGGCGGTCCAATTCTGTGAGTTCAACGGAGCCAGGTTCTTGCGTATATCTGCGGCAATTGCTGGCCGGTGGAACGATGCTGTTGTCGGCCCGCTGGTTCATTCGGACATCACAGCCTACGATGAGCGAAGGCATTTTGTCAGTGCTACTCGATACACGCGGGGCCAGAAGGAAAGGTCTGGCCGCAATCGCGCAGCGGCAGCGCGACCGTCTTAGCGAGATGGTGGCTTTCGCCCGCGCCAACTCGTCCTTCTATCACAGGCTCTACGAGCGCCTTCCGCAGCGGGTCCAAGATCCGGCAATGCTGCCAATCGTCGGCAAGCAGACGCTAATGTTGCATTTCGACGACTGGGTCACAGACCGTGAAGTGACCATCGAGACGGTGCGAGCGTTCGTCAATAGTCCGGACCTGGTCGGGGAACGCTTTCTCAGAAAGTACTCTGTGGCCACCACATCGGGAACCACGGGTACCCCCGGCATATTTCTGTTGGATCAACGCAATTGGGCCGTGACCCTCGCCATCTCTCTCCGGATGATGATGGGGTGGCTGAACGTTGCCGACATCCTCGGCATCCTCGCCAGTGGCGGGCGCATGGCCTTGGTGCAGGCGACTGGCGGTCACTTTGTCGGCGCGACCGGCATTGCCGCGATCCGCAAGAGACGCTTGGCGCGGTCAATTCGGGCGTTTCCCGTACAGATGCCCTTGCCGGATATGATTGCCGAACTTAACCAATTCCGCCCGGTTCTCCTCGCTGGCTACGCAAGCATGATGGTCCTCCTTGCCGAGGAACAGGAAGCCGGCCGCCTGCAGATTCACCCCCTGCTGGTCCTCCCCACTTCCGAAGGACTTTCTGAAGACGGATACGACCGGATCGCGCGAGCATTCCATGCCAAGGTCCGAACCGCTTACGTGGCCACAGAGTGTCTTTTCATGGCGATCGGCTGCGAGCACGGCTGGCATCACGTCAACAGTGACTGGGTTGTGCTCGAGCCAGTTGATGCCGACTACCGCCCGGTTCGGCCGGGTGAAGAATCACATTCGGTCCTTGTCAGCAACCTCGCCAATCGGATACAGCCGATTCTCCGTTATGAGCTGGGCGACCGCATCTTACTGCGCTCCAGTCCCTGTCTCTGCGGCAACCCGCTGCCGGCGATCCGCGTGCGGGGCCGCAGCGCCGACGTGCTCACTTTCTCAACGGAGCGCGGCAAGCGAGTTTCTATTCCGCCGCTGGCATTCGAGGTGGATCACATTCCGGGCGTAGGGTTGTCGCAAGTGGTGCGAATTACTCCGACGAGTCTGCTCGTGCGATTGCGTCCCGCAGCAGGCGCCGATCCTGAGCGCGTATGGCAAGCCGTGCATGGTGAGCTGGCCCGTTTGCTCGCCGGGCATGGGCTCGGCCATGTCTCAATCGAGCGCGCCGCGGAACCCCCGCAGCCGTCTTTTGGCGGCAAGTACCGCACGGTTATCCCGCTGACCTGACGCGGTTTCGCACAGAATTAGGTTAACGGTGACTGCCGGATCAGCGCAGGGTTGCTGCCTGATCGGCGCCGATCCGTGGCAGGACGTCTGTGGGTTGGCTGCCGGTCACGGCAGAGTTCGCCGAAACGCACGCATGCCTTGCGCAGCGCTAGGCCATTGTCACCAAGATCGATCGCATCGGGAACAACGCCGCGATCTTCGACTTTGAGCTTTCATCGGAAGAGATGGCAACAATCGGCGCGCTCACGCGACCGGGAATCCGAATTATCAGCCCTTCCGGTCTGGTACCGAACTGGAGCATGTAGGGAGCAACAGGCATGAACATCTTCCTGACCGGCGCCAGCGGCTTTATCGGCGGCACCGTCGCCCTCCGGTTGAAGGCATCGGGTCATCGGATCCGCGGCTTGGTGCGGTCGCCAGAGAAGGCGGCGCGGCTGCAGGCGCTCGGCATCGAGCCGGTGCTGGGCGATCTCTTGGACACTGCGCTGCTGGCGCAGGAGGCGAAGGCGGCGGACGCGGTGGTCAATGCCGCCAGCTCCGACGATCGATCCGCGGTCGACGCCTTCCTTGACGCCCTAGCCGGCAGCGGCAAGCCGTTCCTGCACACGAGCGGCACCAGCGTGGTGGCCGACGATGCCCGCGGCGACCTGGCCTCGGACCGGATCTATGACGAGGACACGCCGATTGAGCCGGTGCCGGCCAAGGCAGCGCGCGTCGCCATCGACCGGCTGATCATCGACGCCGCCGGCGGCGGTTTACGGTCCGTCGTGCTGTGCAACAGCCTGATCTACGGCACCGGTCGCGGGCTGTACGCCGACAGCGTGCAGATCCCGGCCCTGGTCGCACAAGCGCGGCAGACCGGCATCGTCCACCATATCGGGCGCGGCCGGAACATCTGGTCGAACGTGCATGTCGAGGACATGGCCGAGCTCTACGCCCTGGCGCTGGACCGCGCCCCGGCCGGCGCCTTCTACTATGTCGAGAACGGCGAGGCCTCCTTCGCCGAGGCCGCAGCGGCGATCGCCCGGCGCCTCGGTCTCGGAGCGCCGCAGCCCTGGCCGATCGACGACGCCATCGCCGCGGTGGGCTTCGGCCACGCCGTCTATTCGCTGGGCTCGAACAGCCGGGTGCGCGGCAGGCGCGCGCGGGCGGAGTTGGATTGGTCGCCCAAGCACGCTTCGTTGACCGGCTGGATCGAGAACGAGATGCCGGTGCGCTGATGCGCCCCTGCGTCGCGTCGCCGTCTTCGCCGACAAGATTTTCAGGGTGCGAGGCCTGCCGACCTGCCGGTCGAGCGGCCGACCAAGTTCGAGTTGACATCAACTCGAAGACCGCAAAGGTGCTTGGTCTCTCCGTGCCACGACGCTGGCCTCCCGCGCCGACGAGCTGATCGAATAGAGCTGCTTGCTGCGGTGTATGGGTCCGGAAATGGCACTTTTGCGAAGTGCCAACCGGCTCTGACCTTGCGTGCTAAGCGCAGTACAAAAATGGCCGATTATTTGACCGCGCCCCCCGTGATGCCGCTGATGAAGCGGTCCAAAAAAAGATTATAGGCGATCGCTATCGGGACGCTGGAAATAAGCGCCGCCCCCATCAATTCGCCCCAATAAAAAATGTCTCCGCGGATCAAATCTGTCGCGACTCCCAAAGTAACGGGCTTCTCGCTGGAAGAGGAGATGAAGGTCAGCGCGTACACGAACTCCTGCACAGTTAGCGTGAACGCAAAGATCACCACGGTCAGAATGGCAGGCATCGAAAGAGGAAGGACCGTTTTCACGAAGGCCCCCACAACAGTGCAGCCGTCGACGATTGCGGCCTCCTCGATCTCCCGCGGCAGCGACTTGAAGAAGCCCATAAGCAGCCAGGTGCAGAACGGAATGGTGAAAGTGGGATAGACAACGACAAGAGCCCACATGCTGTCCTGCAGTCCGAGCAGCGTCACCACTCGCGCGAGAGGCAGGAACAGAAGCGTCGGCGGCACCAGATAGGTCAGGAAGATGCCGATGCTCAGATTTTCGCCGGTACGGCCCGGCATGCGCGCTAACCCATAGCCGGCCGGCAGGGCCACGAGAAGAGTGATAGCCACGACACAAACCCCGATAAGGGCGGAATTGGACAGCCACTGCACGAACAGCGTGTCTTCAAACAAATACTTGAGATGCTCGAGCGTAGGCCGCGCGTTGAACCAATAAGGGATGGACTTGAGATTGTAGAGGTCGCCGTCCGTCTTGAAGGTCGTGATCAGCATCCAGTAGAAGGGAAACGCGGCGAATACAACCAGGGTAACCACCGCGCCATAAAACGAACTCTGGCCAACTACTTTTCCGGCAAGGCGCGGCATGTCAAATCTCCCGCCGCCGCAGCGACCGCAAGAGCAGGATCACTGCGACCAAGAGGAAGGGGAACAGGAACAGACAAATGGCCGCTCCGTGAGCGACATCGCCCGAGAGGATGCCCACCTGAAACGCCAGCGTGCCGAGCACCTGCGTGCTGTTGATCGGTCCGCCTTTCGTCAGCAAATAGACGACGCTGAGATCCGTAAAGGTGAACACCGTGCCAAAGATCACAGCGATCATGATGATCGGGGCGATGATTGGCAGGATGATTTGATAGTTGCGCCGCCAGAAGCCCGCACCGTCGATCGTGGCGGCATCGAGCACATCCTGCGGCACCGACGTGAATCCGGCAAGGAAGATCACGACGCCGAAAGGAAACAATCGCCAGGCATGCACGGTCGCCACGGCAATCATCGCCAAATCCTCTTGCCCCAGCCATTGCGGCCGGTGTGCCGGATCGATCAATCCTGCCGCGAGCAGCGTCCAGTTGATGACGCTATAGAGCGAGTCGAACATCCACACCCAGGCCAGCGTCGCCAGTGACACCGGTACTGCCCATGGCAGAACGATAAGCGCGCGGGCCAGCCGGCGCCCCGGGAACTCCTGCATGAGGAGCATGGCGCCGATCTTGCCGAGCAGCAGGCCGATGATTTGGGCACTGATCGTGAAGATGAGGGTGTTGGCGAGCGTCCGCCGGAAGATCTCGCTGTCGATGACCTCGCGGAAGTTCTTCAACCCGACAAACGTCCAGCTCGGATTGAAGATGCTGTAGGCGCTGACGCTGTAATACAGGGCAAGCAGGAATGGCAACCCGACGAGCACGACGACATAGAGGATTGCAGGGATGATGAACAGCGGCCCGAGCACCTCGAGCCGATCGAAAGTAGTAAACCGCGATCGTGGCGGTCGACGGGGCGCGGCTGCCTCGGCGATCGCGCTCATCGAGCTTGCTCCTTGGGGCCGACGATACGCCGACCGTCCCGGTCGAAATAGCGCAGCTCCGCTTCGCGAACCGCAAATTTGTGCCATTCACCGGCGCGGATGCCAGACAGCGGAACGTGGGCCGGCAGCTTCGCCGTGACTTCGCGCTTCGCCTGCAAGCCATCCAACGCGCCGTACAAGATACGCTCCGATCCGAGATATTCCATGCGATCGACGCGGAAGGGCAGCTCGGAGAGCGCGGCTCCGTCGAGCATCTCCCGCGGCAGGAAATGCTCCGGCCGAAAACCCAAAAGTCCAACGCCATGCTCGATCAGGTTCATGGGCGGGGTTCCGAGGAAACTCGCTACAAAATCGTCGGCGGGGTGGTCGTAAATCTCGCTTGGAGTTCCAACTTGCCGGAGCCTGCCATGGTCGACAACCGCGATGCGATCGCCCATGCCCATGGCCTCGACCTGGTCGTGCGTGACGTAAATGGTGGTCGTTGCCACCTTCTGCTGGAACTGCTTCAGCTCACTGCGTGCGCTTGCCCGCAGCTTCGCGTCCAGATTGGACAGCGGCTCATCCAGCAGGAACACCGTCGGATTGCGTACGAGCGCGCGGGCCAGCGCCACACGCTGGCGCTCGCCTCCCGAAAGCTGGCGGGGACGCCGGTGAAGCAGGTGGTCGATCCCGAGCAGGCCGGCGGCCCAATCGACCTTGCGCCCGATCTCGGGCCGTGGCGTGCCCTGCGTCCTCAGCGGAAATGCAATGTTGTTGGCGACAGTCAGGTGCGGATAGAGGCCATAGCTCTGAAACACCATGGCCACGCCACGCGCACGTGGCGTGATGTCATTGACGATTTCGTCGTTGATCAGGACGTCGCCGGACGTTTGCCGCTCGAGACCGGCGATGATCCTCAGGAAGGTCGTCTTGCCGCAGCCCGAGGGACCGAGCAGCACCAGAAACTCGCCGTCGCGGACCGATAGACTGACACCATCGAGGGCAGCGACGTCACCGAAAACCTTTCTGAGGTCTTTGACAACAACCGCGGCCATCTGCACTTCCTCCATGCCTTGAACAGGGAACGCCTAAAGCTGCCCTCCACGGCTTGCCAGTTCGCTATGAACGTTCCGCGAGGCGAGCGGCTCTATCCGCTCGTCTCGGTGTTCGCATCGGTTCATGCCGCCGACCACTTCTTGTAGATCAGCTCGATCTCTTTCTGCGCCCAGGCGACCGCTTCCTCCGGCGTCGCTTTGTCGTTCGCGGCCTTGGCCATCATGTCGACGACGACGAAATTGTCCGCGACCTCGTCCGAGGCAGGTCCGGCCGGTCCCGGATAGCCATAAGTGGCGTGCCACTCGTCGGCGGTCTCCAGCACCTGCAGCTTGTCGGCCGGGTGCGAGGTAGGGTCGTTCGACAAGATCGGCATGGGCTTGGGCACGAGGTTCTCGAACAGCGGATGATTGTAGCCCGTGCTCGCCTCGAAGGCTGCGACCCAATTGTCTGTCCAGTAGCGCAGGAACTCGATTGCCGTGTCCTTGTTGCGCGCGAAACGCCAGACGACGTAGGAGTTGGGCGATCCACACGCGAGCCTACTCACAGGGCCGGCCGGCGTCTTCCAGACGTAGATCTTGTCGGCCAATTCAGGGGTGGCCTTCTGTATCGACCGGTATGCAGAGATCGGGTTGTGAATCCACGATCCTCGACCGGAAGCCAGATACCGGTTGTTGCTGGCATCGTCCCAGGACAGGACCTCCGGTTCCATGGTATCTTTATAAATGGCGCGAACGAGCTTCACGACCTCGAGCGTCTCCTTGGAGTTGATGGTGACGCGTTTGCCCGTCTGGTCGCATTCAGACGCGCCATAGCTCCACAGCATGCTGCGGTACGAGAGGTTCGGGTCGACGGAGTGCCCAAGCGAGATCCCAATCGGGGTGCCCTTCGCTTTCAGCTTGGCGCCACCGACACGGAGATCTTCCCAGCTATCTGGTTTCATCCCGATCTCGTCCCACAGGTCCTTCCGGTAGAGGCCGGGGAACGAGATGTAGTAGGCCGGAAGGGCGCTCCAGACATTCGTATCCTCGTTGTATCCGATCTGGCGACCGATCTGGTGGACCTTGCCGTGCTTCTTCTCCACCTCGCTGACGAGACTGCCGAGATCAGCGACATGTTTTTCGTACAGGTGCGGGCCGCCCGATCCATTGAAGGCAAAAATGTCATGTCCCGCTCCCGCAGAAATCTCGGCCGCGGCGCGGGCCGGTAGCTCCAGATGCGGGATGTGATCAACGGTTACGGTGACGCCGTTCTTCTTGCCCCACTCCGTTGCAAAACCATCGAACCATTTGTCGTACTGCGGGACAAAATGGCTCCACTGCAGGATCTTTAGCGTCTTGGTCTGTGCAAGAGCGGTAGACACAAACGGCAACGAAACCGCCGGCGCCAGGCCCGCGGCTCCAGCCGCGGCGCCCACCTGTTTCAAGAACCCGCGTCGTGTGACGGCGGATGTGGAACTTTCTCGTTCTGACCGCATGTTTGTCTCCTCCTGACAAGTCGTCCTGGCAGCCACATTGCAACGTGGTGGCCGCCTTTGCAGGCTGGCGCCAACAATGCCTTAGCCTGCTTGCTCGACTGCGGTGGGCGCCAATGCATGTAAAAGCCTCACCTCCCAGGTCGGCAGGCGCGCTCCAAAACTGGCATCCTGGTTGGTCAGGTCCCCAGCTTGTCCAAAGACGGTTATTCGAGCTGCGATAGAATACGTCGGTACCCGGGGCACACCCGTCATGGCAGCCAGTTCTGACCATATCCCAACCGCGCCTGTGTCAGTCGGCGCGCTCCACCAACCTTGGGCGCGAGCCAAGCCGAGGCTAGGGATAGGTAACTAGCGATGGGAGCTACAGCACCTGCGTAACCCATCGTTTGCCCCTAACAGCGGCAGGACGATGTCACCCGGCAGTGCAAGTTGAAGTTATGGTACTCCTTCTTCCGCACGGCCACAAATATTCCTCGCTCAGCACGGCCATGGAAGAGAACGGCGGACCTGGAGGGACACCCGCCGGACGAGATTGCTGCATCGCAGACAATCCGTACGTGGTATTGAAGCGACCGAGGCAGGAACGCCGAGGCCCGTGATCTCCTCGCTCCGATCTGCAGCTGGTTCACCGAGGGCTTCGGCATGCCCGACTTGAGGGGGACCAAAATCTTGCTCGACGCGCTGGCGCCACAAGGACACTTGTGGTCGCGAGGCGTGGTAAGGAACGTCGGCTCCTGGCACTTCGGACATGTCGGAGTGCTCGGAAAATGTCCGTTGGAGGAGACGGGAAATTATCGACCCCGTCCTAGTCGGTGTCATTTGACCTTACCAAATATCTGGCCCGATTAGCACTTGAGGCAGGATGTGAGCCATTTCTCACGCGTCTGGCAGTCGAAAAGTGCTAGTCTTGGAAGACAGCGCAAGGCCGGTTCTTACGGGACACATGCGACGACTGAAATTCGTCAGGCTGTTGGAAGGAGCGGTGACTGTTTGGCCGCTCGCTGCATGCAGTCGGAGGAATAACAATGCAATTGCGGGCCTTTGGCCGTACGGGAATGCAGCTCTCGGTGCTGGGCTTCGGCTGCGGCGCGGTGGGTGGACTTATGGTACGCGGCGATCCTGCCGAGCAGGAGCGTACCATCGCGCGGGCGATCGCCGCTGGCGTGAACTACTTCGACACCGCGGTGCTGTACGGCAATGGAGAATCAGAAAAGAACCTTGGCCGCGTCTTGCAAAAGCTGAAACCAGCTAACGTGGCCGTCGGCACCAAGGTCCGGTTGCCGCCCAGCGAATTCGGTCGCATTCCCGACGCCGTAACGATGTCGCTCGAAGGCAGTCTAAGGCGACTAGGTCTCGACCAGGTCGACATCTTTCACCTGCACAATCCGATTACCGAGACAGGAGGTGGATCGGCGCTGAGCGTCCGACAGGTGCTCGGCGAAGTGGTACCAGCGTTCGAGCGCCTGCGTCAGCAAGGGAAGACTTGTTTCCTCGGAATTACGGCAGTGGGCGAGACGGAGGCACTGCATCAAGTGGTCGATGCGCGCGCCTTCGATAGCGCTCAGATTGTCTACAACATGCTCAATCCATCTGCCGCCGAGGAATTGCCGACGAACTATCCGGCCCAAGATTATGGACGATTATTCGATCACACCAAGGCGGCCGGCGTTGGAGTAGTGGGCATCCGCGTGCTGGCAGGTGGCGCACTGTCGGGCTCAGCCGAGCGTCACCCGATTGCGAGTCCGGCACCCGAGCCGATTGGTTCGGCTATGACTTATGACGCCGATGTCGATCGCGCACGGCGTCTCGTCCCGCTGGTCAAGGAAGGGTTTGCCACCAGCCTGACCGAAGCCGCCACGCGGTTTGCGCTGTCGCACCCGGCGATGGGTACTATCTTGGTCGGTATAGCGACACCGCAGCAGTTCGAGGAAGCGCTCGCCGCGGTTCAAAACGGCCCACTGCCGCGAGCCGCATTCGACCGGCTGTCAGCACTGTGGCAGGAATTCTCTGGCGAAGCACGATGATCGCCCAGGTTGCCCATACACTGATTGCAGTTAGAAAATGCCTGCAGGAAGTGATGACTTCCGGCCCTTGGGCGACGTCCTCAATGGGATGAACGACCGCTTTGCGTGGCCGGTTCAACCGATCGCCGCTACACATTCTGCGAACTTCTCAGCTGGGGTCTGATAGAGCAAGGTCTTTCGCGGCCTTTCATTGGGCTGCCTTGCGATCGCGCGGAGCTTGGCCTGGCTATACAGGGACAGATCGGTGCCACACGGAAGATACTGGCGCAGCAATCTGTTGGTGTTTTCGTTTGACCCGCGCCGCCAGGAACAGCGAGGATCACCTGCCAATCCCGCACGTCCGACGCGAATCTCATTCGCGAGAGACAGTCAGCTCTCTGAGGCTTCACCGCGGGGGAATGTTTCCCTCCTCTTTGCCTCTTTGTGCAGCGCACCCCTTTCGTCGAGCATTGCCTTCTCCAACGGATGCAGATTCCTCGGTCATCACGCCGCCTCATCAATCCGTGTGGGACGGCACGGCTTCACACATTCTGATCCAGAAGTCGTCGCCGTTGCGAGGCCATTCGGCTGCCACGTTGACCTCTTCCATCATTTCCTGCCAAATCAGATCGGCTCGCGCGCTGAGCACGTCATCGTCCACAACGCGAAGCGCGCGACCAATTTCGAGATATGTCGCCTGGTACTCATGGAGCACAGGCGCGAGCGCGACCGCCACCTCGCGGCGCTTGTTCGGCGACTTCTCTTTGCTAATCAGCCCCACTTGCCTCTCGAACACGCAGCGCATGCCATCGAGCGCCTTCGAACGGCCACAGCAGATGTGCGCTGCTGCTTGAGCGATTGTTGCCATTTTCCTTCTGACTCCTATTTTATACCTATCAGTACAAAAATATTGCGGGCCACGGCAACCCCGCACCGGGCCACGGTCAGGAAGGACCCAATGCTTTGGATCTCCCCATCGGCTACAGGAAGCTCATCTCGTTCTGCTCTTGTAAGAATCGCTCTGAAACAATCAGATCCCGCACCGCCGCGCGGCCTTTGGCAACGAACTCGCGCCCCGATGCCAACTGCCGCCCATTGAACTTGCGACGCTTTGCCGCCGGCCAACGCGCGAACCCGCGAGGAAGATACAGCCACTCGGGCGGACCCAGCACTTCGCTAACATTCGCCTCGCTGACGACTCCCAGGAGATGACGGCGAAAAATCACTGTCCGGTCAGGCGCAAGCGCCTGCCAGTCAAGTGAAGGTGTTGATCGCGTACCACTCGGTAACTGGGAACACCGAAAAGTGGCCCAAGGTGTTTCAGAGGGTGCCAAGTCGGTTGCGGGGACGACCGTCGACCTGAAACGAGTGAACGATGTGGCAACAGAGGACTTGCTGTCGGCGGACGCCGTAATCGTTGGCTCGCCGGTCTGCTTTGGAAACGTGTCAGGCGAGGTCAAGGCGTTTCTTGACAATTGGTTCCTGAAGTTCGGTGTATTCCGAGATGCCAAGATGCGCAACAAGGTGGCTGGTGCATTCGTAACGGGTGCAGCCGTCTCTAACGGCAAAGAAACGGCCATGCAGGCCATCCATGCTGCGCTGCTTATGAATCAAATGGTGATAGTTAGCGCCGGAGGCGCATTCGGCGCATACGGCGCGAGCGCAACAACCGGACCTGATTCTCCTGGAATCGATGACAAGAAACTAGAGAGCGCCCGAGCTCTCGGCAAACGAGTCGCAAGCACCGGTGCAGCCACAGGCTCGCCGTCGGTCATAGGGCAAATTAGTAGAAACCAGAACCTAGACCAGCATGCTAGTGAGACGGTGGTGGACCAATCCGGCCGGCCCGCACGATAGACCTTCCCCTCCATGGCCAATAAGCGAATTTCCGGGACATATTGACAAAGTCCATTTTGCGGCCCAGTTAGCGTGACGTCTTCGATCGCCATTCAACTGGTACGAGATGGCGCACTTTCTCGACTGGCGAAGACCAGCGCAATTCCCCCGAGTATTGCAAGCGATGATATGGAAAAGCGAAGGGAGATTGCTTCTCCGAGCACTAAGGCGCCTGCCAATGCCGTGATGACCGGAACGCTCAGTTGCAGCGAGGCGCCTTGCGCAGGCGTCAGACAGACCCGGGAGCGCCGCGTACCAGATTGTATAGCCAAGCCCGGACGCAACAGCGCCGGAAAGGATCGCACAAGCGAATCCGATGGCAGTGAGGTTCGTGCCGAACAATAGGACGCACAAAGAAAGTCCAATTGCGATTGGCAGGGAACGCAGGAAATTCCCGGCCGTCGCGCTGAGGGGATCCGTAATGCCACGGCCAAGCAGCGAGTAGGCGCCCCATGCAACGCCGGCAGCCAACATGAGACACGCGCCCGCCACTGAAGGCGCCATCGCACCGGGAGCAACGAGCGCCGCCAGTCCTGCGACGGCGATTGTTAATCCGAACCACTGCAAAGCGGATAAGTTTTCACCGCGGACGAGCCCATAGCCGACCATTGTCGTCTGAACCGCACCAAACAAAAGTAGCGATCCCGTTCCGGCCGGCAGAGAGGCATATGCAAAGGAGAATGTGGCCGCATAAGCGAATAGCGCTACAGATGCGGGCCACGATCCCCCGGACGGTTCAGGCTTTCGGCGAAGCGACAGGATGAGGCACAGTACGCACGCGCCTGACGCAAGGCGTACAAGGGTAAATGTGGCCGGATCGATCGCAGCATGGGACAGGGCTAACCTGCAAGCACTGAATTTGCCGCGAACGCAGCCATCGCCAAATCGGTCAGAGCAATTGTCCCGATCCTGATGTTGTCGCGGTTCCGACCACGCAATCTTCTCCGCTTGCGTTGCGGACCACGGTCTCCAACTTGCAGATCGGCTTGTCGTCGCGGACGTGCTCGACCTTGACGCTTGCCGTAATCGTCTCTCCGACCCGGACGGCCTTGACGAAACGCCAGTTGTTGATGCGCCAAGAGGAGACACCTAAACGAGACCACTTGCAGTGATGAACACCGGAAACGCTGCCGGATTGCATCGGCGGCATTTTTTTAGCTGCCTTTACGATCCTCAGCTCGGCAAATTGAGCGCGAAAGCCTGCCCCTCTGTGCGAAAATAGGCTGCAAAATTCTTCGCCTGCCCTGCTTTTTCTTATGCGGACACGGCGCGCGATAGGCAAAGAGCGCGGAGAGGAACCAAGATGAACAAACACTTCAAGGAGGATCTCTCATGGCTTGGTTCTTCCTGATCGTTGCTGGCCTGTGCGAAACCGCTTGGGCGATCGGCCTCAAATACTCGGAAGGATTCTCGCGGCTGTTACCCACAATCGGCACAGTTGCGGCTATGGCGGCCAGTATTGGATTGCTCGGCCTGGCCCTCAAGTCGCTGCCGGTCGGGACAGCCTACGCAGTGTGGACGGGCATTGGCACCGTCGGCGCTACGGCGCTCGGTATCTATCTCTTCAATGAGCCAGCGACGTTGCTTAGACTTGGCTGTATCGGCCTCATTCTCTCGGGCATCATCGGACTGAAAATCACCTCCTAGCCCCTGGTGCGATGTGGGTCTTAAGGAAGGTCGGGGCTCAAAAATAGCTCTCCAACGTGCCGCGCCGCCGGATGTCGAGCGTGGCGCAGTGGAAGGCGCCGCCAAATGCGGCGTAATGCAAGAATTCGCAGGGAATCGGTTCGAATCCCCATTTCTCCATCGCATGCATTGTCGCCTTATGATGCGGATCAACGATGACGCGATTCTCGTCCACTGTCAGCACGTTCATGTTGAGCCATTTCCCGCACAGCGAGGTGATCTTGAGCATAGGATCGGTTATCGGGTCCGGCTCCGGGGCCACGAGGATGTCCCATTTTTTCAGGATGGCCGGAAGGCGGTCGACGTCTATGTATTCGGGGTTGATCAGAATCTTGCCGGGTCCGAGCGGCAATATGGTGGTATCGATGTGCATCGGATTGGGACAGCGGCTCTCGATCTCATGAATGCGATAACCATCGCCAAGGTGGCGACGCAGCCATTCAATACCAGATGCATTGGTGACGTTGCTGCGGGTGACGAACAGGTCGCGCCCGCAGCGAAAGAAATCGGCGGCGTCGAAGACCGGTTCAAATTCGGTCAGAATGTACGAGACTGGCTCGCCTTTTTCGGGGACGCGAAACTCCGGATCGAACAACTCGTCCGTCAGTTGCGGCCTGGGCGCAGCGGTCCAGCGCGCGCCGCGTCGGAAATAGTCCTTAAGTATCGGGCGATATGAGTGCGTCTCGAAGTAACGACACGGCCAAACCATCGGCGTTTCGATGATCTCATTACCGATCACAAGCATGCTGTCGCGCGGGCAGGAATTGCAGAAGCCGTGTGAGGACCATTCCGGCGTGCGGAAGCGTTTCCGGTGATCGATGGCTTCCGGCCTCCTCACCACAATGCCCAGCGACTGTAACAGCGCAACAAAGCCTTCAAGCTCGCGCCGCGCTGGTTCGATCATGACCTTTGGATAGCGGAAGCCGGCGAACAGCGACTGGGCCCACGCAGCCATGCCCGGGATGTTACAGGTGACAACCGGATGATCGGACGGGATGACCGCACCCTCGAGCCTTCCGACGATCACTTCCTCCACCGGATCCCACTCGTTGTGTGAGTTCACTGGAGAAACTAACCCCGCCGGGGCGGCGTCCGGGCCGACAGTGCGCGTGACCATGTCCATCGCATGAGGCCTCTGCACGCTACAACGGTTGCGCGCCTCGGGGGTTCCAACGGAAGGCGAGATGCGGTCGGCGGTCGGCGGGCAATGCGTCGGCGTAATCTACTACCGGGACGGTTCGTATGCGTTCAATCAAAAGACCAGCCGCTTGCCGATTCAACTGAGGCGGTTCGGCCCGGCATTAGCGTCAAGGTGTCCAAGTCCGCTCAAAAGCAGCCGGCGGCGAGAAGTTTTTCTAATTCCGCAGTTCTCCCGCAGACATCAAGAACTTGATCCATGCCCGATTACGCGACCTGCAACTGGCTATTTACAGTCAGTTCGCCAGCTCGCTCCCCCTTAGCTCCCCGGCTAACCCACAAAAGGCTGAAAGTCCTTTGGAGCAAGTGCAAGGCTTGTCCAAGCTCTAACCTTGAGAGGAGTAGGCTCTTTGGTCGGTCAGCGTTGCAGGTCGAAGCGGACAAAAAGTGCTCAATATAAGCTCTTCCGAGTCTGACCCGGAACGGAGAGGCTGCCACTGTCGTCTCCCTCGTTAAGTATGCCTTCGGGTGGCGCTTCATCTAGCCGAGGTTAGATCATTGCCGCGCGCCCTAAGCGGACGCCACGCTCGGCGAAAATACGATCAGCGAAATGTGCCTCGGCTTGGCCCCCCTGCTGATGGGGCACCTCCATCCACTGTTGTCGTCGAGTTGGACCGGTAGCTAATGTGGAAAGGCCCGGCATCGCTGGGCCTTTTTCTCTTGTGCGCGCAACGGTTGGTCTCAGAAGTCCATGCCACCCATCCCGCCGCCCGGAGGCATCGCGGAGCCGGCAGCGGCCTTCTTCGGCAGCTCGGCGACCATGGCCTCGGTGGTGATCAGCAGCGCTGCGACTGAGGCTGCGTTCTGGATCGCGACGCGAACCACCTTGGTCGGGTCGATGATGCCCTTGGTGACGAGGTTGCCGTATTCGCCGGTCTGGCTGTCGAAGCCGAACGAATACTGATCCTTCTCCAAGATCTTGCCGACGATGACGGAGCCGTCCTCACCCGCATTGATCGCGATCTGGCGGGCGGGTGCCGACAGCGCCTTGCGCACGATCTCGACGCCGGTCTTCTGGTCGTCGTTCTTGGTTCGGATGCCCTTGAGATGCACGGAGGCACGGAGCAGGGCGACGCCGCCGCCTGGAACGATGCCTTCCTCGACCGCCGCGCGGGTCGCATGCATCGCGTCATCAACGCGATCCTTGCGCTCCTTCACCTCGACCTCGGTCGCGCCGCCGACGCGGATCACCGCGACGCCACCCGCGAGCTTGGCGAGACGCTCCTGGAGCTTCTCACGGTCGTAGTCCGAGGTGGTCTCCTCGATCTGCGCCTTGATCTGGGCCACGCGCGCCTCGATGTCGGCCTTCTTGCCGGCGCCGTTGACGATCGTGGTGTTCTCCTTGTCGATCATCACCTTCTTGGCGCGACCGAGCATGTTGAGCGTGACGTTCTCGAGCTTGATGCCGAGATCTTCCGAGATTGCCTGGCCGCCGGTCAGGATCGCGATGTCCTGGAGCATGGCCTTGCGGCGATCGCCGAAGCCCGGAGCCTTCACGGCCGCGACCTTCAGGCCGCCGCGCAGACGGTTCACCACGAGCGTGGCGAGCGCCTCGCCCTCGACGTCCTCAGCGACGATGACCAGCGGCTTGCCGGACTGCACCACAGCCTCGAGCAGCGGCAGCAATTCGTTCAGCGAGGAGAGCTTCTTCTCGTTGATGAGGATGTAGGCGTCTTCCATTTCAGCGCGCATCTTGTCAGCGTTGGTGACGAAGTAGGGCGAGATGTAGCCGCGGTCGAACTGCATACCCTCGACCACATCGAGCTCGGTCTCGAGCGACTTGGCTTCCTCGACGGTGATGACCCCCTCGTTGCCGACCTTCTTCATGGCATCCGAGAGGAACTTGCCGACTTCCGCATCGCCATTGGCGGAGATGGTGCCGACCTGGGCGATCTCGTCGTTGGAGGTGACCTTCTTGGAGTTCTTCTCGAGGTCCGCAACGACGGCGTCGACGGCGAGGTCGATACCGCGCTTGAGGTCCATCGGGTTCATGCCGGCGGCAACCGATTTGGCGCCTTCACGGACGATCGCGGCGGCCAGCACGGTCGCGGTGGTGGTGCCGTCGCCGGCAGCATCCGCCGCCTTCGACGCCACTTCCCGCACCATCTGGGCGCCCATGTTCTCGAACTTGTCCTCGAGTTCGATCTCCTTGGCGACGGCAACGCCGTCCTTGGTGATGCGGGGCGCGCCGAACGACTTGTCGAGGACGACGTTGCGGCCCTTCGGACCGAGCGTGACCTTCACGGCGTTGGCGAGGATCTCGACACCGCGCAGCATGCGGTCGCGGGCATCGACGCCTAATTTTACTTCTTTAGCTGACATATTTGTCCTCCCTGAATTGAAATGGTCTCTCACCTGCGAGGCAGCACCGGCAGGCGCTCCTCCTGGGTGAGCGTTTGCGGCGGTCAGCGTTAGGCCGCCTTCTTGGAGCCGGCGACATCGGTGAGAACGCCCATGATGTCGCTCTCCTTCATGATCAACAACTCCTGGCCGTCGATCTTGACCTCGGTGCCCGACCACTTGCCGAACAGCACGCGGTCGCCGACCTGGACGTCGATCGGGATCAGCTTGCCGCTCTCGTCGCGGCCGCCGGGGCCAACGGCGATGACTTCGCCCTGGGAGGGCTTTTCCTTGGCCGTATCGGGAATGATGATGCCGCCTGCGGTCTGCTGTTCGGCCTCGATGCGCTTGACCACGACGCGGTCGTGAAGCGGACGGAATTTCATGCGATCCTCCTTAGCTTTTGTGATTATTGCTGGATTGGCAGTCGCAATGAGCGAGTGCTCGCCGCTCCTCACATAAGCCTGTGAGACTTGGGTGCAAGGGCTTCGACCCATGTCGCCCATTGGCCCAATCAGCGGTTGGGGTGTCCGCTATTCGCCGCTGTCAGGGGAAAAGCGGACGTCGCATCTTTGTAGATGCGGAGGTCATACGAAGCGGTTCGCTGCTAGAGGTGGAGGGGGGCACGGCAGAGAAATTTAGCGAGCCGCGCGGTTACGATCAGCGTCACTTCTTCGCTGCACCCAATCCGGGGGTGGTGTTACTGCGTCAGAAATCTATATGCGACAATCAGTGCCACCATGCTCACACGAAAATCAGCAGTGCCGTGAGTGACTTTCGGATTATGGGCCTCGTCGAATGGCGCGCAGCAGATAGCCCGAGCTGAGGTGTAGGCCGTCTCTGGGAACGCGCGACTTTGCCACCTGTCGTTGGCGTGCGAGCCTTTGGTTCCGGCGCCGCGCCCACGCCTCCCATCTCACTGTAATAAGCGCTATAGACCCCGCGAACAGCCAGGGCCGTGGACTCGGCCTCGGTCATCGTCTCGAGTCGGGTTCGATAGTTGGTCAGAAAGCTCTGTGCGTTTGGTGGAAGGTCATCAAAACCACCGAGCTTGGCCATCATAAGCCAAGTGGCAAAATCCGCCTCGGCCTTCGTGCGAGCTTTCTTGGTGATACTGGCGTTAGAGCTAGAGGCCATGGTGTCCGATTGGTTGGCCCGCCCAAGCTTGCCGGCGTTCATGGCTATCGTTGGACAGTATTTCGGTTGACGGCAGCTATCCCGCTTGGCGCCTGTCTTGCGCGCGAGGAGTTGGCCTTGCCGCCAAAGCCGCTAAGCCGGCGCTGGACCAAATTTAAAAGATGCTTACTGGACGGCCAATCTGCTCTTTTGTCGAAGTCGTGTATCTTGAGTGAGCCAAGAAGCTCGCTCACACAAAACCATCATCGAAAGGTTCGTGGCCGTGGTCCGTAGCAAAGCGGATAGCGGCGCGGGCCTCGCGCATGACTATTCGATCAGGATCAGACCGGGAGGGAGTGCCTCGTCGTACAGACTGGCGCGGTCGGATCGTCCGATCGGAACGAACCCTTTGATTTTTGCGGTCTGCAGCGCAGGGACGCCGGATTTCTCCAGCTTGCTGGCAATCATGCCGCGCAAAGGCATGGGTAGGTCCAGGCTCCGATCGTCGACGACGCGCGCGGCCCGGAGGAACAGAATCTGCAGGTCGAGCAACTCGGGCGTAGTCCAATCGAAGCTCTGGAAAGCCTGATACGCGTGCTCGACGAGATCGGGCGAGACAACAGTCTCCGGCCCTGCGTAGAGCGGAGTTCGGTTGAGCAGGAGCCCGAGCGCCGCAAGATAAGGAGCGCAGTGTCGCTTGGCCCGTGCAAGCGTCACCGCGGTGTCGCAGAAGCAACGCACCAGTTCCGCCTTGGTGTCGTGGTGGATCAGTTCTAAGGATCCAGCCAAACGCACGAGTTCGTCGGGCGCCTTGCCGCTGCGGATTCTGTCGATCTCTCCGGCTATAAGCCTAATCTGGCGTTCGCGCGTGAGCCCGCCCGCCACCCGGCGCCAGAGGATGTATTCCTGGCTCTTGATGCGCCGACCGGGGAAACACGGGCCATCATCGTGCACCCGCCACAGGGCATCGATACGAAGATCGTCCCGGACAACGCCGAAGCCCGGGCGCAGTAAGAAACCAGCCACGATGAGCCATGCCTCTTCGTGGTCGGCTGAACGTCGTCTGTCGTCCCGCCGCTCCTCGAGAGCTGGCCAAAGGGCGCGCAGCAGGGCCCCATTCCATTCACTTCTGGCAGACGCGAGGATGCGCTCCATACCCTTGAGGATCGTGGCAGCAGTAATCTTGTTCTTCTTGCTGTTATTGATAGGCTGGGTGAAAACGATCCCGATTTGCCTGCGTGCCGTTTCCAGCGCGTCCGCTGAAGCGTTCGGTTCAATCGGAGCGTTTTCCTCCCGTGTCCGCCCCTCGCCGGGCGCGCCCGCGACGCCGTGGACGTGCTCGCGCATGTTGAATTCCAGCGGCCAGGACTGCTGGAAGGCAGGGTCGGCGCTGACGCACAATATTTGGAGCAGCCCCAGTGCGTTCATCTGCGCCGTCAGACGGACGGGCAACATCCCGCCCGCTTCCGGTCCGGATAGCTCAGCCGTCCTGACGATGGTCTGGAGCGGGGGCAACGGGTGAAATTCGCTTTCCGACCAGGAAACGATGTCTCCGGCCCGGCTGACGCTCTTCCGGGTTGAGGAATAAGCCTGGAAGCGCACCAGCTGATCGGTGCGCAGCTTAAGCCCAAGATCAGTGATCTCAAAAAGCTGCGACGGCGCTGCACCCTGAGGAAGAACGCATACGAGGGGCGGACGCACAACCTGGCGATCTGTTGTCTGTATTCCCTCCACTTCGAGAAAGATCGCAGCGGCGGCCCCAGCGGCGATGCGAGCCGAACGGTGGTGGAGAAGGGCACCAAATCGCGCAGCTCCGCGCGCCACCGCCAGATCCGGCTCCTCGTTCTCCAGAACCTGCGGTACGAAGCCGTCCTGCCAGCCTCCGATTTGCTCGCGGAGTCTTTGGCGCAGGAGCGGTGGTCGAACGGATCCGCCGTTGAACAGGACGGCATCAATGCGCGGGCGATCGTTGAGGAATTCGGCAAGATGTCGGGTTATCGCGCTGTCGGAAGGATAAGGAAGTCCCCATTCCCTCAGTGCCGCGCTCGTCCGGTACGGCCGCGCCGCCGCGTCGCAGAAGGGAAAAAATCCGTCCAGCAACAGGCTCTCGATTTCCGCGCGCATCACCGTCGCCACCTGCGAGCCGCCGACCATCTCCGACCCGCGACCGGCCAGTGCTACAACGAACCGCTCATCCGGCGGCCCCGTAGCGGCAAGCGCGCGCTCTTTCAGATGACGGCAGGCGGCGACGAGCTGATCCCATTGCGGCCCGGAAAGCCGGTCGCCCGCCCCGGCAAGCCGCGGCTCCAGGAAGTGGGCGACGGCAAGGTCGATATTGTCGCCGCCGAGCAGCGTATGCTCGCTCACCGCGACACGCCTGATATCGGGGTCCGGCGTTTGCTCGTTCAGGCGAACTTCAAAAATGCTGAAATCCGAGGTGCCGCCGCCGATATCGATGACCAACACGTGTCGCAGCCCGACATCGCCGGTGTCTGGCCGCTGCCATAATTCGTGCGCTGGGTCGTGGCTTTCCAGCCAGCAATAGAACGCAGCCTGTGGCTCTTCGAGCAGTCGCACATCGCCAGGGAAGCCTGCTTCCTCGGCGGCGGTAATCGTCAGCCGCTGCGCCGCCGCATCGAAGGAAGCCGGGACGGTGACCGTGATGTCTTGATCATCGAACGCAAACCCGGCCTGGGCAAACCGGCTGTTCCAGATCCCCCGCAGATAGTTCAGAATCAGTGCCGAGGCGCGTACCGGTGAGATTTTCTGCTCACGTGCCAGAACGGTTGATCCCCATGGTAGAAACGGTGCCGACCGGTCGGCGGCGTGATGGCAAAGCCACGACTTCGCGGAATGGACGACCCGTCCGGGCGCTTCGCTTGCCTTCATGCGTGCAAAAAGGCCAACGATCCATTGCCCATCTCCGACCACCTCACCGCGCAGGTGTGCTGCGACCCCTTCCTCTGGCAGGTACATGAAAGAAGGTAGCGTTGGCTTCTCGGTCAGACTCGCCAGGCCCTCCCATTGCTGGACGAGAAGGACCTCTGGCGTCCCCTCGCCGACCAGTGGCGCGAATGCGAGTGCGGAGTTGGTGGTGCCGAGATCAATACCAATGGCGAAGCGGGCGCGGTCTTTCGTCAAGAACTACCTCCAGAGGCGGTCCGTCCCCTATTCCGTGCGGACCTGGAACTCAACCTTCCATCGGCGATCGGAGTTCGTGTGCCTCATCCAAAGCTCAAGGATCCCAAGTTCGGTGACGACGGGGCTGACGAGGACCGGCACCGCCTGCCCTACCGGGACGTCCTGTGCTGGGACCGCGACTTCGAGCAGGCCAGCGTCATCAAGCTCACGCTCCGCGTCGGGGAGTATCTGTCCCGGCGTATCGCCGCTTCGTACCGAGGAGGAGAAAAACCGAAACTCCGCCGTGCGACCGGTGACAAGGCCGAACTCGCGTCCTTCGATCATCAGTTCCGTGCCTTCCTGCATCCCCTGCGGGACAACACACAATGCCTTCAACGGCGGCTTGTAGCCCGGAATGGCGGGCATCGACGTTTCCAGGCCGATGTAATAGGAGCGCGCCGCGCCAGCCTTGATACGCATGCCCTTGCCAGTGGCGCGGAGACGTCCGTAGATCGCGCCGCCGCGTGCGACGGCGAGGTCTGGTTCGAAACCCTGTAATTCGCGGACTGGCTGGCCGCCATTCCATGACGCCAGCAGATCAAGCACCCGGTTACGGATTGGCGCTGCCTTGAAAACGCCCCCATTGAACAAGACCGCGGTCGGCATCAGCACCTGCGTGCCAGCCGATGCTCCCACTAGAGCGGCAAGCTTTTCGCTTGCCTTCACGTTCTGCAGACTCTGAGCGAGAAACCGGGCGATATGCTTGCTGACGACCGGATCGGAAGCATACGGCAGACCGAATTCCTGCAGCCCTGCCCCACGGCTCTCGCGCGGCAGGTCGTCAAGGCTGGTTCTGGCGAAAAAACCGTCGACAACAACTTGCTCTAGCGTCTCCCGATCGAGAGCCGTTGAGACAGTCTTGGCAAGCAGGCTGGAGCCGCGCGAGGGGACCGCGATTGGCGCCTGCGCCAGCCCGCCATCATCAAATAGGACGATCTTGGCTTTGGAGGCGGCGTGCACGAGCGCCAGGAATTGCCAGGAGTCCAGCCGTTTGCCCTCGGCCTCAAGCTTGGCGTTCAGCGCATATGCGAGCGCCAAATCCATATTGTCGCCACCTAGCAGAATGTGCTCGCCGACGCTGACACGCTCAAGTTCGAGCCGGCCTTCAACATCTGTGACCGCGATCAAGCTGAAATCGGCTGTCCCGCCACCGACATCGCAGACCAGCACGATATCGCCATCAGCAATCAGGCTTCGCCATTCTCTGCGCATCTGCGCCATCCAGGCGTAAAATGCAGCCTGCGGCTCCTCCAGCAATATGACGTCCTCAAGCCCCGCGGCCTTGGCGGCCTCGGCGGTGAGGCTTCTTGCGACCTCATCGAACGAGGCAGGAACGGTTACAACGATCTCGCCTTCCGAGAGGTCCCAATCCCGCCCCTGCGCTCGTTCGGTATGCAGGAACGCGTCCCTGAGATGTTGGAGGTAAAGGCGTGAGCATTCGAATGACGAGAGCTTCTCTTCGGCGATGTCGGATCGCCAGGGCAGGATCCGCTGCTTCGGGTCGATATGCGGGTTGGATAGCCAGGATTTGGCGGAGGTCGCGAGGCGATCAGGCACGAGCGCCCCCCGCTCGCGCGCGAACTGGCCAATGATCGCGCGCTCCCCGGCATCGCTCCAGGGCAGAGGGAACGAACTCTCCGGGAACTCCTCGGAGTGCGGAATATAAATGGCGGACGGCAGTGTCGGCATCTCGCCGATCTGATTTGGTCCTAGGGTCTGCGCGATTTCGATAATCCTGGTCTCACCACTCTCGAGATCGGCGATCGCGATCGCGCTGTTGCTGGTGCCGAGGTCGATGGCAAGACTGAAACGAGCGCTCATGAGAGGGTAGTCCTGGTTGTCGTGCTGTCAATTCGCATCAATAGCAGCGCGTGATGGAAAGCACCGTTGTACGTGATCCGACTCGGGCGTCCGGCAGCCGGCCGATGCGAGCCGTTTATCTCAGTTCCACCTCCGCCGGAGCGATTGCTGGAAGTCGATGGGTCGAGTTCCGCAAAACGCGCGGTAGATTCACAGCATCCGTTTTCCAGCCGTGGTGGATAAGCACTCCCGAGAACGGCGCCGGACCGCTGATCTTGCCGAGCAGTCGATACTCGTCCGGCGAATAGCCAGCGGCGACCTGCACCGTCGATCCTTCGCTCTCTGCGCGCACGGGGGAGATTCGAAAGTGGTCCAGCAGGGCCGTCTTACACCCGGCATGGACCACGCGCGCGGCTGCCCCAACCTGTGCGTCATCATGCGCGTTGATGTCGTCCATCAGGAAATCGACCAGCCGGCCCCTTGCCTGCAGCATCGCCAAAAAGTTGACGATCTCGGCGTCCGCTTGGTTTGCGCGAGTCGTAACAGGCGTCGGTCGGGCCGCCTCAATGCCAGCACTTCGGTTATCCCGCGACGGGCCGCGCCCGACCAGAATCGCTATCAGCGCGACAAGGCTCAGCGCCACCGCCCCACCCGATAGATACATTTGGAACGCGCTCGCTGCCGGCAGCAATTCCAGTGCATTCACCACGACCAGGAGCAGGAGCACTATGATGGCGACCGCTTTCATCGCATGCATGTTTAGCCGCAGCTCCCTTTTGAGACGCATCAGCGTGACGCACGAAGGATATAGAATATCGGCGGTTGTGGAAACCTAACCTGCTCGGATACCAGCTCTCTACGTCTATCGGGAACACGTCAATGCGGCGAGGCGCGTACTAATCGACAAAATCATCAAGGCGCAGCGCCGTGCCGGTAGAGTTCCCCACCAAAGTCGAATTGGTGATCAATATCGAGACCGCCAGGGCGCTGAGCCTCACCGTCTTACCGCCACTGCTCGCCCGCGCTGACGAGGTCATCGGACAGGAGCATTGTTTGTTGCAGCGCATCTGGCCGATTTTGTTGAAAAAGTGTTCGGTTGCGTGGGTTGATGTTCGCTGATTCAGTCGTTGCGAGAGGACTGAATCTTGATGGGACATCAGCGAGTTGAGCAGGCCGCGCTGTTCTATGAGTTTTCGCTCGAGCGGCACGTTCCGGCCGATCATCTGTTAAGATCGATCGACAGGTTCGTGGACCTGGGCTAAGGCGAGAGCTGTCTCCTTTCTACAGCGCGTTGGGCGTCCCTCGATTGCCCCGAGCTGATGATCCGGATGCTGCTGGTCGGTCCCTCCTTCGTCATCCGCTCAGAGGCGCTTGTGCGAAGAGGTTCACCTCAACCTGGCATACCTCTGAGTCGCTTTGGGCTCGATAGTGACGTGCCCAATCACTCGACCTTCTCAAAGAACCGACATGGCCGCTTCCGCGACAGTGATCTGTTGCGACAGCCGTTCGAGGCCACCTTGCGCCGCTGCATCGACGAGGGGCTGGTTGGATCTGCACGAACCGTTTCTCGACACCCAGAGAACCGGACAGAGCAAAGCGCGCCGCGCGTTCATTCTAGCACTTGGGGCAGCGGACTTTCAGACCGTCGCCCCAAAAGAAGCGCAACGAGACGAGATCGACCAAAGCCCTGTGTGCCGCATTACTGCCCGTCATCGTCCCGCTTACGACTGGACGCGTCCCCGCTGGGTCGGCGGTCTAAGTTTGCGTAGATCAGCATCATCTTTCGGAACGCTTATTTTTCCAGGTCGAAAAGCCGCTAGCATAGATTTCGGCTTGCCCGTGTAAATTGCAAAAGCGGACTGGGTCCCGCGCAGCCGCTGAACGATTGCATCACGGCTAGTCGGCGGGCAAGCGGCCAAGCTACGCAAGTCTTCGACCAGATCATCGACGCTCATGGAGAGCTGATGAACATCGTGCCAGATTGGCATCCATTTTCTTGGGTAATATGCTTGCGCATGTAGATAGGCCAGCGGCTCGTTAACACGATTGTTAAGAAGGAAATTTTCGACAATCGCGTGAGGCGTAATAGCATCTCTGACGACGCGGACCGTCTCCCTATCCGCAGCCGAAATCGGTTGCACGTCACCGACCAGCCGTAGGGTCGGCGCGCCCTTCGTCTGCGAGAAGTCGCCCTCACGAACGAATTGGATTGAAGGAAGCAACTTCTTGTCTATGACGAAGCTGCCGGTTCTCCCTAGCACTTCTCCAGTATCGAGGTCGATTGTCGCGCCAGCGCCCGAAGCAACGCGGATCATCCTCTTGCCGAATTCGGCGACCGCGCGAGCTTCACGTGCTTCGATAATGGCCCTGAGCTCTCCTGGCTTGATCTGACGCGTCTCGCCGACGTGGCGAAAATAGATGGCACCTTCCCGAAGATCGCTTCCTACGTTCTTCAGCGCGATCACTGGTGCCCGTTCGTGCTTCTCGACATGAATGACGCCAATTTTCTTTCTGCCGATTGTGTGCGAGACGCGGGCAACTCTGGGGACGGGATCAAGACAACTGACCAGATGAGAGCTCAGCAACGCCGGATCAAGTATTTCGAATTTGTCATCGGACATCCCTTCCACGACAGTTCCTCCATCCCTGATACCGAACAGGAGGTGGCCACACTTGTTGTTTGCTAAACCGGCGATGGCCTTCAGGATCTTGCCGCTGACCGCGTAATTGAGTTTGCACTCAATGATGTCAGTTTCTCCGCTTCGAACGTGCCAGATGCTCTTGCGCTTTTCAAATAGCGCACGATGTAATCGATGTCCGTCGGCGCTTGCGGGCCTTTGTCATAGATTGCGGCGTGTTCAGCGTCCCACCTTGCAACGAACCTAGTAAGTTCGTCGTCGCTGGCGGGACCAACATCTTTTGGCGTAGGTACCATCTTTGATTTGCGCGATGCGGCCTGAGCTAATCAGTCGGTCGGCGCGATTGATTCGCGAGCATGGCGCGTGCGAGACCGACCTCGGCGTCGGTCATGTTCCTCTTTTTGGGCATTTTTCCCCCCAGCCGACCACGATATCGAGGTGATGTGGCTGATCGGCCGCCTGGCTCCCGACCATAAGACGATCGCCGATTTCCGGAAGGACAATGGCGCGGCGATCCGGAAGGTTTGTGCGAAGTTCGTTGCGCTATGCCGGCAAATTGGCCTGTTGCGGACCCCGAGCGTTGCGATTGACGGCAGCAAGTTCAAGGCAGTGAACAACCGCGACCGCAACTTCACGCATGCCACGATGGCGAGGCGGATGGCGCAGATCGAGGAAAGCGTCGGTCGATATCTGCGTCAACTCGATAGCGCCGATCGGCAGGAGCCATCGGAAGCGATCAGCATCAAGACGACGAGGATCAAGGAAAAGATCGCTCGGCTGAAGCAGGAGACGAGCCGATCCGACGCGAGAACACCGGCCGCCTGCAGTGATTGGCGACCACGGTCGCGTGCCGACCTATCTGTTTGCACACAACCAAGACCCTAAGCGGACATTTGCAAGCTGGTGTTTTGGACGCTCAGCTTAGTCAGTACTAGGTCCGCTGAAGCTATATCCTCAATTGCGATACCCACGGACTTGAACACGGTGGTGCAATTAGTGGGGCGTGACTTAATTCCTGCGAAAATCTCGCCTGCCTCGGCGTAGATTGCTGCATTTGAGAGGATTACGTCGTCGGATTTCTTGAGCGCAGCCTCTCGCGAATCGACAATGATCGTGTTTGCAATGGCACAATCGTCGAGCTCCCGCCACGTTGGCCGTGGTGAGCCGACGGCATTCACGTGCGCGCCAGGCTTAAGCCAATCTCCCCTTAGAATGGGTTCCAAGGGCATTCGTCGCGGTCACGATCACATCTGCTCCTTTGACAGCAGACTCCGCATCCATTGCGACGGCGCCATGCTCCTCAGCGAACCGCCGCGCGTGTTCGGGTGTTCTGCTCCATACCCTAATCTCTTAACGCCACTGCCAAGGATCGCAAGACTGCGGCTGACAGGGGAGGCCACTCTATTGGTCACCGCGGCGGAGACGGCAGCTGTCCGCATCTCCGTAATGAGGCGGCCGTCCATGACCGCCAGCGGTTCGCCCGTGTCAGGACGGAGCAGGAGGATCATGGCCATGTGCGTTGGAATGCCTTTGTTGGCATTGGCCGGATAAAAGCTGACGAGTTTGAGCCCCATCGCCTCGTCGATAACGGCGGGCATGATGCCCAGATATCTTCTGCCTTCTTCGATGGAAAGCATGTTTCGAACTGGCTGCAGCGCTCGTCCGGTCGAGAAGGCCAACAGCGCGCTTTCCATTGCAGGGATCAGGTCCTCCCAATGCAAGAGCCTTTGGACGTCGCGTTCATCGAGATGCAGAATTGGCATTGGACGTTTCCCCTCGTCAGGTGCACCTGCTTGTGCTCCCGACAGGATGCATCACTGCTCGCCGGATGTTGCTAAGCCGTTCCGAAAAAATTCCGAAAACGCACCGAAAGCGAGCTCGGGTGCTATTCCGGCAGGCCCGCGAGTCGGAGCCCTTCCTCAAGCTGAGCGCAGTCCTCTGGACGGCGGAGAGGTATGCGTTTCCTCAGATTGGAGATTCGAAGTAAGGGATCAGCGCGACGCAAGCGCGTCATGACAGCACCCGCTTCTTCTGTTCGCCCCGTCAAGGCATTGCTGGCCGCGGCCACACGAAACCCTGCAAGGAAGCTCGGTTGCTCGCGAATCGTCGAACGCCGAGTTCGAGGCCGATCCTTCTGGCGTCCACCGTTTTGCCCTTGTAGACGAAGCTGGAATTGCGCGCGATTACGAACAGCCAGCGGACTCGGGACAGTGCTATAATGATGTCTTCGACGATGCCCTCGCGACGTATTCCTGTTGGGGATCATCACTCAGATTGTCGAACGGAAGAACGGCGATCGACGGCTTCTTCGGCATGATCAATGGCGGAGTGTGCACGGGCTCACTGCCCAACTTACTCGCCTCCGGTCCGATATATCGATAGCCGCGTCGCGCCAGCGTTTCTATCCAGCAATCGGCCCCTTTTTCAACACTCAAGGATCGCCGCAGGGCTGCAATTTGAACGGAGAGATTGCTCTCTTCGACGACGAGGCCCGACCATGCGGTCTCGATTAGCACGTCCTTGCTGACGACTTGGCCGGCGTTCTGTATCAGTAGATGCAGCAGGCCTACGGCGCGCCCTCCAAGGGGAAGCAGTTCGCTGTGCCGAAACAACAACTGCCCGTCCACGTCCAATCGAAAGGGGCCAAATGCGTAAGTGGTAGGCATGTCTGAAATCGAAGCCCGCCAGAGCTGGAGAGAGCCGGTCCGAAACGAGTTCCTCGATTATTGTATGGCCGGGTACCGGCTTCACAAGATGAATCTGAAGCCAAATTTCCATTGCAACGCTCTAAGAGCTTGCCGCAAACAAGACTTTCGGGTCGGAGCCTTTGTAGTAGGCGAAAACTTCCGGTTCTGCGGTCTATCACAGAGGCCGACGCTCTTGACCCTGAGCGGTCATTGTCGAGCGTCACACTACTGGACTCGGTTAGCTCCAAGGAGTTCTAATATGTGTGTCTTGCTCCACATTAGGGGATGTCCCGATCGCTGTTGAACTACGTCGGGCCGACGTTGCCGGAATGAATGTTACGCGGCCCTCGTGACGTGGGCAACGTTGATCGTCATGCGATTGTGGCGAGCTTGAAGGGCCGCACGCAAAACCGACAATTGCTTATGCGCCTTCAATCGTCGGAAGCCCTTGTTGGCCTCGATCATGCCGGCCGCGACCCATCGCAAGGCCATGCCGGCATCCCGCCAGCGTTTGACGTTGCGCGTGACGCGGCGAATGGTGCCCATCATGTTCTCGGCGATGTTGGTACAAGCGAGCGATCGACGAAGCTCCTTCGGCAGCTTCAACCGGACGACAGTCAGGATTTCGTCGAGGCCTTCGAGGATGCTGGCCGCTACGCCGGGCCATTGCTGGTCGAGTCGACGCGCGAGATTGCGGATCAATTTTTCAGCCTTGTCGGCGTCATCGAGCTCCCAGGCCTGGCGCAGCACCCGACGGGTGGCCGCATGATGCTCTTTCGGCAGGCGTTCCATGATGTTGCGCGCCTTGTGGATCTGGCAGCGCTGGATCGCAGCGGCCGAACCGAAGGTGCGGCGGATCGCCTTCGACAACGCCTTCGCGCCGTCGGCGATGAACAGTCTTGGCACCGTCGGGTCGAGCCCGCGCGAGACCAGGTTGTCCAGCAGGGCCTGAACCGTTGCGGCGTTCTCGGTCGCCCCTTCCACCAGCGCCAGCGGATGCTTGTTGCCTTCGCCGTCAACCCCGATCGCGGCCACCAGCACGAGATCGTCGCCGAGATGCAGCCCGTCGATTTGGACCACCAGAAGGTCGAGCGCGGACAGATCGGCAGCCATGAAGTCGGCCAGCCGCGCCGCCGACAGCGCTACGAACCTCCGCGAGGCCGCCGACTTCGAAACCCCCGATCCGGGCGGTGCCGGCACGTCACCCTCGGGCAGCCGGACAGCGCGGCCGAACCGGCGCGTCGACACATTGATCAGCATCAGGTTCATCGCCCAGCGACCGAGCCAGTCCTCCTCCGCCGCCGTTTCCCAGCTCGGGATCGTGACCTCGCGGCCGTCCACGCCCCGGACCCGCGGGCGCTCGACCTCGATCTTGCCGCCGTGGAAGCCGATCCGTCCCCGCGTTCGGCCCCAACGGTGCGCCCGCCGCGCCGCGTCGCGACCGTGGCGCGGCCCGCAGGCCGCCGTGACATCCGCCTCCATCATCGTGCCGAGCGCCTCGATCCCTGCCGCAAGGCAGAACCGATCGAAGCTCGCCCGCACTTCTGCAAACGCTTCGTCCACAGCCCCGGTCGCCGGCCAACCAGCCGGTGTGATATCTCTCGTCATGGCGTTGCTCTCCTTTGTGGAATCAGCACCCCGAGCCTACCGGCTCAAGGTGGGCAACGCCGACCTCTTCAGAAATTCAACAGAACCCGGGACATCCCCCCACATTACGGTGGGAGGAACTCACATGAAGAAGCTCTTGGTGATAGCGGGCTTAGTAGTGTTCTCTTTCCCGGCGGCAGCACAAAACACACCGACGCGGGTCACCCCTGATGCACTTGCGTGGAAGGAGAACCCAGCCTTCCCCAAAGGTGTCCAGCTAGCAACGCTGGTGGGAGACCCAACAAAACCGGGGGATGTGGTTGTCTTGCGTATCAAATTCCCCCCGAATTTTCAGATGCCGCCGCACACTCATCCCTATTCCGAGGTCGTGACCGTCATAAGTGGCGATATCGGGACTGGTCACGGCGAAACGTTTGAGAAGAAAGGCGAGTTGTTAAAGCCGGGCCCATTGTGGGTATATCCGGCAAAGCACTCTCACTACGCCTGGACCGGAAATGAGGAGGCCGTTCTCCAAGTCCAGTTTGTCGGTCCTGGAGGCATTGATTACATCAATTCGGCCGACGATCCGCGCAAGAAGTAATAGTAGCCACTCAGAGCTTGCTGGCCCGAATGCATGGTCCGGCCGTGCGTTGCACCCGGAGGGCAGCCGGACCGTCCAGGGGGCATGCGCCTCGCCCCGCGTTTGCACCGCGACGACGATGCCCTCGTGCCACGATTAATCGAGATCCTCAATGGCACCAAACCTTCCGATCTACCGGTAGAGCAGCCGACCAGATTCGAGCCGGTAATCAACATGAAGACGGCCAAAGCGCTCGGCCTCACCTTGCCGCCCTCGTTACTCGTTCGTGCGGACGGTGATCCAATGATGTGAGCGAATGTCTGTTCAAGGCCCTTCGCAGCGGGCCATAGCGGAAATCGGCAGGCCGCCATCTATCGAATAGGGCGACGCGATTGACCCACAGCGGTCTTGCGCCATGCGCCGCAATGAGTGCTGGCCCAATCGAAACGTGGTAATCTCCGCCCAACGTCCTCAAGGCGCGTGAGGATCGAATGAAGCGGCGGGATTTCATAGCGGCTGCTGCGGCGCTGTTCGTTTCGCCACCGCGTTTGCGGGCACAAGGGCCGCCGCGCCGGATCGGTTTCTTGATCCCTTACTTCAGGCAGCCAGGTCGCGACGCGTGGCGCAGCGGCTTGCGTGAAAGAGGCTGGATCGAGGGCAAGAACCTGCTCGTCGAATATCGTTACTATGCCGAAACCCCGGATCGCGTACCGGCTCTAGCGGCCGAACTCGTCGCGCTCAACCACGATCTGTTAATTGCCGTGGGACCACAGGCAGCCCTGGCTCTGAAATCGGCAACTGCGACCATTCCGATTGTCTTCGTGGTTGTGGCCGATCCCGTGGCGCTCGGCCTCGTCCAAAGCCTCTCGCATCCGGGCGGCAACATCACCGGCCTTACGACCTTCGTGCCGGGAGATTTCGTCGCAAAACGTATGGAAATCCTCCGGGAATTGGTGCCTGGCGCCTCGAAAATTGCCATCCTGGTCAATCCGAAAAACCCACTCCACAGACTGGGGCTAGCCGAGGAGTTGCCTCGCGCGGCGCGGAACCTTGGCGTCGCTCTGCTGATAGTTGAGGCGACCACGCCCGAGGAAATTGATGCCGCCTTTGCCTCGGCCGCCGCCCAGCACGCCGATGCCATACTTGATCTTAATGATCCTCTGACCAATTCCCAGGCTCCGCGAGTTGTCGCACTCGCAGCGATGCATCATCTGCCTGCGAGCTATCTTTTTCGACAAGACGCTGTTGGCGGATTGATCGTCTATGGCCCCGATGTACCCGATCTATTTCGCCGTGCAGGCGGCTACGTCGATAAGGTCCTCAAAGGCACCAAGCCATCCGATCTGCCGGTAGAGCAGCCGACCAAGTTCGAGTTGGTGATCAACATGAAGACTGCCAAGGCGCTTGGCCTGACCGTGCCACCGTCGTTGCTCGCTCGCGCCGACGAGGTCATCGAATAGGACGCTGTTTGTTGCCGTGCATGGGTCCGGTTATGGCCCCCAAGGCGAAGTCGGCCGGTGGCTCGCTGAGGTCCGCTGTCACGGGTCGAGCGGACTCATTTGCCACGATCCTCGACCGGCGCTTTTGACCCGTTGTGGACCTTGCCGACCCGCCCAGTTCAAAACCAGTGGTTCGTGTCTGGCGAGAGGCACAGACCTTCGCTGCTGCGCAGCGTCGGTTGGCGAGCCAACGTGGCGCAATCTTACGACACGGCGCTTGGTTGGAAAGAACAGGCTTAACCCTTCACCGCGCCCGCGGTCAGCCCATGTAGCAAGTGTCGCTGCAGGAAGCTGAACAGCACGGCCACGGGAACGGTGCTCAGAATGACCCCGGCCGATAGCTGTCCCCATTGCACCTCGTACTGGCCGACCATGTAGAGCAGCCCAGCTGAGAGCGTGCGCATGCTGGTCTCGGTCGTGAACGAGATCGCGAACAAGAGCTCGCTCCAGGATACGACGAAAGCGAAAATGGCGGTCGCAGCGATGCCCGGAGCCGCGAGCGGCAGCACGATGCGGCAAAGCGCGCCGAAATGGTTGCAGCCGTCGATCATCGCGCTCTCTTCGAGGTCGCGTGGTATGGAGCTGAAATAGCCGACCATCATCCAGACTGTGAACGGCACGGTGAACGAGAAATTCGAATAAATCAGCGCCTGATAGGTATCGATCAGGCCGAGCGCGCGCCATTGCGTGAGCAGCGGCGCGATCAGGAGAACGCTCGGAAACATCTGAGTGGCAAGAAACATCAGCAGCAGCGCATCTCGTCCTGCAAAGCGGAAGCGGGCAATCGCATAGCCGGCGAGCACCGATACCACGGTGGTCGCGACCATCGTGACCGAACATACCCACAAGCTGTTGAGAAAGAAGCGGCTGAACGGCGTGACCGGCGACGTCCAGGCATCAACGTAATTCTCGAAGGTGGGATGGACCGGCAGATATTGCAGCGGCGTTGCGTAAAGCTCCTGCCGGTCCTTCAGCGATGTGAGGAACATCCAGACGAAGGGCCCAAGGGCAAAGGCGGTGAGCAGCACAAGACCGATCCAGACCACGGGACCAGCCAACACCCGCTCGGCAAGGTCTTTCGGAGCAGCCCGACGCGTCATTCGGTGTCCTCGAGGCCTTTGGTTGTGCGCAGGTAGAGCCACGTGAACGCCAGCATCACGAGGAGCAGGACGACCGAGAGCGCGCCGGCGTAACCGAAGTCGAGGCTCGAATAGGCCTGCAGCAGCGTGTAGGTCGAGGTGATCTGCGTGGCGTTGGCCGGGCCGCCGCCGGTCATGACAAAGATCAGGTCGGCATAATTGAATGTCCAGATGATGCGCGTGGCCGTCGCGACGACGATGATGGGCCGCAGCAGCGGCAAAGTGATGTGCCAGAAACGGGCGAACACGCCTGCGCCGTCGACCTGGGCCGCCTCGTACAGCTCGTCCGGAACGGCTTGCAGCCCCGCCAGCAGCATGATGGCGAAGAAGGGAATCCCGCGCCAGACATTAGTGAAGACAACCGCCGCCATCGCGAGATCCGGTGACGAGAGCCAGGCGACGCGCTCCTGCATCAGGCCGACCCGGATCAGGAGGTCATTGATGACGCCGTAATTCGGTTGATAGAGCCACTCCCAGATCAGCCCCACCACGACTCCCGGGATGATCCAGGGCAGCAGGGTCAGAGTGCGCACCAGGGCGCGTCCCGTGAAGGCCTGCTGGAGCAGAAGGGCTGCGGCAAATCCGAGCAAGAATTGCAGGAGGACCGAACCGAACACCCAGACAACAGAATTCCTCAGCGTCAGCCAGAACACGGGGTCCTCGACAAGGCGGAGGTAGTTGCCAAGCCCGATGAAGCGGTAGTCCTGCGGCTTGTACAGGATGTCGGCGTAAAGGCTCATCTTGATCGCGAGCAGGATCGGCACGACGACCGTCGCAATCATGCAAAGCGCGGCCGGCAGTAGGTACGAATACCCGATCAACAGCTTGCGCACTCGCCAGCTGATCAGCGGACGGGTGCGGGGCTTTGCAACGGTGAGCGTGGTCATGATCGTTCCCGACGCTTACGTCATCTCCTTCTTCAAGATGTCGGCGAAGCGGTCGAGGCACTCCTTTGCGGAGATCTTTCCAAGCATTGCCTGTTGAATGAGCGGTACGCCGTCCGAGTCGATCTTGCCGCCCCAGCCGGGATAGGCGAGGTAAGGGCTGACGATGCCGATCGGGAAGGACTGCACGAAGCCGGCGAGCGCGGGGTCTTTGGAAAATTCCGGCCTGTCGAGGATCGACTTGCGCGCCGGCAACAGGCCGAGGGTCGTGTTGTATTTGAGGCTCGGCTCATCATCGAGCATGAAGCTCATGAACTGCCAGGCGCCTTCCTTGTTCTTCGCGCCTTTGAACATGGTAAGCGTCTCGGAGAACCAGAATGAGGCGCGCTTCTTCGCCGGACCGATCGGCAAAGGCAGCGTGGCGAATTTGTCGTCGCCAACGTTTTTCTTCTGCTGGCCGCTCGAGCCCGAATTGTGCTGGTACATGCTAGTGACGCCACGCCCGAAGGTTTCGACGATTTCGACAAAGCCGTCGGTCGCCGCGCTCGGCGGCGTGACCTTGTGCTTGAGCGCGAGGTCGAGATACCAGGCAACCGCGTCGACGGCTTCCTTGGAATTGATCACCACCTTGCCGTCCTTGAGCACTTCTGCCCCGTTGGCGTAGGCGAACTCGGTCGGATAGAGCAGCGCCCAGGTGCCGCTGCCGCGCATCCCGTAGCCGTACTGGTTCTTGTCCGCCTTGGTGAAGGCATTCGCGATGGCGAGGAACTCGTCCCAGGTCCAGTCCGGTGTCGGCTCCTTGAGGCCGAGCTCTTTCAGACGGTCGGTGCGGTAGTAAATTCCGTCGAGCGTCACGGCGAGCGGCAGCGAGATGATCTTGCTGTTGATGGTGACGGTCTGCCAGGCGGTCGGCACGACATCCGCGTAGTGCTTCCAGGTCTTCGCGCGCGCGGTGATGTCTTCGACGGCGCCCATGCCGTTGAACTGGCCGACCCAGTTGTCCCAGACCTGGCAGAGATCGGGCGGGCTTCCGCCAGTGATCGCGCTGATGAGCTTCTGACGTGCTTGTGCCTGCGGCACATATTCGATCTGCACCGCGAAATCCTGTTGTGACTGATTGAAGCGCTCGACCAGCGAGTTCATCAGCGCGATGCGCGTCGGCTCGGGAACGCTCCATTGAAAGCGGACCGGCTCGGCGCCCCAAGCCTTGCGGGGGGCAATGAACGGAGCATCCCACCAGGCCAGATCGGCCGCAGCGATGACGCCGGCACCCGCCAGCGTGTGCAGTAGCTTCCGCCGAGACAGCGAGGTACGCTCATCCATCATTGGATCCTCCCTCTGGCCAGGCCTCTTCCGGCTCTTGTTTGTGGCATCATGCCACACCATGCCGGGCGGGAAAAGTTCCAAACAGGCTAGCGCTTGGCACACTCAGCACTCTCAGTATAGAGGCCTGGGCCCGAAACTGACCAAGCGAGACTGCGATCCCCTCATCGAGTAGGCGATCCCCTGCCCGCGCAACCCAGTTAATCGTCCTGCCCAACTTATTGTGATCCCAGCGGAGAGCCGCGCGTGATGTCAGCCTTTGTGCCCGTCAGCGAAGTGGCGGCACGCCTCATTGAGGTCTGTTCAAGGGCGCATAGCGGATTGGATTTACTCACGTTGAGTTTTTCGCATTTTTGCCCTTTGCGACAGATCTAGCGGGTATCGCTGAGGTCTCCTGTCAGAGGCAGAGCCGACTTGATTGCTCGCAGCAGGTATTACGGCTCGTGACCCAAGGCAGACTTCTTGCCGTAGCGGGAAACGCAGGATTTGCATAAGATTGAGCCTTGTCGTGACCCGCCCGAGGGGAGCGAAATGCAACAACGTGGTGGAAGCGAGAAACCGATGAAGGGTCGGCGCGCGAATAGGCCCCAGGCTCGCGCGATTGTGGCCCCTTCCGTTGCCGATTTGCAAAAGCAGGTCGGCATTCTCTCCCGCGAGTTGAAAGAGACGCGGGAGCAGCAGAGCGCCACCGCCGAAGTGCTCAAGGTCATCAGCCGTTCCACGGTCGAACTTGGGTCCGTGCTCCACACCCTGGTGCAAACAGTGGCGCGCCTCTGCCGGGCAGACCAGGTGTATATGTTCCATCTGCGCCATGATCTCTGGCATCTGGTCGCAGATTGCGGTCTTTCGGCAGAGGCAAGAGATTTCTTCCGCAACAATCCCTTCATTCCCGGTCGCGGCTCGACGTCCGGTCGGGCCGCGTTGGAGCGTCGAGCCGTCCTCATTCCCGACGTCTTGCAAGATCCGGAATACACTCTCAGTGAAGGGCAGGAAATCGCAGGCTACCGCACGACTCTCGGCATTCCGTTGCTTCGAGAGGATACGCTGATAGGCGTGTATAGCATTGCGCGGACGCGCGTCGAGTCCTTCACGGATAAAGAGATCGAACTCGCCACGACCTTTGCTGACCAAGCCGTAATAGCGATTGAGAATGCGCGCCTGTTTGAGGAGCTGCGCGAGCGCCAGGCAGAGCTGCGCGTCACCTTCGACAATATGGGCGACGGCGTGGTCATGTTCGACGCTGCGGCGCGACTTACGGCGTGGAACCGCAATTTCCAGAAGATGCTCGATCTGCCCGACGCCTTTCTTGCGGAACGGCCGAGCTTTGCCAAGTTCTTCCGCTATCTTGCCGATCGCGGCGAGTACGTTTCTGCTGATCTCGAAGTTCAACTGAGCCGCACCGTCGAAGCCCCGCGGCGGGAGCTGCGCTTTGAGCGCACGCGGCCTGATGGCCGCGTGATCGAGGTGCGCCGCAATCCGGTGCCTGGCGGTGGCTTCGTGCTCATTTACAGCGATATCACAGAGCGCAAGCGGGCCGAGGAGGCGATTCGTACGGCGCGAGACGCCGCCGAAACGGCGTTGCACCAGTTGCAGATGGCGCAAGCGAGCCTGGTCCATGCACAGAAGATGGCGGCACTCGGGCAGCTGACCGCCGGCATTGCGCACGAAATCAAGAACCCGCTCAATTTCGTGAACAATTTTGCCGCAGTCTCATCCGAGTTGACGGACGAGTTGAACGAGGTACTCAAGCCAGTCGTACTGCCTGGCAAGGTCCGCGAGGAAGTCAAAGAGCTGACCGGCACGTTGAAGGACAACCTCGGAAGGGTCGTGCAGCACGGTCAACGCGCCGACTCCATCGTCAAGAACATGCTGCTGCATTCTCGCGAGGGCTCGGGTGAGCATCGGCCAGTCGAGATCAACGCGATCGTCGACGAGAGCCTCAACCTCGCCTACCATGGAGCCCGCGCAGAGAAACGGGGTTTCAACATCACGCTGGAGCGCGATTTCGATCCGGCGGTCGGGGTTGCCGACGTCTACGCGCAGGAGGTCACCCGGGCGCTTTTGAACCTGATCTCGAACGGGTTTTATGCCGCAACCCAGCGCACAGGGGCGGCCGACAACGGCTTTGAACCGAGGTTGAAGGCGGTAACACGAAATCTGGGCGACAGGGTCGAAGTGCGTATCCGCGACAATGGTATGGGCATCCCGCTCGACATCCAGGAGAAGATTTTCGACCCGTTCTTCACGACAAAACCGGCCGGTGAAGGTACCGGGCTCGGGCTGTCCATGAGCCACGACATCGTGGTGAAACAGCACGGAGGTACGATTGAAGTTGTGACTGAACCCGGTTCATTTACAGAATTCATCATTACGTTGCCGCGTGTCATGCCTTAGCGACCAGAAGCAGGGGCAGAGAGATTGAGCACCTATATCCTTGTGGTCGATGACGAACCCGACGTGGAACACCTGTTTCGCCAGCAATTCCGTCGCGACATTCGCTCCGGACGTTTTGTCATGGAGTTTGCGGCGTCAGCGCCCGAGGCGCTGGAGCACGCGAAGACGATCGCCGATCCCTTACTGATCCTGTCGGACATCAACATGCCCGGCATGAGCGGGCTTGAAATGCTGCCGAAGGTGAAGGCGGCGCGGCCGAACGCGCCCGTGATCATGATCACGGCCTACGGCGATGAAGCGACAAAGAAGAAAGCTGCCGAACTCGGGGCTGCTGGGCTGCTGACCAAGCCGATCGACTTCGGGCTGTTGCGCGAGGAAATCGATGAGTTGCACCGGGCGGCTTAGTCCGCTTGTGTGCAGATGCTATGGGGCGAGCGGCGAGGACGTGGCACCATGGGCGCTGTTCAACGGCTACCGATGGAGCTCACCCATGTCGCAACATTTTCGTTTTGACGCGAGCAGGTCCCTCACCGCTCTCGAGCAGGATAGCACAATCATCGCCGTGATCGAGATGAGCCAAACGAAGTGGCTGGTTGCGGCACTCGTTCCCGGCATCGAACGCCAGCCACTTAAGAAATTCGACGCCAACGAGGAAACGTTGCTGAAGCTCTTGCATCGTTGGCGCCGCGAAGCCGGCAAGGCTGGGCGCAACATCAAGCGTATCGTCGTCGCCTTTGAGGCTGGCCGCGACGGTTTCTGGCTCGCGCGCTGGCTGCGGGCGCGCGATGTTGAGGCCTACGTCATCCATCCCACCAGCATCGCGGTGTCGCGCGAACACCGGCGCGCGAAGACCGATCGTCTCGATACGGAACTTCTGATGCGCGTCTTTCTCGGCTGGCTGCGCGGCGAGAGGCGCCATTGCAGCATGGTGGCGATCCCGACGATCGAGGAGGACGCGAGGCGACCAAACCGTGAGCACCAGAATCCGGCGGCATGATCCAGCTGGCTTGGCGTTTTATCAGGTTCCAAAAGAACAGCGCCCTGGCCCAATGGTTCGCGGCGCGAACCGCCGACGGACGCGCCAGCACACGCAAGACGATGATTGTGGCGCTGGCGCGTAAGCTGCTCATCGCCCTCTGGCGTCTCGTGACAAGGGGCGAGGTTCCGCAGGGCGTCGTGTTACGTCCGGCATCATGAACGACAGCATGGGCAAGAGAGCAACGATATAGCACAAACGGTTTGGCAGCCCCGTGTGCTCGGGTCTGCCGATAAATCCGAGGTGGCGGTGCCCCGACCTAAAACCATGGCTTCAAATGCCGCTGTGCAGAATGGGCCCGCCGCCCCGGAGCTTCGCCGATGATGCGTATGACTGCATCGTGGTTGCGATCCCCACACGGATCGACCGAATACAAGGCTGTGGCGTGACTTCTGCGCCCCGATGGCAAGCTCCCCTCGGATCAGTCGTGCCGATCTTCAGGCTGCAAAACTACTTGAGTTGCACCGCCCGGAGGCGGTGACGGACCCAGCCGTCGATGTCCGCAAACGCCCGTGGTGTGTCCGCAAGTTGGAAGTAGGCCTTCCAGCCCTTCAGATACACTCCGAGCGCTTTGCCGAGTTGCGCAAGGCTTCTGTCCGGCGCTGCGCCGGGTCAGCTCTCGCACGCGCTCCTTCATACGCTTGATGGCCTGTGGTGCGACGCGCCGCCGGATCGTCCGCCCCGCGGCCACCCAGAACGAGAAGCCGAGGAACTTCGATGCCGTGGCACGTCTCACCTTGCTCTTGGCCTCGTTGACGCGGAGCTTCAGCTTTCCGAACTGCTTGCGCAGCGAGGCCATCACCCGCTCGCCCGCGCGCTGCGTCCGAACATAGACGTTCAGATCGTCAGCGTAACGGACGAAGGCGTGGCCCCGTCGCTCCAGCTCCTTGTCGACCTCGTCCAACAGCACGTTGGCCAATAGCGGCGAGAGCGGGCCGCCCTGCGGCGTGCCTTCCTCCCGCTCGATCACCACCCCGTCCGCGAGCACGCCCGCATTGAGGTAGCGGCGGATCAGCCGCAGCACCCGAGGGTCCGCAATCCGCTTGGCCAACCTTCCCATCAGCATGTCGTGGTTGACCCGGTCGAAGAACTTCTCCAGGTCGACATCCACGACGAAGCTGCGGCCCTCCTGCACGTAGGCCTGCGCGCGACGTACCGCGTCGTGCGCACTCCGTCCGGGCCGGAAGCCGTAGCTCGCATCCGAGAAGGTCGGGTCAAACAGCGGTTGCAGGACACCCAGCAGGGCCTGCTGGATGAAGCGGTCGAGCACCGTCGGGATGCCAAGCTCGCGCTCGCCCCCGCCGGGCTTCGGAATGACCACCCGTCTCACCGGCTGCGGCTGGTAGCGTCCGGCGAGCAATTCCTCGCGCAGCCGCACCCAGTGCTTCCGCAGATGGTCGGGCAGCTCTTCGACCGTCATCCCATCAATGCCGCAACTTCCCGCATTCTGTCGAACACGCTTCAATGCAGCCTGAAGGTTGGGGCGTTCACACACCCGCTCCATCAGGTCGCTGCTTCCCAGGCGCTCGTTTCCACCACCAGTCAAGGGCGCTTCCACACGCGCGACTGGTCCCTGCGGCTTCACCGCCTTGGCCGCTCGAGCGCTCGGACCTTCATCCGACTTCCGTGGCATAATTCCCCCGAGGTGCATGGGCGGCTCGCAACCGATGGCAATGCGCGCACCGGCCGCCTGACCACGCCGCACGGCGTGGTGCGCACGCCCGAGGCATTGCAAACCCGTAGCCACACCATCAGCGTCCCTCCGGACATGCTCGGCTCGGGCGAGCACTACGCGCTCGAAGTGCGCGGCGATTCGATGGTCGATGCTGGCATCCTGGATGGCGACATGGCGTTGATCCAGCGCAACGAGCCATGCGACAGATGATTTTCAGCGTGATCTCGGCAGCGCCTGCCCGCATCGAGATCGGCCTGGACGATGTCACGAATGAAATCGCGCCCCATCGATCCCAGCTCCAAGCTGCAATGTGTCTCCTATGCGCCGTTCTCGCCCTTCCTATCGTTCGGCCCTTCGCAGCTTGCGCCGCTACTATGGCCTCTGCTGACTTCTCGCTCCAAAGGCCTCACGGCCGTCGTCGCCCCTTCAGGGGCAAGGCGAGATCTCCCCCGGGTAAGAACATCGACCTTCACTGCACGACCGCCGGATCTACGTCGCCTTGCCTTGGTCACGAGAGCTTTGCGGTTGCGTGCCCGCTCGCCCTGCTTGGTTCCGCCTTCTATCCGGTTCCTGTTCGTCGGCCCGCAGCTTCGCTCCACGCTTCCTTCACGCCAGCCTCACGGTCCGACGCTCTGCGCTTCACTTCGCTCGCTGTGACCAGCTCACGGGAGGACTTCCACCTCCAAGTCAATGCCCATGCCGGGCGCACACGCTGGAAATCATCGCCCCGTTGGGCGATGATCCGGCCGTCAGCCTTCGGGCTATCGCCAGCTGACCTGCCCGGCTCCAGCCGGCGAACGCGGTGACCCGCCGCCAGCTACACCAACGCGGGGACATAATCGATGACGTGATTGAAGCTAGAGCTCCCCAGGGGCTTATCCATGGCCCATTGCAATCGAACGTCTAAAAAGGACAGGCTTGCTGGCTGGATAGCTCCTGCCAATGGTTTCCGTTCGTTATGGGCTTCCTTGACGGAGGTCTTCTAAACTCTCCCATAGAAGGGAGTGGAACGTGGAGAGGGAGGTACTTGCTCCCTCGGGGCCTTGAGCCCGCAGATGACATCTCCCATGCTCAAGGCCCTAGCGGGTCTTTTGCATTTCGAGCGCAGATCGCGAAGGTTGATTCATCGGGATGGGATCCTGTTCCTCCAGGGGCTTTTGTCTCGCGCTGCAACGCGATGTGGCTGTCGAGTGGTGACAAGACCTGCTTCATCTTGGGGCCGCAGCGCCTTGCCTGTGGCGCGCCTCAATAGGAAACCGCAGATCCTCTGACCTATAAGCCGCCGCAGCAACACCAATATACCGCCGCAATCTCAGCCCGCGGGCCTGACAGGTTGGAGCGATGCGCACGGCTCGACGAACGCTCGAAAGATCTGGTTAATGTGCGCCTACGTCTCCTGGCTGGTCTGTATCGACCCTACTATTTGGCGCTCAATGATGACGAGCCGCTCCTGAATACTGCGCCCGCCGCGAATGGCGGCCTAGTAAGACTGCGGCGTGGTCTGCTCCATCCGCCGCACGCAATAGGCGCATACTTGGTTGCCTTTTCGCACGCGATGTCCCTGCGCACCGAGACCGGACACAAACGTCACTTCGTCATTGACTCGCGTGACGCATCTGCAGCTCCGCAATGCGATTGTCGGCGCGGCGAAGCCGCCGACAAAGCTCGCGGTTGATATTCTGCATCACCATCACATACGCGTAGATGTCCGCCTTGTAGTACGCGTAGAGTTGTCGAGCCGTGATCTCGTACAGCAGGGTTGGGCTCTGCGCGACGATGGTCGCTGATCGGTTCTGCATCTCGATAAGCGTCATTTCGCCAAAAAAGTCACCCGGCCCAAGACTCGCCATGCGAATTATGCGCCCCGAGCTACCGAGTTTGCTCACCACAAGCTCGCCGGAATGAACAACGAACATTGAGCGGCCCGGTTCTCCTTCCGCCACGACAGTGTCACCGACGTCGAAGCGGCGCTCGACCAGCATTGAGACCAAGAGATCGCAACTCGCGTCTGAGAGTCCACCGAAGAACGGTGTCGCAAGTAAAAACGCTTTCAGATCGGGCGAGCTGACAGCCATCGACAAAATATACCCCCGCTCCCAGCGGTGGCAAGCGGGCCAACCCCGACGGGAATCTCCGATAAGTTATCGCGCGGGAGCGTGGGGCCGCCGATCGAGCAGGCAGACCGGCCTGATCATTGTGTGAGTGGCATACTAATTCTCCCCACTTGTGGCGTTTGAAATTCCAATTTTCGTAACGACCGACCGTCCACGGCATGCCCAGGATGGTCGGCCGGCGCCGAGACGTTGACGCTGCTGCCGCAGGCAGCAGGGAGGGCGCGGCGATCAAACTCGGGGAACTTGTCATGATCCTGGATTTGCATCGCCAAGTCTGTCGGTTAGCACCTGCGCCCAGCAACTTGGTGTCGATCGAAAGACAGTCAGGTCCTACATCGCCGGAGGGTTGGAGCCGCCGGTTTACAAAAAGCGCCATCAAGGTGTTCTCGATGGTGCTCTGCTACTCACTGGGCTGATCTGGGCGCGCTTTTGTCCCAAGCGGATCTGCAAATAGTCCTTCGCTGTCATCTCCGGACGTGGAGATCGCTTACTGCGCGGGCGCTCTTTCTCGCCCCGGGTCAAAGGCGAGCTCGAATAGAAGCCAATATGCCTGTCGTCGTGTCGATGATGGTTACGGCCTGCTCAATCTTGCCTTGCCCCAACGGATATTTGGTACACCGCTCGGATATCTGAACTAACCGTCTTCTTTCGCTGATCAGGATCGTGCTGCTTTTGTCGACGGCAAACTTGACGATATCCCGCATTGGATTTTTGTCGCCAAAGTCGGTCAGATCTTTCTCCATCGTGATCAGATACTCATAACTAACCAGTTCGTCGGAGATCTGAAGAAGTTCCCGGATAGTCGAGTTAACACAGTCGGCGTCGCCGCTGGAAACATCGGGGCGCTTTGCGGTTGCGACAAGGTCGTTCATGAGGTTGGCAAAGAGCGGCCTAAGGCTCTCGGCCTGCCTGAAATCGCTCTCGGACAGGACGCCAGCGCAGCACACACTGGTTAGGAACAGCCCAAGCCCCAAGCTTGCCGCCAGCATCTTTCGGTGCGCTCGCGCTGGGAACGAAAATCTCGTGGTGCCGATCAGCCCGTGCATCCCAATTGGTCCCTCCCCTGCCACCCTTATTGTTAGATAGTTGTTTCTGTGCAAAGATCGGGCATCGTCGACTTCAGTTCACACTTGCTTTGCGTGCAGATATGTCGGCGTCTGAACCGCTCCCAAAGCCGGAGCATAGGAGCATGACCGAGGGGCCGCAACGGGCGTTTCGCGCCGCGGCCCTTGACCGGGCTGCGTCTCCCGAGCAGCTCGATCATCTCGTTGTTATCACCAAGCCCGCTGACTGGATTCTCACCCTTGTGCTGTGCATTGCGCTTGTGGCGGCCGTGCTGTGGGGCATCTTCGGGCGCGTGCCCACTCGCGTATCGGGCGAGGGAATCCTGATCGGCAGTGGCGGTAAGGTCGTCGACGCCGTATCCGCCGCTGCCGGACGGCTGCAGTCGGTCGCAGTCACGGTGGGCGATCACGTCAACAAGGACCAACCCATCGCCCAGATCGTTCAAACCGAAATCCAGCAAAAGCACAACGCTGCCACCGAAGTCTTTCATGAACGCCAGCGGGAGCATGCCGATCGGGTATCGAAAGCTGCAAGCGAGCTCGCCGCCAAGAGCCAGAACTTTGCAAAACTTGAAATCGCCCTGCAACAGGTGATCAAGGCAACGAGCCAACGTCTCGATTATCTCACCGTCGACGTCAAAAACCTCGAGGATTTGCTGGCCAAGGGATACACGACGCGGCGCAATCTCGAAGAGCGACGCCAGGAGCTGACCGATGCGCAACAGCGCCGTACTGACGCCCAAAACGAGATTTTAAAGTTGCGGTCGCAGAAGACGGACCTGGAAACGGAGCGCGGGCGCGAAATTCAGCAGTCCGAGTTTGCCCTCAATGAGGCCCGGCGGCAAATGAATGCCGCTGCCGAACAGCTGAGCCAGAACACCCAAGTGATCAGCCCGATGGACGGGCGCGTTTTGGAAGTAAAGATTTCGCCCGGTTCGGTGCTAGCCATCGGCACACCGGTGATTGCAATCGAAAGCGAAGGCGCCAAGCTTCAAGCCGTCGTCTATGTTCCAGCCGAACGGGGTAAACAGATCAAGCCTGGCATGCAGGTGCAACTCGAACCGAGCACGGTGAAGCGCGAGGAATTTGGCATGATGCTGGGCAACGTGGTCAGCATCTCTGATTTCCCAATGACGCCGCAAGGCATGGCTGCGCTGCTGCATAACGAAAGCCTGGTTTCACGCTTCTCGCACGACGGTGCACCCTACGCCGCGATGGTTGCGCTCGATGAAGACGCCTCCACTGTAACCGGATATCGATGGGCCGTTGGCGAGGGGCCGAAAATTCATCTCACGAGCGGAACGTTGGCGCGGGCCGAGATCACAACTCGCCGGCAGCGTCCCCTCGATCTGGTGATCCCCCTGCTCAAGCACCTCACGGGAATTGATGGATAAGCCTTCTCCAAACGAGCTAACCAGCAAGCGCGGCCGGCCCAAATCTTACGTCAGCCGCATGGCGAGCTGGTTGCCGCACCGACGCACCCAGCGGACACCCATCATACTGCAGATGGAAGCCGTCGAATGCGGTGCGGCAGCGCTTGGCATCATACTCGGCTATTACGGTGCGTGGATTCCGTTGGAGGAGCTTCGTATCGCATGCGGCGTATCACGCGACGGCAGCAAGGCGAGCAACATCATTAGAGCGGCGCGCCGATACGGGCTGACGGCGAAGGGCTATAGCGTCGAACCTCCGGCACTTGCCGAGATTCCAACGCCTTGCATCATCCACTGGAACTTCAACCACTTCGTCGTCCTGGAACGAATTGATAGAAAGCGCGCCTACATAAACGACCCCGCCAGCGGGCGTCGCCGGATCGATCTGGTCGAGCTTGATCTCGCCTTCACCGGCGTTGTCCTGGTGTTTGAGCGGGGCGAAAGGTTCGAAAAGGTCGGCAGCAAACCGAAGGGCATCGGCCTGCTCATGCGTGAGTTGCGCCAATCAAAGGAGGCGGTGGCCCTGCTAGTTATTGTCAGCATCGCCACGGTCTTGCCCAATATCGTTGCCGCGGGATTCTCAAAAATCTTTGTTGATGACATTTTGATCCAGCACATGCGCAGCTGGCTTGTGCCGCTCCTGATCGGCATGGCGCTGACGGCGGCCTTCCGGGCCGTTCTGACCATCATACGCCAATCGCTGCTATTGCGGCTGCAGACCAAGCTCGCCGTCGTGATGACCAGCCGCTTTCTGTGGCGCCTCATGACGCTGCCGCTGGAATTCTTCACCCAACGTCACGCCGGGGACATTGCAGGCCGTATTGCAGCCAACGAACAGATCGCCCGGCTGCTTTCAAGCGGCATTGCCGCCAATGCGCTCAGCCTGATGTCGGTGGTGTTGTTCGCCGCGGCCATGGCCGTCTACGACGTTAGCCTGACCGCGCTTTGCGTCGCAATCTCTTTGATAAATGTTCTTCTCCTGCGGCTTGTCGCTTCACGCCGCCAGGAACTGAGTTATCGGCTAGCGCTCGATCAGGGAAAGCTGCTCGGAGCGACCGTGAGCATGGTGCGGACTATCGAAACCATCAAAGCAAGTGGATTGGAAGACGACGCCTTCGGCCGGTGGGCCGGTCTTCAAGCCAAAACACTCAACGCCGAACAGAGGATCGGCGCCTCCGCAATCATATTGGATATGGTCCCGACCCTGCTCTCAGGCCTCATGGTCGCAGCGATTCTTGGTGTCGGAGGCTTGCGGGTCATTCAGGGCTCGCTGACACTGGGAAGCCTCGTGGCCTTCCAATCCTTAGCATTGAGTTTCTCCGAGCCTTTCGTCAACCTCGTGAACTATTTCGGCGGCCTGCAAACCATCAAGGGAGCGCTCGAACGGCTCGAGGATGTCTACCGGTACCCGCTAGCGCCGCAACCGCCGACACATGCGGGTGACTTGCCGCCCAAGCTTACCGGCCGAGTCGAACTTCACAACATCAGCTTCGGCTATTCGGTGCTCGAACCGCCCCTTTTGGCGGATCTTTCGCTGGTGATCCCTGCCGGTTCGCGTGTGGCACTCGTTGGCGTGTCGGGCAGCGGAAAATCAACCCTCGGCAAACTGATCTGCGGACTGTACAAACCTTGGTCCGGCGAAATTCGTTTTGATGGATGGAGGCTGACGGACGTCCCTGCGGACATTTTTGCGAACTCCGTCGCCTATGTCGACCAGGACGTCTTTCTGTTTGAGGGAACCGCGCGAGACAATTTGACGCTCTGGGATTCGACAACCGATGAGCGCCACCTGCTGACAGCGGCCAAGGACGCGCTGATTCATCAAGACCTCGCGATCAGACCGGGCAACTATGACTGCCACGTCAATGAGGGGGGTACGAACTTCAGCGGTGGTCAGCGTCAGCGCATCGAAATCGCCCGAGCTCTGGTTTGCAATCCCTCGATCCTTGTGTTGGATGAGGCGACGGCTGCACTTGATCCGATCACGGAAAAATCCATCGACGACAACTTGCGGCGCCGAGGCTGCAGCTGCATCATCATCGCCCACCGCTTGAGCACGATACGCGATTGCGACGAGATCATCGTGCTCGAACGTGGTCGCATCGTTGAGCGCGGCACGCATGAGCAGCTTCATGCGCTTCAGGGCTCCTATGCCAAACTGGTGGCGCGCGAATGACGGATCGATTTGTCAGCGAGAATTTCGTTGGGCACCAACGCGAGGTGCCGATCGGTCTGTTACACCGGACGGCGCTCGATGCGCGTCGCCCGATGCTTCTCAGCGACCACGAACACGTTCTTCAAGTGGCTACCGGTCACGTCGATTTGTTTGCAGTACAGCCGACAGGCACGCGCCAGCATTTATTTCGCGTCGATACCGGCGAAAGCATTCTGGACCTGCACAATGCCTGCGAAACCTCGGGCAGCCGGCTGCAAATCATCGCCGTCGGGCCTCCTGGGACTGCGCTTTTCGAGGTGCCGCGCAGTGCAGCATCCTTTGGTCCTGTGTCCGGCTGGATTGCCCAACTGGCGACGCTCATGGTCCGCTCGGCGGCAAACGAAGCCATTTCTGAGCTGGTGAGCGTTGAGGCAATTGAACTGCACCCGGGCGAGCGCCGTCGCAGTCCGATCCGGAACCTGCTGTGGGCACACCTCGAAACCGGGACAGTAAAGCTCATGAACCTCGGCTCGAGCTTCGCTCCCGGGCAGCCCCCCTTTCCTTTGACCGGTGGGGTGTGGGTGGAAGCCGGCGAGCACGGGTGCAAATTGCGTCTCGACCCGAATCCGCCAGATGCCCTGGTTCTCTGGTCCGCGATTGATCGATTCCAAATAGCAGTTGTTGCCCATCTTGAGCGCAGCCTGGCAGAGGGAACCGTTCGAGAGCGCGAACGACTAGTCCGGCGCGGCGAACTCATTGTGTCGCAAACGCTCGACTCGTTTGAGCGGCTGTCTGATGTCGTGGTCAGAAAGGCCGATCGTGCGCAATCCGAATTCGACCCGGCAGACCCGCTGCTTTGCAGTTGCCGCGTTGTCGGACAAGAACTGGGCGTACCGATTACGCTTTCGCAGCGCGCTCAACCCGCAAGACAGGCCTTCAGTGAAATTCTGGAGATCGCTCGCACAGCCCAATTGCGGATCCGCCGGGTGCTCCTGCGCGATGTCTGGTGGAAGACCGATGCTGGACCGCTCCTCGGTTGGCATGGAGACGAACGCAGTCCAGTGGCTCTGGTGCGCAATCGGGCGAACACCTACACGATGTTCGACCCAAAAGATGGAAGACATCGTTCGGTCGATCGCTCCGTTGCCGGCGAGCTCAAACCGGAGGCCATCACTTTCTATCCAGTGTTGCCGTCCCGCCCGCTCCAATATCGCGATCTGCTTGCCTTTGCGATGCGAGGCGTTTCCGGCAGCGTCGCGCGCATCGGGTTGGCGGTTATTGCAATCGGGCTACTGTCGCTGATTCCGCCATTGCTCACCAATGTCCTGGTCAATTCGGTTATCCCGCGCACCGAGATCGATCAGCTCGTTGTTTGTGCGCTTGCGCTGACGGTCACCGCTGTGGCGATCACCAGTCTGCAGATGATGCAAGGACGAGTTACGTTAAGGCTCGAAGGTCTGCTCGACTATAAGCTGCAGGCCGCGCTGATCGACCGACTGCTCCGCCTACCCACCTCTCTGTTTCGCGAATATACGAGCGGCGATTTGGTCGATCGCGCCATGGGCATCGACGCCACTCGCCGGATCTTCACCGGACGTGTGCTGGGCGGCTTTACGGCCTCGTTCTTTTGTCTCTTCAGCATTGGGCTGATGCTCTACTATGACCTCCGACTGGGCAGCATTGCACTGCTGCTCACGATGATTAGAGCGGCTGCAATTCTTGCCACGAGCGCCGTGCGACTCTACTACGAAACCAGACATTTCAACCTGCAAGGCAAGGCCAGCGGCTTTGTGCTGCAATTGATTGCAGGAGTCGGCAAGCTGCGCGTAGCAGGCGCAACGGCGCGCGCGTTAGCGCGATGGTCGCAACAATTTGCTGTGCAAAGGCACTATTTCATCGCCTCGCAGCGAGCGGCCAACGCGCTGAGCACCTTTGATACCGTCTTTCCGATGCTGGCGACATTGACCATTTTTGCGCTTGCCTCCTACACAAACAGTCAAATCCTGCTCGATCTCGGCGCTTTTCTTGGCTTTCTTGCAGCGTTCGGACAGGCCACGGCCGCGATTGGCAGTTGGGCCTCGAGCGTTAGCGAATCACTGGTGGCAATTCCTCACCTCAGCCGCCTGAAACCCGTGATTTCCACTCCTGCCGAGATCTCTGAGGAACGGCGATCGCCCGGAGAACTATCTGGAGAGATCGAACTTTCCGGCATCGTCTTCCGCTATGCGAAAGGCGGGCCGAAGGTCCTGGATGACGTCAGCCTAAGCATTGCGACCGGTGACTACGTCGCGATCGTCGGCCCCTCAGGTAGCGGAAAATCGTCGCTCTTTCGTTTGCTGCTCGGTTTTGAACGGGCGGAAGCCGGCACGGTGTTTTATGACGGCAAGGCGCTCAACACGCTCGACATCAGCGCCGTGCGCCGGCAGCTTGGCGTAGTGCTGCAGGATACCAAGCTCGCAACCGGAAGCCTTTACGAAAACATTTGCGGCGGCGTTGATTTGCCGCTGGAGAAGGCGTGGGAGGCCGCCCGACTGGCGGCACTGGATGCCGACATCGCGCAGATGCCGATGGGCATGCATACGCTGGTTGCGGAAGGCGTGAGTACGCTGTCAGGCGGTCAGCGGCAGCGAGTATTGATCGCCCGCGCTCTTGCGCGCTCACCACGGATTCTTCTGTTTGATGAGGCAACCAGCGCGCTCGACAACCAAACCCAAAGCATCGTCGGCACCTCGCTGGAACGATTGAGCATCACACGGATTGTGATCGCGCATCGCCTCAGCACCGTGCGCAATGCCGATCGTATAGTCATGCTCCTGCGCGGCAAAGTCGTGCAAGCGGGAAGCTACGCAGAACTCATGAGCGAGCCGGGGCCGTTTGCGGATTTTGCCGAGCGGCAGTTGCTTGAACCGGCTCATCGTTAGCCTAACGACGGTGCGGACGGTGATCCTGAAGCATTATGTGCAGCTTCACAATGCTCCGACTGTGATTGTCGCGAACGAAAGCGTTCTTGCGAGAGCACTCAATTGCAAAGTAGCTTCCAGAGCTCGGACGCCAAGATAAATTGTGTGACCCCGATGGGGTCGAGCAAGGCGCAAACGATCTCAAATCGCTTTTTTTCTACCATGCCCTCATAGGTCTCAGCAATGTACCCGACCGTGAGCATACGTAGTCGAGAAACAAATGGTCAGCTAGGGGGGATGGTAAGGAAGGTACCACAAAGCTCCCGAGGCTAGCGATCGTGACGGCGTTAACGCCCGCCTCAGGTTTACAGCTGAGGTCGCGAATGCGCGGCGCGTCGGCGATCGCGTCCAGCGCCGGCTGATAGAAAGCCAGAGCGTGAGAGCCCTGGGTTCTCGTTTCAGCTCACGGAGAGAACGCTCACACCGGCGGTCATCGGCCATCATCCAACTATTTCGCGGGAACATCGCGGAGGCGCAAAGCGACGAGAAAAGCATCTTCCTGCTGAATCGAACCGCTTATTCAGGCGGACGATCACATCGTAGCTTCAGACAGCCATATCAGCGTATGCAAGACCCGGGTACGATCGCGGGTGCGTTTGCGACTCGGAACCGCTCGCCAGCCGATGTCCATAGGCCTGGCTCATCACTCTATGCCTCTGAGAGTTCGTCGCGCTCCACCCCGCTTGCCATGACGGCGAGTAGTGTTTCCTCGCACGGCGCCGGACACGGAATGCTCTTCCCGCTGCCGTTGCGGCGCAACCCCGCCGGCTTTTTTACCCGCCTATAGGCCAATGTCGTAATCAGACTCGGATTCCCAAGCGCCCTACCGGCCAAGTATTCACCCAAGTGGTCTTGAGTTGGGAAAACCATCGCGACTTAAAGTCCCAACATTTCTTCCGCAGGGTGGCTGTGAATCTGCCCATTAGGTCATGTACGCCACTCGCGTTCAGCACCGGCGGCCGCTCGCGCAATTGCTTTGGCCGCATCAGCATGCGAAGCTTTCTTGGCTCGCCGCTCGTAGTCGGCGAGAGCCTTAAGCTGGCGCGCAATCGCTCGGTCGGTCATGGTTTGGACAGCGCGGAGTAAGCTCTGTGCTATTATTGAGTATTCCTTGCCTCGTTGTGAAATCTGGGAAGTCATCAAGCCCTCGCTCGGTTCTCTGGCGCCTGGCCTAAAGCGATTCGAAGCCAGGTTAGCCAATTACGATCACTTGCCCGGCGAGCTCTGAAGCGATCGACGCACTTCTTGGAACAGAGAGGGGTTCGCCACGAGTAGTGCCGGACGAGTCCAAACTTGCCGTCACAAACTGCGCATCGTGCGGCCCTGCCAGATCCAACGCTCGCGGTACCAGGGGTGCCTGTGTCCATGAGACTCCTCGATTGAGATGAGTTAACCCGCACACCCCACGGGAGCAGCCGTGGAGAGTGCGGGCATTCCCGATGCCCGTGGAGAGTGCGGGCATTCTCGATTTAGAACGTGTTCGCAATAACCTGAGGCCCACCAGCGTTAACAGCGGTAGCCGGACCAAACACGCTGTTCGCGGTAGCAGTCTGCGGCTGGTAGTTGAGGAGGCCGGAGGCAGAGTTGCCCGAATGCGAAACGATCGTGCTGATAAGGGTGTTGACGTCACCGAACCCGCCAGCCACCACCTCGAGTTCCGTATCGATAAGTTCGCGAATCATGATGATTTACTTTCCTAAGAGGTTTTGCATGTGAACAACATCTGGCTCAAAGCAAACCAGTGCCTCACTGCTCGTGTAGATGCCTGAGGACGGATTTTTTATCTGTGAGAGAAATCACGTGGGCCCAGGCCCGCAGGAGCCGCAGAGACGCCTGCCCATGCGTTTCTTTGAGACAGAGCTGCGGGCGGGTGATTGAAAGCCGCCGACGCCTCTCCTGAATGGTGTATGCTCAGGCGCGCTGCGACTGCCACAACGCGCACATCAACATCCAGTTGGGATCGCAGCCATGGCCGATGAAGGCTGATGCCGAAGCGATCTAGATCCGCCTTAGAGCGGTTGCCGCCTTCATTGGCCAGAGAGAGGTGCGGGGATATCGCGGGTTGTAGACCTGCTGACGGGCAGGTCGCATTGTGGGAGCCGGTCGAGGCCCCGAAAGACAAACCCGCACCCCCCACGGGACTAGCCGTGGAGAGTGCGGGCATTCCCGATTTAGAACGTGTTCGAAATAACCTGAGGCCCACCAGCGTTAACAGCGGTAGCCGGACCAAACACGCTGTTCGCAGTAGCAGTCTGCGGCTGGTAGTTGAGGAGGCCGGAGGCAGAGTTGCCCGAATGCGAAACGATCGTGCTGATAAGGGTGTTGACGTCACCGAACCCGCCAGCCACCACCTCGAGTTCCGTATCGATAAGTTCGCGAATCATGATGATTTCCTACAAAGAGGTTTGCTTGTGAACAACATCTGGCTCAAAGCAAGCCAGTGCCTCACTGCTCGTGTAGATGCCTGAGGACGGATTTTTTATCTGTGAGAGAAATCACGTGGGCCCAGGCCCGCAGGAGCCGTGTCAAGCCGAAGGACGGCTCCGGCGAGCCGCCGGCGCCCGGCGGCGGGCGCAATGCCGAAGCGGACTTCCATGGCCAGAAACGCTCGAACGACACCCATGCTTCGACCACCGATCCGGACGCCAGGCACTACCGCAAGGGCAAAGGCAAGGAGACGAAGCTGTGCTTCATCGGGCACGGGCTGATGGAGAACCGCCACGGCCTGCTGGTCGACGCCTGCCTGACGCAGGCCGACGGGCATGCCGAACGGGTAGCCGCGCTGCACATGATCGAGCCGCGCGCCGACCGACCGACAGCGATCACGCTTGGCGCCGACAAAGCCTACGATGCAGAAGACTTCGTCAACGAACTGCGCTCGATGAACGTGACGCCGCATGTTGCACAGAACAACAGCGGCCGTAGTTCCGCGATTGACGGACGAACGACCCGGCACGGCGGCTATGCCGTCAGTCAGCGCATCCGTAAGCGCATCGAGGAGGCATTCGGCTGGATCAAGACGGTCGCCGGGCAAGAGAAGACCAGCTTCCGTGGCCGTGAGCGCGTCGCATGGGCCTTTACCTTAGCTGCCGCCGCCTACAATCTGGTGCGGCTACCGAAGCTGATCGCGGAGACCGGCTGATGGCCAAGGTGCCCGGCTTCGCCAAGGCCTTTGTCGGCCGCTGGCGCATCGTCGAGATGGACGTCTGGGACAGCGACTTCCTTGATCTTGTCGAAGAGGCGCATCTCACCTTCCAGGGCAAGTCCGATGGCGAAATCGCCTTTGGGGCTCTCAAGGGCTTCCTGGACGTGCGCTACGGCACCCGCGACGGATCGGCCTGCGCCGAGTTCTCGTGGGAAGGGCACGACGAGAATGATCCGTCGTGCGGTCGCGGATGGGCTATGATCGGCACTGCGGGAAGGCTCGTCGGCCACTTCTACATCCACAATGGCGACGATTCAGCATTCGTTTGCGAACGCGGCTGAGTTCTTCAACAGCCAGCTAGAGCATGATGGCGATTCCGACACATCATGCTCTAAAGGAAACCGGTATCCACTTTTTCAATTATTGCCCCCGCTGCCTTTTTGGGGCGGCGGGGGCCTTTGCATTTTACAAGCCTGTCTTAATACCCTGAAGACCACCGAAGTTCTGAGCGAGAGCGTTGCCACCGGCGAAACCGACCACAGCAATCTGCGGGTTAAGGTTCAGCGATACGGCGGTGTTGGCGACGTTGCTAAGGTTCACCAACGGCACGCTCAAGTCCAACCCGCCAGCCACCACCTCGAGTTCCGTATCGATAAGTTCGCGAATCATGATGATTTCCTACAAAGAGGTTGCATGTGAACAACATTCTGGCCCAGAGCGAGCCAGTGCTTCACTGACTGATGTTGATGCCTGAGGACGGATTTTTTATCTGTGAGAGAAATCACGGGCGCCCTACAGTGGCTCTCGGACGTCAAGCTGATCCCGGCTCATTCCGAAAAAGCGCTCGATTGAATTTGTATCCGAATCCCTCGGCAGCAGCCGAGGAGTGTGCGGGCATGCGCAATTTAATGCGACGTTTCTTCTCACGCAACGTGCGGCGGTGCACCTAATAGCGCAGGCGGCGGTGCCGCTAACAGCGTTTGCGGACCCGGTAGATGGTCGAGGGGGTCGGAGGCGATGGGGCTGAAGTTCGTCGTCTGAAGACCACCGAAGTTCGCAACGGTGGCGTTACTGCCGACAGCCACACCAACCTGCACGCAATGTTCTGCTCTATGACGATCCGCCCAAATTGACGAGATTGCCGAAACTGATATCGCCGCCGGCAGGGCGAGAAGGCGTGCCGGCAAAGACAAACCCGCACACCCCACGGGAGCAGCCGTGGAGAGTGCGGGCATTCCCGATGCCCGTGGAGAGTGCGGGCATTCCCGATTTAGAACGTGTTCGCAATAACCTGAGGCCCACCAGCGTTAACAGCGGTAGCCGGACCAAACACGCTGTTCGCGGTAGCAGTCTGCGGCTGGTAGTTGAGGAGGCCGGAGGCAGAGTTGCCCGAATGCGAAACGATCGTGCTGATAAGGGTGTTGACGTCACCGAACCCGCCAGCCACCACCTCGAGTTCCGTATCGATAAGTTCGCGAATCATGATGATTTACTTTCCTAAGAGGTTTTGCATGTGAACAACATCTGGCTCAAAGCAAACCAGTGCCTCACTGCTCGTGTAGATGCCTGAGGACGGATTTTTTATCTGTGAGAGAAATCACGTGGGCCCAGGCCCGCAGGAGCCGCAGAGACGCCTGCCCATGCGTTTCTTTGAGACAGAGCTGCGGGCGGGTGATTGAAAGCCGCCGACGCCTCTCCTGAATGGTGTATGCTCAGGCGCGCTGCGACTGCCACAACGCGCACATCAACATCCAGTTGGGATCGCAGCCATGGCCGATGAAGGCTGATGCCGAAGCGATCTAGATCCGCCTTAGAGCGGTTGCCGCCTTCATTGGCCAGAGAGAGGTGCGGGGATATCGCGGGTTGTAGACCTGCTGACGGGCAGGTCGCATTGTGGGAGCCGGTCGAGGCCCCGAAAGACAAACCCGCACCCCCCACGGGACTAGCCGTGGAGAGTGCGGGCATTCCCGATTTAGAACGTGTTCGAAATAACCTGAGGCCCACCAGCGTTAACAGCGGTAGCCGGACCAAACACGCTGTTCGCAGTAGCAGTCTGCGGCTGGTAGTTGAGGAGGCCGGAGGCAGAGTTGCCCGAATGCGAAACGATCGTGCTGATAAGGGTGTTGACGTCACCGAACCCGCCAGCCACCACCTCGAGTTCCGTATCGATAAGTTCGCGAATCATGATGATTTCCTACAAAGAGGTTTGCTTGTGAACAACATCTGGCTCAAAGCAAGCCAGTGCCTCACTGCTCGTGTAGATGCCTGAGGACGGATTTTTTATCTGTGAGAGAAATCACGTGGGCCCAGGCCCGCAGGAGCCGCAGAGAAGCCTGCCCATGCGTTTCTTTGAGACAGAGCTGCGGGCGGGTGGTTGAAAGCCGCCGACGCCTCTCCTAAATGTTGTATGCTCAGGCGCGCTGCGACTCGCGGTGTTGAGCCTCGTTGTACAGCGCGGATGCACAGCCACTTCATAGCGCGCATGACTGACATCGCATTCCAGGCATCACCGCCACGCGGCGTCGGAATGTTGCGGCTGGTCAGCCGCTCAGCAATTTCGCGATTGGGCATCGCCTCGAGGACAGGCCTTTAGCTTGGCGTCGCGAGCCGCAGCGGCTTCGGTGTTCATCTTGCCGACATTTGGGTTGCCAAGAACGATGCCGCGTTGCTTGGCCTTGGCAAGCGCATTCCTCGTGCGTTTCCGAGATCATCGCGCGCTCTTTCTCGGCCAGCGCCGCATAGATGTCGTTGCGGCCGAGTTGCGCGACGATGAACGGGACGAGCTTGGTCATCGGGCCCGAAATGAAGTGAACATCGCGGTTCAGGCGGTCGAGCTTCGACACGGCGATATGGGCGCCGAAGTTGCTTGGCTTTACGAAGCGCAGCGGCGAGCTGCGTGCGCTTGTCCAGGGCGTCGGCGCCTTTGCCGGTCTCGACCTCAATAAACTCACCAGCCGGTCGAGGGCATTTCTCAGGGGGGCTAGCAATGGCTCGCAGCGCTGGCAGTGCGGCGGCGAGGCCAGGTCGCAGAAGGCGGTTGATGTTCGCGTAAAGAAGAGTGCAACGCGGCAGCCGAGATCGGTGACGCAATATCGGAAGTTGTTGGGCGGCGCAATCAAGCCGTTGAGGCGAAGCCGTCGCAGTTGGTAGGTCATAGCGCCGGTGGTGATCGTCGTGGGATCGCGGCCGGACAAGGCCGCAAGATGCTGGCGCAGATCGGCAGCTTGGAAGTCTTGCGGGAGCTGTCGAAACAAGATGAGGGCCTAGTTGCACGCCTGGGTCGGCAAAACGCAGGCCGGACGCGCGCTGGCGACCAGCTGTCACCGGTCGGTTGTTGGCTTGCAAAGTATCTTCGCTGAGGATGCAATCGTGGCTGAGCCGCTCGACCTCGCTCATTGGGTGACATCCTGCGTGACCACCCGGGTGCGAAAGAGGGCCCTCGCAGCCGTAGCCATTTGCGTAGCAATGCATCGGTCATGGCTGCGGGAAGCCCGTCCCAAATTGCCTGCAGCCGCTTGGGATTGGTACACTTCAAGGTGCAGTTGTCGAGGGCCTCGAAGGCAATGCCTTTCCATGCAAGCTGACGCTCGGCCTATTCATGCCCGTTGAGGCAAAGCTTGGCATTGAACGGAAAGTAGCTGCAGAATTTGACCGTTCATCGGTCCTTGAGACGGGTTTTACCAGAGCTCGTCATGAACCGGCGACCGGAGCCACAACGCAACACGCCTAGTCGGTCTGAGGCTAACCCTCGCTAGAGACCCGGCAGCGGCAAAGCGCGCAATGACCTCGCGCTGCGGTTCAAGGCCGAGCCCGCTTTTGCCCTGCTTGTCGGTTGAAACGCGAATGTAGCCAATGATCGCTGCCGGCATGCTCAACCCTATAGCATTGGAGGGAAAAGCAATTGCGAGGACGTAAGATTTCGCGTCAACGCGAACCGATGGTCAGGAATGGCCGCGTGGTGAGACTGTCAGGATTTGCTCTGAGAAGCTCGAGCAGCTGAACACAGCTGTGTAGTGTCCACCGGGCGTTTCTGTTGTTGCGGCCATGGCAATCGGAAGATTAGCTTGGCAGCATCAGATCATCCGGGAAGACCGCCATGCAGCCGAGCAACAGCTAAACCAAAACGTAGCATTGGCCTAAGGGAATGCAGGGTGGGCGCTGAGGAGGCCACCCACCCTGCTGTGGTGCGCGCTGAGGGGCCTCCCACCCTGAGATCGGGCAAGAACCAACCGCCACGGGCACGCTAACTCGCTGGCGCGGCTGCAGGGAGAGATCCCTTGAGACTCGAGAGCCTCCTTCAGGGCCCGCCACAAATGGCGGGCCACTCTTTCATCGCGATCGTAATCGCGAGCATCCTGGCGCGGGTCGCTCAAGGCATTTCGGGAAGGGTCTCGACACCAGATGCTCGGTGAGGCGAACATGTCCACGATCGCATAAATTGCGGAATGCCTGCACACCTCGGGAGCAGCCAAGGAGTGTGCGGGCACCCGCAATTTAGGCGATAGCGCTGAAGTTCGTCGTCTGAAGACCACCGAAGTTCGCAACGGTGGCGTTACTGCCGACAGCCACACCAATCTGCACGGTAATGTTCTCCTCTATGACGATATTGCCGAAATTGACGATATTGCCGAAGTTGGAATTGCCCACATTGCCGAAGTCGAAGAGCCCCACCCGGTCGAAGAGCGCCTGATGTCCTCCGTAATGCCCGTGATGACCTCCCCACACGGCGTCCATCCGGTCCAAGGGCGCCTGATGTCCGCCGCAATCCCCGTGATGACCTCCACTCACGGCGTCGAGTTCCGTATCGATCAGTTCACGCATTTCACTCATGTATTCCCTCCTCAGGGGTTGCAATGAACAACGTCTGGCTCGAACCATACCGGAGGGTGGCTTTTCTATCTGTGACGGAAATCACGGGCGGCAATGGTAACGCGCTCACGGCTCGACATGCTCGCGGCCGTCGCACACAACGAAGACTGCCGCCGGTAAGCGCAAGGGTAAGCCAAGGCCAGGCAGAGGGCCGCTAATGCCGTCCGGTCGATGTCGAGCGCAACAAGATTGCACGCGTGCTGACGGCCAAGGTGTCGAGGTAGATGGAACAATTTTCGACATTGTGAGCGCCGTCACGGAAGATTCGGGTTGATCTCCTTATGGTCCGGCTCATGGCTGCATGATGCAGCCGTTAAAAGGGCGACGAGGCACACAGATGAACCTGAACTACATTGTTAGTCTTATCATCTTCGCGATCGGAGCGCTGTGCTTCGTGGTGTTCATGACCAACTTAAGGCCACCGCTGCACCGCGCAGAAATGGCCGTGGGTTCTATTTATTGCCGCGGGATGGCGACCTAGACTAGCCGATGGATGTAGAAATCATCGTACGGCCTCTGTAATTCACGGCGGGGCGATTCAGCCCCCGCCACCATCAATACAGGCCTCCGAGCTTCTTTTCGGTATCGCGTTTGCAAGCACTGCAAGATGAACTTCAAACCAATGCGCATGGACGCAGTTCTTGCTATCTCTGCCGGCAACGCCTCCGTTTCCAACGGCGGCGGGCGAGCCGAAGCCTCCGCGGCAGCCGTCTATTGTACCTAGGTCCCGTCGATCTCGACTCGAGCGCTGACGTGGATCCATGCCTCGTCCGTGGATGAGCGGTGCGCGTAATTTGAGGCCGGACCGCTCACGGACCCAAGAGGCATCCAAACCGCACCATGTGCGGATGATCACGGATAATCCCTTTTGCGGCCAAGTATGACTCCGACACGTAGGGTCGAGCTTGCTCACCCGGATGTTGCAAGGAGGCGTACATGGCTCAGGTCTATTTTCATTGCTCGAACGCTAAGGAGGTACTGATGGATCGTCGCGGTACATTCGTATCCGACCTGATCGAGGCGTGTGAGGAGGCCACCTGCAGGGTGCGATCCCTCGTCGCAGCCGCCAACCTGGAAGATTGGCGTCAGTGGGCCCTGCACGTCAGCGATGAGGCCGGCGACGAGATTTTCGTTCTGCCGTTCGCATTCGTGCTCGGCAGGCCGCATTGAGAGGATGCCATGCCGTCAGAGCTGCCATCACTTCTTCGTCAGTGGGTGAATGCGATCACGACAGCAATCATCCGGCGTGCCTTCGCCGGAGCGATACTCGCCCAATGGCGCTTCCGCCGCAGCCCGGACACAATCTCAAGAACAGCTTACGGTTCCAAAAGGTATATTTGGGAAAGAATGACCACGTAAGCTCTTGTAGAGTCGTGTAGCGCCTCTCTAATCGAAATGGAGTTTGCGGATTAGGCGGAGCAGCCGAGCCAGTCGCGGCCGCAGGAGCCTGTGTTGGCGCGGGCGCCGGCATCCAAGTAGTCGTGGACTACTGGGCGGCGAGCAAGCAGCACTTCGGAAAACGCGCGCTCTAGAGCGTTAGCCGATCAGATTGCAAATAGCCGGCGGCGGCGAAGTAGTTCCTAGACTCTGCGGGCGTGTAGGTGTCGACGATGCGCCCGATCGCATCCCAAAGGCCGCCGATGGTCCGTTCGGCGGCCTTTCGCAAGTGTGCTTTGAGCTTGGCGAAGGCGTTCTCAATCGGATTGAGGTCGGGGCTGTAGGGCGGGAGATAGAGGAGCGTGGCGCCGGCCGCCTCGATCATCTTGCGTATGCGTGGTCCTTTGTGGCTGGACAGGTTGTCCATGATGACGATGGCGTGTTCCGGCAGCTCGGGGACGAGCACTTTTTCGACATAGGTCTCAAAGGCGTCGCGGTTGATGGGGCCATCGAGCACCCATGGAGCGATGATGCCGTTCGTGGTGAGGGCGGCTACGCAGGTTGTCGTTTTCCAGTGACCGTGAGGAATGCTGGCCCGCAGGCGTTCACCGCGCCGGCAGCGGCCGTGTGTTCGCGCCATGTTGGTCGATGCCCAAGTCTCATCAATGAAGACGAGGCGATCCCGGTCGAGCTTGTCCTGGCTCTCGCGCCAAGCCTCGCGGTCCTTCAAAACGTCCGGACGGTTCTGCTCTGCGGCATGGGCAGTCTTTTTTTGCGCGTGATCTTGTGACGTTCGAAGAAGCGGCGGATCGTGCCATAGCCAAAGGATAGGCCTTGTTTGCTCAAGCTGTGCCGCAATTCCTCAATGGTGATATCGGGCGACGCCTCGAGCAAAGCTATGATCGCCGCCTGGTGAGCATCGATCCGGTGCGATTTGCGATCACCGCCTTGAGCCTTTGGCAGAGCATCGCCTTGCTCCCGCTCGCGCGTTCGCCAACGGCTTACGCTGGCCGGGCTCACTCCAAATCGCTCAGCAGCCTGCCGGCCTGAAACGCCGCTCTCAATACAGCTAAGAACACGTTCGCGAAGATCCATCGACAACGGTTTCGCCATGCTCGCCGGCCTCCGGTCCCGGCCAACAGCTTGAATCAGGAAACCGCTGATTTGGGAATCCCCAACGATTCAGTAAGATGGGCTACCGCTCTAAAATAGCGCGCGATCAGCCGCTACGGCCTCAATCGCTTTTGCCGATCAGGAGATTGATCGGAACGTTTTGGCCGCTGCCGCAGATCAACAGTCCCGAGCCTGATGATCCAGATGCGACAATGCGGCATTGATCCTCGTCCATGATCAACATACCTTCCAGCCGCCCGGACGAAACTTTCAGCTGCATGCGCGCCTGCTTTTGCTCTACGCCGTTGACGCTGCACAGGCCGACATGGCGCAGCGTGATCGTCCCTGAATATTCTTCACCTAGACGCGCAACCGTTTTCGCGAGATTTCCCGTTATCTCCCATTCGTGCAGATAGCCGATTTGCCCGCTTGCGGAGTAGGACTGCGCCCAAGCGGCAGGAACTGCAGCAAGCAACACAAGTATCGCCACGACGATCGCGCGCATTGTTTCTGCGCGCGGCATGATTACGGCAACTCCCGAACGACGCGAAAGCCGTTGGCGTAGTAACGCACGTCAATGTCGTAGCGAAACCTCGCCGAAGATCTGACGTCGCTGGCCTTGCTGAGGAAGTTGCCCCCGCGCAGCACCCGCAGGCGGCAGTCGCCCGACGTCCAAGGCGACGCGTCCTTCGGCGCATTGCGATAGGAATCGTTCCAGCAATCCTCGACCCATTCCGCAGCATTGCCAGAAGTGTCGTAGAGCCCAAAGCCATTTGGCCGGAACGAGCCCGCTGGCACGACCTGCTGCTTGATCGGACTACCACAGCCGTCGCATTGCGCATGACCCGCGCCGGCCTCTCTGCCCCACCAGAATGGCGTTTTGGTCCCCGCGCGCGCGGCATACTCCCATTCCGCTTCGCTGGGCAGACGGTATTTTTGTCCGGTCTTCTGCGACAGCCAGGCGACGAACAGTTTGGCGTCCTCCCAGCTGACATTGATTACTGGGCGGTCGCCGCGCCCCCAGCCGTGATCCTCCGGGCGCACTTTGCACGTGCCGGTATCGGCGCACAGATCCCACTCCGCGAAGGTCACCTCGCGACGCCCGATGGCGAATGGCTTGCGAATGCTGATCAGGTGCTCGGGCTTCTCATAAGGCGTGTCACTGGATCCCATCACGAAATCTCCCGGCGGCACGACCACGAGCTCGGGGCAGTTATCGCAATCGCGAAACAGCTCTCCAGGATCCAGACTGGCGCCCTGTTGTTGAGCCACCCTGGTGTCGGATGACGCGGACCGTGGGTCGCCAGACGGACCGCTGCTCAACCCTCGCTGGGCGCTTGCCGCAGTACTTGCAAATAGCGCTGTGAGAAAAATCACAGACAAGACGGCGGATTTCATCTTGTGATCTCCGGTCGGCTCGAACGATCGGGAGTATGCACACGTCACATTCAATGTGGCATAGAATGCTTCATTCGGCCGCGACCGGCAAGGCGACGGTCGCGCCGCAGGATTTTGGTTTACATTGGGCGGCAAAGGAATATCGTTTCATCCCCGTTCGTTTTGCCCGACGGGCATATTATCGATGTTTGCAATTATTTCAGATTCCCGCGGCTCCTGCGGTCGAGATTGTGGTCTATGCATTGGGAAGATTGCGACGATGCAACGATTGCTCATATCGGTTCTGGTTCCATTTGTCGGCGGTTTGATGCTCTGCCACGCCGCACGGGCCCAAGCCCAAACGGGCGGACCGACGCCGTCGCCGCCTGGGGCGGCCGTCTATTTCATCGGCTTGAAGGACGGCGACACGCTGCCAACAAAGACCACTCTACATTTTGGCCTGCATGGCATGGGCGTTGCGCCGGCAGGTTCGGACCGCGCCAACAGTGGTCACCATCATCTGATCGTTGACTCGCCAACGCCGCCGCTGAATGTCGAGATTCCCAACGATTTCCAGCACCTCCATTTCGGCGCTGGACAGACCGAGGCAGAGATTTCGCTGACGCCCGGCGAGCACACCTTGCAGCTGGTGTTCGCCGATAAGAATCACGTTCCGCATTCGCCGCCGGTGATCTCCGAGCGGATCAAGGTCAAAGTGGCTGACCAAACCGGCCCCGCGATGGCTCAAGCAACTCCCGCGGCGGGCGGACGTCGTCCCTCGCCGAAGGATGCTAAGGTCTATTTCATCTATCCGAAGAACGGCTCCTATATTTCTCCGAACCCGGTTATCCGTTTCGGTTTGTTGAACATGGGCGTGGCGCCGGCGGGCTACGACAAACCCAACACCGGCCATCATCATTTGCTTGTCGATGCCGAGTTGCCTCCACTCAACCAACCGATCCCGAACGACTTCAACCACCTGCACTTCGGGGCTGGCCAGACCGAAGCGAAGATCACGCTCCCGATCGGCCAGCACAAGCTGCGCCTGCTGTTCGCCGATTCTGCCCACGTGCCGCACGATCCAGCAGTGTTCTCCGAAGTCATCAACGTCACCGTGACGGAGAGCGGCCAGCCGCCGAGAAAGCGCAAGTACCGCCATCGCTCCTGGCGGAGTTACGGATATTGATGCAGCGATGAAACCGCGCCGGCTCTTGATCTACGTCCTCTGCCTCATCGTCAGCGCGATGTTCGCCGATGCGGCCGCAGCGGAGCGTCGGGTCGCGCTGGTGATCGGAATCTCCGCCTATACGAATGCACCGACGCTGCCCAATACCGGCAACGACGCCAAAGCGATCGCAGCGCTGTTCAAATCTATCGGTTTCGACGTCGTCATTTCGCGCAACGATCTGGGCGTCGTCGACTTCAAGCGCACTGTGCGCGATTTTCTCATTACTGCAGAGGACGCCGATGTCGCGGTGGTCTATTACGCCGGCCACGGCATCGAGATCGGCGGTATGAATTATCTGATACCGATGGATGCCAGGCTGAGCCACGACTACGACGTCGAGGATGAGGCTATCGCGCTCGATCGCATCATCTGGGCGCTGCAACCGGTGCGCCGCCTGCGTTTGATACTCCTCGACGCCTGCCGCGACAACCCGTTTGCGGCCAAGCTGCGGTCCGCAAGCCGCTCGCCGACCAGAGGCGGGCTTGCGAAGCTTGATGAAATCAGTGCCGATACGCTGGTGGCCTTCGCGGCGAAGGCCGGCTCGATTTCCTATGACGGCGACGGCGGGAACAGTCCCTATGCAACCGCGCTGCTCCGGCACCTTGCCGAGCCCGGTGTCGACGTTCGGATCGCGCTTGGCCGCGTGCGCGATGAGGTTATCACTATGACCGGTGGACGGCAGGAGCCGTTCATCTATGGCTCTCTCGGCGGCGCAACCATCTCCTTAGTGCCGCAGTTGGGTGCAGCAAATGTCGCGCCGGTATCGCCGCCCCTGGCCCGTCCGCCAGTTCCGGCGCCGGCCCCGCCGAAGCCGGTCGTGGTCAATCCACCGCCGCCAAGCGCGCCACCGGCGGTGAAGGCGGAACTGCCCAAGCCGCCGCTTCCCGCGCAGCCGACCCCCGATACGGACCCCTGTGTCCGCGACGAAGCGAGACTGGCGCGTCTGCGCGCCAACCCTGCGCCGGACGAAATCACCAACTTCCAACGCGAGGTCGCCTGCAAGCGCCTGCGTCCACAAGTACAGCGTCTGTTTGAGAGTATTGTTGGCAATACCGCTCTGCCTTCTGGCGGAAATGCGGCGCCGCAACCGGCTCCGAAGCAGCAGGCACAGAATGAGTCTGTCCGTTCCGAAGATACTTGCACCCGCGACATGGCGCGGTTGCTGAGCGTGCGCGCTGAACCGACGCTTGAGGCGATCACCAAGTTCGAGAGGGAATTGGGCTGCGAGCGGCTCCGGTCCCAGCTCCTCCGATTGCGCGAGAGCGTCGCTCCTTGAGCTCGTCTGGACACTTCGCGATGTATCCATAACATTTCTCGCACACCGAGGAGTCGCCTAAATCGGAAGGCGGCATCTTGATAGTCCGCGAAAGCCGCCGTTTGCGCGCAATCGATCGCCGCCTAAGATGTCCCGATACAGTGATTTCAAAGGAGGCGCGATGGCGTTAAGTCGACCGCGGTGACCGGATCGCAGCGCTTTCCAAACGCGCCCTAAGGATTTGCGCCTAGTGTTCCGCGCCAAGAGCGGCCTCTTCTGCGAAATTGCCAGTCACTCAAGTGCGAGAGAACATTCGCTCGAGTGCGTCGCTGTTAAGATCAGTCGCGTTCGAAGACTTTGGCGCCAGGGTAAACTCGTCGGGCGTACGTAACGACCAGCTCCCGGTCCTGCGTCTCCAGGAAGGGAGTTCTGAGCTGGCACGACCCGACGACGAGGTGCCACAGGCCATTAAGTCTTTGAATCACGACGTTCATGGTGTGCTCCTTGAAGAACAGCAAACAACTGATCGACTCGACAATCCTACGAGGCACGCGTTAGGGCCGTGATCCTAATCACACATCGCGGAGCGCAACTCGAGCGGCACCATCGATCGCCGTTGGATCGCCTGCTTTGCGCTCATTCAAGTTTGCAAGCATCGCTTCGAAAATTATGATCGGCAACCAAAACACAAGCATGGCAATTTCCTCCATCGCATAGCAACCCCTCAGCTTTCAGGGCTCGTTTCCCAAAATAAACAGCCGAGCGCCAGGAACGCTTTCGCTTCTCATCAAAACTAAACGCGTGGTTCATCGTTGCCTTACGGAGCGATAGTTAGCCGGCTTTTCGTAGTTGAGAAGTCCCAGCGGCCGCCGCCCGGCCGTATTGATCGTCAGCGATCGTCCAAATTACCTGCAGCGTCACTGAAGGTTGGTCACCTGCCGGCCCGTGTCCGGCCTCGATCTCATTGGCGCCCGCGATAGATTGCGCAGCCTGCCGTCGATAATAGTCAATCAATTCCTAGGAAATGCTCGGCGTCGATTCGTATTCAATCCCAGCGCGCATCTGTCTTGCTGTCGCAATCCGCGGTGCCACATTGCTCGCTGCGGTGATGCTTAGGAGCACCTTCGTCATGTAGTCGAAGTTCCAGTGACGCGCATCACGGTCGTTGACCTTGGGATCGGCTATTCCGGGCGTGTGTTGAAAAGCACGTTGCTGAGACAACCGTTACTGTTCATTGAACCTTGGAGGTTAAATGACTCGGATTAGAATTTCCCATAGCTGGCGGACCATTCGCGGTGCGCGTATCCGTATCGTCCACCGGCGTAGGGTTGCGGTTAAGTCAAGCTCAAGTATTGTCCGATTTGCACGTCAGGGAATGGCCACTTATGGCGACGAAGGGGCCACCATACGGGTGAATGTATCGCCATCATCGTGATCGCCATCCGGCTAGCGGGTGGCGACAGCAGTTAGGCCGTCTTGGTAGGCGGCCTCTTTTGTTTTAGTTTTGCCGCAACCGTCGGCGGTGTGTCGCAGCCGCTGGCGGTGCTTCGTGCGGTGAGATCGGCGCCTGCGCTTCATACGGCGAGTCTCTTCGCCCTCGCCGAGCGATCGCCCGCCGATATCTGTCTCCAGTCCTGCCGCAGATAAACCAGTCGCTTTCGTCCTTCCGCTTTCGTCGCGACCATCGGTTCTTCGCTAAAGTATGACCGCAGAACCATGAGCGCTGAAATCTAAGCGCCTGGATGTGCGTCTAACAGGAAAGGCGGTCAAACCAGAATTCCCCGCGATGCCCGTTAGGGCGCACGAGTGTGAGCGCGATCACATCTCGTAGCCTCCACGTCTGGCAACGTGAGAAGCGGAGCGCTTCTGCGGACCCTATTTCAGCACCCAGAGACCAGGAAACTGCTCATGATCGACGACAGCAAAGTTGCCAAGGACGACGCCAAAGGCCTCGTGCCTGCGGCTCCACGGATCCTCGCCCGCCAGCTCGCGCGGCTGCTTACCATCGACGAGATCGACCACATTGCCGGCGGCATGATTTCGCGCGGCGTGATCGGCGGCGTCACGGTCTCGACTCGTGCCGATACGTGCACGTGCACGGGCTGCCCCACGAACGACAGCGACGCGTGATTTACTTTCTCCCCGCCGACTTCTTGCGTCGGTCAGCGGGGATGCCTTCACTCGAGCCATATTCAAAGCAAGGGGTCGATGTCCGATGACCGTCCTCATTCTAGGCTTTCCACTCGATATCCATATTCATGCGGTCCGCTGGGCGATCGAGCAGGCAGGGGGGCGGCATCAAACCGTCTACACGCCGGACCTGCCGCTGGTGCTGCGGTCATCAATGCACATTGCGCAAGCCCCGCAGGCCGTCTCCGTTGGTGATGGCCGGAGCCATGGAGTCAGCGGCGACTGGAGCACGGTATGGTTCCGCCGCAGCGGGTTACCGATGCGGCCGCCTGGCATGTCCGACGCGGATTGGGCAGTAGCTTCACGCGAATGCGACTACCACATCCGCAACGTGCGGCGGCTCATCGCGCCCGACGCCTTCTGGGTGAATGATATCGCGGCACGTGAGGTGGTGTTGCTGAAGATGCCTCAACTCATTGCAGCAGCGCAGTGTGGTTTTGCCATCCCGGAGACGCTCTATAGCAACGATCCCGATGAGATCCGCCGCTTCTGGGGTGAGCATTGTAAGGCGGGCGTCATCTTCAAGCTGCATTTGCAGACGCATTGGCATGGGCAATCGAGCGGCGAGCGCCACGCGCTTTTCACCACCGAACTGCGCCAGGAGAACCTTCAGGACGATGCGCCGCTTGCGGGCTGCCCAGCGATTTATCAGCGCAAGGTCGAGAAGGCCTACGAACTGCGGGTCATCTGCATGGACGAGCGCTGCGTGGTCATCCGTCTCGACTCGCAGTCGCGCGATTCGACGCGGCTCGATTGGCGATCGGATATGGTGGCGCCGCTCAAGCCGGCGCTTGTAGCATTGCCACGCACGGTCGAGGAGCGGTGTATCGCGCTCATGCGCAAGCTCGGACTTGCCTTCGGCTGCATCGATCTCATCGTTACGCCCGATGGGGAACATATCTTCCTCGAGGTCAACGAGATGGGGCAGTTTCTGTGGGTGGAACAGGACGAGCCAAGATCAGACCTACTCCGCTGCTTTGCGACGCTACTTCTCAATCAGCGGCTTGGGCCGTCGACTCGGCTCGTCGGGGATGAAAGATTGCGTTACGCGGGCTTTCTCGCTTCTGGCGCGTGGGAGCGAGGCTACGCCGAGGACGGCGAGAGCCATGCCAAGTATTCTCCACCGGGCATCATCAACGAGCCTTAACCGGCGATAGGCCCTACACGGGCGGCTGCGAGTTTTTATTTTCGACGCCCCTTCGCCTTGGCCGCCTCCGCCAAACGCGCCTTAGACGCCGTCACCCGCCTCGCGCGCGCGGAAATCCGGGTAACAAAGGCTTCAAATACAGGAGGCAGGAGAGATGAGTCTTCTTTCGGTTATCGGCTGGGATATTATCGGGTGGGATAACCTCACGCCACAGGGCATTCGGTTCGGCATTGCGACCATCCTTGCGCTGTTAGCGGTGGGCCGCCCCGGACCGTCAGTCTTTGAGCTTTTTGCCGGCCTAATCTGCATCCTAGGTGCTGGCCTCATGGTGGCGCAGGCGGTCTCGCTTGGTTGAATCCTTGCTGCCGGGTTGCTCTCACTGACGCTGCCTATGAGCTGCCTATCCTTCGTAGTACTGAGAGGGGGGATGTCCCGATCGCTGTTGAACTACGTCGGGCCGACGTTGCCGGAATGAATGTTACGCGGCCCTCGTGACGTGGGCAACGGGGTTGATCGTCATGCGATTGTGGCGAGCTTGAAGGGCCGCACGCAAAACCGACAATTGCTTATGCGCCTTCAATCGTCGGAAGCCCTTGTTGGCCTCGATCATGCCGGCCGCGACCCATCGCAAGGCCATGCCGGCATCCCGCCAGCGTTTGATGTTGCGCGTGACGCGGCGAATGGTGCCCATCATGTTCTCGGCGATGTTGGTACAAGCGAGCGATCGACGAAGCTCCTTCGGCAGCTTCAACCGGACGACAGTCAGGATTTCGTCGAGGCCTTCGAGGATGCTGGCCGCTACGCCGGGCCATTGCTGGTCGAGTCGACGCGCGAGATTGCGGATCAATTTTTCAGCCTTGTCGGCGTCATCGAGCTCCCAGGCCTGGCGCAGCACCCGACGGGTGGCCGCATGATGCTCTTTCGGCAGGCGTTCCATGATGTTGCGCGCCTTGTGGATCTGGCAGCGCTGGATCGCAGCGGCCGAACCGAAGGTGCGGCGGATCGCCTTCGACAACGCCTTCGCGCCGTCGGCGATGAACAGTCTTGGCACCGTCGGGTCGAGCCCGCGCGAGACCAGGTTGTCCAGCAGGGCCTGAACCGTTGCGGCGTTCTCGGTCGCCCCTTCCACCAGCGCCAGCGGATGCTTGTTGCCTTCGCCGTCAACCCCGATCGCGGCCACCAGCACGAGATCGTCGCCGAGATGCAGCCCGTCGATTTGGACCACCAGAAGGTCGAGCGCGGACAGATCGGCAGCCATGAAGTCGGCCAGCCGCGCCGCCGACAGCGCTACGAACCTCCGCGAGGCCGCCGACTTCGAAACCCCCGATCCGGGCGGTGCCGGCACGTCACCCTCGGGCAGCCGGACAGCGCGGCCGAACCGGCGCGTCGACACATTGATCAGCATCAGGTTCATCGCCCAGCGACCGAGCCAGTCCTCCTCCGCCGCCGTTTCCCAGCTCGGGATCGTGACCTCGCGGCCGTCCACGCCCCGGACCCGCGGGCGCTCGACCTCGATCTTGCCGCCGTGGAAGCCGATCCGTCCCCGCGTTCGGCCCCAACGGTGCGCCCGCCGCGCCGCGTCGCGACCGTGGCGCGGCCCGCAGGCCGCCGTGACATCCGCCTCCATCATCGTGCCGAGCGCCTCGATCCCTGCCGCAAGGCAGAACCGATCGAAGCTCGCCCGCACTTCTGCAAACGCTTCGTCCACAGCCCCGGTCGCCGGCCAACCAGCCGGTGTGATATCTCTCGTCATGGCGTTGCTCTCCTTTGTGGAATCAGCACCCCGAGCCTACCGGCTCAAGGTGGGCAACGCCGACCTCTTCAGAAATTCAACAGAACCCGGGACATCCCCCTGAGAGGGTCCTCGAGGGCATACTCCTGAACGCCTAACTAAGGGCACTGGGTCAGCCATCCTCTTGCCACCCGCTTGGCGGAGAACAAGCTGGTGCAGCTACATGCCGCGAAGCGCGCCGGTCCCGGATCCCGGCCACGCTCGTCGGTCAAGATCCAGTGCACATTTGCCGGCTTTGCGCGGCGCATCCGGGCGCGGTCATCAAGCCCGTCGCGACGCCGCGTGGCGTCGAACTGGCGTCGAACAGCGGTAGTCGGCCAGGAGCTGCTCGCAACGAGGAAGTCCTGGCCCTGACGGCATCTATCTACCAGGAATGCATCCCAGGCACGCGCCAGCTGCGCATCTCGGTCGTTGGCGAGCGGTGCCGCGCACAGCTCTGGATTTCGATCTCGCGATGTCAGATAGCATTGACGTGCTCGTGCAATATAGCGGCACTATGCGTATAGATTTATCTCTTCGATCAGTAACGTCACCGATTGATATTTGGTGCGCGTAATTTCACGGCTCAGCGACAGCGATGAATGGACCCTCGTCGAGCGAATTTGCCGTTGGTTCTCGCATAGAGGTAAAGCTCTCAGCGGGGCCGCGTTTGGGCGGCAAGACCGGAACAGTGGTTGGTCTTGGCTATCATCCGAAGAGCCTCCGTATCCTGTTGGACGGATCAAAATCACCGATAACCCTTCACTTCACGTACCTTCTAGTCGTGGACAAGTGATCCCGGCTCCCGGACTTCGAGGCGCCCCCCGCCCAAGAGCCCCTCCCCAAGAACGCTGCGTTAGACCGAGACCCCTCTCGCAATTTGATTGCTTTCCTCCACAATTTCCGAATGGCTTTTTTGCAACGCTGGGCCCAAGAGCGCCGGACCATAGTGGCGGCGAAGGCCGCGGCACCGTTTAGCACCCCAATGATAACCCCGCACGTCGCCGCCATCGCGCCTTTCGGACAGGCAGCACCTTCAGATGCCACAACAACAGATTGCACCAAATCCACTTCGCCAACGTGTGGTGTCGAGGACCCGTCCGATCGCCAGTGCAAGCAAGGCAAGCAAATGCTTAAGGGGGCTGCGGGTGGATTCCTCAGCCCCCTTCTGACCCGCGACTGGACATGAAAGCCCGTGGGTGCCGATGCCGGCGGGTTTTGCTTGTTATCTTAAAGCTCTGCCGGCGCGACAATCACGATCGGTAAGCCGAGGGGACGAGAGTGAAGCCCCCGCCGATGGCACTCGACGGGGGCCGTGCAGGTGGATGGCGCGAGGCTCTGGCTGGAGGGCTCGAGGTGTCGCAACAAGGACCCGCAGCATCACCAATACAGGATGACGATTGCCCAGAATGTTATGTAGGTCACTTAGCCCACCGATCAGACTGGCTTAATTGGCTGGCGGAACGTGAAGGCTAAACTGATGCGGAGAATCCCGCCGGCAAGCGAAAACGAGCGGGTAGCCGGTGCAGAGCCGCAGCTTTTTCCCACCTCTGGAGAGGAGGTCTGCACTGTGAACAGATGGAACTGAATCCTTTGCACAAGCTTGGTAAATCGAATGCGTGGCCAGCCATATGACCGTTGATGAGTAATGCTCCCCATAATTGGTGGAAATCTGCTGCGATCTATGAGATCGCACTGGTCTCTTTTCAGGATTCCAATGGAGACGGTAAGGGCGATCTGTCGGGCCTTCTGTCCAGAATTGAGTATCTCAAATGGCTTGGCATTGATGCTGTTTGGTTGACACCGATCTACAAGAGCCCTTTTCGCGACTTCGGCTACGACATTAGCGACTACTGCGCTATCGACCCCGTATTTGGCAGTCTCGATGACATCGACCGCCTGATTGCAGAGCTGCACGATGCGGACGTACGGCTCATTCTCGATCTGGTGCCCAATCACACGTCCAGCGAACATGCCTGGTTCGCTGAAAGCCATAGATCGCGCGATAATGCAAAGGCAGACTGGTATATCTGGGCCGACCCGTCGGAGACGGGGAGCCCGCCGAACAATTGGCTGAGCCGATTTGGTGGCAGCGCTTGGGAATGGTGCGAGGCGAGAGGCCAGTATTACTACCATTCGTTCCTCGTCGAGCAGCCCGATTTGAACTGGCGTAGTGCAGAAGTGCGCGCGGCAATCGCGGATGTTATGCGGTTTTGGCTGGATCGCGGCATCGACGGCTTTCGGGTCGATGCCAGCGCTGTCCTGATCAAGGACGCCCTGCTCCGCGACAATCCACCCAATCCCGAAAAGAAGAACAAGCCGCCCACGCAACGCTTGACACCTGTGTTCACCGATGATCGGCCCGAGACGATGCGATGCATCGAGTTCATTCGCGAGGTGCTGGACGATTATGATGACAGGCTGTTGTGCGGCGAGGTTCAGGGCAAGATTGACCGGATTGGCCACTTCTACGGCACGGAACGGCCGCGCCTTCACTTACCGTTTAGCTTCGCGTTGCTCGATTCTCATTGGGACGCACTTTCGCTGCAGGCAGCAGTCGACGCATATCTCAACGCCTTGCCCCAGGGGGCGTGGCCCGTCTGGGTGATTGGCGGACACGACAAGCAGCGCATAGCCAGCAAGGTCGGGCCAGATCAGATGCGCGTACTGGCGATGTTGCTGATGACGCTCAAGGGCACGCCGTTCTTTTACATGGGCGATGAGATCGGCCGCGAGCGGGTTACCATCCCGTCTGATCGCGTTCACGATCCCTTCGAAAAGCTCGTCAAAGGCTTCGGTCTTTGTCGAGATCCCGAGCGCGCACCAATGCGATGGGATGCCACCCCCACCGGCGGATTTACCTCGGGTGATCCGTGGCTGCCGCTGGAGGCCAACGGCACGCCGAATGTAGACCAGCAACGACGCGACGAGCATTCGATCCTGCAACTGTTTCGGCGATTGCTCGCGCTACGACGGGCGAATGCCTGTTTGCAGCACGGCGAGTATCAGGCGATCCGGTCGCGCAATGACATCCTGGCATTCAGGCGCGTCCTCGGCGAAAGTGAACTGTTGATTGCGCTCAACGTCTCTGCCGAACCGCGAAAGTGGGAATGGGAGGGGTTCGGTAGCGTGCTGTTGTCTACGCATTTAGATCGGCCGGCCGAAGCTTCACCGCGCACGTCGCTGCTTCTGCGTGGCAATGAAGGCGTGGTTATCGAACTCCATAAGCCGTGACAATTGGTGAACATTTCGGACTGCGTTGTGGCGAGAGGATTCGACGTCCAACAGTTTCAATTTGAGCCTGGTCAAGGCTAAGCCGCGCGCATGGCGCGGGAAGCGATGCTCGGGTCAAGCGCTAGCCGTTGGTCTGGGCAGCGGGAGTGGATTGCGAAAGTCAAAGTGCCGCCACGGTTGCAAAGCCGTGCTCCGCGGCCTCGAGAGCAGCGGCGATGTCGGCCTCGGTATGGGCGGCGCAAAGGAACATGTTGTGCTTGGGATGAAAGTAGACGCCCCTTGCAAGCATCGCGCTGCAGAAGGCCGAACCTTTCCGGTAGTCTGGGTCCCCGTCAAACAGCAGGGTCGGCATTTGCGCTGGCCCCGATTGACGGATTGAAAGACCGAACCGGGGTGCTCAGCGAGGCCCGGCGCGCCGAGTTGCTGGCAACACCGGAGGAGCGCTTGCACGCGCCCGAATCGCTCGCGCTGTGTTCGCAGACCTGAATCGGTACGCCGCCACGATGCATTTCGTCGGGCAGCGCACGATCTTCAGCCTGAATGGCGATCGCGCAACGGGCGAAGCCTACTGCATTGCGCATCACCTCACGATGGACGGGGAAAAGCGACGCATGATGGTCGCCTATCTGCGCTACCTCGACGCCTTCGTGAAGATCGACGGCGCGTGGTTGTTCGCCGAACGTCTGCTCTACGTCGACTGGCTGGAGGAGCGCGGCCTTTCATAAGGGCGACGAGCCAGAAGTGTTAAGTAAGGGCTCCGTCGCTGCCTGGATGACTTGAATAGTGTGTTCACCGATTTAGACATGCAGCCTTCGCCTCGGACATTCAAAAATGGATTCTGCAATCCTTTCAGCAATCGCCGGATTGATCGGCTCACTGATCGGCGGAGTGTCGACATTTGCCGCTTCCTGGTTCACACAGCACAAGTTGCTCGGTACTCAGACGCGTTTGCACCATGTAGGGCAACGCCAAAAACTCTATTCCGAATTCATCATTGAAGCGACGAGATGCTGAGCGCAAGCATGGAGCCACCAAGCCGAGGGACCCGAGGTTATCAGCAATCTTTACTCTGCGGTTGAGCGCATGCGACTGGTATCGTCGAGCAGAGTAGTGAACTGAACCGAGGAATTATTGCGCGGTGTTATCGCAGCCTATGCCGAACCCAACAGAACACTTCGATGAGTTGAGGCAGCGCTTGCAGCAGCGCAGTGAGGAACACGACCAACTGAGGGAATTCACGGAAGCCTCTATAAGGGAATTGAGCTCAAGTGTCTAAGCCTGCATTCGCCTTTAGAGGCGTGCCTCAATCCGGACGCTCGGCGACCTTCACGATGGGCCAACTGATCCGTACGCCGGGCGATCTCGTCCGCCCTTCCGCGGCGCGCTCATAACGCGCCACGTGGGTGGCTTGGTCTCCATAGGCAGGTCAATATTTTCTACGCGAGCCTGTGTGGGGTCTCCCATTGCTGGAGACTGCAGAATGGGTCTTAAAGGAGGTGTACGCCATGTCTAGCTACCTTGTTTATGTCTGCCAGGCGGTGAAGAACCCTGCGGGGCTCGAGCGCTACTGGCAGAAAGCGCGGTACCCCGAGAATGTAGATGTGCTCGCAGGGTACGCTCCATTCGAGGTGCTCGACGCGGATCAGGATGAGCACGTCGAGGAATCGTGTTGGCTGAATTCCCTCCGTTCGAGCGAACGGTCGATTGGTTCAACGGTGATGCATATGTCGGGAGGGCAATGAATATCTCGGCATGCTCGTGGAGAGCGGAGTCGCGCCTACCGGCAAAGCCAGTGCTCGCATGCCTGCGTATGTCGTGTTCGTTTGCCGTGAAATTTTTGACCGGGAGGTACTCAATACCTATCGGCAGCGCGTGAATGAAGCGTTGGAGGGTCACCCCGCTCGGGTCTAACCACACCCTGGAGGGACAGGATCCAGTGGAGGGAGTGACTGAGTACGAGTTCCCCTCAAGGGAGGCCGCGCGAAGTTCGTATGACAGCATGGCCCATCGGCAGACCCTGCAAACATCGGAAAAATGGGTGCAAAGTATCTGGTCATCCTGACGGAAGGCGGCGTGGGGTGACCGTCGAGCAGCGGATGCCGCACACCAAAGTCGCTGGCTCGCTGGCGAGCTGCTCCCTCCTTTTCCTTGTCGCCAGCGATCAAGGTGATATGAATTCGGATGTTGAGCCGGCGGTGAGCTTTGAATGACCGCGTTCGGCCGGTCGGAGCCGCCGAACAGATTATCTTACCCTAGGGGTCGCTGGGACGACCCCGGCGCCAAGTCCGTAAGACAACGTCAGAGGTGGGAGACGAGAATGGCAAACGCTTCCGAGCGACGGAAAGTAGTTCGTGCGGCCTGCCCGCATGACTGTCCGGACACCTGTGCCATGCTGGTGACTGTCGAAGATGAACGGGCGGTTGATGTTCGAGGCGACCCAGAGCATCCCTTCACGCGCGGGGGGTTATGCGTAAAGGTCAACAACTATGAACAGCGGGTCTACAGCCCGGAGCGACTGCTTCATCCGCTTAAGCGCTCGGGGCCGAAAGGCAGCGGCCAGTTCGAACGTATCACTTGGCACGAGGCGATGGACACAATCCGCCGTCGCTGGACCGACATCATCGATCAATTCGGAGCGACTGCCATCCTGCCCTACAGCTATCTCGGCACCGAGGGCATCCTCAACGGCCTCAATGTCGGCGATGCATTTTTCAACAAGCTTGGCGCTACCGTTAGCGAGCGGACTTTTTGCGATTCGGGCTCGTGTACGGCCTACTTCATGACCATCGGTCCCTCGCCCGGCATGGATCCGGAAAGCTTCAAGCACTCGAAATACATCATTCTCTGGGCCTGCAACACGATCAGCACCAACTTGCATCACTGGCCGTTCATTGCCGAGGCAAAGAACAAAGGTGCAAAGTTGGTCGTGATCGACCCGTTCAAGACACGTACTGCCCGAGAAGCCGATTGGCACATTCCTATTCGTCCCGGGACCGACGCGGCTCTGGCGCTCGGCTTGATGAACATCCTCATCGGCGAGGACCTGGTCGACCACGATTACGTCCAGAACTACACGACCGGATTTGACGAACTCAAGGAGCGCGCCAGTGCCTACACACCGGAGATGGTTGCGAAGATCACCGGGATTCCGGCGCAAGATATCAGGACGCTCGCGCGCGAATACGCAACCACCCAACCGAGCGTGATCCGCATCGGCGTCGCCATCGAGCGCCACGCCGGCGGCGGCCAGACGGTGCGCGCCGCCGCTTGCTTGCCGGCGCTGGTAGGTGCCTGGCGCCATGTCGGCGGCGGCATGTTGCAGTTGCCGATCTGGGCTTTCCCGGTCAAATGGGAGAACTTGATGCGCCCGGACTGGATCAAGCCCGGCACGCGCGTGCTGAACCAGTGGCGACTGGGACCGGCACTGACCGGCGAGGAGCCGCTCGATCCGCCGATCAAGTCGCTGTTCGTTTACAATTCAAATCCCGCCATCGTGGTCCCGGAGCAGGAAAAAATTATCCAAGGCCTCAAGAGCGAGGACCTTTTTACGGTGGTCAGCGAGCAATTCCTCACCGACACGGCCCGGTACGCAGACATCGTACTCCCTGCCACCACGCAGCTCGAGCAGTTCGATTTGATGTTCTCGTGGGGGCATCTCTATTTGTCGCTGAACCAGCAGGCGATCGCGCCGCTCGGCGAGTCGGTATCCAACACCGAGTTGTTCCGGCGGCTTGCCCACACCATGGGCCTCGATAATCGCCAATAGCAGCGGAGCGATGAGGAGATGGCAATGGATGCTTTGGATTGGGCGAACCCTGCCCTTCAAGGAATAACAATGGATCTTCTGAGGGAGAAGGGTTGGGCGCGCCTGAATATAGGAACGCCGGACACATACGCGCCCCATGCCAACGGCAACTTCCTCACGCCGTCCGGCAAATGCGAATTCAAGGCCTCAATGGCGGCGGGCGGCAACTTCGTGCTCCCGCTCTTCCGTCAAGGCTCGAACGAATTCCAAGCGGGCGAGCCAGTCGATCCGTTGCCAACCTACGTTCCACCTAACGAGTCGCCGGCGACCAACCCAAGGCTCGCCGCCAAATATCCGCTCAACATCATCTCCCAGAAGAGCCACGCATTCCTCAATTCCTCCTATGGCAACTTGCCGCGTCAATTGCATCACGCCGGAGAGCAGTTCGTGCTTGTCAATCCGAAGGATGCCCTCGCGCGGAATGTTGGAGAAGGGAGCCCCGTTCGGATCTTCAATGATCGCGGCAGCTTCGAGGCGATCGCGAAGGTGAGCAGCGACGTCATGCCAGGTGTTGTCGTCGCTCCGCTAGGATATTGGCACAGCCTGAGCCGAACGGGTGCGACCGTAAATGCTCTCAACCCATCAGCCTTTGCAGATCTTGGACGCGCGCCAACTTTTTCCGACACCTTGGTCGAAGTTGCGATCGCCGAGTCAGCGATTGCAGCGGAATGATGAACCGTTCGGTGCTGCCCAGGGTCATCTGTCTGATCTGGCTCGTCACAAGCGCTAGACTGAAGGCGCCTAACGGCGTTCAGTAACCACCCCATTCCGCGAAGGGACTTCACGTCTAGACCGCGGCTTCGAATGTTACCATCAAGCGTGGGAAATCGGGGAAGATCGTAGGCGTAGGGGCGGGGGAGCGAGCGAACCCCCGATTCGGACAATCCGGCTCTGGTTCTGCAGTAAGTGGCACCGTTCGATTGTCCGTTTTGCTCGCCCTAATATCCTATTCTACGAAGAGCACGTAATAGCGCTGTACCATCGGATCTGCGCACTGCATCGAATGGGGTGAAGATGCATAAACAAAGGAGAAGATACAGAAACAAAGGAAAGTCGCACAGCGATCCAGCCGTGCGACGTCCGACTAAAAACGTCGCACGAGACCCGTTTTGGTCTCAATCGACATGTGCGAAGCTATTGAAAAACCAGGATTTTTACTTTGGTGGGCGCACCAGGGCTCGAACCTGGGACCCGCTGATTAAGAGGCGTATGATTTCCTAGTAAAATCAATAGCTATTCCGACAAACCTCCCCCAACAGGTTTTACCCTTGTCGGAATGGCTCGGTAGGAAACTCTCGACGAAGAGCAGCTCGTGTTTGGATGAGTTCTTGGAGTTGTCGGCCCCCGACAGTTTTCAGCCGAGTTTTTGGTGTCCGCGGGCTAATCGCCGATCGAGGCCCTGAGGGTGTCCATCCTTTCGCCAGCCCGGCGCCGTGCAGGACCTTTTCGTCTTTGGAAGTCGCTCATTGAGGCGATGCCCATCACCCTTCGGGGAATGGTCAAACGAACTGTCGTTGAAGGCTGTCGGCTTCGCGATTTGATCAGCGAGGGGACTGGCTGCGATTGTAAGAAAGCGGCACTCGTCGAACCCGGTTGTGCCGCGGGTCTTGTGATCTGCTCCAACGGTCTCGCCGATCAGTACCATCCTACCGAGCAACTCGAAGAAGTACCTGATTGCTCCGCGCTTACTTCGTCGCTTCGATACTTCCCTGTGGATTGTGCGAGCAAACCTATAGATTTGCAGCCTTCAGTCGTGCCGACTTACAGGCGCAGGTGCTTCTCTGTGTGTAATAAGTTTCAGGAGGGTGCCGACCGATGACCCAGCTCGGCTCTGTCTTAACTGCTCTTGCCCTGGCGCTTACCGCCTACTTTGCCGTAGCTGCTTGGCAAGCGACTGCTGAGGATCGCCGAGATGTGGCTCCAGTGATGATGTGGGAATCAACTGAGGCGCTGACGCAACAGTAGACGAGGAACTCGCCTCTACCATCATTTGTGAACGGCGAGAGCACCTCTGTACGACTAGGATTACGTCCATTGCGAGAACGTGATGGATACGCCAAAACCGATCATCCCAATCGATATATTGCTTATAGTCGCGATCAACGTGATCGCTGCCGTGGTGGCTTACTACCTGATCGTACTCTGGGGTTTGGTAGGCGGGTAAGCCAGCAGCTTATCGGCCGGCGTGTTTACAAACTTTGCTCCTTCTCCCCTTGTGGGAGAAGGCGCCTCGTAGATTTGCGAGTGAGATCAAATGGTTGCACGACGAGTGTCCCGATCGTGTCCCGAACAGCTTGCCGACTTGTACGCGTACCGAGCTGCTACTTGAGCAACGACTATGATCGAGCAAGCGGTTGTGGAAAGGCAGTTTGGCAGCCCTTGATTGGCGGTCAAGCGCCGGGCACTTTGGCGAGATGAATATCTATACTTGGGCAGTGGTGCTCGCAACGATAGTCGGCCCGTTCGCGGCCGTTATCACGCGCTGGAATGATCAGCGCCGGGAGGCTCGCAACAGACTGCTGCACGTCTGCCGGGTGCTGATGGCTACCCAGCGCTCAAAAGTGTCCCAAGATCATGATGCCGCATCAATCTCGTCGAAGTCGAGTTTCGGAGTTAAACCGGTCATCGAGGTGCCGTTGCTCTAGCCCATTTTCATGCACATGGATCGGATCGTTCGTGACCTCACGCCGGGTAGGCGCTCCGAAGAAGACCGTCCGCGGTATTTTTCGGAATATGCTCCGCGCGAAAACATCGTGCTCTTGGGCGACCCGGGGGCCGGCAAATCGCACCTTTTTCGCATCTTCGCCGGCACCGAAGGCGGACGCTATGTGACCGTCCGTAGCTTCCTCGCGACTCCAATCACTACGAAAGGCGAGGTTCTTTTCATCGACGGCTTGGACGAGAAGCGCGCAGGGCGCGGCGATCGCGACACAGTCGATGCCTTGCTCACCAAGCTGTTCGAGACCGCACCATCCAAAGTCCGGCTGTCTTGCCGGGCCGCCGACTGGCTGGGTGAAAGCGATCTCGCCTCGCTGAAGCCATTTTTCGACAAAAGCGGCGGAGCGCCCGCGGTGCTCGGCCTCGCGGCACTGAACGAAGGTGAGTGCCGCGCCGTGCTCACAGCGCAGAGCCTAACAGTGGATGAGGCAAACGCGTTCATGAAAGCGGCAGCTGACCGCGGTCTCGGAGAATTCCTGCGGAATCCGCAGAACCTCCTGATGCTGTTGCGCGTGGTCCGCAGTGGTCAGTGGCCAGAGACGCGATCAGAGCTTTACATGATCGCCACTAGGCTCCTGCTTGAAGAAGCCGACCGCGACCATGCGTTGAAGAAATCGGGAGCGCTTTCGGCGAGGGAGCTTCAGCCGGTTGCGGGGGCCGTCTTAGCTGTGAGGCTTATCAGCGACGTCGAGGGCATAGGGCTTACGGACCAATCCGGCACAGACGCTGTTCCTGGCTATCGCAGCCTCAGCTTCCTTGATCTCGATTCTGTGCGTGCTGCCCTGACCCGGCGAGTGTTTGAAGTGGGATCTGCACCGGGGAGCGTGGACTACGCTCACCGCGTAACAGCGGAATACCTCGGCGCCTTGTGGCTATCGGAAGCCGTTCGGGACGGCCTGCCCCTTCAGCGCGTGCAGGCTCTGCTTGGCGTCGATGGCCATCCAGCGCCGGAACTGCGCGGCCTGCACGCGTGGCTTGCAGTGCACCTTCCAGAATTCGCGCCGCGCCTCATCGAAGCCGACCCTTACGGCGTCCTGACTTACGGAGACGCGGCTTCGCTTTCTCCATCGAACTGTGCGTATCTCGTCGGCGCTCTCGGCCGCTTATCGCAGACCGACCCTTGGTTCCGGCGAGGCGCGCGGGAAGAGCCCGCGGTGGGTGCGCTTTCGCGTGCTGACATGGTCGGCGAGTTTCGCAAGGTGATGCGCTCGGAGAATGCCGGCTTTGGCGTCCGCTCCATCGTTGTCGAGGCGTTGGCGCTAGGCACACCGCAGCTTGCGCTAAAGGAGGACCTCGCTGCCGTTGTGCTGCGGAGCAAATCGGCTTATGCGGAGCGTCGCACCGCCATCCACGCGCTGGTCAATCTGGGCGCCGGCGGGAAGAAGGCGCTGGCGCGACTCTATCCGCGCTTGGGAAAGAGCGTCGCCGAGCTGCGGCTGCGTGCCGACATTCTTCGTGAATTATACGGAGACCCGTGTGACCCGGCGGACGTGATCGCCCTGATTGACGATGTCTGGACCAGCTCGGACGAGCTGCCGGGCGGCGTGCTCTGGTTTCTCGCGGATGCAATCCCGCTTAGTGACGTTCCGGCCATTCTCGACGGCGTGAAGCACCGCAAGCGCACGGGGAAAATCGCCCGCCGCAACGCTTGGGAAATCGCCGGCTTTTACAAGCGCGTTCTCATGCGTGCCTGGAATGAGCTCGCAACGATCGCGCCTCCGCAGGCGCTGCGGTGGCTTCTGGTTTGGCACACGTTTCGCGATAGCTACAGCGCCGGCGATGAATTTCGCGTAGCTATCGGCGCCAAGCCTGACCGCGTGGCCGCCGTTGTCGATTATTTCCTGACGATCTGCGGCGCAGGAAAGAACATCTGGCTCGACTTCTATAATATGCAGGAAGCGACGCTCCACATCCTCAGTCCCGACCAGATACTTAGGCTGCTGATCGATCATGCGCAGAAAGAGCCTCTCGGCAGCGCCAAGCGCGCCTTCTTATATGAAGCCGCTTTTCCGTTCACATGGCGTAACGGGGCGATGTCGGGCCCGTTGACCTTTGCGGAGCTTTACGCGCTCGGGGAAACCGACGCCACGCTGCAGCCCATTCGTGACCGCGCTGTCGCGGTGAAACTTCCCGACCGCTATCTTGAGCGCAAGCGCGGCCGTAGCAGCGACGACAAGGAAGCAGAAGAGAGTCGCGCGAGGCATCGCGCCGAATTTGAGGCGAACGTAGAATCCATTCGCTCAGGTCAGCATCTCGGTTGGCTCAGTTTCCTCGCGGAGATTTATTATGGGTTGTTTTCCGACCTTGATCGGAAGGCGCCGCCGCGCGACAGGCTTGCCTTCATAATTGGTGACGCCAATGTCCCAGCTGCGATCGAGGGACTTAAGGCAGTGCTCACGCGTCACGATCTGCCAACGCTCAAGACTGTGGCGGACCTTGCGGCAGAACGCAGGCTCTACAACTGGTGGCGCGCAATTCTTGCGTCCTTGGATGAACGTTTCGCTGCCGAGAAAGCCCTCGGATCGTTTTCCGATGACGTACTCTCGGCAGCCATCGCATTCGAGTTGACGGAGCCTGTGTACGTAATCCGCGACGGAACGGAGGGCTGGCGGACTGCGGCGTGGAAACAGGCGGCCATCGAGCAGCGGCCAACGTTGGTGCATGATGCCTACATGGCGATCGCGCGAGTACGTTTAAGCAGGGGCGATCAGCACATCGACGGATTGCATGAATTGCTGACCGAGCAACCGTTTGCTCCCTATCGCGCCGCGACGGTGATGGAGTTTCTGCGGGACTATCCCAACGCAAATATCTTCAGGCTGGGCGAGATGCTCGACGCGATGCTGACGACGCCGGATGCCCATCGAAGGTTCATTGACCTTGCGGCTACAGTCATCGAGAAAAAGGTTGCCGTCGACTTGCCGCAATACGACAAGTGGATCGCGGCGGCTTACATCGTCGCGCCCGCGCGATTCGAAAGCGCGGTTGACGCGCTCGTACACGCCCGGCCCGGCGCCATATTTGATCTCCGTGATTTCGGCAGCGGTCGCCACGCAAATGGTAGGAAGGGAATCGCGCTCACGCTCAGCCAATTCGAATTCTTGGCGCGGCTGGGTGGGAGCTTGAACCCTTATGCCTCGCCCCCGAGCGGTGGCTGGAATGGCGACACCAATGCGTGGGATGCCTCGGACTACGTCAATTCGTTGATCAATTCGATCAGCGCCAACCCGTCCGAAGTGGCGACGCTGGCGTTGTCACGGCTTGAGGCGGAGCCGGCGCTCGCCAGCTACAAGCCATTCATTCTCAATGCCAAGGCCCAGCAGAAGGAGCGACGTCGTGAGGCCGACTATGACCGCCCCGATTGGCAAAGGTCGGTCAATGCTTTTTCCAAGGGGCCGCCCGCAACCGTCGCTGACCTTCACGCCGTGCTTCTTGGCCATCTGGACGATGCTAGGACCACGTTAGGACATGGCAACACAGACGGTTATAAAGTGTTCTGGAATCTCGATCGTTATGGTCGTCCAACGGAGCCCTTGCCGGAAGAGACCTGCCGCGACCGGCTTGTTGACCGCCTGCGTCCAGGGTTGCTGCCGCTGTCGGTAACAGTTGAGCCCGAGGGACATATGGCGCACGACAAGCGCGCCGACATGATGGTCGCCATGCCGGCTCGCAAGATTCTCTGCGAGCTTAAGCGCGATTATCACTCTGATGTCTGGACAGCCGCCGAAGGACAGCTTGAGCGATTTTACACGCCCGACCCTGACGCGGGCGGCTTCGGAGTTTACGCCGTGTTCTGGTTTGGTGATAAGCGGCCCGCCAAGATCTCTGCGGCGCCCGGCGGCCAGGTCACGCCCTCCTCGGCGACAGAGATGGAGCAGATGCTAGTCGAACTGGTGCCACCCGAGCGGCGGACGCGGATCGCCGTGCGCGTGATCGATGTGTCGGGCATGGTGCCTCCCTTCGCCAAGCCAAAACGCAAGCCGAAAAAGGTAAGCCGAGGGCGCAAGCATCCAAAAGCCGCGAAGAAGACTCGCAAAGCGGCCGCTTCTAAAACGAAGAAGCGGTCGCCGGCAAAGGCCGTCAAAAAGAAGAAGAGCGCGACGACGAGGACGGCATCCAAGCCACGTGGCCGCAAGCGCGCACGATGAATTTGTTGCTTCGCAGCTTTAGCGCAAAGCAATGACCGAGGTCCGCTTCTAACGTGGCCTCGGTGCTCTTCGTCAGGATGCACCCACTTGTACGGCGTGCTGCTCGGTCAACTTGATCATGCGACGGGAGGCTTGTAGTTGCGCGTGCCGCAGGATCGGCATCGGAGAACGGTTCTAGCCTCCAGATCGGCGTATCACACATCCTCGCGCTCTTCCGCGTGATCAACCGCTACGTCGGTAACTTGCAGCCCATGCCCGGCGTATTCCCTGACTACCCGGCTCCAGTGATCAGCAACACCGATGCCGGGCACCGAGATGGTACCATGCGCTGGGGCATGCCGCCACCACCGCGCACAGGCGGGCCGCCGGTCACCAACATCCGCAACACGTCATCGCCGCACTGGAGCGGCTGGCTGAAGCCGGAGAACCAGGCGCTTTCCGCAGCGCTCACATCAAACATCAACCAACCGCGCGGCGGACGAGGTAATTGGCCTCACTGCTGCCAACAATGATCTAGTGCAGCGTGCCCCGATGCGGTGGAGCGATGTTGGATTGTTCATAGAAGTATTGCAACTCGGCCTCGAGACGCTCGTTGAGCAAGAGGAGCGCCTGCAAGGCCCCGTGAACGTCGCCCCGGTATTCTTCGATCAATCTGTCTATCAAGTCGTTAATCGGCATCGTTCGCTCCCACGGCGTCTGGTTCCATCAACCGCGCCTAGTGGGTTCAACTTGCCTTCAATGCACAGCTTGTTCCCTTGGCTGGGGCGCAAGCCGTGAGGCGTTCACCGCGACGCGATGCGGAAATCTGTTGGTGTGTACGTGTGACATCCGAACAACATACAAGCAGAAGAATGCGCCGGATTGGATGAACACCGGGAGTCTTCCCCGCTATTCACAGGACGCGAGCCGAAAGCCAGGTGTTATCGTCAGAGCGACAGTGCTGCCCATGAAGCGGCTCTTGCAACTGCGCTTTGGAACCGAAACGATAACGCTAGGTTGGCTCGGGGGGGCACATGTTTGACGTTTATTTAAACGAAAGACGCGACCTGCTCGTCGTTAGTAAGGGACTTCCTATACCCGCACACAAGCCGGGGCGATGGCGCAAATCCAGGAAGAAGGTTCTCAAAGTCAGTGACGAGATCAAGTCGGCGGTTCAAAGGCAAGGCTACTACATTCGGAAGCTGAGCGACGCAAAGGGGACCGTCACGTCTTCTGATCGCTAAGCGAGCGCGGTCGTCGAGCCGATCCATCCCAAGGCATGCCGGTGATCCTGACGACTGTCGAGAAGCGGGACGTGTGGATGCGCGCGCCATGGGATGAGGCGAAGGGGTTGCAGCGACCATTGCCGGATGATGTGCTCAGGATCGTGATGCGCGGGGCGGAGAAGGAAGAAGGCGGTGGGTTGATTGCGAATAGCCTGGTTGGTTAGCTCGTCGTTGCCCCATCCAACCGAGCCAGCCCAGCCTCGATCACGATGATGTCTTCCTCGATTTGCTGGACGGTACTCGTGGAGTCGATCCCGGTGCACGCATCCAGGTCCGCGATTAGTTTCCGGCGCTGTATCCGAAGCTCATCTAGCGCCGTCCGGTCCTTGAGGGAAACAAAGCCCTCCACGATCAGCTCAATAGCTCCTGACATCTCCCATACCCCCTGGGCCCTATTCATGCCCTCAGCCGTTCTGAAACAAGTTGGCTTTCGAAGCGTGCAAACAGAGTTACAGCACGCAATCACGCGCCCCCGAGTTCGCCGAGAACAACGACTCTTCGCAAATCGCGTGCGGCGGTCGTCAAATGGGAGCCTACAATCAGACCGAGCCGCCTTAAGGTCAGGAGAGCAACGGGGTCACACAGCTCGATAGAAAGTCCGGCTCCCAATATCGCAATGGCGCGTTGCTCATCCGCGTCGAGATCAGCCCATGAGATGCCGCCTTCCATCACGCGCCTCAAAGTTGTCCCCCGGTATCTCAAAACCCAAACGCGTGCCTGATTTGCCGTAGCATAGCCATGGCCGCGTCGGTGTACCGACCGTTGGTTAGGTATTGATCCAGCTGCGCTGTACGAATCAGCGCCACAACTGCCGCCGTGAGGCCTTTAAACATTGGGCCTCTCCTGCAAGAGACCGCCGACCGGGCGTGTTTAAAACCGTTTTCAGAATGCCTTGCCGCGAACAGTGGCCAATATGCAGATGGTGACAGTGACTAGTAACCAACTGCTTAACCGGCGGCGTTAAGCTAGCGCCACATCGACGGCTTGGCCGCTATACCCCCGAAAGCGACCAAATTCTGCATCGCAGCGAAATGACGCGATGGGCCCAACAGGAGACTCATGCGCCGCAGCAACGTGCTTCTCTATTCGACTACTTCGTCGGCGGCTGCGAGCGGGGCAGGCGGCACAGTGAGTCCGAGGGCTTTTGCCGTCTTGACGTTGATCACCAGCTCGAATCGGGTCGGTCCCTGCACCGGCAGGTTCGCAGGTTTCTCACCGCGCAGGATACGGTCGACATACCCTGCGGCCTGCCGGAACAGCTCCGGGATGGAGACGCCATAGGCCAAGAGACCCCCCTCGTCGGCAAAGGAACGCAACGCGGATACGAGCGGCAGCCGATTGCGCGCCGCCAGCTCGACGATGCGTTTGCGGTGCCCCGTCGTCAGGGGATCGGGCGGCAGAAGCAACGCGCCACCCGGCTCTCGGGCAATTCCCGCGATACCCGCCTCGATCTCCGCGATATCGCGCACCGGCGTATCGAGTAAGTTGAACGAGAACTCTTCGGCCGCTGCCCGCGCCGATTGAAAGGTAACTTTGGTGCCGGGATTATTGGGATTGTAGATATATGCAATACGAGTCACTTGTGGCGCGACCTGCTTGAGTAGATCGAGCCACTTCGCGCCGAGCGTCGGCTCCAGATGCGAGAAACCGGTCATGTTGCCGCCGGGATGCGCGAGGCTCGCCACAAAACCCCGCTCCACCGGCTCGCTCACGCCGATAAACACGATCGGCACTTCGGGGGCCGCCAACTCGATCTCACGCAAGCCGATGCTGCTGTTGACTGCAATCACCTCCGGCACCCGTTGCCGCAGCCGCTCTGTGATTCCGCTGTCCAGCATTCCCCAGAGATAATCGACGGCGATGTTGCGACCGGCCACCCATCCAGCCTTTTCCAATCCGTCTTGGAACGAAGCGGCGCGCAATAGTCCTTGCTTGTCGCCCTCGACGTATCGCATCACAACTGCGACCCGCCGCAGCTGATCACGCTGCTGCGCGCGTCCAGCGACAGGCCAAACAACCGCCGCACCAACGAGAAGCGCAATGAACTTACGTCGCCTCATCAGTTTCGCCGTCGAAGAGAGATCCCATCATGCTCTGGCGAGTGGCAAGGATACATCTCGCCGCAAAATCGGCCAATGCCCGCCTTGGGGTCACGAGCGTCGTGTTCTGCAAAAGACGGCTGCCTGCCAACTTCCGCTATGCCCCGTTAGTGACCTACTTAGTGTCGCGATGCACTATCTCGCGACGGGCCAGGAGGTGAGATTCGCAAAACGAAGGAGGCCGCTTCAATCGTCCCAGACGCGCTGGCCGCACTGGCATTGATAGAGGCGGATGAGCTTGCCGGTCCGAGTGTCGAGAAAGCTATGAGTTAGCTGGAGCGCGGAGCCAGCACAATTCGGACAACGCGGTCCCGAACGTTGGACGTCAGTCCTTGGCGCTCTTTCTCTTCCGTCATCGTTTGTTTCAGGGTTGAGCTTCCGAGGGCGGCTTTTGCCTTCCCGGAAGCTGCGCCTCCAGCCATTCGGCGAGCAGTCTGTATTCCCGCTCCATTTTTTCGAGTTCTTGGCGGGTCTCTTTGTGGCCCGTTAGGGCCAACTGGATTTTGCACTGACGTTCCAACAAACGATATGTGCGGTGCATGGCGGCTCCCCCGAACCGATATTCACTCTCATCTCAGTCAAAATCGCTTTTCAGATGCCTGTGATCGAATGTTGCTCTCTTGGGGAAACGGCTCTTGCGTTCTGCGACCAAGGAACGTGTCGGGTTTCGGACACCTCTTCAGGAGTTGACCGTCTCCTCGACCACTTTTCGCAGTCGATCCATTTCGTCTCTGTCATATCGCGATGGCCTAGATATTCCGCGTCGAGACAGCATTGCCGCGCTCCGTGCTTGTGCTAAGGCGGGGAGCGCAATCGGTCTCTCAGTCACCGAACCCGAAATGGAGCCGTTGTCGGTGATATGGCGGATTAGCACATGGTTCCGTCGTCCGAACTAACCTATGACGGTTTCAAATCTGATTTTTTCGCGGCTAATGTCTGTCTCGGGTCACGTACAGCCGCTGCACCCCAGATAGCAGCCGACTTGCTGCGGTGCCAGAGGTCGGCAGCCTCGGGCCAATTACCGACATACCGCGCGGTGTCGCGGGCGAGGAGCGGCGCGCAGCTCGCTGGAAAATTCTTTAGAATCCAACACCCGCCAGTTGTTTGAGATATTCACTCTTCTGTCTTGCCGGGTCGGCTTCATCAGCACCGGATTCAACGTGGCCAACGTCGTCGTTTTTGATGTTTGAATCCTGTTCGACAAGCCCGATCGCTTCGTCAAGCATCGCGACGCGAAGCCGACACAGCCGGACTAGGCGAAAAAAATAATCTATGAACGATTGGTGCATCTGTCGCTCCAATCGAGTCTCAATGTTACACGGCTTGCCCCGTCATCACGCAGCCCTTGGCAGCAAACAAGAACACGCCGGGTCTGCGCAAACCGTCAGCGAAGGCAAAACGAACCTATTGCTAGCTCTTCCATCCTACCACTTCCGTGTGAGAGAAACAAAAAAACGCGTCCGGATGGCGACCCCAAGTGCGCCAACCATCCGCAATAGTATCCAGATCGGCGCGACTCGAAATACCGTACTCCAGAGATTTGGCAGCAATATTGGATTGCAATGTGCGGTTGGCAAACGTGTCGGCCCATTCTCGTGTCGCGACCGGATCGGTATATGACCCCCGTCGAAGTCGTGACGCGAATTTCGAAAAATCCTGCTTCATGGAACCAATGTGGAAGAAATCGCCCCGCATTTGCTTCCCCTCCATTGAGACGAGCGAGTTGATCATAGAGCGCCAGAAAGTGGCGCATCCCCCGATTTTCCGGGTAGAACGTCGTGCTCCCCCAGTCGACGTCACGTGCCCCAACCACCCCGCCGGGTTTCAGAAGAGAACGAAATTGTCGCAGCGCATCAATTGGTCGACTCAAGTGCTGCAGCACCTGATGCGCAAACACCGCGTCAAAGCTCTCGGGAGTAAAACGATGCTCGTAAATATTGCCGGTCTCAAACGTAACGTTATTTGTCAGTTGAGCTTTTGCTCGTAACCTGGCCATCTCGATTACGTCTTCCGATGGATCGATCCCAATCGTTTGGGCTGGCGCGACACGCAACGCCAAGCCAGTCGTAATCGATCCCGGTCCGCAGCCGACGTCGAGCAAATGCATCCCCGGTTTTAGATATGGGAGAAAAAATGCTGCTTCGACTTCGGCGGTTCGCTTGGCGTGGTTGGTCACCACCGAGGCGTGGTGACCGTGCTGATAGACTTCATTTGGAATTGACATAACACCACCCAATCATAAGAGCGCTGACGTTGGTGCATTTCCAGTGTATCGTAACCGCGACATCTCCCAAGGCAATGCCCCTGCCGAGCAAATGATGCGGACCGTCCCCGACGCCTTGCGCACGGACCCCTCAAAGACGTAGCGCTCGGACCTGTGAGCGGTAATCGCGGGAGCGCTCTATTTGTCCTGAGCGGCATTGGCGGGCCCGTGGCACGGGCTGCGTTCGCCTTTTGTCAGCAACTGGCTGCGCCCCTGGGATTTCGATCCGCTCTATGTCGGCTCGGGGTCAAGAGCGCCGTTCGGATCGGCCCAGACCGACGTCCGGTCGAGACCTGAGACCGGACCTATGGCAGCTCCCGAACCTCTTCGCCTTGGCCCAGAAGGCGACAATCCAGGCGCGGGACCAATCTTGCTTTTACCCTCGCCCCCACATCGGCTAGACTGATCGGCCTGGCGGTATGGGGTGACCATGGACATCCCATCGATCACAAGGCGATTGGCGGCGATTCTGGCGGCAGATGTTGCTGGCTACAGCCGCCTCATGGAGGCGGACGAGGAAGCGACCCTGCGGACCTTGGACGCGTACCGTCGCGCGATATCCGATCTCATATCTGAACACGCCGGGCGCATTTTTGGGACCGCCGGAGACAGCGTGATTGCGGAATTCAGCAGCGCAGTGCAGGCCGTCCGCGCCGCGGTTGCGATCCAGCGCGCTCTCGATCGCCATAATGCCGATCTTCCCAATGACCGGAGGATGGAATTTCGAATTGGCATCAATCTCGGCGACGTGTTGGTGGACAGCGACAACCTGCTCGGCGACGGAGTAAACGTTGCTGCGCGGTTGGAGGGCGTCGCCGACCCGGGCGGAATTTGCATTTCTGGCGTGGTCCGCGATCAGATCGAAGGCAAGTTAAGCTTTCCCCTTATGTCAATCGGACAACGATCGTTAAAGAACATCAGTCGTCCGGTTTCGGTCTACTCGGTGGACTGGCGGCTCCAGCATCCGGCCGCCACCGGGATTTTGAGCGGCGAGCTTGCGCTTCCGGACAAGCCATCGATTGCGGTGCTCCCATTCTCGAACATGAGCGGTGATCCCGAGCAGGAGTATTTCGCGGATGGCATTACAGAAGACATCATTACTGCCTTGTCTCATCACCGATGGTTCTTTGTCATCGCGCGAAATTCGACGTTCGTCTACAAGGGGCGATCCGTCGACGTGAAGCAGGTCGCTCGCGAACTTGGCGTTCGGTATATCCTCGAAGGAAGCGTAAGAAGATCCGGTCAGCGCGTGCGGATTACAGGCCAGCTGATTGAAGCGGAGACCGGCAATCATCTGTGGGCCGAGCGTTTCGATCGCGACATGGCCGACATCTTCGCTATCCAGGACGAGATCACCCAGAGTGTGGTCGGCTCGATTGAGCCAGAGATGTTGCTCATCGAAGGAAAACGAGCCTTTCGCAAGAGCGTGAAAAATTTGGATGCGTTCGATTGCTGCATGCGCGCGATGTGGCATTTTTCACAAAAGACCCCCGAGAACGCAGATCAGGCTATCACGCTGTTGCGGGAGGCCATCAGGCTTGATCCGACTCTCGCCCAGGCACACATGGCGCTTGCACGCACGCTGAACAGCCGGACATGGGAGGGCTGGAGCGGCGATCTCGCAAACAATGCATCTGAGGCTCATGCGGCTGCGGCGCGCTCGGTCGCGATCGATGACCGCGACCCCTATTGCCACTACGCGTATTGCTGGACGAGTTTGGTGATGCGAATGCAGGCGCAGGCGCTTGCGGAGGCGCAGCGTTCTATCGACCTCAACCCGAATTTTGCGCTCGGCTTTCTCGCTCTTGGCTTGGTTCGGGTCTATATCGGAAACTTCAGAGAAGCTATCGATGCAATGCTGCGTAGCCTCCGTCTGAACCCGAACGATCCTCAGGCCGGCGCCTTTCTCGGCTTCGTCGCGCTGGCTCACTATCATCAGGAGAACTACGAGGAGGCGGTCCATTATGGCCAGCTTGCAAACCGTCCGCGCCGGTTTTACCCAGGCCTCAGAACTCTCCTGGCAAGCCTCGGCCAACTTGGACGTACCGAGGAAGCCCGGCCGTTGCTAGATGATTTCCTCTCCCGTCCGGCGGACCCGCAGCAGCTTTTCGATGCTACTACCCCCTATCTTAACATGAAGTACCGGGAGCACCTTGCAGAAGGCTTGCGTCGTGCAGGCGTGACTAACTTGCGGTGACAGTCGTTCGGTAGAATGGCTGGTTGAGCAAACCGTCCGGAGGCCAGGGTCAATCTCGACATTTTTTCAATTGGCAGCCACGTTCGATCTACCACCAATTTCAGACATACCGCTGCACTGCGCCAGCTGAAGCGACGCGGCATGAACGGACATCGGATGCTGGGGTTAACTCAACTTGCTATCCGCAAGCGCCGTGCGCAGGAGCATATCATAGTGGTCACCCAAAGCGCTTAGTGCTGTAGCCCCATCACCGGAAAATGACGAGCCATGCATGGTGGCCAGTACCTTCGGCTTAAGCGCCGCCAACTTGCGAACCGTCGCGCCCGTGGTCGGGCCAAGACTGGTGTAGTGGAACAGATTCTCCGCCGCAATTGACTGTTCGATAATGTCGCTCTCGGTGATAGCTGGGCCGTTCCCAACGCGCGTAAATAGGTCTCCGCACAACAAGGTGCTTGTCGTTTCCTCGAATATGACGCCAGCGTCCCAACCGTGCGGCACGTGCGGTGTATCAATGTAGCGAAAGCGCTTGCCACCGATATCGATAACCTCGCCGTCAGAAAGCACGCGCGGCTCGCGATCAGCCATATCGCTGACAGAAACGCGACAGCCCACCATCCCGTGGGTAAGCTGAGCCACAGGCGCGGCTGCGAGCCATTCGTTCATCGATCCGCATTCATCCGCTTCGAAATGGCCGAAACCAAGCCAGCGTAGTCGCTCCACCGGGATGACCCGAGCAACCGCAGCGGAAACCAATGGAAACATTTTTCGCTTTCCGCAGTGAAACAGCAACGGTTCGTCACCGGTGAACAGGAAATGATTATACGTAAATCCGGCGGGCGGAGCGGCATCGGGCACGAAGATGGAGAGGCGATATATGTCTGCACCGATCTCATCGATCCTAGCTTCCATGACAAGCTCTCCCAAGAATGGCCCTACGACCGGTTGATCGACCGTAAAGGATGGCTTGAGGCTACGAGGTGTTCCGCGCCTTGAAAAGCCGCGGCGATGAGAAATGTCCGCCGTGGGGCCGGCAGCGGACGAAGGCTGGAGCGCTGCGTGTGACGTGCAGTCCCGCTGACCTTTCGAGTTCCTTATCCGAACCTTTGCGGAATTTTGGAGCACTAGTGCATCGGAGACCCCTGGAATAGTCTGGGCCGACCATGCGCAGTCTGGAATTCGAGGAGAGAGCCATGTCGTTCATCAATTGGGACGCTACATTCCACTTCGACCCGCACGACCCCTTGAATGCCTTCGCGACCCACGGAATCCCGGTGCCCACTACGGCGGCCCTGGCTACACGGCAGGCCAGTTCGGTGCCACGACGCCTGAGCCTTCGCAGCTCGGGCCCGAAACACAGCCCGTCGATCAACTAGATCAGCTATTCTACCAACATGACCTCGTGCATCAGCACTTCAGCGACGGGAAGGCTACGTTGTGATTCCGCGTCCTTCGGTCGCAAGAGCCGCGGGCGCAGCCGCCCTTTCTGTTGATCTGTCATAAGAGCTGAGAGCTGACTGCCGAAATACTGATAGCCAATCACGGAGGAGATGCCATGACGCAGATCCGGCTGGCCTCGCTGCAGGGCGAGGCGCCGATGAGGAGTTCGGTGAGACGCCGTAGACGCTGGCGAAAACATCGGCCACTGGACGGCGATCTTCGCCAGCGTGTGGCCGGTATGGCGCTTATCGCGCTGCCATGCAAAGCGCACGTTGGCTGCCATCGCGCGGTCAATCTCGGCCAGAGCAATTTCCGGCTTGGATCGTGGCGTTCGGTATTCGGCCGGTACGCGGGCGCGCTTCAAACGAGAGGTGTCGCTTGTCCAACTCTCAGGCAGAAAGAGACGCAGTGCGACCATCACCGGCACTTCGCCGCGCGCGAGTGTCAGCGACACCAGCGTTTGGCAATTTGCCGTTTTGCCAAGAGAGGACGCGTATTGAGGCGCGACACCAACCGAGCGTTCGCCCTTCTTCGGCATTGCCGTGTCGTCAATAACGAGCACGGCATCCTTGCCGCCGACAAGCCGGTCGGCCTGATTTAACAGTTCAGATTCCAACGGAGTCGCATCCCAGACACCGTCGGCAATGAAATGGTGCAGCTGATCGTAGTTGCCCGCGGCAAGGCGCTCCGCCATCGGCTGAACGCTTTTGCGGTCGCCGGGACCGATCAATCCCGCAACGTACAATGGACACATCTGCCGCCGGGTCTTATGACCCAACCGATCCAGGAACGGCTTCAGCCAGCGTTCGAGTTCGTCTTCCCACTCCGCCATGGTCAGCCCTCCGAGAGCCGACCACCCATGAATCATTGAAAAATTGATTCGGGAATCCTAAAAAGCGCCGCAAAACCGAGAATCTGCCAAAGTAGTGCTAGACCCTCGTATCGGCTGCGCGCTGCCCAAAGCGCGCGCTCCTTTCAGAACATTCCGAGCAGGATGAAGAACCCGATCTCGATCAGGAAAGTGACGCTCATGATAGCGAGTGTAAGGAACACGTCGCCCATTGAGAACGGGGCCATCGCGCGCCTCATCGCTGACACGCCCCGTTGGTAGAATTCATATAGGTCAAGAAGGTTTCGGTTCCGAACGGAGCTTTGCCAAGCGCCCGATCGAGGAAAACAGAGGCCGCCAACTAGACGGCCTTATCCTTCTTGTTCCGGGTGAAGCGCGGCCTTTTCGGCTAACAAATCAGCAATCAGTTGAGCTATTCCCTCGCTCGCCAACTGATCCGTGACATGGGAGAGAAGGCTGCGGTAGTGCTCGATCTTCTCATTGAGTTCATCGCACTTTTCGCACATTGCCGCCTCGTCGAGTGGTAACCAATCTTTATCAGGTCCGTTCCCAAGAACGACAAGTTCGTCGGCCCAAGTCCGGGACGGGGCGTGGCGTAGGTACTTTGGGCTGCGTGATCCGGCGCGGGTACGCGGGACCGCCTGCCTTTAGCGTATTTCGGGACCGCGTTTTTGGGCTTTGGTTCCTCGCATGAGGCTTTCTCGCCGCGTCCGTCAGATTTCTGCATCACCATTTCCTGTAGTGGTCACCCCTCCAATCAACAGCGGCAGGCGCTATTCCGGCAGATCATCCTCGCAGTAACAAGCGGAGATCGTTGCGTTTGTTGGGCACGGAGGATGTCTCCGCGGCCGAATTCGGAGCCTCGCGGCATCACAGCACCGTGAGGCCGAGTAACAATACGCCTCTTCATTCAGAATATAGCTGCGGGAAAAAAGATCGGGCGAAAAGCTACGTCTTGCGAACACTGACCATTGTTGTCGGCGTTGGCAAAAAGTGTTCCAAACAGCCAACTCAAACCCTCTCGGTAGCCACTCCAACTTTACGCAAGGGAAGACCTCCATGAAAAGCCAAGACGATCTTCAGCCGCAACGTCCAGTGAATCGACGCACATTTGTAAGCATGGTAGCTGCTGGGGCGGCAGGGGCTCTTATCCAGGGCACCGCCGCCGCTGCACAGCCCGCGCCGAAGGCTCGAAATGTCGTCCTGGCGCACGGGCTGTTCGCCGACGGGTCATGCTGGTCCGAGGTGATTGCACGATTGCAGCGAGCCGGGGTCAATGTCACGGCCGTGCAAAACCCACTGACGACGCTGCCTGAAGCAGTAGCTTCGGCCGAGCGCGTGCTGGCGCGGCAGGATGGTCCGACGGTGTTTGTTGGGCATTCTTTCTCCGGAATGATCGTGACTGAGGCCGGTATGCATCCGAACGTATCGGCTCTTGTCTATGTGGCGGCTCGGGCACCAGATGCTGGCGAGGACTACACGGCATTGGCCAAGACCTTTCCCACACCACCGGCGTCGGCTGGGATTGTCTTCGACGGCGATGAAGGACGTCTCAGCGAGGCTGCCTTCTTGCGCGATTTCGCGGGCGACCTACCTGAAGCGAAGGCGAAGGTCCTCTATGCGGTCCAGGAGCCGTTCCACAAGTCTCTGCTGGGTGGCAAGACGACGCATGCGGCTTGGCGGTCAAAACCGAGTTTCTATGCCGTTTCGACAGAAGACCGGACGATCAATCCCGATCTCGAACGCTTCATGGCCAAGCGCATGGGCGCCAAGACTATCGAAGTGAAGGCGGGCCACCTTTCCCTCATATCGCACCCCGATACGATCACAAATCTGATCCTCGAGGCAGCCGGGCAGACCTAGACGAAACGCATTTCTGTCAGCGCTTCCGCGCCTCCATTCACAAATGTAGAATTGGGACAGTGCTGCTGGTTGGTTTGCGCAAGCCTTTGCGTAACCTGATGCATCATCGGCGCTTTCCTCCCTACTAGCAGCGCGGCGACGGCGGGGCCGTTTTGTTGAAACTCGCTGCGGGAGTTAGGGCGGCCAAATCATGGATGCACTGGCGAGCAAGCCGGCTGTGGAAACATGGCCGATTGAGCGGCTACGGCCCTACGAGCGCAATTCGCGCCGGCATTCGCCCGAGCAAATCGAGCAGATCGCGGCGTCAATCCGGCAATGGGGCTGGACCATGCCGATCCTTGCCGCCGATGATGGGATGGTGCTGGCCGGGCACGGCCGATTGGCCGCCGGCAAGCTGTTAGGAATGACCGAGGTCCCCGTTATCGTCGCTCGCGGGTGGAGCGATCAGCAGAAACGCGCCTATGTCATCGCCGACAATCGCCTGACCGACGCCAGCGATTGGGATGACAAGATGCTGCGGCTCGAATTGGCCGACCTCGTGGAAGGCGGTTTTGAGATCGCGCTGACCGGCATAACCGAGGACGAGCTATCGCGGCTGTCCGTAGGGGTCGGCGAGCTTGAGCAGATGCCCGAATTGCCGGACGGTGATCGGTCGCCATTCCGCGACATGACGTTCATTCTGTACGGCGATCAATTCGGGATCGTCGAGCGCGCGATAGCCAGGGCGACCAAACCACGTGAGCCGAACAATCCCAATCGATCGCCGCAAGGCAATGCGCTCGCCGCGATCTGCGCCGAATATCTAGAGCGCGTCTCTTAAATCGAGTTTGACCGGTGCGGCTTACTCGATGTCCGCTACGTCCGAATACCGACCAAATACCGGAGCGCAGCGAAATGACGCGATGGGCCAATTAGGCGACATGGCAACCGCGACGGCGGAGGTCCGCTAAGGGTGGTGAGCGGTCATTCGGATTTAGGGCCGGTGGCAATTCCGTTGTCGCGCGGCAGTGTAATGATGAACTCGGCAAAGACGCCAGGCTCAGTCTCGACGTCGATCCGGCCTCCGTGTTGCTTGACGATGATGTCATGGGTCATTGAGAGTCCGAGCCCCGTTCCTTCCCCTGTCGGCTTTGTAGTGAAGAAAGGATTGAACATCTTTTCGCGTACTTCAGACAGGATGCCTGTGCCGTTGTCGCGAATACGGATTTCGACTGTCTTGCCGAGGTTCCTCGTGGAAGCGCTGAGGACTGGTTCAAAGCTCTCGTCGCCCGTTTCGAGCTTGCGCCTAGTCGCGGCATAGAAGCCGTTGGAAATCAGGTTGAGCAGCGCCCGTGTGATCTCCTGCGGATACAGCTCGACCGCACCAGCGCGCGGGTCCAGGTTCTGCCGCAGCGTGATGGTGAAGCCCGACTTCTCTGCTCGCGCGCCGTGATAGGCGAGATTAAGGCTGTCCTCGACGATGGCGTTGATGTCGACTCGCCGATGCTCGCCGGAGCCTTCGCGCGAATGCAACAGCATGTTTTTGACAATGGAATCGGCACGCTTGCCGTGCTGGACGACCTTTTGCAGATTGTCCTTCAGAAGGCCGGTGAGCTCATCGACTTCGCCGCGAATTCCTTCGGCGAGCGTGGTCGAGGCGAGGATGTCGTTCAACTCGTCCGTCAACTCGGCCGACAGCGCGGCAAAATTGTTGACGAAGTTGAGCGGGTTCTTGATCTCGTGCGCGATGCCGGCGGTAAGCTGGCCGAGCGAAGCGAGCTTTTCGGTCTGGATCAGGCGATCTTGCGCCGCGCGGAGTTCATCGAGCGAGGCGGCAAGTTCCTTGGTGCGGGACTGCACTTCGTCGAACAGGCGCACATTCTCGATCGCGATGACGGCCTGGTCGGCGAAGCTGGTCACGAGCTCGATCTGCTTTTCGCTGAACGGCCGGACGGCGCGACGTGCGAGGACAATGGCGCCGATCGGGCTGCCTTCGCGCAGCAAGGGCACACCAAGGAAGCTGCGCGGATTGCCGCTGAGCTCCTGGCCTTCAAAGGAGTAGTCCGGGTCTTCGAGCACATCGGTGACATGGACCACCTTGTCGCCGAGCAAAGTCCGGCCCGTGATCGTGCGCTTGTCCGGCCGGACCGGGAGATCTTTCACATATTCGGCGAATTTGGTGGGGAAGCCGTAGGAGCCCGCCCGGAAGTAAATATTGCCAGTCTTGCGGGTGATCGCCGCCATATCGGCTTCGCATAGTCGTGCCGCCGATTCGACCAGCGTATCGAGCACGGCCTGCAGGTCGAACGCGGAGCGGCTGATCACCTTGAGCACGTCGGCGGTCGCCGTCTGCTGTTGCAGCGCCTCGGTCAAATCCTCGGTGCGATGGCGCAATTCGCCGAGCAGCCGCGCGTTCTCGATGGCGATCACGGCCTGCGCCGCAAACTGCTTCAGCAAGGTGATCTGCTTCTCGGAGAACGGCCGGTTCTCCTGCCTGAAGATCATGACGTTGCCGACCACGCGCTCGTCCTTGAGCAACGGCACCGCAAGCAGGCAGCGCGCACCGCCGAGATCGACCAGCGCGCGACGGTTCGGCTCTCCGCTGCGATAGGCCTCGGACTCGGCAAGGTCGGTGATTTCGACGAATGGCTCTCCCTTCAACAGCCGTGCAGGCGCGGTGGCCGGACCATAATCGAGCGGCTGTTTGCGCCGGAACGCATCGTAAGCGGGGGGCAGGCCGTAAGTGGCCGCCGTGTGGAATTGCGCTCCATCGTAGGTGTTGAGCACGCCGAAATTGGCGCCGCAGAGCTGCATTGCCTTGCTCAGCATCGCGTCGAATACCGGCGCGAGATCGCCGGCCGATCGGCTGATGACGCTCAGCACCTCAGATGTCGCGGTCTGCTGCTCCAGCGATTCGGTCAGCTCATGCGTCCGCGCCTGAACTTCCTCGAACAGCCGAACGTTGCCGATCGCAATCACCGCCTGGTCGGCGAAGGTCTGGAGCAGCGCGATCTGCTTGTCGCTGAACGGGTGCACCTCCTTGCGGCGGAGCACAATGGCGCCGATGCTCTCCTTTTCCCGCAGTAGCGGCACGCTCAAAATGCTGCGGTGGCCCATCCGGATCGACAGCTCGCGCCCGTCGGAGAAATCCGCGTGCTTCTCGTCGCGAAGATCCTCGATATGCACGGTCTTCTGGTCGATGAAGGCGCGGCCCGCGGTCCAGCGGCGGTTGATCGGCCATTTGTCGAGCCCGATCGGGATCGGGCCATGATGGGCGCTGAAGCGGAGATCGTCGCCGTCTCTCAGCACCACGGCCGCATCATAGGCATCGCACAGCTCGCAGGCGCATTCGACAATGGCTTTGAGAGCCGGGGCGACCTCGGTCGGCGACGAGGCGATCACCTTCAGGATGTTGGAGCTGCCGGTCTGGTAGGTCAGGGCCTCCGTGAGATCGCGCGTCTTGGCCTGCACCTCGTGGAGCAGCCGCGCGTTCTCGATGGCGATCACCGCTTGTGCCGCAAAATTTTCCAGCAACTCGACCTGCTTGTCGCTGAACTCTTGCACCTCCTTGCGGTAGACGGCAAAGGCGCCGACAAGCTCGCTCTCCTTGAGCATCGGCACAATCAGAACGGTGCGGGCTGCGGCGACCTTGTAGATCAGATCGTCGGGATGCTCGGTGGCAATATCGGCAATGTGAACCAGCGCCTTGGTCTCGACGAGGCGCCCCAGCGAAGGCGCCCCATCAAACGGCGCGATGAAGTGTGGCGGCGTTTCCTGGTCGGGCGCATACGATTGCGGCACGTTTTGAGCGGCCATTCGCGCCACCCGCCGCAACCTGTCGCCTTTGTATAGGAGCAGCGTCCCAAAACTGGCGCGGCAGATGCCCACGGCCTTTTCCAGCATGGCCTCGAACACCGGCCCAAGCTCGCCAGGCGAACTGGATATGACTTGCAGCACTTCCGCCGTCGCGGTCTGCCGCTCGTTTGCATGTTTCAGCTCGTGGGTGAGAGTGCGTACCTGCTTTCGCAGGTCGGCAATGGATGGGGCCTTAGTCGATGCTTTGCGAACCTTGGGCCTATTCGCGCGCCGACTCTTGATCGGACGTTCGCTTCCACTGCGTCGCCACATTTCGCTCGCCCCGAGGGGATCAGAACAGGACAGGGCCCAACCCTATACAAATCCCGGGTTTCGCGCCATGGGCCGAAGTCAGCTCCGGGTCTTGGCCGCGTGAAAACGTTTCAATGCGGGGGCGGCGCTTTGAACAGCCCCATGGGGTCGCGGATTGGCGCCGAAATGGCATAATTTCCGGCCAGGCCCCGGAAGCCAGCCCAATGGCTTGCCCGAGCCACTATAATCGATGATGAGGAGGTTGGTGGCATGCGCGCGACAGCGCTCCTGGCTCATGCCTGAATCGCCGCGATCAACGCACCAGCACCCATGATGTTCATCACGCGCGTGAGATTGTAGGCGAGCACGTGCAGCGCCATCTCAGTGGCGACCTTCGGCAAGCGCTTCGTCAGGAAGTGCGTCGCGCCCATGCGCATCTTCAGCGTGCCGAACGGATGCTCGACCGTCTCGCGACGGCGACGCATCGCCTGAGGATCAGCGTCGAGCCGCCTCTGGGCATCCTCCATGACGTGCTCATGCTCCCAACGAGAGATGACGCGGTTTTTGGCCGTGGTGCAGCGCGCCTTCAGTAGGCAACTCCCACAGGCTTTCGTGACGTAGCGCCGAATGGTGCGTTCGCCATCCACTGTTGTGAGCCAATATGCCAGCAACTCGCCAGCCGGGCAGCGATACACATCCTGCTTGGCCAGATATGCGAAGTCGTGCTTTCCAAACTTGCCCTTCGCCTCCATTCCGGTCGTGTTTGGCTTCGGTAGAGTCACAAGGATATCAGCGTCGGCGCAAGCCTTGATCTCCTCGCCTGTGTAATAGCCGCGATCGGCCACCGCCTCGAGCTTGTCCACGCCGAGCACGGCCTTGGCCTGCTTGCCCATGTTTGCCAGTTGAGCGCGATCCGAGCCGCTATTCGTTACTTCGTGCGCGATGATGAGATGATGCTCGGTATCTACGGCAACCTGCACATTGTAGCCAACGACGCCCGAGCCACGGCCACTCGTTGCCATGGACCGACTGTCGGGATCGGTCAGCGAGATCTGTTGATCTGGTGATGCCAGCATCGCCTCTTCGTAGGCTTCGAGCTTGTGCATCTCGCTCTTGAGCTTGGTGAGCTTTTCCTTCAGATGCGCCGTCTTCGCGGCGAGAGTCTCAGACGGCTCCTGCAGATCTGCCGTGTCGAGCTGCGCGAGATAACGCGAGACGCTCTCCTCCAGTTGCTGGCGACGGCGCTCGACCTTGCCCTTTGTGAAGTTCTTGTCACGCGTGTTGACCGCCTTGAACTTCGATCCGTCGATGGCGACGCTCGCCTGCGTCAGCAATCCCATCCGCCGGCAAAGCTCAACGAACTTCGCGCACACCTTCCTGATACCGAGGCCGTTGTCGCGACGAAAGTCGGCGATCGTCTTGTCGTCGGGCGAAAGCCGTTGTAACAGCCAGATCACCTCGAGATTGCGTCTTGCCTCCCGCTCCAGCCGGCGGCTCGACTGGATGCGGTTGAGATAGCCGTAGATGTACAGCTTGAGCAGCACCGCTGGATGATAGCCGGGTCGCCCGGTCGCCGACGGTTCGATGTCCTCAAAACCCATCTCGTCAAGATCAAGTGCTTCGACAAACGCATCGACAACGCGAACAGGATTGCTCTCACCGACCCAATCATCGAGGCATTCCGGCAACAACGTCGATTGATTGCGATCCGCGCCTTCAATGAACCGTCGCATCGACCGTCTCCGAAAAACCCAGAGACGATCTCTATCTGACTCGTTGTTTTCACGCAGCCAGGGTCATTCTCGACAGAACCAGCCGGACCTGCCTGCCACCTGATGTCCGCCTTGACCTGGAAGCGACCGAAGCACCGCGTCGCAATAAGATGACGCGACGGGCCAAAACGCGACATTGCGTTGCTTGCCGCGTCTACGCAAGTCCCCGTTCGCGATCTATAACTGTTTCAGGAATTCCAGGAGCGCATTGCTTACGTCTTTGGCGCGCTCTTGCTGAGTCCAATGACCGCAACCTTTCAAGACTATTGTCTCGCGAAGCAAGGGCACGAACTGTTTCAGGCTAGGGACGAGATGGCTCCAACTCGGCGATCTGTAAACCCCGTCTCGATCGCCAACGACATAGAGTGCCGGGACCTGAACCTTTGCGCCGGACCATGGTGCGAGCAACTCCCAATTGCGATCAATGTTGCGATACCAATTCAAACCTCCTCCAAAGCCGGTGCGCTTGAACTCCTCAACGTAAAATTCGATGTCACTGTCCGTGAGCCACGGCGGCAATGATTGGGTTGTAGGCTTCCCATCAAGCCAACCCCCTTCATTAGGAATCATCGTGAGCGACGCAGGATCTTCAACCGGCGCATCGCCAGAGAGGGCGAACAATGTCGTCTTGATTGCGTTGTGGACGTCTTTTTCGAGTTCTGCCTCGGCAACGCCCGGCGTCTGGAAATACAGTTGATAGAAGCGCTGCTTTTCGGCCCTCGGCATGACAGTGCTTGGTCGGTCGGGACCACGCACCGGAAACGGCACGCTCAAGCCAACGACAGCCCTAAATCGATCCGGTCTAAACAGAGCGCAGCGCCAAGCGACCGGCGCTCCCCAATCATGTCCGACAACGACTGCTTGATCCGTGCCGATCGCGTCGAGCAATCCGACCATGTCTCCGGTCAAGTGCAATAGAGTGTATTGATCGATCGCATCCGGTTTGTCCGTCTGCCCGTAACCACGCATGTCGGGCGCGATGGCGCGATATCCGGCGGCAGCGAGCGCTTCCAATTGGTGCCGCCACGAATACCAGCACTCCGGAAAGCCATGGCAGAGAAGCACGGTGGGGCCGCTCCCTGCTTCGGCCAGGTGCATTCGAATGCCATTTGTCTCGATAAATCGAAGCGAGATCGTCATTGCCAACCTCCGCAAGATCATTGATCTGATAGCTAATCAGTCACATTGTGAGCTCCAGCCACAACCGAAGTGGCTCCGCCGACACCCAGTCGAACGGCGGACCGCCAAAACGACATGCTCTACGAATTTATTTTCGAGCCCGCACCCGCCTCCGGCAGCATCGGCGCAAGGTCGGCTATTGGGATGGTCCGGCCGTGCTCCGGCCCTGCCAGCACGAGAAGCTGGCAAGGGGCGCTCAAGACAAGGAGCACGCCATGTCTCAGAAACTCAACGCAGCGATCGCCGTGATCGGCATCGATATCGGCAAGAACTCGTTCCACCTCGTGGGTCATGATCCCCGCGGTGCCATCGTGCTGCGGCAGAAGTGGTCACGCGGCCAGGTCGAAACGCGGCTCGCCAACCTGCCGCCGTGCTTGATCGGGATGGAGGCCTGCGTCGGCGCCCATCATCTCAGTCGTAGGCTCCAAGTGCTTGGCCACGACGCCCGCCTGATGCCGGCGAAATACGTGCGCCCGTATTCGAAGGGACAGAAGAATGACTTCCGAGATGCGGAGGCCATCGCCGAGGCGGTCCAACGCCCGACCATGAAATTCGTCGCGACCAAGACCGCCGATCAGCTCGACCTTCAGGCGCTGCACCGCGTCCGCGATCGATTGGTCGGTCAGCGGACCGGCGTCATCACATCCGTGCGTTCCTGCTGGAGCGGGGCATCGCCGTGCGGCAAGGCCTGCATTCCCTACGGTCCGAGTTGCCGGGCATCCTCGCGACGCGCACCGATGTGCTCTTGCCTCGCATGTTGCGCATCATCGAGGATCTGGCGGGCGACTGGCGCCGGCTGGATGCGCGTATCGAGGGGCTATCTGGCGAGATCGAAACGCTGGCCCGTCAAGATACGGCCTGCGAGCGACTGATGACAGTGCCCGGCATTGGCCCGCTTATCTCGAGCGCCATGGTGGCCGCGATCGGCACCGGAGACGTGTTCTCGAAAGGCCGCGACTTCGGCGCCTGGCTTGGACTGGTGCCGAAGCAGATATCGACCGGCGACCGCACAATCCTCGGCAAGATATCAAGGCGCGGCAATCGCTACCTGCGCGTTCTGTTTGTACAGGCGGCATGGGTTGTGCTGGTCAGGATAAAGGACTGGGAACGTTATGGGCTCAAATCCTGGATCGAAGCCGCCAAGAGGCGGTTGCACCACAACGTGCTGGCGATTGCGCTCGCCAACAAGCTCGCCCGGATCGCCTGGGCGGTTCTCAACAAGGGACGCGCCTTCGAGTGCGTCAACACGGAGGAGACAGCGTCCCGACCTGCTTGATCCTCGCGCCGTGCTCGGGACCGTCAAGGCGCGGCCTGGCACGGTCGAGCAAGACGTCAGGACAGCCACGACGGCCGGCCTTGACGGTCCCCTTGCGCGCGGCGCGTCTGCGCGCGCAGGCCGGGACGAAGGAACGACCGCTAGGCACGAACAAAGGAACAGCGCGAAGCGAGGAGGAGATCGTTGATGTAACCACTACCTCTTACCCGCCGAGGTCTGCGAGAGGGATGAGACGACGATGGAGGATCGGTCTTCCCGGCGCATGCGAACACTGGTGACCCAAATGGCCCGGTCGAGGCCTGTCCGGTAATGAGATCGCATGCGCGCTGATATCCATGATGGCCCGGAGCACCACACGCTCCACTCAGAGGCCGGATACATTGATGCAAGACCGCATCTACCGGATCGTCGAAATCTTCTTGCAACGCGCGGCCGGACCATACATGTGGGTCACGAGCGCCGAGAGGGGATGTCCCGGGTTCTGTTGAATTTCTGAAGAGGTCGGCGTTGCCCACCTTGAGCCGGTAGGCTCGGGGTGCTGATTCCACAAAGGAGAGCAACGCCATGACGAGAGATATCACACCGGCTGGTTGGCCGGCGACCGGGGCTGTGGACGAAGCGTTTGCAGAAGTGCGGGCGAGCTTCGATCGGTTCTGCCTTGCGGCAGGGATCGAGGCGCTCGGCACGATGATGGAGGCGGATGTCACGGCGGCCTGCGGGCCGCGCCACGGTCGCGACGCGGCGCGGCGGGCGCACCGTTGGGGCCGAACGCGGGGACGGATCGGCTTCCACGGCGGCAAGATCGAGGTCGAGCGCCCGCGGGTCCGGGGCGTGGACGGCCGCGAGGTCACGATCCCGAGCTGGGAAACGGCGGCGGAGGAGGACTGGCTCGGTCGCTGGGCGATGAACCTGATGCTGATCAATGTGTCGACGCGCCGGTTCGGCCGCGCTGTCCGGCTGCCCGAGGGTGACGTGCCGGCACCGCCCGGATCGGGGGTTTCGAAGTCGGCGGCCTCGCGGAGGTTCGTAGCGCTGTCGGCGGCGCGGCTGGCCGACTTCATGGCTGCCGATCTGTCCGCGCTCGACCTTCTGGTGGTCCAAATCGACGGGCTGCATCTCGGCGACGATCTCGTGCTGGTGGCCGCGATCGGGGTTGACGGCGAAGGCAACAAGCATCCGCTGGCGCTGGTGGAAGGGGCGACCGAGAACGCCGCAACGGTTCAGGCCCTGCTGGACAACCTGGTCTCGCGCGGGCTCGACCCGACGGTGCCAAGACTGTTCATCGCCGACGGCGCGAAGGCGTTGTCGAAGGCGATCCGCCGCACCTTCGGTTCGGCCGCTGCGATCCAGCGCTGCCAGATCCACAAGGCGCGCAACATCATGGAACGCCTGCCGAAAGAGCATCATGCGGCCACCCGTCGGGTGCTGCGCCAGGCCTGGGAGCTCGATGACGCCGACAAGGCTGAAAAATTGATCCGCAATCTCGCGCGTCGACTCGACCAGCAATGGCCCGGCGTAGCGGCCAGCATCCTCGAAGGCCTCGACGAAATCCTGACTGTCGTCCGGTTGAAGCTGCCGAAGGAGCTTCGTCGATCGCTCGCTTGTACCAACATCGCCGAGAACATGATGGGCACCATTCGCCGCGTCACGCGCAACATCAAACGCTGGCGGGATGCCGGCATGGCCTTGCGATGGGTCGCGGCCGGCATGATCGAGGCCAACAAGGGCTTCCGACGATTGAAGGCGCATAAGCAATTGTCGGTTTTGCGTGCGGCCCTTCAAGCTCGCCACAATCGCATGACGATCAACCCCGTTGCCCACGTCACGAGGGCCGCGTAACATTCATTCCGGCAACGTCGGCCCGACGTAGTTCAACAGCGATCGGGACATCCCCCGCCGAGACCGGCGCGGCCTATGTCAGTTCAAAGGAGCTTGGCGGCCGCCGCTACAAGTTTGAACGTGATACTAAGGGCGAGGTCGTCAGGGATGCTAAGGGTAAGCCGATCTACAGCAAGGTGAAAGCCAGCGGGGCCGAGTTTGGCGAGGGATCAAGCACGCCATCGAACGAGGCTGGTTCGAGCTGCACGAGAGCGGGACCTATGCGCGGCTCTTGAAGACAGGGGCCGCCAACTGAGGCGGCCTCAGTGTTTTTGTTGTTCTTGTAGTTTCTGCTCTAAGAACTCAGCCATCTTACGGTATTCCTCGCCTAGATTCTCGAACGCCCTGCGCGCTTCTTCATTACTAGCAACGATGGCCTGTCGTTCACATACTAGCTGCAGGCGTCGATAGTCGGGGACCGTTCGATAGGCCATTAAGTGCAAAGCACGGCTGGGCCGATCGTTCCCAGTACTCCAGATGAAATTAAAGGAGACCGCCAACACCGCGGCTGGCCATATGGGAAACAACACCGACATACGAACGACGCTGGCTCTACGATCCTTGTAGCAGCGGCTTCCGCTGCAAATGCGCGCGATTGTCTATGGCGGACATCTTGGCTATTCTGTTGATACCGAAACCAGGGAGCAATGCTTGACATCCCGCATCTCGGCCCGTAGCGGAGGGCTCGAACGGCACCACGTTCTCAGTCTGCCTTTCCACACCGCAGTAGCTCGCATCGTAAGGGGCAAAAAAAAGAAACCCGCCCGAAGGCGGGTAGCGCAAGGTGGCGCACTTGGTCTGCCAATCTCAGTCAGAGTCACACACCTCTCCGGCGCTCCGCTGCAAGCGCGGCCGCGCTATGCCTACGGTGAGTTGGCTAGGATCCGCCGATGCCGCAACTATCCGTGGTTTTGGGCGCGGTCTCAGAATCTCGGTCTGAGCTGGAGAAGCGGGCATTCCAGCCAAGGTTAGCTCTGGCGGAGCTGAACTCTCCTCAACTTGGCCCGCTCCCAGCACTGCTACTTGGTGCCGCGAGATCGGGAAGCCAGTCACTTCAAAGGCCGGAAAGCGTAGAGTGCACGCGCTAACTTGATGGGTCGTTGCGCTTGCTACGGAGGCGATGACGGTTGCGATCAAGAACAGATTTTTCATGATGAACACCCACTTGGATTAGAGATATTCCCACCACGAATTCAGGTAATCACCTTAGTTCCAAATCGGCGACGCAATATGTCTGCTCTCTAGCGGCGCCAATTCTGTTTACGCAATCACTGTTAAGTGCGGTGGTCCCCCCGATGGAAGAAACCCCGCCCCAAGTCATGGGAAGAACGGACGCTCCGAATTAGGGGGCGGGGTCTAAAATAGGCCTACTCATACGGCAGTCCGTAAGCCTGTCGCCAGCTGAGCTCTTAGCATCACTCGTTTGATGCGGTCTGCCTGATAAGCAACCTTCGCGGAGAAAATTTCGGGGTAGAGACACGGACAGTAATTCTCCGGGGTTCGGGGACGACGCGACAACGCAAAAGAGAGAAAAGCAGTTCGCGAAACACAAGCGTGTAGCCATTTTCATTTTCGGCCCACCTGATCAAATCGAGTAAAGGCCCGACAACGTAAACCGCCTACCACGCACAGGGTATCGCGAGCAGTCAAACGTCGATACACAAGGTGGGCCGGCCACTATCCGCCCCGCAGTCCTGCTGAATGGCCCGACGGCCACGTCTCCTGCAACATCCAGTGCCTGAACGGCCGTTGCAATCGCAAGGTCGACGTTCGGCTCGACAGCTTTCCTTGCGATGGGCGGGACGACTTGCGGTCCCTGACCACCACGTCGTCCAAGCCTGGCACGAAATCGCCGTGCGCGCTCCTCGTTTGTGGTCGGCTGCTGAGAAAAGGTTGCGCGTCATCCCTGATGGCGAACGGTGGTCCTTGAGCACGTCAAACCCGCACTGACGGACGGTTAGGACTTCGGTATCCTTGCCGTCGCACTTGGAGCAGCGCGCAGAGATTCGGGCTTCTTCAGCAGAGGAAAACCCATGCGGTTGCAGGCGTCGCACCTGATCTCGAGTGGCCCTGTCCATGCTTCTCCGACTGGCCCTGGTCGACCCGGCTCACGCGTGCAACCGGCAGCAGACGCTTGGACGACAAGGTGATCGCGGCCATTTCGGCACCGATCGTGTCCCATTTGTCGGAAAGAGCGCCATCTTGCCGCGATTGAGCTCGGCGAGTTTCTGCGATCTGAGCCGAAAAGGAGCCGAGCACAAGGCTCTACTGCGGCTAATCGGCTCTCTCGTAGAGATACCGGCTTCCACTTAAGTGGAGGTCATCGCGAGTTGAGCATATGACGACAGCACTCAGTATTAACAACTCACCTCTCTCATGGGTTTCATGTTGAGGATGGTCGCGTCCTTGAGGTTCAACTTCGCGGTCCGCCTTTCCGGATTTACATCAAGGACGCAGCCTACAGCCTCCTCACGGGGCGTTGCTGCGAGGCAAAGCCGCCATTCGCGATCATCCGTGCGCGAACGAGGTGGACTTCGTGAAGGCGGTTTTCGTCCGTGCCTAATATGGATTGAACACTGGATTGGTTTCTATTCCCGTGCCGATGCCAACCGCCGAGACGCGGCGAAGGCAGATATGCGTCCGCTACACGTATCGATCCTACCTGTTCTCGGGCTCAGGAGCGGGCCGGTTTACATTCCGAGCCGGCTGCCCAGTCAGGGCGCCCGTGCCCGTTGCCCTTATTTCCTCTTGCCTGGAGCCAGGCTCGGCTGCCAAGCTGCTGCTTTCTGGCTTGGCGCCGCGGCGATAATTTTGACTTTCTCCTTCTTTGGCTTCTTGGCTTCCCTAATGCCCCGTCGCTCCCCGTTAGCCACGTCGGTCTCCTTCTGGTTCTCGAGCTGATTGAATTCATCCGGCAACAGGATCTGCCCGCGCGGCGTGCAGATCCTTACGTCGATGTACCCCTCTTGCAGAAGCTGCCTGGCCTTCCTCAACGCGGCCGCTGCCGTGGCGCGGCCGAGATTTTGGCGGGTACCGTGAAGAGCGAGCGGTACGATGACGGGTGGCGCGATCCACTCGGCCAGGCGAAACTGTCGCAAGACAATGCTCCTGCTCTCAGCGGCGGGAGCGCGCGGCCCTCAGTCACCGGCGGATGCCATGGAAAACTCGGTGATCGCCGACCCTACGCCGATGCTCCGGGAATAGCGAGCCGATAAAGCGCCTGGTGCCGGAGCAAGAGCGCAGAAGAGGATGCGTGCGCTTTTGTTTGCGCCGGCTGAGAAAGGGATCGCTATTGCGAAGAGGCGCATGCTGTTGCCGGGGCTGCGCAGAAGGGCTGCCAAGGTGCGCTTCGTACAAAGTATGTCGCAGGACTAATGCCAGAAGACACAAAGCATCCCGATGTTGTCTCCGCCATTCCCTGGGATTTGCTCGGCTCACCTAGCAGGGCTGAGGCTGATCACTGCGCCGATTACAGGGAGTAGCTCAGATGACGCTCATGCGCGGCTGCTCATAAGCTACGAATACAACAGGATGGTCATCCTGTTCTCGATGCTTGATGGTGAAAGGGAAGTTGCCTGCGCGATCTCGACCACCGCGATGGATGCGCTGGAAGATCGAGCGCTGGCCGCCTCAAAGCCTGGCCAGCGCGAGGAGCAGTTCACGCGTCTGCGCGATCGCATCGAAACGTGTGCCGTCGGCAATCCGGCGAGCGAGTTCGAGGGAACGCCCCCAGGCATCATCCTGCGCAGCATCGATTTCAAAAAAGGCGATAGACGACGCGCCGAGCTGCCGGCCGGCGCGCTTGACGCAGTTCATCAACATTATCCCCGGTATGCGGCATGAAACTTCTGAGAACAGACCTATCAATCAGACTGCGCAAGCACTATCTTATAGAAATCACTGATCGTAAATGGCTTCAGTGACTGAGAGACCGTACCGCGCTCCCGCCATCCAGACTGGAGGGAGCCCGTGAGTATCATCTATCCATTGCACTTTCAGCGAAGGTTCGAGCGCCGCTGGGCGTTGAGAATGGTTCGCGTGGAGCCGCAACGCTCTCCCTCACAGCGGACCATTGCCCGTCCCTCCGTACACCTCAATATTGGTCCCGTCAGCTCAACCCGTTTGCCATCGGAGATTCTCCACGAAGGGCACCGTTCCGCTTGCAGTACAAACTGCGAGACTACTGCTATTTCCGGCGCACTTCCACGCAGGCCGGCTCAATGAAACACGACTGCAATCCTGTGTGCTCTTTCGGGCATACGCGAGCGCGATTGCGCATAATCTTATGATCGCCAGTTCTTCCTCAGTGGAATGATTGATAGTGTTGGGCTCCCGCCTCAGAACCAGGAGCATCGGATGCCAGACGCGCAACTCACGAACAAGCTCTCGCCACGCGAAACCGTCCGGCCCCTCTGTCCCATGTGCCGGGCCAACATGGAGGTGCTGCGTGTTGTCCCGGGAAGACACGGCTTCGAACATTGGACCTTGAGATGCCGGAGCTGCGGGGTCATCCTTGATGCGCAAGCTCCTTCGGATCCGATCAACGCCGAAGCCCTTGGCTGGTGCGGCAGCGAACTGACGCCGCCTCGATAAGGATAGCTCGGATACTGGCGATTTGTCTCGCTATTTCCCGCGAAACAGCGCAGCATCCACGGACTTTCAAGCAGGAGGCTCTTGTGAAAGGTGACATCTTCAACAGCAAGGGAGTTCGTGTCGGCATCATCGTGGGCCGGGAAATCTTCGACCTGAATGGTGCAAAGCTCTACGATCTCAAAGGAACCAACATCTACCGGCCATCCGGTGAATTGATTGGCCATTTCAATGATGCCAGCGGTTCGGACAAGCGGCTCGACAAGACGACAGATCGCCTGTTCTTGTAGTCACTACAGATGCGTTCGGTCGAGCTGCCCGAAAGGTGGCGCTTGGTGAACTGGACTCTCTCGCCAGCACGCGGGCGTTGATCACAACGAACGGTATCGTCTACTGTTTAGCCATTTCCTGAAATCCATCTGCCGAGGCGTAGCAATGCGAGCCGCTGCGACCCGAAGGAACCTTGGCGATCGCAATTCTCAGGCTTGCCAAAAGAAGTCTTGTATTCTCGCGAGAAGTGTATAGTCCAAGTGGCCCTTTTCCAGAGACATCGTCGGATTGAGTGTTTTGGAATCGCGTGCGCCTTGGCGTTTCGGAGAAATATTATGGCTACAGGTACAGTGAAGTGGTTCAACGGGCAAAAGGGCTTCGGATTCATTCAGCCCAATGACGGCAGTAGCGATGTCTTCGTTCACATCAGTGCGGTCGAGCGGGCGGGGCTCCAAGGACTTGCTGAAGGTCAGCGGGTGAACTTCGAGCTCAGGACCGACCCGAAGCGTGGCAAGTCCAGCGCCGAGAACCTCTCTTTGGCGTAAGCAGCTTTCGTCATTTCACGGATGTACTGGAATGACTGTGCGGCCCACTCGATCTCGCGATCGAGTGGGCCTTTGCGCTTGAGGGGCGATGTGTCCTTTCATCTTGATCGGACGGGCCGGACTTTCTTCGAAGCGTCGTTGCGGCTTCGGCGGCCATGACGTCAGCCTATCTGGCGCGACAACTGTAAGGGAGCAACGCCGTTGCAAGTAATTGTACGCGATAACAACGTCGACCAAGCGCGTCCTCAAGAAGAAGCTGCAGCGCGAGGGCGTCTTTAGGGAAATGAAGCGTCGTCGCTCCTACGAGAAGCCCTCGGAGAAAAAGACCAGGGAGAAATCCGAGGCCGTGCGCGGGGCCCGTAAGCTTGGCCTTATCGCCGCACCACCCAAAAAGGAAAGAGTCTTTATTAAGCCTACGCAAACGCTGGCCACCACGACCAGCGGCGCACGAAGACATAACGAGCGAGGCGGATCGTCGTCGGCTGTCACGAGCAAAGCTCTGGGTGTTGCAGCCACATAGCCGTGTGGCGCAGTTGCCTAGTCCAGGACGAGTGGCGAGCAGACGAAATGGCTCAGATGCAAAATATCTTATCTAGGAACTGGCCATGAAATTAAACGAGGCTCAGATAACCAAAACGCTATCTCAGTTTCAAGCGCAGGTGCTTGCTGAGGATCATCCAGCAGTTGCGCAGTTTCGCCAATTGTTCGGGCAGCATACCTTCTTTCTCGACGCCAGGGGGCTGTATGTACTGGAGCTGCTCGAGGTCCCTGGGATGGAAGCTGAGGAAGGAGAGGTCATAAGTCTCGCGGATTGGAGCGATACGGACTTTAGAAAATTGACCACACATCAGCCAGAACCCACCGGCGTCGTCGTTCGCTTGAAAGAAATCCGAAACTGAGGACAAAGCGGGCCCATAGTGCTGTCCGCGCGATCAGGTTCGCTTTGATCCGAACTCCGGCCGATCGATTGCATAAGAGGCCAGCTCCTTTGCGCGGTTGCGAGAGCTCTCGCGCTCTGACTTGGGAGCTGCCCGCTTGGGCCGAGCGCGCAGGGTGTCCAGCGCCGCCTTAACCAGCAGCTGTATGGCTTCTGATCGGTTGGGGCTTTGCGTTCAGCCGCAGATGGTTATCCTCCATTGTGAGCTCATCCCGGGCTCCTTTTCCTTCGACGCACCGTCTCCGAGGTGGGCGCATCCGGCCGCTCGTGAGGTAATCGACCCAGGCGCTCAGGGTTCCAGTGGACGCGTGCCTTTGCGCAGTGCATGACCTGCTGGCTCCCGCTCACAGGACATCCAGCTTGTTCAAGCCTCGCGAGTGAGCCGCGCAAAATCCTCGAATATAGCCGCGACAAGGGCGCGATGGCGGCTATCTTCCGGCGACAGTCCTGCGGCGTACAGATTCAGTACATAACGCGCCTTGGCGGCGGCGTCCGGCCACGACGCTGCCGGCACCGAGAGAAGTTCGTTTTCGACGACCGCCTGCTGGTCGCGCAGCCTCCTTGCGTTGTTCTCAAGCACTGCGAGGGAGCGACGGAGTTTGGTTGCCTTCTGAGCCTCTATACCGCGATGGCCATCCAGATCGAGCGGCTCGTCAGTCATGGGGCGTCCTTGCGTCGATCAGCAGCGCGTCCGACAGTTCAACCGAGCCGATCGATATCATCTCTGTAGCCAGCCCGAGCGTGCCCTCGGCCGGTACGATCATCATGGTGGCGACGCGGCGGAATGCCTCAAACGACAGCCCGTCGATCGTTTCCTCGTCCGTGATGATCTCGTAGGCACCGGCCGGCAACAGACGATCGATGCTCTTGATGCGGAACGGGCGCTTGAAGGTGACGACCTCACGACGTGAGCGGATGGTCATGCGCACCTACCTTTCGACAAGAGCGCCGCTGGCGCTGCTCGGGAGCATGCGCCTCCCAAGCTGCGATAGCCACAACTTTCTCGGACTCGCAGCGAACGGACGGACCTTCGAGTTGGAGCGTCAAGAGCGCCGATTTCGCTGGCTATTCCCCGTCAGCAAGCGCAGCGTCGTCGGCGGGGCTCCGACAAAGGAGGCCGGCCGTGAACGGCATCACGTTCGGCAGCGAGGGTGCCCACGATGGCTGAACGTGTTCTGCTCTCGCCTGCTCCAGAAGGGATCCATCTCCCACGCAATCCGTTGCCAGTACCGACAGCGCGCCCGAACACACCCCGCACTGCCACCGACGCCAAACACGACCAGTTGTCTAGCGCGCGTCTCGCGGCGGGTTAGCAATAGTGGCGTCGCATGAAGGCCATCACCAAAGAAACCATGGATCTTGCGGCCGCGCGGCATCTCGTGGATGGTTTCATTTTCCGTGCCTACACGCCACATAAGATCGCCCACGAGCTGATGCGTTGGGATGAGGAATTCAGAGACGCCAATTACAACCAGCTCGTCGCAGCCGTAACGCTCTGGCAAAGCGGCGCGTGTGACTAGGCAAAGCGGCCGTTGCCGATCGCGGGGCGGACGTGCAGCCGCACGCAGATCGAATATCATTTACACCGTCACGTTAAAGATATAGTGTTTCGCCAAAGGTTGGCAGATGCTCACCTTGAAAGCTGCCCAGGAAGCAGCGACCTCCGAAGTCGCCGCGCGTCGTCGTAGCAGCAGCTCACGTGCCATCGGAAGGCGCAATCATAACATTGGTTTACCAAGGCGCGACAGCAGCGCAGGTGCGCGCCTGGATGCGATCAAGAAAGGCGACCTTCATGAAGCTTCCTGCAATATTGCAAGGCGAGGCGCGTACTCGCTTCCTTCAAGGAATCGCATTCGGCGCGGTAGCAACCATGGCGATTGGATTTGCCTGGGGCGGCTGGGTCACTGGGGAGACAGCTAGAATCATGCGCGTCACGGCGGAGACCAGTGGCCGGATGTCCGTCCTGGTACCGCTCTGTGTCGCCCAGTTCACTGCCGCGGACGGTGCTCTCGCCAAATTCAAGGCGGCCAGCCCTTATTCCAGGGAGAACGTCGTCAGCGAATTCGTGAAGAGTGTGGCGTCCACGAGCATGGATTACTCATTCGCCAAGGCTTGTGCCACCGGCATCGAGACAGAGCTCGCTAAGACGGCGACAAAGACCTGACGAGCCCATTCGTCGAGCACACGATCTGGAGAGCGAGTCCTGATGGCCCGTCAGACGCACTTTCTCGTTCAATCCTTTGACCCCGCGAAAGACGACCAGTTGAAGGCCGGTGCGCCGATTGTGTGCCGGACCGAGGAAAGCGCGCGTCGAACTGCCGAAAGACTTGCGTTGAGCAAGGCGGGGGTCGTTGCGTTCTCTACATGCTCGGATGCCGAGACTGGTGACTACGACGACAAGCCGATAGTGCTCTTTCGAGCAGGTCGGGTACCTCCTGAGTTCGATTCGATGCCTTGATGTCTATTTGACACCGCTTCTCCGGAATGCCTGCCGCATTTTCGGCGTTGTGCCCAGACCGGAATGCATTGCGGACGCCGCTTACGGCATTTTTTGGCTTATTGGCCTTCCGAATAGCCTGCGTATTTGCTTCGTAGCCGGCTTGTTGACCCACGATAACCATGCCTCCGTGCCAGCGAGATTGCTCGAGCCTCGGAAGCGCGAGCAGATCCGATAGATATCGCCTACAATCGACAACCTACCCGGCTGCCCTTGATCCTTGCCGATTTCTAAAAGCCGAAATCGCCATATGGACCAGGTGTAGTTTGCCTTTAACTGCGGGCGAAATGTCGAACGGGTACGCGTCGGCAAGACCCAGTGAACGGTTGAGACGGTTGATCGTCAGTGCGAGCGGACTCCACAACTCCAAAAGTGCACCAAAATCGACTTCGAGATAGGGATCGTTTAGCGTGTGCTTTGCGCGCGCGTCCAAAGACAGCGGAAGTCCCGCCAGGGAATCCAGGGTCGAAACGATATGTAAGAAGTGGGCGAAGGTTTCTGCCCAGTCTTCCCAGGGATGAGATGTCGCATACATGCTGATGTGACTTGTCGGGTCGTCAGACCGATCTTGACGGGCGTAATAGGCGGCAAGCGCAGCCTGGTAATTCTCGGTCTCGTCGCCGAACACCAGCCGAAAGGGCGATCGGAAGCCTCCTTCGTGTATCAGGGCATTCCAGTAGAAGTGCCCTATTTCGTGTCGAAAATGACCAAGAAGGGTGCGATAGGGTTCACGAAAGGAAACGCGCCTGATCTCGCGTTGCACATCGTCCGCCTCCGCAAGGTTGACCGTTATCAGGCCGGATTCGTGCCCCGTCAGGACCGGCCCATGCTCGTCGGACAGAATCTCGAATGCCAGCTGAAATCCACCCGCGGACGCGATGGGCAGGCGGAGCCGTCGCAGGTCGTAGATCAGTCTGCGCTTGGCTTCCTCCACGCGCGTCCAAAGCGACACATTTTGCGTATTCTGCGTGCTGGGAATGACCTGGGTCAGGGAGCAGGACAGGCAGTAGGGAGCCGACGCAACAGCGCGCCAATTGCAACCGATGATATTCCGGTTCACGCATTCAAGGGCACTTTCCATGCCGACCATTGCCATGTTCTCAGGATCGAACATTAACGGCTGCGTGCAGCCATTGCACTCGGAGGCCTCAAAAGCCGATAGCCGCCCGCAATGAGGACACTTGAAATCTCTCATGATCGCGCTCGGCCATTGAGGGCGATCAGCGCGCGCTGCCTCTTCAATGCGCGTTTCCTCAGAATGTCGGCGTCGGCCTCGCTCACAGTGCGACACTGGTGGGACGCTTTCTCGGACATAGGCCGTGCCAGCCAGGCCTGCGCCGGTTGAGTGGACATGGGTTTAAATTCGGATCGCATTTTCATCTTCAAGAAAGCCTTCAGTTTGAAGCGGGTTCCCGTCAGGTGTTGGACATGATCTCAACTCAATCGCGCACCCTGCTGGCCATCCGGGCTGCGATGTCATAGTGTTCGCGGTTGAGCGCTCGCGGCATTCATCGGTGACGATGCGCAGACAGGTCTTGCGACGTTCTCAATCGTCTCATTGGAGCCAGATCCCCATGAAAATCCGCGTTGGCTTCGAGATGATCTACGACTTTCCGCAACCGACACCTCTGATTGCAGTTGTCGGCACCCACTTCACGCGGGCATCCGACATCGTCGTGCCCGATCATCTTGTCAGCGAGCCGTCAGTACCGATCACGCCCTATCGCGACGGTTTCGGAAATTGGTGTAGCCGTCTTGTTGCCCCCGCCGGCCGCATGCGCCTCACAGCGGACGGCACGGTGCGAGACAGCGGTCTGCCCGACGTGATCGCATCATCAGCGCAGCAACATGCGGTGGAAGATCTTCCTCCGGACACTATCGTGTATTTGCTCGGCAGCCGGTATGTCGAGACGGACCGACTTACCGACGTGGCGTGGAAGTTGTTCGAGAAGACCGCGCCCGGTTGGGCCCGGGTCAAGGGCATCTGCGACTTCGTCCATAACCACATCGCTTTTGGCTACGAACACGCCCGCCCTACCAAGACTGCCTGGGAAGCGTTTAACGAAGGCAAAGGCGTCTGCCGGGACTATGCACATGTGGCTATTGCGTTCTGCCGCTGCATGAACATTCCCGCGCGCTACTGCACGGGCTATCTCAGTGACATTGGCATGGCACCTCCATATGCCGCCGGCGATTTTGCCGGCTGGTTCGAAGCCTATATCGGCGGGCGCTGGTACACATTCGATCCCCGTAACAACGTTCCCCGAATCGGTCGCGTGCTAATCGCACAGGGCCGCGATGCCGCCGACGTTCCAATCACCCAGACATTCGGACCCAACACGTTACTCAGCTTCAAGGTTTGGACCGACGAACTCGTCTGTTGAGCGCCGCAGCGGCGAGTTGGGCAATGCAACTGCCACCTCAGGCGCGGAACAGAATCCCTCACGGTTCAAACGCGCAACAAGGAGAGGTCTGTTACTTGGATTTATCGGCTTCGAAGATCAGTGCCGCCTGAAATAAGCGGCCCGCCTCCGTTCGGACCTCGACTGGAACGTCCGGGCGGTCTTCCTGACCCGCCAAATCACGTGCCAATCCTGCCAACGTGTGAGCCGCCTCCATCTCGGCCTCGCGCTGCGTGGAAAACTCTATTCCGTCTTCGTCGGGGTAGAGCTCCTGATCGTCTCTGATATCGAAGAAATATCTGATCATCATGAGCGCCCCGTTTTAGAGAATGTCGGCGCCAGCGCGAGAGGACCTGAACGCATATCCAGGTCTTCGCAGGTCAACGTCGCGGTTCGCTCCAGCTACATGATTGGGACCCGGCATGGCGTCCCTGCAATCATCGACTGTGGGCTTCCGCTCCCCCAGTCGAGCCGAGAGTGCTCGGCCGACGTTCGCCTTAGATCTCGTCCGACAGCCGAGCGAAATCGTCGAATAGCGCGGCCACCAGTGCGCGATGACGCGTATCCTCGGCAGGCAGACTTGCAGCATAGAGGTTGAGCACTTGGCGTGCCTTCATAGCCGCCTCCTGCCAGGACGCGGCAGGAACGGTCATCATGCGGTTTTCGAGATCAGCCTCGCACTCGCGCACCTCGCGCAGATTGGCCTCGACGTCAGCCAAGGCGCGGCGCAGGTCGGTGGCCTTCTGCGCGGCCATGCCGCGGCGCTTGTCGAGATCGACCGGCAGGTCAATCATGGGCGATACTCGCGTCCACAGCTTGTGCGTTCGCAAGACCGATCGAGCCGATCGACAGCATCTCAGTGGCGCCGCGGCCACTTTCGGCAGGAACGGTGATCATCGTAGCAATACGACGATAGGCTGAGAAGGTCAGCCCCTCGATCGTCTCCTCATCTGTGACGACCTCATAGGCGCCGGCCGGCAAGGCGCGCTCGATGCCGCGGATGCGGAACGGATGTTTGAAGGTGACGGTTGCTCGCCGCGAGCGGATGGTCATGCACGCTGCCTTTCGCAAGTGAAGCCCCAAACGATGCTGGCCGTCGCGACCATGCGCCGCTCGCGCGGCAATAGCCAGCACTATTGTGCCCCGCCCGCAAACGAAGATGTCACAGGAGCCGGCACCCGCGCGGCCACTTAACCCTCGCTATTGGTTCGGCACCGGCGTAGTGTCGCTGGCATCACCGCACTTCTCAACGGCTTTGACCGGTGACTGAGGGTCGGCTCCCGCCGAAGGCCTCGCAGGAGCGTTCGATGTCACATGGTCGCATCTCGGAGTGGATCGTGCCGCCGGTGATTGTTCCGCTGTTCCTGCTGCTTCTTGTGTGTGCGGCCGTTATCATCAATGGCTAAGCCAACACGCGTGTCGTATCTGGTCAGTGGGACCAACGAATATGGCAGCTCCAATATCGGCCGCGGCACCGCGAAGGTCGCGTTGCGCTTTGCGCTAAAATTGCTGCGCGAAGGCTACATGGACGTGAGGGTCTGCACTCCCCGCGGGCGGGTGCTGCAGTCCAACGAACTCGACGAACTCAAACTATTTAAGGAGAGTGACATGGCGAAGGGCCAGCAACGCGGCAATCGCGAAGCCAAGAAGCCGAAGAAGGAAAAGGCGAAAGTGATCGCGGCAGCGCCGAGCCGGAAGGATGCCGCTTGGCAGCCTGATTTCGGGCCTGCAAAGAAGAAGTAGTGGAACTGACACCCGGCAAGTGGAATGAAAGGCCTGCAATGGTCCTAGCGGAGGCCTTTCGAGCATGGGCCAGCAAAACCCGATCGAGGGGGAATTCAAATAGAAAGGACGTTCAGCATGACAATGGCTCGAACAGGTACATGGAGGGCCGCGCTTTTCCTCGCATCAGTGTTCGGTGCAGCGCCAGCGGCTTTCGCCGCGGAACCGAACTGCCGTTCAATCGAAAGCACCAGCGCGCGCCTCTCCTGTTACGACGCAGCCTTTCCTCCAAAAGCCAGGAGGCCCTCCGGGACCAGTGTCGACGCCTCGTCGGGGGAAAAGGACCCTTTCCTTACTGAAGAAGCCCGCACCGCAGCGAAGCTGAAGATTATTTGCCGTGGTTGCTGAGTTTCATGGCGGCCGGTGTATTCCAATAGCTCCAACTCAGAGGGTCAGTAGGATGACGCAGGACGATGCTAAAGGTCCTCGTCGCGTGGGCCGCCAGCGGAAACGTGCTCTTCACCTCGCTGGCACTGTGATAGATGAAAGAGCTGACGCCTCCGCGAGCTCCAAGGTCCAATCGACCAGAAAGCAGCGTCTGCTCGAAGGGCCCGCGGAGTTTCGAGCGGACCGCGTTGATCGTTCTAACGGGAGGTCCAGGGGCGACGAGTGATCTAGCCAAGTGCGAAGCCCTGGGCCAATTGGCAGATCGTGTGCGAGGGAATAAAACAAAGCGCTGGCTATGTCGCAGATAAAGGCGCAAGATCGCGCCGCCACCGAGCGGCCCGTAGCATCTATCGGTGGTGGATTGGACGCGAGTAGCGCTCCCGCTCAACCTGACAGCGGAGCACCCCATGTCGGCACGACCTATCCTGAAACAATCATCAACCTTCGAATACCGTCTCGCACAAGAGGCGATTAATTTGCGCCAACAGGCCAGCGGGATGCCCGCTGGCATCCGCCGCACGGAGCTCTTGCGAAAGGCTAAGCAGATCGATGTTGCAGGGAGGTTAACAAGTGCTGACCTTGCCGGGTCTACAGCCACCAATCTAAGCTTTTTCGGCAAAGCGATGAACCTCGACACCGCGCTGGACACTAATTCTCATCGGGATTTACTCTCACCCTCCCGGGGCTGGTAAGCCGCCGCCTGCGCTTTATTTAAGCGGGCGGCGTTTTTGTTGGTGTCGTAGTTTAGTCCTTCCAAAGAACCAGATGAGACCTGCGCGGCAGGCTACCTGCAAAGCCCTGCTAGGAACGACTCTCCGTTATCGAGATTTGGAAGTTGGTCTGTGGCGATACCGGCCTAAGGTCCCGCCATCCACCCGGGACGGCCCATTGTCTGACGCGCGTTGGGCGATGGGCCGGTTCTCGCAACTCCGTAGCGGCCTCAGCCGCTTAGTTCTATTTAGGAGTGGGCCGGTAGCGGAATCACTTTGTTATGGCAGAATCATTCGGGACTTCGTTTACGCTCGTTGACGTGACCTCGGACGACGGGGCAGTGCCAACCAAGCAGATGTGGCTCGCTTTTGCCAAGCCAAGTCAGGCGCTGACGCTAGTTCTTGCGGCCGTTCCCGAAGGCTGGACGGCGGACATCGTACCGGCGGTTCTCAATGAAAAGCAGCAAAGGCTATTTGACGAACTCAACCTAAAACCCGGTGAGATATACAAGCTCGCCCCAGAGTGAGCCGCTCATTAGGTCGCCGCTTTAAGCTGCCTTCTGCGGCGTGGTTGCACCGCCGGGCATTGCTGTCTGAATCATCAAAGGGTTCGCATGCCGCTCCAAGGTTGTTCACAATGGAAAACGGCAGTTCCTTTCACATCCTAGGCGACATCCCGGATATTCAGAGTCTGTTTTTGAAGACCATGGATCATGACCTCGGAACAATGTCTCCGGCGAGGTCGGCTTTATCGCTCATTCAGCCCTCGAACGGTTTATTAAGACCCGCCCGTCGATTTCCCGGGCACTCTGGCGGGAGACGCTGATAGACGCTGCTATCTTCCGCGAGTGGATCGTCAACATGGGGTACGACCAGCCGCGGCACGCATGGCACACCTTCTTGCCGAGCTGCGGCAGCGGATGGCCGCTGCAGCAGCGAGATCCGGCAGCCGTTCCATTCTGCCGTCCCCGTACCGCTGAACGAAGACGATGTTGCCGCCGTCGACATATCCGAGATCACGCAGGCCTTCCTGGAGCGCATGAAATAGCGACGCCACGGACTGGCCCGACGCACCCAGAAGAAAGCCGACCCGGTGCATCGGCGGTCTGAGCTGCGGTAGAGCACGCGACCAAAAAGCTGGCCCCAAGAGCGCCGCCGAACCTCCGTCGATTCATCATCGAACTAACCTCGTCGACGAATGGTGATCCGACTGCCCATCCGAGCGTGGGGCTTCATTCCGTCGCTGTCATCTAGTGTGGCCTGTTCTGTTCAAGAACTCAATTGCCCTGCTGAACCTAAGCGGACAGCGCATGGCCTTCGGCTGTCCGAATTTGACCGCTCATAGTTCTATTTACCGAATTTTGGCGCTCATAGTTCACCCTTATCATAGTTCAGTTCGGATCCTGGAACCGTCAGCTATAGTGGCAACCATCACCGGCAACCACGATGTCCGTTTGTCGCGCGCCATGGAAAACTGCCCCCTCGGCGTCACGAGGAATTGCCCCCTCCTTGGATAGCCGAGGAGAGAGCGAATGAACGAGGAACGAATCACGGAATGCTCGTCGTGGAGTGATCCACGGGGGCAGGTGATGAAGACGCCGGATGACGTGGCGGAGATGTTGCGCCTGAGGGCGTGCGGGTGGGGTCTGAAGCGGATTGCGCACCAGCTGGGCTGCAGTCATCACACGGTGAAGGACTACGTGGCGGCGGGCGGGGTGAAGCCGTTCAAGTCGCCTGAGCGCCCGAAACGGCTCGATGGCCTTGAGGGTTGGCTGCGCGAGAGGTTCATTCGGCATCGCGGCAATGCGGATGTGGTGCGCCAGGACCTGTTGGCCGAGCAAGGCGTGGCGGTCAGCCGGCGAACGCTGCAACGCGCCGTGCAGCCCTATCGTCAGGCGCTGAAGGCCGAGGCGCTGGCGACGACGCGGTTCGAGACGCCCCGGGCCGACAGCTGCAGATCGACTTCGGCGAGCGTCTGGTCGAGATCGGCGGGGTGAAGGTCAAAGCATTCGTGTTCGTGGCGACGCTCGGGCATTCGCGACGGCTGCATGTGCGTGCGTTCCGGGCCGAGAAGCAAGAGCACTGGTTCGCCGGGCTCGAGAGCACATTCACAACGTTCGGCGGCGTGCCGGAGGAAGTGCTGATGGACAATCCACGCGCGCTCGTGGTGCGCCACGACGCGGTGAGCCGGTCGGTTCAGTTTAACGACAAGCTCATCGCGTTCGCGAAGCATTGGGGCTTCCGTCCTCGCGCCTGCGCGCCGTATCGGGCGCGCACGAAGGGCAAGACGGAGAATGGCGTCGGCTACGTGAAGAAGAACGCGATCGCGGGGCATTCCTTCGCGAGCTGGGAGGCATTCGAGGCGCATCTCGCCGAGTGGGAGCGTGAGGTGGCGAACGTGCGTATCCACGGCACGACCGGCGAGGCGCCGATCGCTCGCTTTGCGCGTGACGAGGCACACCGGTTGAAGCCGCTTGGCGGGCAGCCGTCGTTCGGATCGTTGCGCGAACTGGCCCGCGTCGTCGGCAACGATTGTGCCGTCGAGGTCGACACGAACAGCTACTCGGTGCCGTGGCGACTGATCGGCGAGCGCGTGGCGGTGACGGTTGCGGCCGGCGAGGTGCGCATCCGCCATGGCATGCGCGAGGTTGCGGTCAACAAGCAATCGGAGGGTCGCCGGCTGCGGATCGTCGATTCCGCCCACCTCGACGGGGTTGCCGGTCGCAATGGCGCGGTCTGCCGACCGGCAATCGCGACACCGGCAGGGCCGGCGCCTTCTCCACTGCCCTCGTTGTTGCGCCCTCTTGCCGAATACGAAGCAGCGATCGGAGGGAGCTTCTGATGGCGCGCACAAGGAAGGCTACCGAAGCACCAATCGACCGGCTCGAGGCCATGCTGGCGCGATTGCAGCTCTCCGGCATCCGCGACCAGCTCGACAACCTGCTCGACGAGGCGGCGCGCGCGAACCTGTCGGCGCGTGAGACGCTGTTCCTGCTGTGCGAGCGCGAGATCGCGCGCAAGGATCATCGCCGCATCGAGATGGCGCTGAAACTCGCACACTTCCCAGCCGTGAAGGAACTTGCGGGCTTCGACTTCGAGGCGCAGCCGTCGATCGATCCGAAGCAGATCCGCGACCTGGCCGCGTCACGTTGGATCGCCAACGGCGAGAACGTGCTGCTGCTCGGCCCGCCGGGCGTCGGTAAGACGCACTTGTCGATCGCGCTCGGGCGAGAGGCGATCCTGGCCGGTTACACGGTGCAGTTCACCACGGCGACGACGCTGGTCGCTGGCCTGGCCAAGGCGCATGGCGAGCGGCGCCTGGACGAGAAACTGCTCGCGCTGGCGAAGCCAAAGCTGCTGATCGTCGACGAACTCGGCTACCTGCCGCTGGAGCCCGACGCGGCGCATCTGTTCTTCCAGTTGGTCAGCCGCCGCTACGAAACCGGCGCCATGCTGATCACGTCGAACCGCAGCGTTGCCGAATGGGGCACCGTTCGCCGATCCGGTGGTCGCCACCGCGATCCTCGACCGGCTCCTCCACCACAGCCACGTGCTGACCATCCGCGGCGACAGCTACCGGCTCCGTGCCAAGCGAAAGAGCGGCCTCATCCAGCCGCCCGCCGCTGACGGCCCTCCGGTCGGCTCCGCCTCCCTCCGTCCCGTCAGCGGCGGAGCCAACCTTCAACCGACATCACGAACCCGAGGGTGGGGGCAGTTCTTCATGACGCAAAGGGGGCAGTTCCGGATGGCGTTTGACAGTCCGTTAGGCGTCGGTGGCCGAGAGACCGGTTGCGCTCCCGCCTGCAGCATCAGGGAGCGCACGCCATGGGCGGAAGCAATCGGTACTACCAATACTTATTCGATACGAGAGCTGCGATTGTGCTAAGCAGGTGAAGACGCCCGCAAAACTCGTGGAAGCTTCGAAAGAAATACTGAACAGCTCCACGGTGGACACATTCTTCGGCCGGAAAACTCAAGAACCATTTCCAAAGTACACCGAGCGTCCGTTGAACCCAGGGGAGTGACGCCGTCATGCACCGCAACTATCGATCATTGGAGCAAGAGTGCCGCGTCAGGCGGCTCTGACGGGCCACGACAAGACTCGAAGAACTAAAGCAGATGGAGTAGGAGTACAAAGCGCTCGCTGATTCGCTGGAGCGTCCGCTGTCGTCAGAAGATCAGTAGGTGCCCTCCAAAAGGGGCTGATGCGGGACCCGCTCTATAGCCGCGCTGACGATCAGCAAGAGCGTTGTGTGCCGTCTCCTAGTCCTTCGCTGGGGAGAGGAACTTAGGTCCGATCTATCATGCTGGACATATTCTTGGTCGAAGACGAAGCGCTCATCCGAATGATGATCGCCGGGATGATCGAAGAGTTGGGGCACCGCGTCGTCGCCGAGGCCGGGAGCATCGAAGACGCTCAGCCGATAGCCGAGTGGTCTCAGTTCGATCTTGCCGTTCTCGATGTCAGCATCAAAGGGCACCTCGTTCTACCCATCGTCCATGCCCTTGAGCGACGGAAATTGCCGTTTCTGTTTTCGACGGGCTACGTGTCGCCCCAATTGCCCGAACATTTCCGCTCTCGCCCGGTGCTGCGAAAGCCATTCATGACGGAACAGCTCGGCAAGGCAATCGAGACAATCTTCCCTTCCCGCGGTTCGAGGAGTTCTCGCTGTCGCTCAATCCGGACAAGACCCGCCTGTAGCTGAGCGCTCAGCACCGTTTCTCGTTCCCCTTAATGGGCCCGTACAGTCCTTTCCAGCTCCTGCGACAGCACCTAGTCTAGCTCAGTGGTTTTGCTAGACCGTTCATGTCGCGTCGCTTCCGAAAGTGGACTTACATCGCCGTGCAAGCCTACCCAAGGAAGGGTACGTAGCTCCCGGCATGCAATCATCGACCACGGTCAAGATGCGGAATCGCGCCCTCAGTGAACCTGTGGTGGCCCAGTCCCGATCGCCCGCTTGCGGCCGCGAGGGCAACGCACCGCGGGATCGGACCCCTCAACGCCCCATAAATCGGCGTCAGTTAGCGCTAAAGCTTTGGAAATGCTAAAAAGGTCGACGCTGAGATGGGATTTTGCAGCCGGGTTCTCGGCCTATTTCGATTAATGCATTAACCGGGGCGATGGAGGCCAGCGTGAAGCTCACTCGAGCGCTGGAGATCGCGGGCAAGGCTCGGATCAGGCGGCGTATTGCGGCACCGAGTGATGCCGCCAGCGAGCGGGTGGCTCCGTCGTCTGAGCGGCCGAGTGCTGCGCGATAGCCACGGTCGTTTTCTAAAAGGCTGGATTGGTGGTCCTGGCAGACCACCGCGCGATGCTCTGCGAGAACTCTACATCGACGACCTGTTCGTGGCCTGGAAGCGGCATGGTCGGCGGGCGCTCCGACAAGTCTGCCAAGACGACCCGGCCACATATCTGCGCCTCATGATCGGCTTGGTGCGGAAGATGCGATCCGGTGACTGATATGGACGCGACACCGAACGAGCAGCTCGACGAGCGCATCGCCAAACGGAAGCGGCAGAACGTCCAGCGGGTACAGAGACATCGACAGCGGCGCCAGAACGGCGGCTGTGTCTTCACCGTCGATCTGTCCGGCGATGATATCAATCGACTGATCAAGGTCGGCCAGCTCTCCGCAAGTCATCGCGATGATCCCAGTGCGGTCAAGGTTGCGGTACTGCGCATGGCTGGTCTCGACGTCCATGCCAAAGATGGTGAACCACCGCCATTATCGCAGGAACCTGCAAAGCAGCACACGCTGTTGCCTCCTACTTGGTTTTCGGATCGTTGCAATCAGTGCCGACGTTTTGCTGGCCGCCTGGAGGCGTTTCCGGTCAACGGCCATGCTATTTCATGCCGAATGCTGGCAGAGCTGGCGTGACGCGCATCGAGACGTAGTGGCGCAATCTGGCGCAGTCGGACCAAGAGCAGAGTCGGCGTCAGCAGGCGCCATCACAGGCAAACGAGAGACGCAAAGGTGATCCTGTACAGGCAAGCTCTATCGGGAATGGCTGCGCGCCGCCGCAGACGAGCTTTCCTTCGCTGATGTCCTTTGCTGGCGGGACCTGAGAAAGCCAGGTACCGAGGGACTCCTAAAGCGGGATGGGGTTAGGTTGAATCGCTTTGGGATTCCCAAATCAGTGTGTTTCTGATTCACCATGCTGGCTGGAAGGAGGCCAGCATGGATGGGCAAACCTTATTCTCTGGATCTTCGCAAGCGTGTCGTAGCCGCGATCGAGGGCGGGATGTCCCGCAACCAGGCCGCCAAGCAGTTTGGGGTCGCGATCAGCACGGCGATCGGCTGGATGCAGCGGGTCGAGGAGACCGGTAGCGTCGAGCCTGGCCAAATGGGCGGTCACAAGCCGAAGGCGGTTTCGGGAGATCACGCGGTTTGGCTGTCGCAACGGATCAAGAACGGCGATTTCACCATACGTGGGCTCGTTGCCGAGCTTGCCGGACGTGGTCTGAAGGTGGACTACCACTCGGTGTGGGACTTCGTGCATGCCGAGAAGCTCAGCTTCAAAAAAAAGCGTGGCGGCTGACGAACGCGATCGACTCGAGGTCGCGCGGCGGCGAGCCCAGTGGACAAAATATCAAGGACGCGTCGAAGCTGAGCGGCTGGTCTTCATTGACGAGAGTGTGCTGCAGACAGCGGAAGGAGTTCAACATGAACTAAGACCGATGGTGAAGCTGCGTGAGAGATGGGGGCCGGCCCCCCGAGATCAGCTTTCAGGGGCGGGTCTCAAACCAATCCGAGCTGCTGCGGTAAAGAGCTGTGGTGGTGAGCGTCGGATCAGAAGTTCGGAATATACCGAGCAGGTGAGTGTCCGAAAGACGAACGAAAGTGAACCCTCCGAAGACGCGTCGTTATGAATCCAAGCGTCGTCAAAACCAGGACCGTCTCGTCATCCTGGGACAAGTCCGCCAGATGCCTGACGACTGGGCGGGCGGCGACCGGCGTAGAGGGGGCGTGAGTCGGACACAGGCTTTCGCGTGGAACTGCAGGAACCAGGCTCTTGATGCCAAGGGAGAAGCGCAAGCGGTGCCAACCGCGAGGCGAGAGTACCGATGCAAGAGACTGGGGCGGACCGATCCGTAGTAGCGTTGAGGGCCCTGTAATGGGGACGGAGCAAAGGGATCGGGTCAGGTAGTCGTACTCTTGGACCAACTGGAAACAGGATGACTTCGAACAGTGCGATAAACAAGCCGTTCTCAATTGAGAAGCGGCGAGTGTACGAAGCGTACAAGGCGGTCAAATCCAATCGCGGAGCGGCTGGAGTGGACGGACAGACCTTCGAGATGTTCGAGAAAGACCTTGCAGGGAACCTCTACAAGATCTGGAATCGGATGTCGTCGGGGACGTACTTTCCACCTCCGGTGCTCGCCGTCTCCATTCCAAAGAAGACGGGCGGCGAAAGGACTTTAGGTGTGCCCACTATCAGCGATCGGATCGCGCAGATGGTGGTCAAACAGATGATTGAGCCGGAACTGGAATCCATCTTCCTGCCGGACTCTTACGGTTACAGGCCGGGAAAATCGGCTCTGGACGCCGTGGGCGTCACGCGTCAGCGGTGCTGGAAATATGATTGGGTCCTGGAGTTCGACATCAAAGGACTGTTTGACAATCTCCCGCATGATCTTCTGCTGAAGGCGGTCCGGAGACACGTGAAATGCAAATGGGCGCTGCTCTACATCGAAAGATGGCTGACGGCATCAATGGAAAAGGACGGGAAGCTCGTTGAGCGGATCCGCGGAACCCCGCAAGGGAGCGTGATCAGCCCAATGCTGGCCAATCTGTTCCTGCATTATACGTTTGATCTCTGGATGGCGCGGACACATCCCGACCTTCCTTGGTGTCGGTATGCCGACGACGGACTGGTGCACTGCCGGACCGAGCAAGAAGCGGAGGCCTTTAAGGCAGAGCTTGGAGCGAGGCTGGAAGTGTGCGGACTTCAGATGCATCCGACGAAGACGCAGATCGTTTACTGCAAGGACAACAGGCGTCGGCGAAGGTATCCGAGGATCAAGTTTGACTTCCTCGGATATCAGTTCAGGCCGCGGCAGGTGGCAACGTCACAGCGGAAGGAGTTCTTCTGTGGATACACCCCGGCGGTCAGTCCGACAGCTTGAAGGCCATGCGAGCGACGATCCGAAGCTTGCACATTCCACGGCAAACGCCGGGGACGCTGGCTGAGATCGCCCAACAAATCAATCCGCTCCTCCGGGGGTGGATAGGTTATTACGGACGGTTCAGTCGTTCGGCGCTGTTCTCTCTGGTCGACTACGTCAATCAGAAGCTGAGGGCGTGGATCATGCGAAAGTACAAGCGGTTCCGGCTCCACAAAACCGGTGCTTCGCTGTTCTTGCGAAAGCTGGCTCGGAATAATGCGGAGCTGTTCGTACACTGGCAGTTGTTCGGAACGACCACGTTCACCTGATGGGAGCGGTGTAAACCGAGAGGCTCACGCACCGTTCTGCGAGAGGCCGGGGGAAATCCTCCGGCCTACTCACCCCTGGACCAGGACCGATATGGCGCCCTTGCGAGGATGGGCGCCGCGCGGGAGCAGACTTCACGCCAAGGTTCCCCACGGCCGCTGGAAGACCATGACTTTCCTGGCGGCCCTGCGTCATGACCGGATCGATGCGCCATGGTTCATCGAAGGGCCGATCGATGGCGCGAGCTTTCGCACCTATGTCGAGAAGGTCCTTCTGCCCGTCCTTCGACCCGGCGATATCGTCGTCTTGGATAACCTCGGCAGCCACAGGAGCAAAGCAGTTCGCCAACTCATCCGCTCCGTCGGCGCCAAGCTATTCTTCCTGCCAAAATACTCGCCCGACCTGAACCCGATCGAACAGGTCTTTGCCAAGCTCAAGCACCTGCTCCGCAAAGCCGCGGCGCGAACCGTCGACGCGGTCTGCGCCGCAATCGGCCATGCACTCGATGCCTTCACTCCTGAGGAATGCGCCAACTACCTCAAAAATTCAGGCTATCGAACTTAATGCCATCACGCTTAGACACTATGACGGTGCCAAAAAGGCAGGCGGCACCCCCGCGCTGTAGCGGCAAAAAAATGAGCCCAGTGTTGTGCTTGTGCTCTCTTCAACGACTAATTCGATCCCGATTGGTCCTAAAGCTTTGGAAGTGCTAAGCTATTGCGCTGAGGACAGGGCGATTTCGTAACCCTGTTCCTGTTAACGCATTACATTGGCGGTGAGGCCACCGTGAGGATTGATCGAGCGTTGCAGATCGCAAGTCAGGCCCGCGTCCGGCGATATGCTTTGCCGCCTGGGACTGGAGCGCCGACGCCAACATCGCCGTCATCCGAGCGTGATGCACGTGGTCGTTTTGCAGGGCCATGTTGGTGTGAGCCCTGGTCGGCCACCGCGTGTTTCGTGGGCGTTGAGCTTTTGCCGTGGGCTCGGTAGAGGCTCACTGCCTTGGAAGCTTTCTCGGCTACCGGCCGACCCCGTACAGAAGCACGACCCCGGCGAACGGATATCTCGCAAGTGAAATGACGGATTGACATATGGCCCGTTACAGAAGCGGAAGTTCCGCTCAATTGCCCTGGGCCAGGGGCGGCGCAAGCGATGGTCACAACAGCAATGCCGCTCACCGGCAATAGTCATGGCGCGCTCCCGTGCATGCGGGTCAGCTCGCGATCCCACGTCGCGGTGACAAACAATAGCTCATTTCGAGTTCAACGACGGCAGCTGGGCTTTGTTGAAGACTGTTACTGGCCGCACGTTGATCTTTGCGAGCTCGCGACGCTCCTCGTCCGACAACTGCCAATCCTCGCACTGACTGCAAAGCTGCCAGAAGACGTCATATAACTTGCTTCGAGCGACCTTGACGATTTCGGTGTCGTCGAATTCGCAAGAGTTCAGGAAGATTGGCAAGGCAAAACTGGTCTGATGGCTTTCGAATTGAAACGTCAAACGGATGTCCTCGCCTCGTTCGTTCGGCGAAATCATCTCAATGCGCGCGACCCTTATCTTGAATTTGCCCATTGTCTCACCTCGCTGGGTCGACCTTGATCGATCTTTCTGTATGAAATTATCACTTACGCTCTCAGACGTCGTGGTCTTCCTGCCGCAGGCGACGGGACATGAAGGAATCTCGTCGGGCGCAAGCCCTCGTTGCCGACCTTCTTCATGGCGTCGGAGACGAATTTGCCGATCTCGGCGTCGCCGTTGGCGGAGATGGTGCCGACCTGGGCGATCTCGTCGTTCGAGGTGACCTGGTGTTCTTCACGAGGTCCGCAACCACGGCGTCGACCGCGAGGTCGATACCTTGCTTCAAGTCCATCGGGTTCATGCCGGCGGCAACGGCCTTGGCGCCTTCCTTCACGATCGCAGCCGCGAGCACGGTCGCGGTGGTGGTGCCATCGCCGGCCGCGTCAGCGGACTTGGAGGCGACTTCGCGCACCATCTGTGCGCCCATGTTCTCGAACTTCTCCTCGAGCTCGATTTCCTTGGCGACGGTGACGCCGTCCTTGGTGATGCGGGGAGCGCCGAACGACTTATCGAGCACCACGTTGCGGCCCTTCGGACCGAGCGTCACCTTTACCGCGTTGTTGAGAATTTCGACGCCGCGCAACATGCGGTCGCGCGCATCGACGCCGAATTTGACTTCTTTGGCTGACATAGTGATCTCCGTTTTCAACTGGTCAGATCCCAAAGACCGCGCAACTTGCGAGTCCCTTGAGAGATGAGATTTAAATTGCGGGCCTCATCATTCGAGAACCCGGCTAGGCCGAATCCCCGGGGCAAGGAAAACTGGCTGGCGCTTACGCGGCCTTCTTCTTGGCGGACGTGAGTCTTCGTTTCAAAAATTAGCTGCGACCAGATCGTAAGAACCCCTGCTGCCGCGGACGTACGCCCGGGCAGCGGCGGCACATATCACATCACGATTGGAATCGAAGGCGTTCAGGAAACCCGATTCATTGGGGCGAGCGTCCGGTTGAAGTCGCCTCAGGGCGTCTTCCTCTATGAAAAACGATGCCTCCAACGCGCTATCGTATCCCCAAAAACGCACCGCATGCCGCGTTCGGTCATATGAACGACTATAATTTGGAAACTCGATCATGCTTGGATCCGATCAAGTTTACGCAACGGGAAGAGATGCTGAAAGCGGCCCGGCTGCGCTAAGCCGTAAATGGCTACTCTGGAATCGGATTACAACCTGCCCACGACAATTAAGTTACGACCACCCTCGTGATTCGGCGGAGCGTCATCATATTCCCCGTATCACCGCACGTCCCTGGCTGTTATCGGTGACTGAGAGTGTTGCGCTCCCACCGTTTTCAAAAGGCAGTCCCAATGTCCAATATCGATAGATTCGGTGTTCGTGAGTGGCTCGTTCCTCCGGTCTTGCTGCCGATCTTTTTCGGGCTGTTGATCGTTGCTGCAATGGTAATTCAGCGGTAGTCATCCTTATCGCATCGACCAAACAGCTAGTTGGCGCGGTGGAAATGACTAACGGGCTGAGTGTCCGACCGATCGCAGTTGGTGAAATGCTTTCACAAAGCGCGACCGTCGCGTGTACCTGCGCTCCATCCAAAAAGGGTGGCGGGCTTGTGCTCATGGCTGCAATCCACTTTCGTCGCCCTTGCCTAGTCGCGCGAGCTACTTTGCCAAAGCGTCACAGCCGCAACGAGCTCCGTGTAATCGGCGTCTTTGAATTCCCGATCCCAGCGCAGCAGCTCGTGGGCGATCTTATGCGGAGTGTGGGCGCGGAAGTTGAAGCCATCCGCGAGGTGCCGCGCGGCGGCGAAATCCATTGTTTCCTTCGTGAGGTCCTTCATAACTGGCTGGCGGCCCGCGATCAACTCAAGTTGCGCAAGGCGGTTCGTTGAATTCCAAAATGGCTGAAACCAGCCGGGGGCAGTTTTCCCAATGGCTGTCGAGATCTAGCGGTTCATCAACCATCGGATATGCCTGCGTCGATGCGCTGCGCGTCCGACAAATCGACCGGGCCGATCGGGACCACCTCCATCGCCAACCCGCGCGAGCCCTCCGTCGGCACCTTGATCATGGTGGCAATGCGGCGGAACGCCACGAACGAAAGGCTCTCGATCGCCTCCTCATCGGTGACGACCTCGTAGGCGCCAGCTGGCAACAGGCGATCGATACCCCTGATTCGGAAAGGATGTTTGAAGGTGACGACTTCACGTCGAGAACGGATGGTCATGCGCGCCCGCCTTTCGCAAAGACGCCAGCGCCGGCGCTGCCCGCGGAGCAGCATGCGCTCCTTCCGCCGCTATAGCCACCGCTTTCTTGCCCGTGGCGGATGAAATGCGCCTTCTCTCTCGTATCGCTGTTGCCACGGCCGGCCGGGTATCGCGCCGTCCACGAACTCTTCCAAGGAAACTTCTTCTCGCTAGCTGAGGCGCCGAGGCGAGGCTGTTGTTTTATCGGCATCTCGTCGCAGCTCTCACGCCCATCTGCGTTGAGAAGTTTCGACAAGCCGCTGATGCGTCGGCGAACTTGGTCGAAATGAAGAAGGCGACCTATGCATGGGACCAGAGCAAGTTCGTCGAAAAAGGTGGTTGGGCCACGATGCCGGGAAGCACTGAGCCAAACTCTGCCGTCGCAAAAGCTTGTGCCGAATCGCTTGGTAGCAAGAAAGCTGTGGAGCTGCGCGGATAGTCAGGCAAGTCGCGAGGCGGAAATCTGTCCACCCTCTCGACATGTCTTCATCTCGCGCCGTCGAGGGGGCGCTGCAAGGCGGACCAGACAGTCGTCGCTAGATGGTCATGCATCGAAATTCGTAGTATCGACTTTTGAACGAAGAACTCCGAGGAGGCCGAAATCCGTGAAGCCCACGGAACGCTTCCTCCTGTCATTTCAGTTCCCAATTTGCCCCACGCCACGCGTCTTCCAACAGGTGAACATCCGTTCAAACTGTGGTAGTATGACAGCGTTTTAAGGTCCAGCGAACGAGAGTCCTGCCTTGGTGAAAGCGGCGAAGGACTTGTTTGATCCAAGAGCCTTCCTTGCCAAGGTCGGGGCCGGAAAATCGATTTCTAAATTTGGCAAAGGTCAGAACGTGTTCGCGCAAGGAGATGTCGCGGACGCGGTATTTTACATTCGGGAGGGAAAGATCAAGCTTACGGTCGTTTCGGACCAAGGCAAGGAAGCCGTCGTCGGGATTCTAGAACCGGGACAATTCTTTGGCGAGGGCTGCCTCAATGGTCATCCATTGCGTATTGCTACTACTACGGCAATGGAGGCTTGTGTCATCACGAGAATATCGAAGACAGCGATGATTGCCGCGCTCGAAGGTAAGCCGAAGTTCTCTCAATTGTTCATGGCGTATTTGCTCGCGCGCAATAGCCGGATTGAAGAAGACCTGATCGACCAACTCTTCAATTCGAGCGAGAAACGCTTGGCGCGTCTGTTGCTTCTGCTGGCAAATTTCGGCAAGGAGGCCAGCTCGCAGCCCATTGGCGTCAATATCAGCCAGGAAACGCTGGCCGAAATGATTGGTGCGACCCGATCACGGGTTAGCTTCTCATGAATAAGTTCCGCAAGCTTGGCTTCATCTGCTACAATGGAAAGATCGAGGTTCATAGCTCGCTCCTGAACGCGGTTCTGCGCGACAAACCCGAGATAGACTGGAAGGACTGACCACCGCGCGGGCAAACCGGGCAGCGGGCCAAACGCGTGACATCACTTGAATAGCGCGCATTAGGGCGAACTGGACAAGCCGCCAGTTTGTCCTTGCTGGTCCAAGCGAATGACGGGCTAGGCTCTTTCGTCCAGATAGTAGATCATTTTCGTAATGGCCTCAGCACCGGCGATCCGCCTGCAACGTTGACGCTGCCGGTGAATATGAAACTCAACACCAAGGTGTCGATACTACCGGTGATCCGTTGACTATTCAGGGAAAATGGGAATCTCGCGTCCGAATGAAGGTCGGTCCCTCCGCCTTCCCTCCTACGCTCGACCATGTCGGCTACTCCCGCAAAACGCAGCCTGTAGCTGACGCTCCTTCGGGGGCGGCGAAATCGAATAGTCGTACTCTCCTCCTTGACGGGGCGATCACGACGGAGCCTGTTCGGCGACGTTTTTCGCCGCATGCTCGTGGTGCAGCTCTCAAGTCAGTCTATGAAATGCCGGCGGCAAAACCTCTCGCACGAGCTCACTTAGATCTAAAGCCTCGCCGCTTTCCGTAATGTCGAGAACAGAACCTCGATAGAAGGATGTTGCCGGCTGAACGCGGCTCCCCGCTGGTATTTTGCGCTCACAATCCGTTGGACCGCCGCAAGGTTCAGCTTCCCAAGCGCATTGTATTGGTCGCGGAGCAGACTTTGCCGTCCACCATGGTGCTCAGCAGATTCGGCCCAGACGTCCATCACTTTGCGGCCCTATGAACGCTTCGACGCGTTCAGTTCCATCCCGGGCAAAAAGCCGTAGCCCGTCCATGCTATGGGGCCGTCATCGACGATAAATTGTGTAAGTGACATCATGAGTCCCTTCCGCGTTTACTCACATCGGCAGTTCGTCCTGGACTGAGCCTCCCTCGTTTTCCCACCGCGACAGAGCGGCAGCGGCCGATCTCGCATCGCTAGGTGTATCCTTTGTTAAAGGCATCTTGTTGCAACCGACTTCATTCTTGGACCTGTGCTCCGTCAACAAGATGAAGTCGGCCCTCCAAGTCTTGAACTTACGGCTTTCCTCAGCGCTGGTCGAACCCTTGACGAGTTCGCCGGGCGCGGTTGCTCTTGCATGATGCTGCTGACATTTGAACATATGCAGAGCCCTTTCGTTTGAAGTCTCCGCGCATCCCGGCCAGTCTGATGATTGGGCAGGATAGACCTGGATATGGGGATCCAACGGCTGAATAACGAGCCCAGGAATAAATAAATAAGATTATCAAAAGCGCGCGCAAATAGGCTTCGCGTTCGCCCCCAGCCGGCTGGGCAAAAGAGCCGCTGCAGCGGATTGCAATCAGAAGCAATTCACTACCTTCTTCGACCGCATCGTAGTTGCGAGCGATGGCGTCGGCAGCAATTTGCCGCGAAGAAGCAAGCGCTCGAACAGCGACCGACCAGAACAAGCAGTCCCTCAGGCACGGTCTCATCGATGATGCTGACAGACAGAAACACCGCAATCGCGGCTCGGCGTTGGTTCGCATGCCGAGCTTTTGTTCTGTCGATCCAATCGTATTGGCGGCGGGATGGTAAATGAGATTGACTCGATTGGCCAAGAAAAGGATAGCAATTCGAGCAAAAGGCGTGCACCGTCCCGTGGACTTCAATTGCGGCGTCGGCGCGGAGCTGTATTTCAGCGTGACGCGCAAAGAAAATGGCTCCCGCGCCGTCCGCGTATCGCCGACGTCAATCAAGTTTGCAATCGAAGCAGTGTCGTCCGCAACGCTGAGTGGCACCGTCATCACTGTTGAAGAAGCCAGATCGCTCGAGACCGAACTCGAGGTCGTCGAGGGCATGCAGTTCGACCGCGGCTACATCTCGCCCTACTTCGTCACCAACGCCGACAAGATGCGCGCTGAAATGGAAGACGCCTATATCCTGATCAACGAGAAGAAACTCTCCTCGCTGAACGAATTGCTGCCGCTGCTCGAGGCCGTGGTGCAGTCCGGCAAGCCGCTGGTCATCGTCGCCGAGGACGTCGAAGGCGAGGCGCTCGCCACCCTCGTCGTGAACCGTCTGCGCGGCGGCCTGAAGGTCGCGGCCGTCAAGGCTCCGGGCTTCGGCGATCGTCGCAAGGCCATGCTGCAGGACATCGCGATCCTGACCGGCGGCCAGGCGATCTCGGAAGATCTCGGCATCAAGCTCGAGAACGTCACGCTCAACATGCTCGGTCGCGCCAGGAAGGTGATGATCGACAAGGAAAACACCACGATCGTCAACGGCGCCGGCAAGAAGGCCGACATCGAGGCGCGCGTGGCCCAGATCAAGGCGCAGATCGAGGAGACCACCTCGGACTACGACCGCGAGAAGCTCCAGGAGCGTCTTGCCAAGCTTGCAGGCGGCGTCGCGGTGATCCGCGTTGGCGGCGCGACCGAGGTCGAGGTGAAGGAGCGCAAGGATCGCGTGGATGACGCGATGCATGCGACCCGCGCGGCTGTCGAGGAAGGCATCGTTCCGGGCGGCGGCGTCGCCTTGCTGCGTGCCTCCGAGCAGCTCAAGGGCATCCGCACCAAGAACGATGTCCAGAAGACCGGCGTCGATATCGTGCGCAAGGCGCTATCTGCGCCGGCCCGCCAGATCGCGATCAACGCCGGTGAAGACGGCTCGGTCATCGTCGGCAAGATCCTGGAAAAGGAGCAGTACTCCTACGGCTTCGACTCGCAGACCGGCGAGTACGGCAACCTCGTCGCCAAGGACATCATCATCGACCCGACCAAGGTGGTTCGCGTAGCGATCCAGAACGCTGCCTCGGTCGCGGCGCTCTTGATCACCACGGAAGCCATGGTCGCCGAGGTGCCCAAGAGGAACGCAGGCGGCGGCGTGCCTGCGGGTGGCGGCGGCATGGGAGGCATGGGTGGTATGGATTTCTAAGTCAACCCGCTCATGGCCGAACGGCGGACAAGGAAAGGATGGACCGATTTCCAAGAGGCAGAACGACTATCTGCTCAAAAGAAAGGGCGCGTAAGTTGAGGCCCGCCTGCTCGCTATTTCTTGGAGCCCTAGCGTGGGGTCAGCCATCACCACATTCCCGCTAGCTCGACCAGCGACCGAGGCCGCGCGCGTTCCCGCCGCAAGCGCAGGAACGTTTCCTCGCAGCGTTTTCAGCTGGCCGATCGACTCCCGAACCGAAATGGAATCTGCTGTTCCCATCACCGCCCGGACCGTGGCTTTTATCGGTGACTGAGAACGCCGGTTTGCGCTCCCGCCCCACTCTAACAGGGAGCAACGCCGCAGCGGAAACGCCTCAAACAAGTCCAATCTCTTGAAGAACGACTATCCAACGAGGCGAAGCGCCTGCGTCAGGAAGCCAAATTGCTTCCGCTTGGCGCCTTGCGCGAAGCAGTTCTTCGGAAAGCGCAGCAGGTCCTATACGGCATCCCACATCAACCAATGGCTGGAGTCTCCGGGGCTAAGGCCGCCGACGTGAGCTGAGTATGTTGCCGATTCGAGGAAAGATTCGGCTAGGTCATGAAGAGCCCCGGCCGAGGCTTTTGTAGTGGGGACGGGACGGTCGAGCAAAAGCAGCAGCGCCAACTGGAGCACGGCTATCGCATTATAGCCCAGAGCGCTTGTGCTTGCCAAGAAAGGATCAGCCATGAAGCGCAAAAGCAAGTTGACGATTGCGATAGCCACGGTAGTGCTCGCCGGCCTGGGAGGCGCGGCCGTTTACGCGCAGGACAAGTACTCGCTCCAATCGCCGAGCGGGATCGCGTTCTCTGACTTCAAGGGATACGAGGACTGGGCGGTGGTCTCGTCTGCCCGGACCGATGAAGTGCTCAAGGTGATCGTCGCCAATCCGATCATGATCGAGGCGTACAAGGCCGGCGTTCCGGACAACGGCCAGCCCTTCCCGGACGGCTCGAAGATCGTGAAGCTTCCGTGGAAACCGAAGAAGAGCACGGAGGCGCCCTTCGTCGTGGATGTGCCAGACGTCTTCACGCAGGCTTTCGTCATCGAAAAAGACAGTAATAGCCGAAAAGCGGCGCATGGGGATACGCGCTGTTCAACTACGAAGCCGTATCCGACAAGTTCACGGCCGATCCCAGTCCTCAGACTGCGGACACGCGTGCCATGTGGCCGTGAAGGCGAAGGACCACATCTTTCACCCGTACCAGAAGCGCTGAACCGCGCGTGCCCCCCGCTGGAGTACACCTCCCATCGCGTGAAGCCCGGGAAATCTAGCGTTCGTTAGACGTTTCTCATTGACCGCCGCTACTGGCACTTGCATAGCCGGAAACGTTGGTGAGGAGATCGAGATGGATGATCGAACTGTGCGGCGAGCGTTGGAGCGCCATTGGGATGCTTCGGACGCGAGCGATTTCGGATCGAGCACGAGATATACCACGAGGGCGCTGTGCTTGAATATCCGCAATCCGGCGAGCGGATTTGCGGCCGGCACAACATTCAAGAGAGCCGGCTCGTCCAGCCAAACAAGAAGCGTTTTACGGTCCGGCGAATTATCGGGAGCGGCCATCTCTGGGTGACTGAATTCGTCCTTAGCTATGACGGCATCCCATCATACGCGGTGAGCATCATGGAGTTCCGCGAAGGACTGGTCGCCAACGAAACGCAATATTTCGCCGATCGGTTTGACCCTGCACTCTCGGCCCATCTTGATGAACGAGTGAGCTAAAAACCTTTTTCTTCGCGACTGCTCATGGCCCCAAGCAGCAGTTGGGGATCACTGCTATTCCGCCGCTGTCAGTGATAAGCAGATATCCGGCAAAACGGGCCAAATGATCGAGTGACCATAACGCGACATAGCGGCCCACTCGGCGCTATTGCAAAACACCTTTAGGCAACCGCTCAAGGGCGATCGGGTGCTGCGAGACGTTCAATCCTTCAACTCTGAGCGTGTTCCTAAGCGCCGGAGTGAGGCTTCTGGGATCGCTGGACGGTCGTATCTATCCGAGCTAGGCCGCGGACAGGGGCTCACCGATTCCACCGCTTGAGGAGTTCGGGATCTTCCTTGTGTGCATCCTGATGAGCTCCGTCAGGTTTTCGATGCCGAAGTCGGTGAACGCCATGACCTGGTCGTCACCTATGCCATAAACCCAGATGACGCCATCCTCTGTCCATTCCGTTGGCCACGTCTTCGCCGAGGTCTTTTGCGACGCGAACGATGGTGAAGACGGCATGAACCTTGTTGACGTGCATGGCTACGCCGCCTGGGCTGAGGACCTTGACGCAGGAGGCGTCCAATTCCAGGGCAACAACTCGTGCAGGCGGTTCTGCGGCATGTCGGCGATGCGCGCCAAGACGTCGGCAAGCCAGGCTTTCGGGTCGATGTCGTTGAGGCGCGCCGTCATGATAAGCGTGGCCATCACGGCAGCCCGCTCGGCGCCGCGATCAAAACCGGCGAACAACCATGGGCTGAGCGCTGAGGAGCGGCTGCAGATCCGCCAGGAGAGACGCGCGCCACTGCTGACCGACCTTGAGGCTTGGCTCCGGGCGGAATCTGCCCGGCTCTCGCGTTCGTCCAACGTGATTAAGCCGATCAACTATCTGCTTAAAGGTTCTCATAACAGATCTTTGGCTCTCGGGAGAAGCGGATGGCGTCGAACTAGCTCGTTTCGCCGGGGAGCTCCACAACCAACCAATTGTTCTTCTCCCTGATCTATCGAAATACGGGGACCCAGCATTGAGGCCGCCTCCGTTGGCAGTCGTCCCCCGCCGCACCCGCAGAGTTGAATTGACTCGACTGGTGGCCACAAAGGGAATCCGCTGTTTCCATCACCAGTCGGCCCGTGGCTTCTTTCGGTGATGAGAACGCCGGTTGCGCTCCCGCGGCACTCGAACAGGGAGCAGCTCCGTGACAGAGCGTTATCTCGCGCAGACAACCCTCATTAGAACAACGGCTCGAACAAGAGGCCGTTCGCCTCCGCATGAAAGCTCAGGGCAAGCCGCCCGGCGTCGAGCGCGAGCGCATAATGCGGAGGGCGCGACAAATCGAGAATGCGTGCGCATATCAACGAGTGGTTGCGATCACCAGGATTACGCCCTCCGAAATAAATCCCACTGAATCGCCCCGCGCCGCGCTGTCTCGATGGACCATGACCGAAATCGATGTAGGTCGCTTCCGCAAGGAAGCTGAGGAGTGCCGCCAACGGGCGCAGAAGACGATCGCCCCGATCGACAGGGAGGCATGGCTGAGGCTGGCCGCTGACTGGACCAAGCTGGCTGAGGATACAGAGCGCAGACGGAGCGCATTTGACGCGCATTTCGCGGGATAGCTGGTACGTCGTGGCTTCGCTCGTGTGGGCCGCTCTGGTGCTTGGTTGGCTGATCTTCGTCGCGGCGTAGAAACCGCGGCCGCCACGGCCGACGCATGGGAGCGGTTATCCTCGTGGCAGAGAGCGGCGGCCCAACGATGTTCGCCCGGGATGGGATGATGCGGGCGTTGAATGCGGGAAGCCGATTGAGGCCCGGAAGCGGCGGTGCCAAAGTATCAATTGATGAGGTGAGCCGTTCGCTTCCCCGAGTGGACAAAACTAAATCGGACTTGTCTGCCGGAACGTGCTATCGGCAGGGATGAAGAGATTGTTCGTGGCGCTGATCGTCGCATGGTCGCCCGCCACAGCCCAGACGATCGACCCGACTCCTCCGAAAGAGGAGCCTTCCTTCCGCGATCAGATTAAGGCCGCCCGCGCCAAAGAGAAGGCGGATGAAGCCAGTGGCCCTAAAGAACGTTGGTGGGACCGAGGCACCGATGGCCGGCGGCCTTGGGATACACCTGTGAAACCATCGGACAGGCTTCCAAAGCCCTGAGCGGGCGCCTTCCTGCGCCCAACCAAGCCGTTCCAAGCCGCATATCGAGGCCGGAGGCCATAGGATGAGTGACGATCGGGAACTTCGCCTAGCTGCCAAAGCGAACCGAGAGCGCCTTGCGGTCGCGCATCGCGAGGTGGTTATCCAAGAAGAGGTAAAAAATGCCGTTGATGTTCGCCAAAACATGGCGCGCCTCAAGGAACTGAGATTAGCCAAGGAAGCACAAGAGGCTCGGACGGAAATCTCCAAAGCAAACCAGCGCCCGGCACCCAAGCCGAAGCGATTCAGATAAATGGCCGCCTCATGTGTGGATGGCCCTCGGCTTGGCGGCCCGGGCAAAGCGGCAATCCTGCTGGTCGGCGGCCGGGCTCACGCAACAAGCTGAGCGAGGACTTTTTACTTCGGTTGCACGCAACGTGGTTGGAGCATGGAGATCGCGCTCTGGCGGCGATGGCGGTCAATGATCCCTCGAACTTTGTTCGCGTCGTTGCGAGCTTGATGCCGCGCCAGATCGATTTGAGTGTTGGCGTTGATGCCGAGCAGTTTGCCACGACCTTCCGGCAGGCGGTCGAGCTGCTGGCAACGAGCCGCCGATGTTGCCGCGAGGCAAGCGCGCGAAGGTCATCGAGGCGGAGGTGGTCGACGCAATAACCGAAGACCTCCGCCCGCGTCCGCAGCGGAGATAGGTCGTAGCGCTCACGGGGCTCATAACCGTCAGCGGCCACCTGATTTCGGCAATCTCCGCGTCACTGATCGTCGGCATCGAAGTCGCGCGGCAAAATAATTGGGATGAAGTCGAGGTGATCGAAGGTCGCTAGGCCCTGGCGAGAGGACGTGCGCGAGGTCGAGCGGGGGCTGCGCCCTTTGGGTTACACTGCAGTGGCTGATCATCTGCGCGAGAACGCGCGCTATCTGGAGCCGAAGCCGCACCGCCGATGGCCGCACCTCTCACACTCATCGCCGCCACCCAGGCCGGCGCAGACTTAGATCAACATGCGTGCCCGACGGGACAATCTTCTAAGTTTCGAGCATCCGGCGCACAAGCGGGCGGTGGCCCGGAAGTGCTCGCGCCGCTATCGGGCGCGTCAGCGGAATGGCGTCAAGTGCCTGCGTTCGAATTGGGCTGCGACGATCGACGCCTTTGTGCGAGCAGGCGTGCTGGCGGAGGAGCAGCGCAATGACGACCGGGCGATCGAGGCTGCCGTCGCTGTTTTATGCCGGCGGGGTTATCGCGCCATCAAAGGCGAACGAGAGACGCAAAGATGATCCTGTACAGGCAAGCTCTATCGGGAATGGCTGCGCGCCGCCGCAGATGAGCTTTCCTTCGCTGAGTCCTTTGCTGGCGGGACCTGAGAGAGCCAGGTACCTACCTAGTCGTCCGTGAACAAGCCTCTAAGCGATTGAGCGGGAGTCTGTTTTTCGGATGCGGAGGCATTTGAGATTGCAGGGATTGGGAGCTTGAGAAGCCCAAACCCTGCAATTTCGTTTTATGGATTTCCCTTCGCTGCGGACCATGATTCTGTGTTGCATCGGAGGGGGACGATGCGGCCGAAGAAGCATAAGACGACGGGATCGAACGATCTGTTCCGGGCACGGCTGGACCAGATCATCAACATGAAGCACGAGCTGGTTCTGCTCGCTGGCAAGGTCGATTGGGACTGGATCGACGGCGAGATCGCGCCGCTCTACAGCGAGAACGGCCGGCCCGGGATCGAGACCCGCTTCGTGATCGGGCTGCTGTTGCTCAAGCACATTTACGGGTTGTCCGATGAGGGGGTCTGCGAACGCTGGGTCCATGACCCGTATTTTCAGTTCTTCACCGGCGAAGAGTTCTTCCAGCACGTCTTCCCGCACGAGCGCTCGGACCTGAGCCACTGGCGCAAGCGGCTCGGCGACAAGCTGGAGCTTTTGCTGGCCGAGAGCCTGCGGGTGGCACACGAGGCCGGCGCGTTACGTGGCCAAGACCTCCAGCGGGTCACGGTCGACACCACGGTGCAGCCGAAGGCCATCACCTTTCCGACCGACGCCAAGCTGCATGCGGCCATCAATGGCCTCAACCGCCTGGCGAGAAGACACGGCGTCAGGCTGCGGCAATCCTATTCTCGCGTGGCCAAGGCCGCCGCGATGATGGCGGGCCGCTACGCCCATGCCAAACAGTTCAGGCGGCATCAGCGGCCAGTTGCGTATCTTGCGCAGCCGGCTGGGCCGGATCATCCGCGACATCCGCCGCAAGATCGGGGGCCAGCCTGTACTGGAGGAGGCGTTCGCCCTCCCGCTGAGCCGAGCCACCCAGATCCGCTCGCAGCAGCAGCGCCAGCGCGGCTGGAAGCTGTATTCCTTCCATGCTCCGGAGGTCGAGTGCATCGGCAAGGGCAAGGCCAGCGCACCTTACGAGTTCGGCGTGAAGGCCTCCATCGTCACCAACAACCGCCGGGCTCCCGGTGGCCTGTTCGTGCTGCACGCCAGGGCGATGCCCGATAACCCGTACGATGGTCACACCTTGCGGGACGTCCTTGACCGCACCGAGACGCTCACCGGCTGTTCGATCGAGCGGGCCTATGTCGACAAGGGATACCGCGGCCACGACGCACAAAATCCCCGTCGCGTCTTCATCTCCGGCCAGAAGCGCGGCGTCTTCGGTGTCATCAAGCGCGAGCTGCGCCGCCGCTCCGCCATCGAGCCCATCATCGGACACCTGAAGAAGAAGGTCACCTCGGACGCTGCTACCTCAAGGGCCGCGCAGGAGATGCCGCCAACGTCATCCTCTCGGCCGTGGGCCACAACTTCCGCCGCATCCTTGCCTGGCTCAGAGAACTCTTGTGCCTCTTCCTGTTCCAGCTATGGCGCATGCTCGCTTGTCCAGCCCCGCTCAATTCGGCTTCTTAACGGACGACTACCTAGGGACCCTCCGACTTGCCAGGTCCGGTGGCTTATCACGCTGGAGGGCATGACTTCTTCTGCGCCAGAAGTCGCCACCTTTGCCGGGCCATTCGGCTGCCGCGCTGGACTTCTTCTACCAAGAGCTAAGTTTCGTGCACAAGCTGGTTCAGCGTGCTCCTACTCGGTTGGCATAAGAGCCACGGTCGTTGTCTTCAGTGGCAAGCTGAAGTCATATCAGTGCAACGTTCGCCCCAACCGCGACCAGCCAGCACGCTGCATCCCCTCGCGGATAGCGCGCAAGACCAGCGCGAGGGTTTCAGCCTCGGTCAGCACTTCCACTTCGCCGTTCGAATGAATACGAAAGCCGACGCGTGGCTCACTCTCAAGCAACGTCTGGAGTTTCGTTTTCTTCTTTGTCATCATAATCTCCATTCGGCATTTCGCCGCCCTTACTCACAATGCCCGCAGCCGCGATCCGCGCGGCAGTCCAGCTCGGATCGGCGATCTCCTCAAGCGCCGCACGAACGGCATCGTCCACAACCTCGAAGCATTCTTCCTGCCGACGCATGGCAAGCAGGCGGTCTCGCCAGGCAGGTTGAGCAGTCGATTGCGCATGCCGACGAGAGTTTGCTCCAGATAGCGGCAGACGGATTCAAGCTGCACAAGTTGGCCTGCCTCGAAAGCGTCCTGGCGCTCCTCGCGGCGACGTTTCGCGGCCACAAGGCGCGTGCGCTCCTCAGTGAGTTTGCTACCGGCAGCTCCGCCACGACCGGCCGCAACCGAGCGGAGGTGCGCAAGGACCTCCCGACGCACCTGGTCGAGGTCGTATTTGCCGGACGACTGACGCGTAATCACGCCCTCTGCGATGTATTGATCGTACTGAGACCGCGAGCAGCAAATGTGGGCTGCCGCTTGCGCTATTGTTGCCATTTCCTTCCAACCCCTAATTTTGTACTGATCATTACAAAACTATTGCGGCCATGGCAACCCCGCTGTTACCCCCCTGCGAAAAGGACCCAATCTTTGCGAGCCAGCTGCATCTTGTGCCCGACCTTCGAAGAGCCATTGATCAAGATCCGGAAACCTGCGTTGCCCAGGCTCAATCGAATACCCCCGGCGACTTGCACCTTGCCGTAGGCTTCCGAATTGAGGCGACGCATTTGGATGATCCACTCTCGCCACGCTTCAGCTTCCGCCTCAGGGACTGTATGCAGCAGCAGCTCGGGCTCAACGACTGGACCAAATCCGAGGTCCTTTGTAGTCGACATGACCCGCAAAGCGGCTTGCTGTACCCGCTCAAGCGTAACGGATTCTGGAACGGCCAGCCGGTAACTCTGGCCCGCACGCACGAAAAAGCCAAGGTGAACCATCATCGCAAGTTCGACCGTCAGATCGCCCTCAACGTTCACGGCGATGGCCTGGTGCTGCTGTTCCAACTCGCCAAAAACGTACACGGCGGCGCATTCCAGATCAGGCACGAAATACTCGCAAAGAGGGAACACCCATTCCCGAAAGGAGGGATTGCGAAGCGCCTGCGACCAGAGGCCCTGAGCTTCTGCGGCCTTGACGAACCACGATCCGATGAATCGACAGTCGGGCTCACTTGCCCTTTCGATGACAACGTGTGCGATCTGATGCCCCATTCTTGTCCCCGTTTTAGAATATGAACTATGCAGCTGCCTGCGCTTCCCGGCACTCAGGCGGACCCTCTTGCATTCCTGCTCGCCACCGAGTTCGCCGGGACGCACTTACGTCTCCAGGCGCTGAACTAGCTTGGAAGTTGCTGCCAGCCCGACCCCAGACCACACTGGCCAGCTCAGGCTCCGCCTGCTCCTCATCCGTAACCAGCTCGAACGCTGCGAGCTCGCCCAATGCTGCTTCAATCCGTGCCCGCGCGTCGGCGAGGCTGGCGGCGTCAACCAACGCAATCCGAGATTTCTGCCCGGGCCTTTGGGTTGATAGCGGATCAGAGGAGTGTGACAGGCCCTTATAAATCTATATTTATAAGGGCCTGTCACACTCCTCGGGCGCGCGGCGGTGCCGTTGTCTTTATCAGAGGCGGTCACAGTCCTCCTGCGATTGCCCACCACGTCGAGGCCATCGCGGCTGTACGCCTTTCGGGCCGCCTGCGAGGTTGGCCAGAGGTCGGGATAGAGCTTCGCGGCATCCGCCGAGAACGCCGGAACAATGCCGCGCTCGATCATGTCATCGATCTTGTTCGGCTCCAGATCGGCAAACTCAGCCACGGCATCCAGCGCCAGCGGCACCACCGTGTCGCTCAGGATCATCCAGATCTCGACCGGATTCGCGGCTGACCGATTGACGCCGCGGGCTCGGCCGACGGCCTGCACGATTGCCGCCTCCGTCACGGCTTGCCTGATCAGCTCGGCTTCGGGCTGTTCGAACACCCGAGCGGTTAGCGTCACTTCAGTGCCGTTCTTCAGGCGAACGGCCCGCTCCTGGTCGACCATCGACTGCGGCCGGCCGCCAACGCGCTTCGGCGGCAGCGATCGCAGCGATATCGGCTTGCCCGTCAGCGCGGCGGCCATGTGCTCGATTGCATTCGGCGCCGGCAGCGGCCTGCCAATGGTGATGAGACATTCGACATCGCGCCACCGGTCGATGCCTTCGACCGCGTTGAAATGCGCGGTCTCCATGTTCGGCACCGCCCCGTCGAATTGCTCCTCGAGCTCCTTGTTCGTAATCAGCAGCGTACGACGGCCCGCAGCCAGTTTGCGGACCGTTTTGAGCAGGCGCTCCCGCTTGTTGCCGACACGTTTCTCCTCTGCGGCGCTCCGCTTTCCAGGGTCCAATTTTGATAATGAAGCCTTGCCGACCGGCAACCCGATGACTTGCGTCACGTGCTCGTGGGGCGCCATAACCTTCAGATCGAGTGCCACCTCGATTCGCGGGAAGAAATACTTCAGGATCTCCAGGTGGAGGGTCGCATCGAGCACAATGACCGGCAGCCCGGCGATCCGTTCATGGATGTCGCGACGGCCGTTGATCCGCAAGCAGAGTACCGTGCCGTCCTTGGTGTTCTTCATAACGATGCGCAGTCGACCTGTCGCCTCGTCGGGACCGGAGAGTAGCTCTTCGATGGCGCGCCACATTGCAGCGCGCTTGCCCAACTGCCCAAGAAACCGGAATTCCTTCACGCGAGCTTTGGCCGTCTCCTCACTGCTTTGCGGCGTCAGATCGACCTCGACCTTGCGCCGCCATTCCAGCTTCGCGGCAGCCGCACCCGACCCACCTTCGTACTTGTCGCCCGGCAGCAGGCCTGCCGCGAGAAGCGCGGCCTTGGTCAGATAGCCGTCCTCCCGCGAGTAGTTGCCGGCATCAGTCACCTGCACTCCTCGCGCCAGCGCGACCCCCAGCTTCAGCCGATCGATCAGGTCGGCCAGATGGGCAGTGTCGTCGCCATTCCTGTCATGGCCGTTGTTGCGGACCGGGAAGGTCTCGAGCTCAGCGTCGAGGGCATCGACTGCGATGTATGAGGACGAGAGCCCCGATTGCCAGAAGCTCTCGTCAATGACCACAAGCCCGACCTTCTTGGTCAGCGACTTGGGCGGCGCGAACAGATACTCATGCGCAAGGAAGATCACGTCAGCATGTTTCGCGGCTTCCTTCTGCGCTTGATAGCCGCACTCGTAATAAAACGGGCAAAGAATCGGTTCCTGGCCCCTGCGGCCCTTACGGCAAGCCGTCCGCTCGACGTTGGCCCCAATCGCCTCCGCGGCGGCAACAGCTTGCAGATTCAAGCACAGCGGCTCGCCGGTGGCGAGATCGTTGGCCTTCCGGGATTGCCAAAGAGCAGTTTTAATGCCCTCAGGCAGGCGCTGGCGCGCTTCCTCGTCCAATTTGTGGGTGGGAACGAAGACGAGAACTCGGTGCGGGATGCGCTTCCGTTTCTGCTTCTTCTTCCCGTCTTTTTTTGCCGCATACGTCTTCTTAGCTTGCTCGACATAACGGGCGATACCGGCGCGAGCTTGCTCCGATTTTCCGACGCCCGTGGGGACGCAGACCGCCTCCGGTTCCGGCACCGAACCGCCGTCGCTCCCGTGGAATCGAATTGCGCTCGTCATCTGCTGATCGATGATCTTGGCGCGCAGCATGTCGCGGGCAACCTCAACCGGCAGCGCATCCGACTGCTTGGCGGCATCCGGATCGAACTCATCGATGATCGCGCCGCGGAGCTCACGCATGCTCGGGCGAGCTCCCCAATTCGGCCAGCAGGAGGTCGTTGATGTCCTGACCAGGCGTGTCGGGCATAATCAGGCGAACGCGCTTGCCTGCGGCGAACCAGCGGTCGCGACATGTCGCGGCGGCGCGCTGCCCTGTCCCGCTCACGTCGTGATCGACGAGGATCGTGAGGCGCTGCACGGGCTCAAGGACAGGAAAGGTGGCGATTCCGTTGGCATCGAGCACCGACCAGGTCGGTCCCGAGCCAAGCAGCATCCCCGCGAGGCATGTTTCGACGCCTTCGCCGATCGCGAGGTCGGTCGAATTCGACGGCGAAAGCCGGATGACGCCGCCGCTCTTGGGGCCAAGGCTCATTGGCGGTCCGGCAGCGGCCGCATCGCGGGTCAGCTGCCGCCGGTGAACACCGACAGGCTCGCCCGTGATGATGTCCTGGATCAACGCGACCAGCGCTGGTGCCGTGGTGCCCCGCAACGGGCAGGCTGGATGGAAGCCCAGGACATCCAGCGCTTCATCAGGAACGCGGATGCCGCGGCGGCCGAGATAGCGCTCGGCCAGCGATCCGCGGAGCGGCAGCACGCCCGCCCAGATCTGGAGTGCACCACGAATCCGACCGGCATCATCGGCTTCCTCGCGATGAACCGGACGCAGAATCCGCGTGCTGGCGCCAAACGAAGGGCCCAAATAACGAAGAGCGTAATTGATGGCGTCGCCAATGGAACAACCAAGCTGACGCTCGAGAAAGCTGATGATGTCGCCACCACAGCCGTTCTCGTGATCGAACCAGAGGCCGGCATTGGAGCCCTGCAGGCTCAGAGCAAATGAACCGCGATTGCCCCAACGCATTTGCCGCGCAGTGCTGAGGCGGCGATTGGGCTCGCCGAGGAACGACTGAACGATCTCAGCTGCACGGGCGCGCAGTGCCTGACGCGCGCCATCGTCGAGCCTGCGACAATCGCGGACCGCGCTATTGCGCATGTTCACAGCCGGTGACCTGACCGCCCAGGGCGGCGACGATCTGATGAAACGCTGAGCGGGAACGTGTGTGCGTTCACGACTGCGTTCCCGGATGCTCGCGATCACGCATCAGGATCGCGTTACGCTCCGCCCGGCCACGGGCGCAATCCTCGCGGCGCTTGGCCTCAGCCTCGACGGCATAGGCCGACCGGCGGAGCTCGACCGCGATCTGGCGGATCGCGGCGATGCTCTTGGCGTCGTCAGACTTGGTGCCGCACACCGCGTGCCGCACGACAAACCTCATCTGCTTCAGGATCAGAGAGACATGGCGCGCAAGATCAATCGCGGGCGCGCTCCGATGAGCACGACCTTGCAGGCGATCGCCATCGAGAATATCATTTTTCCTGCCCATGACGGCCTCCTATGCCGCTCTGGTGACTGCTTGCATGAAAAACCGCCCCGGCCGGTCGCCGGAGCGGCTTTGATATGGCTAAGTTTGAAAGAGACGAGCGCGCTCGCAGTCGTAGATCAGCGTGATCCCGCAATAATCGACCGTCTTGAGCTTGCCGCGCTTGATATTGCCCCACGTCGTGACGCGGCCCGTGCCGGTCAGGCGCGACCATGCCGAAATCCGACAACCAAGCCGGACAGGCTTGTCGGACTTTTCCGTGTGGCTCGTCATCGCGACGTTTCCCTCCGTCAAGATCAATAACGAAAGGTCTCGCAGCTACGTGTGCTTTGGAAGGTTAAGTTGCGGACGATCTTCGTGGTCAGCGTAACGCCTGTTGCGCGCTAAGGTGCGGCCGAATGTCTTCCGAGGCTTAACGCCGCGTGCGCGAAGGCCGCCGCTGCATTGCCAATTGCTTCTTGAAAGCAAGCTCCGCTGCCCGAACGCTCCCATCCTTCGGCGGTTCAATTCCGGCGAAGGCGTGCAACTCGCGGATAGTTACAATCAAATGCCCGTGCTGATGAAAGCCGACACCATATTCCATCATCAAACGCATCAGGGGGTCCCACAGCTCTGACCGTTCGATGCTCTTCTTGTTCGGGTGCGTCAATTCCGGGTGGCTCACCAATGCTGATATGCTTGGAATGATCCACGATGACAGGGCGTTGAAATCGGGCAACTCTTGCAATTCTTCTGGAAACGTCCCCGCCTCTACCTGAACATAAGTCTGCGCCGCGCGGATCAAGTCGTGTAACCGTCCGGCCCTCCGCCATTTTGCATCGAAGTTCTTCGCGACAGGCTCAAGTGCCCTAAGCTCCTTGCGGCTGGCAGGCGGTGGCGGCGGCGTGTCGCGAGTGATCCAGTGCAAGATCACTATCTTATAAATTTTGTCGGAAAGTTCGCGCAGCTCTTCAGGCTCACGCTCGCCGAAGTGCCGTAAGATCGCTGGCAGGTGCCTGGGCGCAATCGATCGTGCGTGCGGCGTAGCCGCCGTGAACCACGCCGGAGGGGCCGGTGGCGCCGGTAGCGGCGCTGGCGGCTGGTCTCGTGGCGCCGATATCGGCGGCGGTGATTTTCTTCGGGCCATTGTCTCGACTAGCCCCACGGTGGAACACCTCGGCGTCAAGCCGCGGCTGATTTCGGCCGGAGCTTCACGCCGTCGACTATACGTTATGCTGCGGCGTGAGATCGTCCGCAAGTTAACGTGTACTCCATCTCAGTCGTGCGCCAGTTTCAAGCAGCGCGGTCGCTTACGTTCTGACCAGCGCCCATTCCACCGAAAACCCGCAAATGTCGCGCACGACTCCTATAATACCTCCGGATCAGCCCGAACCGGCCCTCCTTCGGTACGTGCGCGAGCTTGCAAAAAGGCTCGCGCGCGAGGATCATGAGGCCGAGATCACGGCCCGCCAAGCATCCCAACCTGCGATGAGCGAAGACACATGATCCGCGCTGTCATCTACGCCCGATTTTCATCCGACCGTCAGAAGGATCGTTCTATCGACGATCAGATTGCCATCTGCCGCGAGCTTTGTGCGCGCGAGGGCATGGCCGTGATCTCGACGTTCGAGGACCGCGCGATTTCCGGCTCAGCAGTGGTCAACCGCGCCGGCCTTCGAGGTTTGATGGAGGCGGCTGAATCGAGATCGTTTGACGTTATCGTCGCCGAGGACATGGATCGCATCTTCCGCGATCAGGCCGACTATCATAACGCTCGCAAGCGTCTCGACTATCTCGGGATCACTCTGCACACCGTCACTGGCAAGGTTGGCACGATCGACGGCGCCTTGCGCGCGCTCATGAGCGAGCAGTTCATCGAGAACCTGCGAGTGCATACCCGGCGCGGTCTTGAAGGTGTCTTGCGCGACGGCCGGCACGCTGGCGGACGCGCGTATGGGTATCGCGCCGTCAAAGATAAGCCCGGCGTATTGGAGATCATCGAAGAAGAGGCCGAGATCGTTCGCCAGATTTTTGCCGACTACATCTCCGGGAAGACCCCGCGGCAGATCGCGCATGATCTCAACGAGCGCAGCGTGCGTCCACCTCGTGGCAGGCTTTGGAACGGCTCGACGATCAATGGCCACGTCGCGCGCGGCGGCGGCATGATCTTGAACGATCTCTATGCTGGTCGCATCGTCTGGAACAAGGTCCGGATGCTGAAAGACCCAACGACCGGCAAGCGCCTGTCGCGTCCTAATGCGAAAGAGCAATACAAGACCGTTGAGGTGCCGCACTTGCGCATCATCGACGACACCACGTTCAATGCAGCGCAAGTCATCAAGGGCGAGCGCCGCCGCGACGCGACTCCGGCAACGGCACAACAGGGGCGCGCGCCGAAGCGAGTGTTTTCCGGATTGATCAAATGCGGCTCGTGCGGCGGCGGCATGTGTTCGGTCGGCAGCGATGCCAAAGGACTTCGGTTGCAGTGCTCGACGTATCGCGAAAGCGGATCATGCAGCAATGGTCGCCGCGTCTATCTCGACAGCATCGAGGCGCTTGCGATCAAGGGCTTGCGCCAGCACCTCGCGCATCCTGACGTAATCGCCTCATTTGTTGATAGCTACAATTCCGAGCGCAAGCGGCTCAAGAAAGAAGCGAGCAGCGAGCGCACCCGGCTGGAGCGGCGGTTCGGTGAGATCGGGCGCGAGATGAAACGGATCGTTGACTCCATCGTAATCGCGGGCATGCCGCCGCAACAGTTCGTCGCCCGGATGCAGGAGCTTGAGACCGAAAAGGCCAAGATCATGGCTGGGCTCGAAAGCGCCAAAGAAAGCGACAATATCATCGCCCTGCACCCCAAGGCGATCGACCGCTACAAGCGCGCCGTTGGGGAACTGGCCGACGAGTTGAAGCGCGGCACCCCCACCGAGTTTGCGACAATTCGCGAATTAGTGACGGCGATCATCGTGCATGCCAGCCCAAGCCGCCCGGGCGGTGCCGGAACCAAAGCCAATGCCGAGGATGATCGGAGCGTCCGGATTGACATCCGGGGCCGACTCGCTGCGCTCTGCGACAATCCGGCCCTGTTTCCGAACATGGCTATGTCGGGGGGATCGTTGGTAGCGGGGGGAGCATCTCGACCCCCGACGACACTGGTTTCTTCACGGTCCGCTGCTCGTCTATCCACCCCCCAGCGTGGAAAAGCGTAGTTTTGGTGCCCAGCAACCACCGACACGACGAACCGCTGTTTGTCCTTGTATGGTGGCGGTGGAGGAGCGGTATTACCCTGCCATGATACCAATTGTCGGGCAAAATGTGGACAAATCCGACATTTTGTATCATATTGCTACCATGCTGTCAGCCTCTGAGACCCAGCAAGATCGCGCCATAACCCTACTGAAGAAGCGGGGCATGCTTCGCCTTTCTGAATTTAGGGAGGCGGGCATTACGGCAGCAACCGTGTCGCGAATGAAAGAGAAGGGGCTTATCCTTCAACTCAGCAGGGGACTGTACCAGCTTCCAGATGCCTCGTTCGATACCCATCATGCGCTGGCTGAAGCCGCCAAGCTCGTCCCGAGAGGTGTTATCTGCCTCACCTCTGCGCTGGCGTTTCACGGACTAACCGATACGATTCCATCGCGCGTTTGGATGGCCATAGGAGCAAAGGATCGGCGGCCTCGAATCGAAGCCCCTCCCCTCCAATTTGTGCGTTTCGGGGAGAAGGTTCTAACCTCTGGCATTACACAGCAAAAGATCGAAGGTGTGCAGGTACGCATCTACAATCCCGCCAAAACAGTAGTTGATCTGTTTCGCTATCGGCGGAGCGCTGGAAAGCGCTATCAAAAGAGTCCCGGCCTCAATCTCGCGCTCGAGGGTCTCAGAGAAGCACTGCGGCAGCGCAAGGCAACCCCTGCCGAGATCGCCCGGTACGCAAATGAAGCAGGTATCTGGAAGGTCGTTCAGCCGTATCTTGAGGCTATGACCACCAATGCCTAAGAAGCCGAAACCTCCGATCAAGAACATGGGCGCGTCGGTTCGGGCGCGGTTGCTCAACCTCTCGAAACAGCGCCGTCAGCCGTTCGATTTGCTGCTCAACAACTACGTTCTCGAGCGACTCCTTTATCGCCTGAGTCAAACAAAGCATCACGACCGTTTCATTCTGAAAGGAGCGATACTGCTTACGAAGTGGTTCGAAGATCCGCTACGCCCGACAAGAGATTTGGACTTTCTGGCCATCGGCAATGACGATCAAGAGGAAATGGTGCGCATCTTCCAGGAGGTCTCCGCCGTCCACTTTAACGATGGCGTCGTTATTGATCCCGACAGCGTAAAGGTCGACCGTATCCGTGAAGAAACCGAATACGGCGGCCTGCGCATTACAGCCAACGCGATGATCGACAACGCCAAAATTCGGGTCGTGATTGACATCGCCTTTGGCGATTCCGTTGAACCGGGTCTTCAGGAAATGGACCTGCCGGTTCTTTTGGATTTTCCGGCACCACATCTTCGGGCCTACGCCCGCGAGACAGTTATCGCCGAGAAATTTCAGGCGATGGTCATGTTGGGCCGCGCCAATAGCCGCATGAAAGACCTGTACGATGTCTGGGTCTTATCGCGCAACTTCGAATTCAAAGACGGTAAACTCCCACGAGCTATTGCCGCGACATTCGCTCGACGCAAGACCGAAATTCCCTCAGAGATACCGGATGCGCTGACAACTGCCTTTGCGGAAGACCCAACGAAAGTTCAGCAGTGGAATTCATTCAGTGTCGACGTCGCGTTTCGGCCCGGCACGCTCGCTGACGTAGTCAAAGACTTATCCGCATTCCTAGTGCCTCACGCGTCGGCGGCACGCTCGCTCGGTGAAACAAGATCAGCGTGAGTGGACAATTCGCTCGCACACACGTAGCACGTTTCTCGCGCAGAGCAGTCGCTGACACCCGGAAACCCAAAGCGTGAGGCATGATGAAGGTCGGGTTGACGCTGGTCATTTGACGGTGTTGGTGTCGCTCATGGGGAGCTCCATCCTGGGTGAGGTTGACGGCACCTCGATTCTCAGGACGGAGCTCTCCAACGGCTATTGGGATCCCCTCGACTGACTACCGCCTTATCGGCTCTTGCCCCCGCGCAGCGGGCTGGAGCGCAGCGACTTTGTGCGTTGGCCCCGAATGCGACATCTAGCCCGCATTTCTCACATGGCCAATTGCTCTTTGACGAAGGAGAGGTGGATCGGCGGAAGACGATAAGGACCGTGGCGCCGAAGGCGCTGATAGCGATTTGGTTTTGAGTGTCTCCGTTGGGCCTTGGTGACGATGCCGCCGATTGAGCGCGTCGCAGCTTCGCGTGTCAGGCCGGCGAGGCGCGGGCTCGGGCGGCTTCGGCCAGGCGGCGCGCGGCGATGCTCCACTGTTGGGCGGCTGGGCAGGCCGAGGCCATGGCAATCTTGATGCGGCGGACGCTGATGCGCACCAGGGCCCCGATCTTGAGGAGCTTGAGGCGGATGGTGCCGCAGGTGGCATCCGCAAAGGTGGTTTCAGCCAGGCCGATGCGCCGCAGGGCACAGATCAGCACATAGGCCATCGAGGCGAACCACAGCCTGAGCTGATTGGCGCGCATGGTCGCTGCGGAAGTGCGGTCGGCGTAAAGGTCGAGCTGGCACTCCTTGATGCGGTTCTCCATCTCGCCGCGGGCGCAGTAGATGTCCTCATAGAGCTGTCGCGCGCCCGCCTCGCTGCGCTTGAGCGAGGTGACGACGAAGCGCGGATTGGCCTCGCCCTGCGTCCACTCCGCCTTGGCGACGACGCGGCGCCTTCGGCTCCAGGTGTCGAGCGTGCTCCACTGGAAGTCCTTGAAGCGGCGCGCCGGGCGGCCGGTCTTCTCGGCCGCAGCTTGAGCCGTTGCCAGTTCGTCTGCGATCGTGGCGACCAGGCGCGTGTTGCGGGCGAGCCCGAACAGATAGTCCACGCGGTTGTGCTCGCACCACGCCATCAGCGCCTCGCGCGCAAAGCCCGAGTCCGCCCGCAGCACGATGCGCACGAACGGCCAGCGGGCGCGGATCTGCCGGACAAGCCGCTCGACCTCCGCGATGCTGCCCGCGCTCGCGTCGATGTCGGAGGGGCGCAGCTTGGCCGCCAACAGATGCCGGCCGCAGAACACGTACAGCGGCAGATAGCAGTAGCAGTCGTAATAGCCGTGGAAGAAGCGCCCCTCCTGATGCCCGTGCAGCGGGTCGTCGGTGGCATCGAGATCGAGGATGATCTGCGCCGGCGGTCGCGTGTGCGCCTCCAGGAACAGCGTCACCGGCAGTGCCTCGATCGCCGCCGTGTCATGGGCGATCTTGTGATAGCGTGAAGGTTCGCTTTGGCTCAGCTCCAGCCGGTTCAGCGTCGACTTGCCGGCCACCGGTGCGCAGTCCCCGCGCCGGGCCGCAAGCTTGCCCGAAAGCACCGCCATCAGCGGATCGTGCCGCAATTCGTCATGGTCGTTGAGATCTTCATAGCCGAGCGCGATGCCGAAGACCCGCTGCCCGATCAACGTGCCGACCGCATGCTCGATCAGGTGCTGACGACGATGATCGCGAAAGCAATCCGCAAAGCGACCCACCAGATCGATCGCCCGATCCGTCGCGCCCAGCAGCAGCGCTCCGGCATCCGACGTCACCAGGCCAGCATCAAAGGCCGCTTCCACAGCCCGACCTTCAACCCTTCCAAAATCAAACTGCTCTGCGCTACACTCTGTTGGCATCGGGGCATTCCTTGAATCATCGCAAAGTCCTTCTCGCAAAAGAACTTTCGCTGATTCGCGCCCCGATGCGCCTCAACGCTGTGAAAAATGCGGGCTAGACCGCCCCGCGGGTGCTCCAGTCGTAGGGGCACACCGGAAGCGGCTCGCAGAGCGCGCGACCGACGCGTCGCCATTTTGCACTGCATGAGTCCGTTGCTGTGCCCATCACCGAAGTGGCGACACGCCTCATTGAGGTCCGTTCAACGGAGCATAGCTGACCGGATTGCTCGCGTTGAGTTCTTCTTGACCCTCAACTGATCCTCAGCAGGTCTGCTTGGGCGGCCAGTGTAGCTCCGCCGCTGGAGCGGCCCGCTGATGACTTGCGTAGAAGTTCATAGATTAACGCTGTCTGCCAGAGTCGAACGTTGCCATGACCTAACCTCGTTCCTCAAGACTTCGCCGTTGCGGGTATCTGACCGGGCTCGAACGGACCCGGCTCGAAGAAGCCCTCGATCGATTCGACCTTTGCGTAGTTCTCGGCGATGTTCTCGGGTGTCAGATGTGGATCATTGAAGCCGGGTCCCATGACGATAGCGATACGTTGGATTGCTCCAGCTTCCACGTTGTAGATGCGGTTCGTCTCTGAACAACCATCGCTTGCCAGCAAGACGATCGCTGGCGCAACAGCCTCAACCGGCATGGTGGCTTCGCTCTGCTTCAGCCAGGCGGGATCCGCAACCGCCGCCGGGTGCATCCTCGTATACCCGGCTGGCGAAATGGTGTTCACGAGAATCCCATGCTCGGCACCTTCAATTGCAAGAATGCGCATCAATCCGACGACTGCGCACTTCGCCGCCGCATAGGTGGCTTGGCCCCGTATTCCGAGCAGCCCGGCGACCGAAGTCGTGAGGATGATCTTCCCATAGTGCTGTGCGACCATGTACGGCCAGGCAGCCTTCACCGTGTTGACCGGCCCGCCGAGGTGCACGCGCCAATAGTGATCGAAATCATCAAGGGTGGCGTCCTCGAATAGCTGGCTTCCGCAGATACCAGCGTTGTTCACGAGAAGGTCTACTCTCCCGAAATGCTTGATGGTCGTCGCGATCAAGTCGCTGCCACCTTCAGGACTGGAGACATCGCTGTCATTCGCGATGGCCTCGCCTCCACGCGACCGAATGAGGTCGGCGACCTGTTCCGCTATCGTGGAGTCCTTCCCGAACCCCGATACGTCGGTCCCCAGGTCGTTCACCACGACCCGGGCCCCGCGTTCGGCGAGGAGTTCGACGTATGCCCGCCCCAGCCCGCGGCCTGCCCCGGTCACGACCGCGACCTTCCCCTCCAACGAAATTCGTTCCGTCATCTCGCTATCCTTTTCCGGCTAAGATTGAATGCGTCTGCGCGCAACCGTGACACCAAATGTCGGGGCGCTATGTCCCTTTGGCAAAGCCAGATTCACGTCCGCTTCCCCGGGAAGTTCCCTGATGTCCACACATGGCCCCGAGGGCGAAGTTGCACGCTCCTACGCTTGGGTCGGCTGTCGTTGGCGAAGCGGACCCATCTGCCACGAGCGCAATTGACCCCCAACAGACGGTTTGCCGGGTTAACTTTTGGTCTGGCGTCGCTCCGGTTCGGGGTGCACATTTGTTCTATCACCGCCCAGCACCGTGCTTTGATCGGTGGGAAGAACGCCGGTTGCGCTCCCGCCCAATTCAACAGGGAAAGGAGAGTGCCATGGGACGACGCTCACAATCCCGCATTGACGACGATCTGAACGCGGAAAGAGCCCGCATCATAGCGGAACTGGAAAATGCGCAGCCAGGACCGCAGCGTGATCTTCTAGACGCAAACTGCGTCAGCTCGAAACCACTTCTCGTATAGACGTGTGGCTGACATGATGATGCAGCAGGGTGGCGTTCGCGGTCGTTGGCAGTGTCGCTGGCGTCGCCCCCGGGCCAGCTCGAAATCAACCATTTTGAGCCAGTGATTGCGTCCCGCCTTTTCGATTCCATCGAGCTTCTTTCGAAGTCGACCAGGATTGTTGCCGATAAGTGCATCGCCGGCAGCCGACCGCGACCATTCGCTTCAGAACCTCATCCGGTCATCCGGCATGGCGACAGTTTTCGTTCCGAAACTGGGGTACGCCAGCGTCGCCAAGCTCGTGCATGTCTTGGTGGCGGAACGGCGGCCGTTCATCGATCTAGCTTTGAGCGGGGATTGCTGACGCACGACGAGGTGCTCGACGTGCTGCGCGAAAGCACAGAGTACCACGAGGAGGCCGCATGAGCCACTACTCGGCCCTCTCTATCCTGCGGCGCGGCCTGACGGGCAACCGACACTGGGCTCGCACGTGGCGCGAACCCCAGCTCTACGACGTGGTGATCGTCGGCGGAGGTGGACATCGTCTTGCCACGGCCTACCATCTGGACAATGAGCCAACGTCCGGACACGCAAGCTGTTGATCGCAGCCGGGCCCCGCTAGGACTCGGCCTGTGCCGTCGCCGACGCCTCTGTGGATCACAGTTCGCCGCTCCGCTCCGTCTCGCCTGGGCACCACTTCGCCCGCCGAAGCCATAAGGCTCGGCTGGAGCAGAACGGCGAACTCTTCGAGCGACAGCGGCGGAGAAAAAATGTAACCTTGCGCCATGGTCGCGCCGTTTTCGGCCGCGAACCGAAGATCTTCGGACGTTTCAACGCCTTCTACGACCGTTTCGAACCCCAATTCGTCTGCAAGTCCGAGCGCCAAGCGAAGGATCATCTGCTTTTCGCGATCTTCCGCGACACCCGCCACAAGCGTGCGATCGAGCTTCACGGCGTCGAAGGGGAGCCTTGCCATCGTCGACAGATTCGAATAGCCGGCTCCGAAATCGTCCATCGCGAAGCGTATGCCCAATTGCCTGAGCAGGCTTATTCTCTCGCGCACGACATCAGGATTGCGCATTGCGACCGACTCGGTGACCTCGATCTCGAGGTGTGGCGGCGGGAAGTCGGCCTCGCGAACGGTCGTGACGATATCCTTGATGAACAGCGGGTCCTCGATTTCCGTCGCCGCGACATTGACGGCGAGCACGAGGTTCGAGCCGGCCCGGATCAAGCCCCCGATTTCGGCGAGCGCGCGCCTGAGCACGAAGCGATCGATCTCCATGATGAGGCCGATCTCCTCCGCGATCTTGATGAAGCGCTGAGGAGGAATGTCGCCCTCCTTCGGGTGGTGCCAGCGTGCCAGCGCCTCCACCCCTAGGATGCGACCATCCACGCAGGACACCTTGGGCTGGTAATGGACGACGAGCTCTTCATTGCGGATCGCCAAGGCGAGATCGGTTTCGAGCGCATGGCGGGCACGCGCGACCTCTGCGAGATCCGGAGTGAAGAACGCGTAGGTATTGCGTCCCGAGTTCTTCGCGACGTACATCGCAAGGTCGGCGCGGATCAGCAGATCGTCATAACTTGTGCCGTGGGTGGGACAGATCGCAATGCCGATGCTGACGCCGATGGTCGCATGGTTGCTCTGGAGCTTGAAGGAAACTTGCAGCGTCTCGATCATCTCGCGGGCCCAGAGGCTCGCGGCCTCGACCGTCTTCACCCCAGCGATGATGGCGACGAACTCGTCGCCCCCGACCCGGGCGAGCAGACATTTGCCGGCAGGGCCCTTGGACGTCAGCAAATTGCTCAAGCGCTCGGCCACCATCCTGAGCAGCTCGTCGCCAGCCTTGTGCCCGAAAGTGTCATTGATTGACTTGAAGCCATCGAGGTCGAGGAAGAACAGCGCTCCGCCCTCTTCCGCGCCGATGAGCGCAGGCGCATCGACGCGCATCTTCTCCCGATTGGGAAGGCGGCTCACCGTATCGTAGAAAGCGAGCTGACGAATTCGTCGAGTACTAGCCTGCAAATGCGTCAGCATTCGCTCGAATGCGAGGCCGAGGCCGCGGACCTCGCCGATGCCCGTTGCGCGGAACGGCACGTCGAGATTGCCACCCGCGATTTCCTGTGCGGTCTTGGCGAGCGCTGAAAGTCCTTTCGTGAGGTGCCTAACGGCGGCCAATAGCGCGACGACCAAGGCACCGAGCGCCAGCGCCGCGGATGCCAGGAACTGCCACATCAGCGAACGCGTATGGGATGCGCCGATCTGGAACATCTGGTCGCGTGTCGTCGTCACGAGCGATGCGCTCGCAAACGTACACACCTTGAGCGTCGCCTCGTATTCGACACAGCGCGCGACGTAGTTGCCGTCATCCGACCGCTGCAGTCCGGCCAAACGCGTCTTGGCGCCGCTGAACCTCACCCCTTCAGGCCCCGCGGAAGACACGATCTCGTTGTCACCCGTGATGATGACCACGCCGGCGTTAGCTAACGAAGTGAAGTTCTCGAGAGTCCGCTCCGTGCGCCCGAGCGGTCGGATGGCGACAAGCGCACCGATAAGGTCGCCGAAGTCATCGAACACGGGCTCGATCGCGGTGTGCGCGATAGTGTGGCGCTGCGGCAGCCCGAGCGCTGACAATTCACGCAATTTGAGCTCATAGGTGCCTTCCTCACCCTGCGGGTGCGAGCGGCTATTGTCCTTGATGATCGCCCCAAGATTGACGGAGAGGGCGGTTCCCTCGAGCGCCCCGTTCAGAGCGAGGAGGTCGAGGGGCGTATTGGCACCGATCACGCGACCGGTTTCGTCGAAGGCGATCAGCCTTTCGAAGCCGGAGGTCGAAGCAACGATGCTGAGCAGCTCGCGGATAGTCACATCGTTGTTCGAGGCGACCGCCTTGGCGATATCGGCGCGCTGAGCGATCTGACGCAGGCGAGATGCGGTTTCCGCGCCCAGGACCTCGAGTCGCGCTCGCGCCAACTGCGCCTCGCCGTCGAGGCGATGAGCGAGCTGGTCTTCTGAGAGTTCACCCAGTGCCGCAGCCTGATGCCTCAGTTGCTGCTGCAGGCGTAGGGCCGTCAAGCCGCCGATGAGGCCGAGCCCAAGGACGCCGGTCGCGAGCACGACGGCAACAAGGCGCATGGCGATAGACGAGGGGAAACTCGGAACCCCGGACGGAACGGTCCAACGACGCCAGCGGGGTGGCGCCCTCGATGCCTTTGCCATATCCGTGTCAGTCGCCACCACTACCAGCACCCTGAACTTACGGGGGCTGGTCAATGTGCTCACTGAGGCCCCCAACTGAGCGTCTTCCAGGCGCCGATTTTAGGCGAGTGAAGCACCCTAAATCGTCTATTTATCGTCTATTTGTGGCGGGTTAATTAGCAAATGGTTTTTCGAAACCCTCAGATTTTGTGCTTTTTACATTCTGTCCGCCACACTGATGATTCCAAAAGGCACGGCGTTGCGACAACAGATGGTTTAGGTTTCTTTGCCAGATTGCGCACCTGGTTCGAAGGGGTTTGCCATGGCATTTTCGAGGATAACGGCAGCATTTTTGGGCCTCTGCCTTGCGGGGGTGAATGCCGCTAGCGCCGAAACACGTAGGCTCGACATCGTCGGGACCGGAGACGGCATCGATGTCCTGCGCGCCATCGCCGCGAGCTTCATGCAGCAGGACGGATCGGCACAGGTCGAGGTCCCGCCGAGCATCGGTTCTGGCGGAGGCATCGCGGCCGTGGGGTCCGGTAAGGCGATCTTAGGGCGCGTCGCACGCCGCCTGACCGACGCCGAAGCGGCTTCCGGCATCGTCTACAAGGCGATCGCCCGCCTGCCCTCGGCTTTCATCGTCCATCCCGGCTGTGGAGTGAGTGCCGTTACGAGCGATCAGCTCGTTGCGATCTATTCGGGCCGCCTTACGAATTGGAAGGAGCTGGGCGGAGCCGATATGCGCATCCGCGTCGTGCGGCGCGAGGACCAGGACAGTACTCTCACCGTGCTACGGGCCAGCATGCCCGGCTGGCATGATCTCGAGATCACCGAGAAATCGAAGACGGCAACAACCACACAGGAAGCGATCGAGACGGTTCGCGATGTTCAGGGCGCGATCGGCTTCGGTCCCTTCTCGCGGCCGTTGGAACAGGGGCTCACAGTGCTTCGCGTGGATGGCCACTACCCGACCGACGCGGATTATCCCTCGAGCGTGGTGCTGGCGCTGATCTATTTAAACACGTTGCAGGATCCGGACGCCTTGGCCTTTCTACGCTTTGCCGATGCGCAGAAGGCGGCCGACGTCATCACCAGCCTCGGTAGTCTGCCCGTCAAGCCGTGAGCCGGCCGGGGCTCGACGGCCGCCGGCGCTGCCGAGCTCGGCATCGGCTCACAGACCGGGGCGATGAGGCTGCTCCCGGCTTCGCCATAGACGGGTGATCTTGTCCATCAGCGATGGGGTTTGAGAGCTCGGCAGGAAAGGATCGGCGTAGCATTGCGCATTGGCCGAGCGCGCCTTGTTCTTCACGATCTCGACGAGACCAACGGGACCGGCGACGTAGACCGTATCCTCCAGCCCGAGCAGGGGCAGGTAGTGCGATGGGCGCCCAGGCCTGATCGGCAGGGTAGACCCGACCTCCGTCGTCGCAATGACGTCGCGGACACCGTCGTCAATCAGCCACTGCAACGAGGGAAGCATATAGAGATTATCGGCATCCCGGCTGCCGGCGACGACCGCCATCTCGCGGTTGCGCTGGGTCGAGCGCGCCGAGCGGGCGAGCGCCCAAATCGGGGCCCAGCCTGCTCCGCCGGCGACCAGCACCAGCGGTCCCTGGCCCTGTCGTAGATAGGCTTGTCCGAAGGGGCCTTGCACATGCGCCGCATGGCCGGGCCTGATGGCTTTGCCGAGCTGCCCCGACACCGTGCCGTCGGGCAGGCGCCGGATGTGGAAGACGAGTTCGACTTGCTTGAAGGAACCATCGAGCCTGAAGGTCGGACTGAACTCGCGTGCAGGATAGCCGGAAAACTTGACGCGCACATATTGGCCGGGCCGAAACTCGAGCGGCGCTGAGATCGTCAGCACGACTTCGGCGATCTCCGGCGAGAGCTCGTTGATCTCGGTGACGGCGCCCGCTCGCTTCATCGGTAGCGGCAATTCTTCGAATTCGATCTCAGCATCGCCCGCGACTGCGGCCTGGCAGGCGAGCACAGTGCGGCCATGGCCCGAACCGCCGTCATCGACCGAGCCCGAAACGACCGTCACCCGGCAGCTCTGACATTGTCCCGATCTGCAGTCGTGTGGAACGAGAATCGAGCAGCCGAGCGCCGCATCGATCAGGCTTTCGCCAGCGCGGGCTTCGACGAGCTTGCCGTTGATAACAAGCCGACAATGCCTCTTCATCGCGAGGCCTCTAGGCGCTGCGAATTTCTGCGAGCAGGCCGCTGCTGGCCGAGCCAAAAAGCGATCCGCGGACGAGCGCGAAGCCATGTTTCAGCGCGGCCGCGCCCTAGTGGCCTCTGGTCGAACACGTCGCCCCCATGAGACGTCTATTTCTGCGTGACGACACGCACCGGGCGGTTATGGCTCGCATGCCGCGTCTGTGTATGATCGAAGACAGCGACCCACATGTAGAGATCGTGGCCTGGCACGAACGCTTCGTCATATCTGCCATCGCTTTTCATGTTGCGCGTCAGCTCGAGTGTCCAATGTCCGTTGCTCCATCTTGACACCCCGGTGACATTGGCCCGCTCTCCGTCGTTGTCGCCGGCAATAATCACGCCGGGCAGGATCGTGCCAACGGGAATCCTCGCGTCGGCCTCTGGAGTGTAGCGTTCGCTCTCCCAGTCGAACATGTACCAGCGGCCGTTCTCGTCGTCGCTGCTGTTGGGATTAAGATCGAATTTGCCGAGAGCTGCGACCTGCGCTTTCCAGTCCTTGGGAAGCCGCAGAACCGTGACGGGCCCTTTGTCGTTCTTATGGATGAACTTGAAATTATACGAATAAAGAGAGCGACCAGGCTTGTTCCAATATCCCCCCTGGTAGCGGGCATCGTAATTTTGCTCGTCCAAGGTCGGGGCGTAGGGCGGGCCGATATATTGGCTGTCGACACGCCCGAGCATGCCTCCCCGCGATGCCTTCCATTGCCACATGTCTATGTAGCTGCCATCCGTCGTGTAGTGGAAGCCCCGGCCGTTGATCGGCATCGGTTTGCCGGGCAGCGGGTTGGCGCCGAGATCCGTCGCGCCTGCGCCGCCGAGCGATGGATTATCCGAGAAGATGACCGCCAGTTTATCCTCGTAGAAGTCTATGGCGTCTTGCAGGCCCGCACGCTCGTCGAGGACATGCCAGCCATCCTCTTTCTTGATGATCGGAATGCGGCGCAGGGAGCGCGTAGGATCCTCCCAGCGGAAGGCGAAATAGATCTTTTGACCGTCGTGCAAGGCGCGCACCTCCACGAGCGATTCGCCCGATCCGCCGAGATTGGCACCCTGCTGCGTGCGGATGAAGACGGGGCGCGCGCGCGACCAGGCGGGATCGCCCATGACGCCGTCCGGCTTGGGCGCGTCGCTCACCCTCGCGACGACGAGCGTATCGCGCGTCGCCCAGTCGAGCCCGGCGACGCCGCATGCGACTGCCAACCCGATTGCAGCGGCGACGAGAAGAGGCCTCGGCCGCACGGCCTTGGTAATCGCGAGCCGCGTCGGCCGAAACACGCGGAAAATTTGCAGCCAGCCGCCATAGAGATAATGCGCGGCGACATGCGCGAAAATATAGACGAGCGCGACGAAGGCGGCGGTCGAGTGGAGATAAGCCCACCAGCCGCCATACCCGAGATACATCATTACGCCCGTACCCGTGAGGAAGATCACGAGCGCATAGACGAACCAGTGCAGGATGATGTTGACAGCTCCCCACTTGAGGCGAGTCGGAGCGCGCATCGCGAGGATCCGCGTCTTCTTGGGGCTGTTGCGCTCGACGAGGCCGCTGCGCGCGAGGTAGGCAACATAGGCCGCCCCGCAGAAGAACACGGCGAGTCCCGCGAGGAAATGCCAGGAAAAGATCTCGCCCTGCGGCAGGACCGGAGCGAGCCATTTCGAGAAGGGGGCGTGCAGCGCGTCCGCTGCGATGCGTATGCCGGTAACGAGGCTCACGACGAACGCGAGCGCGGTCGCCCAATGGAGCGTTATCGTCCCGACATCCGTGCGTGGCGGGCCTTCTCGAGTCTTTGTTTGAGCGAGGCTTCTCTCGGTCAAGGCGTCGGCGTTCGTTCGAGCGGTGACATCGTTCATTGCATAAAGCTTATCCACGGTAAACCAGCAGAGCTACAGCATCCACCTTTTCGCTTCTGCCAGAAAAGCGGACTGCTGCGAACAAGCTACCTCGAGATATCATAAGTAACTTATCAAGTCTGGCGAGATTGCTCGTTTCGACAACTCGTCCCCAGTCGGCCGTCCTTTGGACGTTCGAAAAGGCGCGAGCATCACGAGGTTTCTGCGGGATTTCTGGTGGGCAGGTTTGCTTCCCTTGGTGACACCCTGCCGGTCGAAGACGATCAGGCGGCTGTTGGCGATGGCAACGCGGTTGGTGTAGCGCGATAGATAGGCGAGCATGGCCTCGGGCCCGGCCGAACGGCCGCTTGCGTAGACACCCCACTCCGCCTTGCGCAGTGGCGCCAGAAACGCTGCGAAGCACGAGGCGCAGCAGCCTAACTAACGAATTAAGCAAACGGCAGCTTTACGCTATGCTAGCTGAGGAGGTCAGAAACACTGGCTAGGAGCTCATCGCGACATCGTTGCGTCCGTGAGCGGTTCAGGTCGAACGCGTGCAGCTATTGTCGACAATTTCGGGGGTGTTGGTCAGGTTTACGCTAGCAGCTGCCCTCCTCGCCGGCTCGCAGTTTGACCCGTTGCAGACGTGGCTTTGTCTGTCGATATCCGTCTTGGACCAGCCGTAGGGAAGTTCCGCGCCCTGATCGAGTGGTCGCTATCCCGATAATCGGACATTCTCAACGCAGCCAAGAGGGGATGTCTCAAACACGCCGCTGCAGTTCTGAGCATTACCTCAACGCGCGCTGAAGGTGAGCCCGGCGCGCTCCTCCAGACGCTTGCGCAATGCCGGCCCCATCAGCGCCCCCGGCGTCCAGATGCCGCCCTCGCCCTGCACGTCGCGCACGAGGCAGAGAGCGCTCTCGGCGATCATCTTGCTGGTCGAGCCGTAGCCCGGATCGCGGTCACCCGTGACGACCGCCTCGACCCGTCGGCCATCCGGCAGCTCGCCCAGGAAGAGGATGTCGTAGAAGCCCTGCTCGCGTTCTTCCCGAGTCGGCCCTCTGCCGGGTTTGAGACCGCCGGTCCCGAACAAGGAAACCACCGTGGCAAACGTCTCGGTCGTCACGCGACCGATTTCCCCAAATCCCGGCGCGACCATCATCTCGTCGTAAACGAAGTTCGTGCCGTAGAGATGACCCAACAGGAAATTCGTGCGGTGCACGTTCTTGGTGTTGATCGGCGCCATCGGGAACGGCACGAGCCACGCGTTCATGCTCGGGTCGTATTCGGGGATGAGGCCGGACGGCTGGGACGGCCCGGTGAACCCCGGCGTCAACGCGAAGGGATCGGCCAGCAGCCGGATTAGGGCCGGGTCGCGCGCCGCGGCCGACAGCGTCGCCCGAGCGCTCGCCGCGGTGCCGCCCGACATGCCGCCTTTCACCTTGCGCAGGCGGGCTTTGACCCGCCGCGCCGGGGGCCGAATTTCTCGCGCGCCTTCTCCTGCAACGTGAGCACGCCGAGATCGAACGGAATGGAATCGAAGCCGCAGGAGAAGACGATGCGCGCGCCGGTCCGTTTCGCCTCTTCGTGATGGGCGTCGATCATGCGCCGCATCCAAGCCGGTTCGCCGCACAGATCGACATAGCCAGTGCCCGTGGCCGCGCAGGCCGCTACTAGCTCGGGACCGTAGAGCTGATAAGGCCCGACCGTCGTGATAATCAGGGCCGCACGCTCGCACATCGAACGTAGGCTGGCCGGCTCGCCGGCATCCGCCTTCACCAAAGGCAAATCGTCCGGTGCACCGATGTCGGCACGCACCTTCTTGAGCTTGTCGGTCGAGCGTCCCGCGATCGCCCAGGACGGCGCATCGTCGCCGCGACAGGACGTCGCCAGATACTCGGCGATGAGACGGCCGGTGTAACCCGTCGCACCATAGACGATGAGGTCGAAGTCCCGCTTCACGACGTTGGTCCTCCTCGAGACTGGGGAGAGCGCTGCCCCTTTACTATGACACCGTCAGGGAAGGGGCCCGACTTCGCCGGAACGATACGTTCGGAACGAATCTTCGGGCCACCGCGAGCACGCGGCCCTCGCAGCTTTCCAGCGCGATCTTCTGGGCGAGCATGATGTCTCCGATCGGCAGATCGCCAATCGGCAAGAAACACAACCCAGTCTTCAGGCGATTTCTCTCGTCGAGCTCGCACACGTTTGTCGCCGAACCCGGGTAAATCCTGTAGAGCTTTCCGCTCTCGCTCCCGATGACCTCGAAATATCCATTCTCCGCGAATTGCTTTTGTTGGGACGGCGACAGCCACTGCCGCAGAAGTCGCAGCGACCGGCCTTCCGGCGTCGATTCGGCGCCGTGTCTGATTAAGAGGGCCCCTATGGCTCTCCTACGCGAGCGTTCACTCGCCCGAAAGGGCGTAAAGCGCAACATGGCGCGGCCGGTTACCCGCCGACTAACCTTGGAAAGAACAGAGTTTCTTCTGCATTCGGGTCGAACGATCGGATTTGCGAGACCTGACCCGGCCCGGTCCTGACCGCGGCGGCGAAGCCGATATTCGTCAGCTCGTCGAACCGCTGCTCCGCCTTCGATAGTTCCTGTGCGTCCTTCGGGTTGAAAGGGTGACGGCTGTCGCCGGTGCGGTCCATCACGATCTGGATTGCCATGATTGCCCTCCCTCGCATTGCTGGATGACCAAGGACCTTGGCCGAGTATCCGGCGGAAATCTGGCAGTTTCAAGAGAAGAAGACGCCGTCGCGAACGTCGGGCTTGCGTCCATAGCGAGGCTGAAACCGAATAGAAGTGCTGTCCCGGTGGCACCCTACCGATGGTCATGAGTTTCCTTGGATCCATTTTTCCGGCGATCGGTGCCATCATGGTCGTTATGGGTGCGAGATGTCTCGACTGCGGGCCGCGTCGGCCTAAGGCGCTCCGTCAACCCAAGATGATGGCGTTCAGTTTCCGGATTTGAGTTTCCGCCACGATGTCGGCCTGGTCTCCAACCAACGGACATAGTCCAGCATTGGCTTCAGGTCCGGAGACGGCCAAAAAGGCAGCCTTGCTCTGCTCCAATGGCCCGAGAAAAGGCTTGATCGGCCGCAGGGCGTGAATGGCCAAAACCATCCACCTCACAATCGGCGAAATCATTTAAGTTTACCGAATGCGCCACGCCATCTGCTGCGGCGGAGCAGCCAAGCTTCGCCGGCGCAGCACGCGGCTGCCGGGACAGGGGGTATCGGGAGCAGGCCAGGAGATTGGCGGGATTATACATCAGAATGTCCAACATCGCCTCGACCATCGCGATCGCAGTCGAGCAGCAGGGATCTGCGACCCAGGAAATTGCGCGTAGTGTTCAGACCGTTGCTCAGGGCGCCGAGGAGGCGGCCTCCAGCGTCAGTCAAGTTAATCGTGGAGCGACGGAAACTGGTGTCGCCTTTCGGCGGCAAGGGGCATTCTGCCCGCTGGCATCGAACAAATGTAAATTCGTCGCCTACTACCGCGTATCAACCGATCGCCGAGGCAAGAGCGGCTTGGGCCTCGAAGCGCAGCGCAAGGCTGTCGAGAACTACCTCAACGGCGGCCCAGATCGTCGGCGAATTCAAGGACGTCGAGTCGGGCAAATACTCCGACAACCGGCCGGGTCTGGAAGCTGCCTTCACGGCCTGCCGTCTCATCGGGCAACGCTCATCATTGCCAAGCTGGATCGCTTGTCGCGTGATGCCCATTTCCTGCTATGGCTGCAGAAGGTCAAGGTGGACTTCATTTGCTGCGACGACCCGCACATGACACCGCTAACGCTCGGCATCCGTGCCGTCGTGGCGCAGCACGAGAGAGAACTGATCTCGACGCGCACCAAGGACGCGCTGGCTGCGGCGCGGCGCAAAGTCAAGAAGCTTGGCGGCCGCCGCTACAAGCTTGAACGTGATGCCAAGGGCGAGGTCGTCAAGGACGGTAAGGGTAAGCCGATCTACAGCCGCGTGCTGGCTAAGGGCTCAGCCAAGGCTCGCGCCGCTGATACACGGGCGCTGCAGGAACGTGCAGCGATGCGGGCTGCCGATATCGCACCGGCGATCAAGATCCTGCAGGAGGCTGGCGCAACGACACTGCGAGCCATTGCCGATGGATTGAACGCACGCGGCATCCCCACGGCGCGTGGACCAGGCGATTGGTCGCCGACGCAAGTGAGGCGCGCGCTCGAACGCCTACAATAATCAAAATAGTACTCGCTACCTCCCCTAGGTACCATGCCTACGTCGAATATAGGGAGTACACCCCCTGCAATGAGCATGGGACAAAAGTTCTTGCCCCGCCAGAGTGGCAATCCCTGTGGGCGGCGGCGACGTTTGACCGAAGCCTTCATTTCTGATTTTCAGGCGATCTGGGAAACAGCGCGTGGTGAACGTGTCGCACATCTGAACGTGTCGCACATCTGTTGTCCAGCGCGTGCTTGCGGCCGCCTAAGCCCTCGGCTCAAATGAAAGAGGCCCTAGAGGCGTTCGAGGACCATCTATGAAATCGCCCGTCGTCAAACGATCGATCGTCGTCGCCGGCCACAAGACCAGCGTCAGCATCGAAGACGCCTTCTGGAACGGCATGAAGGAGATCGCCGGCGCGCAATATGACGCTGTCGGAGCTAGTTGGAGAGATCGACGGCAATCGCCAGCAGGGCAACCTATCGCCAGCGATACGCCTGTACGTCCTCGACTATTTCAAGAAACGCGCCGTCGCCTCACCAAATCATGGACGCGATCATTAGCAAGCCGATCGCTGCCAGCGACCAGGTCAAGTGTGTGCAGCAGCCACGGAAAGTCGCGCGTCATGGGTCGTCCCCGTCCGAGAAAGGACGGCCCGGCGAGCCCAAGCCGGGAGTCGCAGCCAGGCTTCGCCAGTGAGAGAAGATGCCCAGGCGCGAAAACGGTGGGCGGCCAACGCCCTAGAAGGTTGATCCAAATCAAGGTAATCCCGCGGGAGCTGCGGGCGCGCATCGCCCATGCCGCGGCCCAGACTGGCTCCGATCCGCAGATCGCGTCCCCCTTTTCACCGCACCAACGAAGCAGCGGCGGGCTGCAATGCATCGGCGCCGAACCCTTCTGGCGGATGCCTGATGTGCCAGACCAGCGCAGCGGCGAGAACAATGGTGGCCGCGAGATTGTTGCCCCAGGCCTGCAAGACCAGGGGAAACAGCGGCAGCGACAGCAACATGAGAAGGCCCGCAACGGCCAGGGGCGCGCGCGGGCGCTCGTCGAAGGCGGCGCGATGCATGAGTACCGTCATCGGGAAGAACAGCCACATGAAGTAGTATTGCCGCGCCAAGGGTGAGGCCACCGTCATCAGGCAGAACAGGATGCCGAGCTCCTCGGCATCCGAGCGTGGCGTGCTCAACCGCTGTGGCGGCATCACCGCGAGGAAACCAAGCCCGAGCGCCGCCGATACCGCGAGCACGATCCAGTTCGCGGTCTTGTAGTCGACGTTGATCAGATTCATCGTGCGCGGCGGCTTGCTGGGCTCATCCTGATTCCAGTTGACCGGCCGCACCAGACGATGGGTCATGGCGATGATAGACTGATTGACCCACGACCAGTTCTGCTCGTTGCGCTGGCCAAAGCCCTTTTCCGAGCTCGACCCGACCATGCCCTGATACCACATCGCAAGTTCGGCCGCGTTGCGCTCGAAGCCGCGGATCGGCGCCGGCGCGACATAAAGAAGGATGCCGGTGAAGGCGATCGTGCTGACGATGGCCGCCCACTTCTGCCGCCAGATCAGATAGGGCAGCACCGCAATTGGAAACACCTTGATAGCGGTGGCGAGCGCGAACATGAAGCCCCCGAGCCAGGACCGCTGATGCTGCAAGCACCAGAAGCCCCACAGCATCATCGCCAGCAGGACGAGGTTCGGCTGGCCGAGGTCGAACATGTCGAACACGAAAGTCACGGTGACGAAGGCCGGCAGCGCTTCGAGCCAGGGACCGGGCTTGCGGCCCGATCCCGTCATGGCATTGGAGAGTATCCCCGTGTACCACCATGCCGCTACATTCAGGATCGACAGGACGGTGTAGAGCGCGATCTTGCCGAACCAACTCGGGAGCGCCAGCAGGATCGCCGGCAGGGGCGGATAGATGAAGTCAAACTGCTGATGGATGTCGCTGGGATAGAGCGGTCCACCGTGCAGCACCTGCTGCCCGGCCCAATACCACAGCGCATAGTCCTTGGTCTTGCCATGGCCGAAGATTTCCGGACCGAGGACGTCGACGGTCAGGATGAAGCAGCAGAACAGGAAGAGCAGGTCGAGCGGCGCACGCAGCGACAGACGCCTCGGCGCATAAGGTTTGGGTAACTTGTCGGTCGAAAACACGGTGTGTGGTCCAGCCCGGTAATGGCATAGGGACGTAGCAGACCGAGGGAGGCTCCCGCAAGGGTCGACCCGGCGCTGGCCGCGGCGCGGCTTCATCGCCCTTTCAACGTGGTCGAAGGCCCAGCATAGATCGCGGGTGTTCCTTTGTAACACCCCGATGCATCAAGATTCGTGCCACCCCGGCGCCGGTCAACACGGCCCCCTCCCAAAGGGTATTGCTGTTCATCCGGCCGATGGCCGTTACAGCCTCTTGCGCCTCATGCAGATTGTAAGCGTCTCGAATGCCGTCCCATGCGGTGCCGCGCTTCTTCCTGGTCATGCCCGCAATATGCCGTCGGAATCAGACGGGCCGCAACCTTGGCGGCCCGTTTTTGCGTTAGCCGGACGGCCCTCTTCAGGCGCGCCGACGTGATCGCTGTCCCACGATCAACGCCGCGTAGGCGATGTCCCGATGCTGTCGACAACCAACGTGTAAGTTTCCAATAGTCCATCTCCTCGCGGCCAAGCAGCCCGGAGACTAGTCGAGTCTCACCCGGGCCGGTCCGCACCTGAACCGGGAAACCGGAAATCGGGTCTGTGCGTTGTGTGCCGGGGTATCCCTCCTCGCCAGAGGGCATCCCCTCTCACTGGGCCCCAGCCGAATCGCAACGCCGGCTGGCTTAATTGGCGACAACACAACGCCGCCTGTTCGAAATAGCTACAGGCGGCGTTGTCCAGCCCCGGGAGGGAACTAACAAAATCCCGGACGATGGTCAGCCTGCACAGAGTATGCCAATCTTTTGTGACACTCGCGGACCCCGGCCAACGCCGTAAAATCGCCGAGCGCTATGCGGCTGGCGAGACCATGGCTGAGTTAGCGGCCGACTGTGAGGTCGGTGAAGCGACGATCTGGCGCGGCTTCAGCCGGCCGGCTAGACTTTAACACCATCTGAGTTGAGCTATTCGGATCACGCGTCGCCGCGGTGATTCCGACACAAAGGCCTCAGCTGGCGCCAGCCCCTAGCTGAGGCCTTTTCGTTGGAACCAATGTCCACCTTGGCACTTACGTGACTCGACTCCGGAGGAGCCGGGCCGTGGCCGAAGAGAAGGAAGCGGACCTCCCAAAACAACAGACGCAGGACCACGGCCCACGTTGCCCAACCTGCGCGGCCTTCCCCAAACTCACCCATACAATTTTGGACACTCGCAAGGGGGTCACCGTTCATCTGTACCGCTGCGACAAGTGTGGCGAACGCATCTGGAACGATTAAGACCAAATCGCCGCTCTCTCAGCTTTCCCCTCGGCTATTCCAAACACACAGGTCGCTCGCACTGATGTGACCCAGAAACAAAACGACCCCAGCCAGGGGGAAACTGGGGCCGTAGGAGTTCAACCCGCCTTCGGTCATGGTGTCAGGCAGGACCGAAGCATGAGAACGAACACCGCCCATTGCCACCTGTTCCTGGTTGCCACGACGAACGAGGGGTACCTCTTTAGGGTCGCTGCAAGGTAGTCTCTTCACACTCGCAGCACCGCGACCATCCCGCAGAGGAGCCTCAGCAGCGCCGGTCAGCCTAACCTACGTTAATCTCGGAGTTGAAACCGAAGGCGTGTATTCATTTTTGATCCGCGTGATCAAGGCCGCAAGGGCGTGTGCTTTACGCTGCACAGGCACCGATCAGCGCGGCGCGAATTATGTCTTTCATGAGCAGCACCCGTGCCCTCCGATATCGCAGATTAGCGCTCGCTTCTGGCGACAAGGCTAACACCGATCTGTTGCTTAAGCTCGCGGACGAATGCGATCGGGGGATTCTCTGCACCGCTGAATGGAGGTCAGCCCGGCTATCCTACAGTAGCTGGCAGCCGCCAAAAGAGGATGACGAGCAACGGTTTGCATGGGGCCCATTGAATTACGGTTGAAAGCCGTCCGAGCAAGGCCGCCCCGACGAATCGAAGCGGCCCTGTCTTTTGTTACCGCCTTAGCCGGCGGCATGTGCCGCCGGGCCATCTCCGATGTGAACGGTTCGTAAAATTCCTACCGCCGGTCTATGCGTTCGGCCGGTCTTCGCGAGCAATTTTCGACGAATACGCAGAGGTCTGCACACCGGATCGAAAGCACGGCGGATCACCTGCGATCCGCTCGGTCGGAGGTCGAAATGAGCTTGTCGGCGGTATTTGTGCGCAAAAGCGCAGCCCAAAGAAGCTTCGTGGCGCTCCGTTGGTTGCAAAAAGTGCGGGGTGCAAATTGCCATTCCAAACCGAACCACGAATTCAGCATAAAATGCACCGCCTGCGACCACCGCACCTTCTATAGCGAGTCCGATGTTGTCGTGATGCTAAAGAGGACTCCAGCGTGAGCTGGCGTAGAAGCTGGTCGTAGCCTTATCACCATCCACAGAAAAGCCCGCCGGATCACGTCCGGCGGGGTCCGCTCCGGCTTGGCCGTTGAGCGGATTTTTTGTTTTCTGGATGAGGTCGATCACTGGTGCGCGTCCGCTATTCTTGCGCTCGCCCACCGCAAGCTGGGGAAAACTTGCCGGTGCGTCAGCGCATCTGCATTTTTCGAATCGGCAATCCGTGCTCGCTCTGACGTAAAGGCTTTGAATTTCTGGGCATGTACGCGTGAGCCAGTTTGTCTCAATGCTTTTGCTTGCCACTGCCCTGTTTCTGACCTTGTGCGCCGGGGTGGCAGCTTGGCGCCTTTCGATCGAGAGCAACGTCGACATCACCGGCACGATCCCCCATCAGGAATACGGCTGGAGAGCGAGGACGAACAACTGAACGCCCTTTGCGCGCTCAACAACGGAGGTGCCAATTGAGCATCCTCTCCGAAATGCAATATCCGCACTGGCTGATGGTCGCCGGGACAGTTACTGGTTCTTCGGGTTTATCGGTCTAGCATTTCGACGCAGGCGAATGGGGAATGAGATCGGCTGATGACGGGTCGATGTCGGGCTGTAGGCGAAGATCAAATGACTCATCAACCCATCGCATCCCGCTTCGTCTTGAGAAAGGGCGCGGTGAAGGGGAAGTGGATGATCTGGGACAGACAGATTCGCGGGCCCGCCAGGTTGGAACGCGGCTTAGCTTGCGAATTGTCAGAAGAGCAAGCTCGGCAGCTGCTGGGACAGCTGAGAGGGCCCCGTAACAGCTCCGATCAGGCGGAATGAGATCCATCCCCTCCGGGGCGCTTCGGCGCGTCTATCCCGCGGGGAAAACAGCCGCGCTGCATTTCCGAATCAGCGAAAGCAGTCCTATTCCAATGGGCTGGGCTTCCGTGGGATGGCATCATGCAATTCAGCCGCATCATCAGTCCCCTGAAGGATCTGGAAGTGTGGAGCGCGAGCAGCGGCGGCTTCTCGTTCGTGATCAGCCATGAGGCCCCCACTGGCCCCGGCTTTCACGGCAGCTCCGGTTACATCGCAAGCTGGCGTCCCCTCTACGAGAACAAGTGCGCGATCAAGGTGGGCGGTTCGCCCTTCAACACCTTCGCCGATGCCGAGAATGCGTGCGAGGCTTTCCTGATGCACCTGACGCGATGACAAACGCCCGCAGGTTGCGGAAAACTGCCTCCGCTGGGGGGAAACCGGATATGTACAAGTTTGGAGTTGTTGCGCTGGCTGCGACACTGGCCGGATGCGCATTGCAGCGCGCGGAGATCGCTCAAGACGCGCGATCGCAGATGGTCGGAATGAGCAAAGAGCAGGTTTTGACCTGCATAGGCGCGCCAGCAAGCAAGGCCGCCGAGGGCGCCACCGAGGTTTGGGGCTACAACTCCGGAAACGGGATGACGGTTGTCGATGCGAGCTATGGCCGCTACGGCGGCACAACGGTCGGCACGAGCCGATTTTGCAACATCAACGTCGTGTTTGTCGGCGGCCAAGTCTCAGCTGTGAACTATACAGGGCCAACCGGCGGTCTCCTCACCGCTGGCGAGCAATGCGCCTACGCGGTCAACGCGTGCGTCAAGAAACAGTAGCTGGTCGTGGTCGGGCTGAAGGCGAAGGCCAAATGACTGACCAGCCCACAGTTTCCCGCTTCGTCTTGAGAAAGGGCGCGGCGGAGGGGCAGCTGACAGGAACAAGTAGCAGCTCCGATCGGGCAGAGTGAAATTCATTCCAGGGGGCGCTTCGGCGCGCGGGAACGTTTTGGCCAAACGGCGCCTCGCCGGCACGAGGCCAGCCGCTCTCATCCAACTCGTTGCGATCGGCGCCACTCGCAGGTCGTCAGCGCCTTTGCAACGACTCTATGCCGAACTCTACAGAACATAGTGAAAGGACGCTCCGCCAGACCGCGCCCGAGGCTACTATGACTGCCGCGAAGGCTTGACGGATTTCGATGTGTTTTGCCTTTCGGACATCCGCCCTTCCGCCATGGGCATACCGAGCGGCATTCGCATCGCATATTCCAGCAGTACCAGGTCCTTCAAAATCGCCAGCGTCTCGCGTGAAGACAGGCCACTGACCGCCTCCTCAAAAGTGTCGCTTTCCTCAATCCTTGCGCGCGCAACCGCGAGGTCAACATCGACCGTCCCGGACTTGCGAGGCCGCGGCACCAGCGCCTTTAGACTAGATGGCGCCTCAGGAGTTCAGGATTCTCTCGCAGGTCGGCCAGCGCACCAGCCGACTTGAGCGGGGCGGACGCGGCAAGCTCACTCGCCCGGGCCAGGACTGTGGGCGGAATATTGTCTTCCGGCGTCGCAAACAGCCGTGCCATGCTCGTCGATGCCGACGTGACAATTCCGATCGGAATGGCGAGCACGAGGCCCAGGATCATCGGCGACATCCAGAGCAACAACGGAACTGAACTGGCCGCCATCGCGATCCCGCTCAACGTCGGCACCGCCAATTTGCGATAGATTTCCTGCCGCGCGACGCCGCGATCGCTGCGACGCTGGACCTGCCAGCCCGCATCGTGGCCGAGCAGGATCTCCATCACCGCCGCGGACTGGAAGATCATCATTGACGGTGCGATCAGCGCGGCAAGCAACGTTTCTGCAACTACCGCCAGGAGGACGCGAAGCCCGCCACCGAAGGCACGCCGTTCCGCGCGCCGGACGAGCAAAGCGAGATATGCCAAGAGCTTTGGGAGAATGAGGAGCCCCATAGTTCCCGCAAAGACCCAGGTCGCACGCACGGGGTCCTGTGCCGGCCAGGTGGGAAACAGCGCAAACCCCTTGGGGAAGTATTCCGGTCGCACGAAATAGGCCTGCAACGAGATCATGATTCCGAGCAGCAGAAAGATAAGCCACAGCGGCGCCGTCAGATAGGCGCCGATCCCGGTTAATAAATGCAGCCGCGACACCCAGTGCAGACCGCGCGCTGGCAGGACGGTGAGGTGCTGGAGATTGCCTTGACACCAGCGCCGATCACGCGCGGCAAAGTCCAGAAGTGACGGTGGGACCTCCTCAAAGCTGCCGCCGAGATCGGCTGCCATGAAGATCCCCCAGCCGGCACGCCGCATCAGTGCGGCCTCGACAAAATCATGGCTCAGGATATGCCCGCCGAACGGCTTGCGGCCGTGCAATTCGGGAAGTCCTGCAGCTTGCGCGAATGCCTGCACGCGAATGATCGCGTTGTGCCCCCAATAGTTGCTTTCGCAGCCGTGCCACCAGGCATTTCCAGCGGCAATCAGCGGACCATACAACCGGCCTGCAAATTGCTGGAGGGGGGCGAACAGGGTGCGTCCGTTGACTATCATGGGAAGCGTCTGGATGAGCCCGGCCTGCGGATGAATTTCCATCGCATGCACCAGCCGAACGATGCTGTCCTCGCTCATCACACTGTCAGCATCGAGGATAATCATGTGGTCGTACGCACCGCCGAAGCGCCCGACCCATTCAGCAATGTTGCCGGATTTCCGGGCGGTATTGTCGGATCGGTGCCGATAGAAGAGATGGCCGGCGCCACAAGCCCGCTGCAACTCAAAAAATGCGAACTCTTCACCGGCACCAAATTGTGGGCCGGAGATTGCGTTGCCGCCTCAGAACTGCATGGTGCCGTGACGGCGGAAACGTCGTCTTTGTCTGAGCGCGCTTCTGAAGCCATTCCGCCCGATCCCAAGCAGTGATGCCCGCCATGGTCGAGATCGCGCATGGCGAAGGAAATCAAACGGTTGCGTAAGCAGGCTAAAAAAGCTGCGCGCGCCGCAAAGGCAGTCGCAGATCCCGAAGTTTCCGAGCAACTGCAGGCCCTGTCGCGCGCCTTCCAAAGTCAAGCCGACGTTCTGAAATCGAAAAAGAGAGCAGGCAAGAAGCGCTTAATCCGTGAAAAACGGCCGTAGCACGATGGGCGATTGGTTGGCTAGACAGGCTTCTTTCACCGATTTTCCCGTCGAAAACTGGATGCTATTGGCCTTCGCCGCTGCCGTGGTTGGAATCGCTTTCATTTGTGGCCGGTGACTGCTTCTGCCTGGCGACAGCCGGCAAGCAGACCCCTTCAGGGGCCATCTACGGGCCGTCTGAGATTATCCGATTGAGGTAGACGGCCGCAAGCTGGTGACGCTGCGCGACGCCGGCTCTCTCTATTCGAGCGGTTGATCGTCCTCCGTGGAATGTGAACGAGCAAATGTCACCGCCGCCGTAATCCTCCTCGGGCAGTGGTTGCTGCCGCTTATACCCGAGCGCGGAACGACAAACCGATTCCCAAGCGCCAGAAATCGCACGGTTGATGAAATAATCGACCGCAACAATCGTGCGTTCTACCAAAGAAGCTGAGAAGTTCATTTGCGATATCCACACTCGCTGAGATGGCCCAGCGTTGGTCCGGCTGGTCCGAGACTGTGGTGCTCTAAGGAGCATGTTGTTTTTGACTGGAATCGGGATTGAACGAAGCCGCTGGCGCGGCATGTAGGGAGGCATAGCAAGGATTGCCTCCTGTCTGAGAGGATTGCGGGTTTTCGCAGCCCAACCCTTTAGACAGGAGGTTTTCCGATGGCTGAGATCAGCCCACTTCGCCGCCGCATGATCGAGGACATGACGGTCCGCAATCTGTCACCGGCGACGCAGCAATCCTACCTCAACGCCGTAGCGAAGTTGAGCCGATATTTCGGTCGTTCTCCGGACCGCCTTGACCTGGAGGATATCCGTGCCTTCCAGATTCATCTGGTTGCGACAGGGATGTCCTGGCCGGCGCTGAACCAGATCGTCTGCGCGCTGCGGTTCTTCTACGGTGTGACGCTTGGTCATGACGCCGTTCCGGAGCGCATCGCCTATGCGCGTAAACCACGCAAACTGCCGGTCGTGCTAAGCGCCGACGAGGTCGTTCGCTTCCTGGAAGCAATCCCGAGCCTCAAGAGCCGTACCGCGTTGACCACCGTCTATGCCGCAGGCTTGTGCGTATCGGAAGTGGTCCTCTTGAAGGTTGTCGACATTGATAGCCAACGGATGTTGATCCGGGTCGAGCACGGCAAGGGCGGCAAGGACCGTTACGTTATGCTCTCGCCGCAGCTTTTGAGGATTCTGCGGACGTATTGGCGGCTCACTCGGCCAAAACGATGGCTGTTTCCCGGCCGCGACGACGAGCGTCCGCTCGTCCCCAACGTGCTGCACGCCGCCTGCCGTTCAGCCTGTGCTGCGGCCGGCTTGAGCAAGTCGGTGACAGTGCATACGCTGCGGCACACATTCGCGACCCATCTCCTGGAGAACGGGGCCGACGTGCGCATCATCCAGGTGCTGCTCGGCCATGCCAGTCTGGCCAGCACGGCGCGCTATACCCAAGTCGCCACAAAGACCATCAGCAATACGCCAAGTCCACTTGACCGGCTCCGCCTGGAGGTCGTGCCGCCCGGCTGAGCGGACCTGATGGCTCCGGTTCTGGAAGTGGCGGATATCTTCCGCCGCCACGGCGAAGCGTTTCGGCAAGCCCGTGCCGGGCATCTGGGCCGCGTCGAGCGGCGCATCATGGGTGCGATCACGTCGTGCCGGACGGCTGTGCTCGGTGGCCACCTCGAGCAATGCGACGACTGCGGTGCCACCCGCATCGCCTACAACTCCTGTCGCAATCGGCATTGCCCGAAGTGCCAGGGCTCGGCGCGCGCGCAATGGCTTGCCGAGCGACAAGCCGAACTCCTTCCCGTACCGTATTTCCACGTCGTCTTCACCATGCCGGCCCCCGCTGGAGAGATCGCCTTCCAGAACAAGGCTGTCGTCTATGCCATCCTGTTCCGCTGCGCGGCCGAGACGCTCGCCACCATCGCGGCCGACTCCAAGCATCTTCGGCGCTCAGCTCGGCGTCACCGCCGTCCTCCACACTTGGGGCCAGACCCTGCAACACCATCCGCATATCCACTGCGTCGTGCCTGGTGGTGGACCTTCGCTCGACGGCACGCGCTGGGTCGCTTGCCGGCCCGGCTTCTTCCTGCCAGTGCGTGTCCTCTCCCGGCTATTCCGCCGCCTATTTTTGCAAGAGTTGCAAGTTGCCTTCGCGGCTGGCGAGCTGGGCTTCTTTGGCGCTCTCGCCCATCTTGCCGATCCCGCTGCATTCGCCGCGCGCCTCAATCAACTTCGACGGATCGACTGGGTCGTCTATGCCAAGCCGCCATTCGGCGGGCCCGAACAGGTGCTGGCTTATCTCGGCCGCTATACGCATCGCGTCGCCATCGCCAACAGTCGGCTGATCTCGCTTGCCGACGGCAAGGTGAGCTTTTCCTGGAAGGACTATCGGCAGAATCGTAAAGCCAAGGTGATGACGCTTAAGGCCGATGAGTTCATTCGTCGCTTTCTCCTGCACACCCTGCCGGACAGCTTCCACCGCATCCGCCACTACGGCTTCCTAGCCAATGGCGGACGCAACGATAAAATCGCTCTCTGCCGTCAACTCCTTGCTGTCCGCAACGCTCCGACGGATCGAGAAGCCGGCGACGATCCCCTCACCAAATGTGAGATCCCCGTCTGCCCGCATTGTGGCGGCACCATGCGGCGCGTCGATGTCGTCCCGCGAGCCTGCCACGACCATCCGTTTCGTTGTGATACGTCATGACCAGCGCCTGCGCTGTCCACCCCTTTCGGGATCACCTTCGCGGTGGCAACGTCCGAAGTCGCCGTGGCCGCGCTCGTCACCGAACACCTCGCCAATCGTTCGGCCACGCATCCCAGCGCAGCAGATCGCTCGCTGGATCGCGCCCTTGGCCCGATCAATCGGGCCGCTCACATCCAATGAATGTCTCGCCGACGCGCGGCGACCACAGCCGCGCATTCCCCGCAGCAGCACCCGCGGCACTATCCCCATAGCGCCCACAACTTCGCGGCTTCGTTCAATCCGGCTTCTATGAGGTCGCACGCTACGACAGGCGCGCGGCTGGCCTTTGCCCCGCGACTGGCGGACGCAACGATAAAATCGCTCTCTGCCGTCAACTCCTTGCTGTCCGCAACGCTCCGACGGATCGAGAAGCCGGCGACGATCCCCTCACCAAATGTGAGATCCCCGTCTGCCCGCATTGTGGCGGCACCATGCGGCGCGTCGATGTCGTCCCGCGAGCCTGCCACGACCATCCGTTTCGTTGTGATACGTCATGACCAGCGCCTGCGCTGTCCACCCCTTTCGGGATCACCTTCGCGGTGGCAACGTCCGAAGTCGCCGTGGCCGCGCTCGTCACCGAACACCTCGCCAATCGTTCGGCCACGCATCCCAGCGCAGCAGATCGCTCGCTGGATCGCGCCCTTGGCCCGATCAATCGGGCCGCTCACATCCAATGAATGTCTCGCCGACGCGCGGCGACCACAGCCGCGCATTCCCCGCAGCAGCACCCGCGACACTATCCCCATAGCGCCCACAACTTCGCGGCTTCGTTCAATCCGGCTTCTATGAGGTCGCACGCTACGACAGGCGCGCGGCTGGCCTTTGCCCCGCGACCTCACAGAACCCTCAAGATTCCCAGAAGGGTTGATTTCTGATTCAAAACTCCGTGCTGGGATACGGAGGCCAGCATGGATGACGCGACCGTACTCGGAAGACATTCGCGAACGGGCCTTGGCACGGGCTGACGCGGGCGAGACAGTTCGTTCGATCGCAGAGGCGCTCCAAATCAGTCCCTCCTGTGTGACGAAGTGGAAGAACCTGAGGCGGGACACCGGAAGCCTGGCCCCCGGCAAGATCGGCGGCCACAAGAAGCGAGTTCTGTCGGACGCCAACGCCGACTGGCTGCGCAAGCGTATTCGCTCGGGGCCATTCACCTTACGCAAGTTGACGCAGGAACTGGCCGCACGCGGGATCAAGACAGACGTGCGGGCGGTGTGGACTTTTGTTCACACCGAAGGGTTAAGCTTCAAAAAAAACAATTCATCCCACCGAACAAAACCGTCCCGACGTCGCCCGTAAACGGACCCGCTGGAAGGCGCATCAAGGCAGGATCGATGCTTCGCGCCTGGTCTTTATCGACGAGACCTGGATTAAGACCAATATGGCGCCGCTGCGCGGCTGGGGACCCTGTGGGCAGCGCCTGCAAGCATATGCACCTTTTGGTCATTGGAAGACCATGACCTTCATCGCGGCGCTGCGTCACGACCGCATCAGCGCGCCTTGGGTCATTGACTGTCCCATCAATGGCGAGCTGTTCACGCTCTATGTCGAAAAGGTGCTGGCGCCCACCCTGACAAGGGGCGAAGTCGTCATCCTCGACAATCTCGGTAGTCACAAGGGCAAGTCGGCCCGCGACGCCATACGCGCCAAGGGAGCGCATCTGCTCTTCCTGCCGCCCTACAGTCCAGAGCTTAATCCGATCGAGCAAGTCTTTGCCAAACTCAAACACCTGGTCCGAACTGCCGAGCCTCGTGACGTCGAGGCAACCTGGCGAAAAGTCGGCGAACTCCTCGACCTCTTCTCTGCCGAAGAGTGCGCCAACTATCTCAAAAACTCAGGCTACGTTTCCGTATAAAAACATCACGCTCTAGGTCACGGGCCAGGTGGGTCACGGGCCAGGTGGGTCTGGAACAGGCAAAGGCGCTCGCTGAAGCCGCGTTTGTGCCAGGCTTGCGGCAAGCGCAGCGCCATCCTCAGGGGCGGGAGCGAGCCGAGAACGCGACAGGCGACGAGAGCCCGTTGCAAATTGGCAGCGGGCTTATTGTTGGGCGATGAAGCACACCTTCAATCGCGAATTGACGTGACAATCAGCACAGTTGGCTAAGTCAGATCGGCCTACCCTTAAAGGCATAGCCTGAGGAATGGTCCTCATCAGAAGGCAGCATCTGGAGACTGATATGGGCGAGGTCGTCCGGTTCATCCCGAAATCTGATCGCGGAAAGCAGCATCTCGAGACGAATATGGGCGAGGTTGTCCGGTTCATCTCGAAATCTGACCGCGAGCGACTCCGCCTCACTCGAGAAGCCCGTGCGATATACGACAGCGTTTTCCGACCGGCTGATCCCGCCGACGAACAGCAGGACGTCGCGCCAATAAGTCGCGCGAATCCCTTTTGCAGCGACGAGGTTCTGTCGTGATCAAGAAGCCGCGGAACACGTAGAGGTCGCCACCGAGCGGGTCGCGCCCTAAAGGCTTCCTGCACCAGCAAGGCCAGCGAGTTACAGGACTGCGCATGTCTCCACGACTCTCGCCACGACCTGTCGCGGGTAGGCTCCGATGCCGCAAATGTGCGACATCACGATGTAAGTGGGGCCCGTGTCAAGTTCATGGAATAGAACAGGAGCTCCGCTTCAAGCGCCTGGCGAAGATGTGCGGACTGACGAAATCCGTGCTTCTCGTCCTGGAATATAAGCAGACAAGTCGGGACGTTTCGGCGTTGAAGCGCAGAGTACATGCTTTGGGCCTGATTGATCGGCACAACAGGATCATCCTTACCGTGAAGAAAGATCACTGGGGCGGAGAGCCTGTCGGCGAAATTGATCGGCGAACGGTCGTGGTAAAGCGCGCTGTCGGGCATAAATGGCTCAATGAGCCAGTCGGTGTAGTGTAACTCGAACTTGTGCGTCTCGGTGGCGAGTGCAACCAGATCACTGATTCCGTAGTAGCTCGCACCGGCGGCAAACTCGGTATGAAAGGTGAGCCCGCACAATGTCGTATAGCCGCCAGCGCTGCCGCCCCTGACCGCTAGCTTTCCGTCGTCGACATCGCCACGAGCGGCAAGGAATTTCGCGCCCGAAACGCAATCCACGACGTCAATGACACCCCACTGGCCGTAAAGCCTCTCCCGGTATTTCCTTCCATACCCGGTGCTTCCGCGATAATTCACGTCAAGAACACCGAATCCCCGACTGGTGCAGAATTGCGCCGAAAGATTGAGCGCCGAATCGGTCGCGGTGGTTGGCCCGCCGTGGCTTTTCACGAGTAACGGAGGCTTTTTTCCGAGGCTGGCGCTCGCCAGTCTGGATTGTAGGGAGGATAATAGAAGGCATGGGCAATTTCGCCATCGCCTGTTCGAAATTCGATCGATTGCGGCGTCGAAAAGTAGTTCTGGAATTCTTGCAAGCTGGCTGATGAGACCAGGAGCTTGATCGGCGAAACCGCTCCCGTGTTCACATCGACGGTCGCGATTGCCGGCGGCGATGTCATGGTGGCATAACGGATCACTATAGTCGTTGCCGTCGCATGCACACCCGACAAGGAAGAAAATTCCATCGGATAGTCGTGAGCGATCAATGTCGGCAATTCTAGTCGGCCCAGGCGCCATCTACCGTTTTGGACAAACGAGTAGATCAGAATGTTGGGTGACATAAACGCGTAGGTCGAGAGGCCGAGCAGCCACTGAGGGACACCGAATTCCACGTCTCGAGCCAAGATGTGCTCCACGCCAGAGGTGTTCCAACGATACAGGTTCCAGAAATCTGTGCGGTCGGAAATGAAGTAGAGCCTCCCGTCCGGCGACCATTGTGGCTGAAATATCGATTCGGAACCGCCCTGGACTATTTGTTTGTCTGCCAGCGTGCCTGCCTGATCGAGACCTGCGACATTCAGATAGGTGGAAGTCCACGGCATGTTTGGATGTTGCCAGCTTAGCCACGCAAGTTTTGACCCATCGACGTTGAGCGTCGGCGACGAGTAGAAGTCACATCCGCTGTCGAGCGTTGCTTCACGGCCCGTCGCGATGTCGATGGCGACCAGCGTATGGATCGCTTTGATGATGTCACCGTTCGGGCGTTCCTCTTTGATCGCGATTAGCCGATTTCGAGCGGCGTCGACGCAAATGTCTGCAAACAAGCAATTCGCACTCGACGTGATTTTCGTCGGAACGCCGCCCGCAACCTGCTGGTAGATTTGATTGTCGCCGAAATTGGCGAAATACACGACGTTGTTGCTGACGGCATAGGCGCCCCCACCGTAGCTATAGACCTGCGATCTCGCGTCGAAGGTGGACGGCGTAATGTCTCTGATCGTGCCGTCGGCGGCTCTGGCCACCACGGCGTTGCGGCCCTTCTCGAGGGGTCTCCCCTCGATCCAGTAGATATTGTCGCCGTCAATCCGCGGCTCCGAGAGTGATCCGGTTTCGGCCACAGCCACGCCGGCTGTGATGGGGGAGGTCCAGGATCCGAAACTACTGATCTGCTGACCCACCATGAAGCTTCTCCGTCGCAGTTGGGTTTATGACTCGCATTAACGGTCGCTCCACCGGATAACGCATCTGAGCTATGCCGGCACGAATCAGGGCCATCGCGGCTGCCGAGAACCCGACCTCCTTAACGGCGACCTTCAACCAGGCCCAAGCGCTCCATGGCGTTCGCGATGTGCTGCCTCATGCACTTTCGCGCGCGTACGACGTCCTTGTCCTTTATTGCTTCGTAGATGGCGGCATGCTCCTGCTCGTTGGTGCGGGCGCGCGTAGGGCCGTCGATGCGTTCATTGGCCTTGGCGATGCTTGTGCGGACGTGCTCGGAAATGAAATTGACGAAAGTAGCGACATACGCATTGTCACTCGCGCGAGCGATCGCCCTGTGGAACTCAAGATCTGCGTCGACTGAGTACCCTAGAGCCTGGGGACGCAGCTCCTGCAGCGCCTTTTTTATTTCGGCAAGCTGGCTCCGAGTGCGGCGGGCCGCGGCCAGCCCCGCAGCCTCGACCTCCAGGATGGACCGCAATTCGAGGAGATTCGAGAACAGTCTCGTGTCACGCCAAATCTCGGTGTCGATGCGCAGCGCCAAGTGCGCCTTGTTGCCCAGCACAAAGACGCCGGACCCTTGGCGGGGCTCCACCGCCCCTTCGAATCGCAATTTGGCGATTGCCTCGCGAACCACATTGCGGCTGACGCCGAACGTCTCCGCGAGTTCGCGTTCCGTCGGTAGACGATCGCCTGGTTTGAACCGACCGGCCAGAATTTCGTCGGATATCAGGCGGGCGACCTGCGAAGGGAGACTCGGGGCCCGGCCCACAGTCTTAACCAAGCTTGAACTCGCCGGTCTGCGGGGGCGACTGCGCGTGGTTTCCAAAGTCATCGCGCCGCTTGTGGCTTGCCCTGTCGGTCCCGTCGGCCGTGGCGATCGCCGAGATAGGTTTCCCGGACCAAGTCCAAATCCCTCAGCTGCTCGATGAGGCCTTCGGCGACGATGCGCCCCGTCTGCATGATGTAGCCGCGATCGGCGACCGCCAACGCCAGACTTGCGTTCTGCTCGACAAGTAGCACCGCTGCGCCGAACCTGTCGCGTACGGACTTGATGATCGTACTGACCTCATTCACGACGATTGGCGCCAATCCAAGCGACGGTTCGTCAAGAAGCAGAACGCGCGGCTTGGCCATGAGACCTCGCGCGATGGCCAGCATCTGCTGCTGGCCACCACTGAGGTCGGACCCCTTCGCTTCCCGCTTCTCCAACAGCACAGGAAAGATAGATTCCATGACCGCGATGTCTTCTTCAACGCCCGCCGGGTCGTAGCGGGCGTACCCGCCGAGACGCAGGTTGTCGCGGACGGTGATGTCAGGGAAGATACGGCGGCCCTCGGGCACGAGAACGACGCCGATCCGGGCCATCTTATCGGCGTATAGCCCGGTGACGTCCTTCTCCCCAAGGCGAATGGAACCGCTCTTCGGACGTTTCAGCCCCGCTATTGTTTTGAGCAGCGTTGACTTGCCTGCGCCGTTAGAGCCGATGATCGTCACGATCTCCGCCTCACCCACTGTCAGCGATACACTGCGGTTGACCACGATGGGTCCATAAGCGGTCCACAGGTCTTCCACGCGGAGGAGGCTCATTGTCGTCCCCCTAGGTAGACCTCGATCACCTTTGGATCGTTTAGGACCGCATCAGTCGGACCGTCGGCAATCTTGGTCCCGAAATGCAGCACAACCAGATGGTTGCAAAGCTCGGACATCATGCCTACGTGGTGATCGATCACGCAGACGCCGACGCCCAGCTGGTGCGCGCGGCGAATGAGTTGAATGAGTTCAACACTCTCGCCTTCATTGAGCCCTGCGGCCGGCTCGTCCAGCAGCAATTGCGATGGGTACGACCCGAGGGCGACGGCGATGCCGAGCCGACGCAAATTGCCGAACGGCATGGAATTCGCGCTGTCCTCGGCGAACGCTCCTAGGCCGACGAAGTCAAGCAGTTCGTCCGGCGAAGTCCATGGTCGTATCCCATTATGCCGCCGCCTCGACCCGTGCTCGATCGCAATCTGCACGTTCTCGCGGGCCGACAGAGCCGGGAAGGACATCGCCTGCTGGAAGGTGCGCCCGATGCCTAGGCGGCCAATTGCGAAAGCCGGCCTGCCGGTAATGTCGGTTCCTTCCCAGCGCACGGTCCCGCCGTCAGGACGATAGACGCCGCATATTGAGTTAAACAGTGTCGTCTTGCCGGAGCCGTTGGGTCCGATGACGCCGAGTATCACGTCGGACTTGATTGTCACATCGACGCCGGCGAGCGCGACGACGCCGCCAAATTTCTTTCGGAGGCCGATGATCTCGAGCACGGTCACCTCGGGGCGCCTCTCAAGCTCGAGAGGCGCCGGCTCACTGACGTTCGAGCGCCGTGAACAGCGGCGACACCCCACTGGTAGCCGCGCTCAAGCACCGCGATGATTCCTCCCGGCAGCAGCATGATCACCGCGATAAGGGCGAGGCCATAGGCGATGCGCGAATCGACCGGATCGACCCGCATCACTTCCGGCAGGAACGTCACGATCACGGCTCCGGTCAAGGGGCCGAAAATGGTCCGCGGTCCGCCGAGCATTACCATGAGGGCGAAGTAGAGACTGGTCGCGCCGCCGTAGAGGTCCGGCGAAATGTGGCGAAAGTTGTAGGCTTGCAGATCGCCCCCGACGCCCGCGAACAGGCCGCTCAGCATGAACGCTCCGACCTTGTACAGGTTGGTGTTTATGCCGACCGATCTCGCCAGCTGCTCGTTCTCGCGGATCGAGCGCAACGTCCGCCCGTACTTCGAGTTCGCAATGAGGTAGGCGATCAGCATGCTTGCAAGCATGAATGCCGCCACGAGCAGGTATGCGTTGCCCAACTTGTTGAAATTAACGCCCAGAACGGTGCCGACCGGCGGCACGTCAAGCCCGGTCGCCGCGCCAGTGAACTTGCCGCCGTTGATTAGAGAAATCCGCAAGAGCTCGCACATAACGTAGGTCGTGATGGCGAAGTGGTGCCCACTGATCCTAAGCGAAGGGAGGCCGAACAGCCCCGCGCACACCGCCGCAACGACGGCCGAGAATGGCATCGCCTCCCACATGTTCATGCCGAAGTCGCGTGAAAGGATGGCCGCAGTATAGGCGCCGAAGCCCATGAGACCGGCGTACCCCAAGGACATGATCCCGGCCTGACCGAACGGAATCGCCATCCCATAGAGCACGATCGCTGTGACGCCGGTGGTAATGGCGAACGATAGGATTCGATAGCCGGGATTGAGCCAGGGCAGAACCAGCACCCCAAATACGACCAGCGCGGCTACGACCATCAGCTCGCGCGACGGCCAGAATTGGCGACGCCGCTCCTGGATCGGCCGGCGGGTGGACGCTGTCGCAACGGCGACTGCGGATGAAGCATCCTTATTCAATCGCCGGCCCCATCGTGCCGCCAAACAACCCTTGCGGTCGGAAGATGAGGATCAGGATCATCAGCCCAAACGTATAGGCGTTGGTCCATTCCGGGGTCCCATACGCGCCGCTGAGCCCGTTGACGAGTCCCAGGATCAGTCCAGCTCCAACGACGCCTGCGACATTGCCAAGTCCGGCGATAAGCGAGACAGCGAACCCAAGCATGATCATCTCGGATCCGACGAACGGCGTAATCGGGAACAGGGCGATCGTAAGCGCACCGCCGAGACCGGCGATGGCACTGCCATAGGCGAAGATCACGGTGATATAGCGCCGGATAGGGATCCCCATCAGGGCCGCAGTCTGTCGGTCTGCCAGGCTGGCGCGGAGCGCAAGCCCGTATCGGCTGCGAGAGATCGTGAAGAACGTGACTGCGACGACGATGGCGGTGATGACGACAACCACCACGCGCATCTTGATGAAGCGTATCTCACCGATCTGCCAGACGCCGGGCAACGGTTCCGGAATGCTCTTCGAGAACGAGTTCCAGATGCGGATGACAACGTGCTGGATCACGATCGACAGGCCGAGTGAGGCCATGAAACCATTGTTTGGGCGGAGCAACGTGAACTGAAAAAGCCCCCGCTCCAATAGGAACCCGAGCAGGCCAACGAGCGCGACCGCGATCAGAACGGCCGGAACGTAGCCCACGCCATTTTCGACGAGAACCCAGACCCCGATGCCCCCGAGCATGAGAAATTCGCCGTGGGCGAAATTGATGATACCGGTCAATCCAAATATGAGCGTCACGCCAATGCCCATCAGAATGATGACGCTGGCGACAGAAAGGCTGTTGACCAATTCCTGGAGGAAAGTCTCCATGGCCTTACTCTAGGATCCAAAGCACTTTTCGCAACGAAAACCTCTGGACCTTGAGGCGAATCGGCGATTTGCGGTCCGCCTCAGGTCCTATCGCTTTTCGTAAGGTGATCGGCGACTGCTTGTGAGCGCCGTGATTTAACAGTGCGCCTCAACCGCCAGGATCGCCTGGAGGCGGGGTCTCCGGCGGCTGTTCGACGGCGCATTTGAACTGATCCGAAGTGTTGGGCATGACGAGACACACCTCGGTCGCAAAGGTCACCTGATGCTTGTCGTTGAAATACAGCGGAACCTGCGACACCACGCCCTGGTATTTCATCTTCTCAAGCTCGGCGACGATCTTGTCGGTGTCGTCGACGGTGCCTGCGGCTTGCATAGCCTTCACGAACATTCCGACATAATCGTAGTACAGCAGAGACACCGAGGACTGGACACCTTTCGGAGCGCCGAGGGCGAAGTACTGATCGAAGTAGTCCTTGGCTCCTTGGAAGGGCGGGGCGCCCCAACATACGGGAACGCAGCTCAGGGTGATCGGCACTGTGGATTTTAGGTTCCGTTCCTTCCAGACCCCTGGATCGACGCCGAATAGGAAGTAGGAAGGCGCGACGTTGAGCTGAACCGCCTGGGGATAGGCGATCATCACGTAATCGCCGTTGTACCAAATGTGCACGACATCGGGCTTATTCGCCTTTACCCGGGTAAGCAAGGGTGTGAAATCCTTCGTCTCCGGCGGATACCTTATCAAGTCGGTCTGCTGCCCGTTGGCCTTCAGCGCCAGCTCATAGTGCGACGAGAGGTATTGCCCGCCCGCGTCGTCTTGGACGAAGACGACTGACGTTTTTGGCTTGTATCCCAGCAGCGGCTCGAGAAGCGTCAGCACGCCTTTGGCGGTGCTGCCGCTCCGCTGAAACTCCTGCGGCTCGGTCTGGAAGGTATAGTGCAGCGCGCCTCCGGGTTTCGTCGAGTCCTCGGTGAGGCAGCAGCCGAGCGAACTGTTGCCGGTAAACTGGATGACTTTCGCCGGATTGGTGATCTTGGTCATGGCGATCGAGAAATCGTGGCTCTCGGTGCCCCAGATCGCCTTGACGCCGATGTCGTCCACCAGCTCCCGTGCGTTCGCAATTGCCGTGTTCACGTCCGTGCGATTGTCTCGGTAAATGGGCTCGAGTTTGTAAGTCTTGCCATTCACCACGAAGCCGCCGGCGTCATTGATCTGCTTAACAGCCAACTTGACACCGTTGTGGATGGTGTTGCCGGCCGACACGAACGTCCCGGTCAAAGCGGCGTTGACCCCGATTTTGACCGTGTCCTCGGCCTTGGCTCCAGTGGCGGCGACGAGCGCCGCGGCCGCGACCATGCTCCATAATGCTCGCCTCATTGGTCGTCCTCCCTCGGACCGTATAACGCAACGGCCGATTAGAGTCAGCCTATGGCCCTACCAATTTGGAGTCAAATGTCTTCCGAAGAAGGATTGACTCGTCGTGCCCTAGGCGGGCGATGGCGCATCCTCTCTAATGAGCCGTTCCTCCTTGAGGCGATCCCAAAGCGCCGACGGAATCTTCATCGAGCACCAATTCAGGTTCTGCCGGATTCGATCAGGTTTGCTCATCCCCAGGACGACGGTCTTGACAGCGGGGTAGCCTCGCGGAAATTGAATCGCCGCTGCTTCGATCGGGACATTGAACTCGCCGCAGATCGCTGCGATGCGCCTTGCACGGCCGACAATCTCGTCAGACGCAACCGCATAGTCGTAAGTGACGTCTTTCGCGGTCGGTTTCGCCAGCACGCCCGAGTTGAACACCGCGGCCATGAACACATCCACACCGCGTGATTTCGCCAATGGCATGAACACATCGAGCGCGCTTTGATCGAGGAGCGTGTACCGCCCGGCGAGCATGACGCAGTCGAAGTCGCCTGCCCGGAGAAAATCGGCAGCAACGTCGGCTTCGTTTATCCCAACGCCGATCGCCTTGACGGAGCCATGCTTTCGCAGATCGTCGAGCGCACGATACGCCCCCTCCATCGCGGCTGCAAACGTGCGAGGAAAATCCTTCCCCTGCGTCCAGCGATCAACGTCATGAATGAAAAGTACGTCGATTTGCTCGAAGCCAAGACGTATCACCGATTGCTCGATCGAGCGCATGACGCCGTCGTAGCTGTAGTCGAAAACCGGAAGCAGCTCGAGCGGCCCCGCCCAATGCATCTTCGGAAGCGCCGGCCAGCCTAGAATCGGTCTTCTTTATTCGACAATTGATAGTGAGCGTCGCGGCGACCAACCCCGGACAATCCTCAGTTTGCGTTGCGGTGCGTTGTCAGCCGAGAGGGGACGCCCCGGGATTAGCTCAGTGCTCCGTTGTGTCCCGCTACCAGTCGGGCCCCTCATTGGCACAAGCGATAGACCTCTATCCCGGCAAGAGACCGTGGCAACGGGAGCAGCGTGACGGGCTCAAGCCGGTTATGCGATGGAGTGCCGAACAGCGCGCTGCGGACTAGATGCCGTTCTCCTCGCTCCCCAAGAGCTTAGCCGATGCACTCTGCAGTTGCGAGGCGATCCAGACGTCGCGGCCGTAGAGAAAGGAGCGGAACGTATAGAGTATGCCGCGGTGCAGACCGATGCTGATCGTGCAACCGAATTGCTCCTGATGCCGAATTGCTTTCCCGTTGATGCTTGCGGATGCCGGTGCGCGCGTATATCGATGTGAACGACGCTCTTGTCGCGGGCAAAAAAAACCACAAGCGAAGCCCTTCGGATCGACAATCCGATCAAAACAACGCAGCCGCGGCGACGAGATAGTTTAACATCGGAGGATTGGTTGAATATTCGACAGGCGACGCAACGCGATCCTGAGGCCATTTGGGAGATCATCGGCCCGGTTATTCGGGCAGGCGAGACCTATGCGTTGCCAACCGACATGACGAAGTCAGAGGCGATACGTTACTGGACCGGTCCCGACCGGGACGCCTTCGTAGCCGAGGATAATGGGAGCTTGGTCGGCACCTACTACCTGCGAGCCAATCAACTCGGCGGCGGGTCCCACGTTGCCAATTGCGGTTACATGACGCGGGCCGAGGCTCGCGGGAAAGGCGCCGCCCGCGCAATGTGCGCGCATTCGCTTGAGGAGGCGCGCCGGCGGGGCTTCCGCGCCATGCAATTCAACTTCGTCGTAAGCACAAACAGCCGGGCCATCATCTTGTGGCGTGGAATGGGATTCGAGGAGGTAGGACGATTGCCGGACGCCTTTCAGAGACCGTCCGGCGAGTATGCGGATGCACTTGTCATGTTTCTGAAGCTGTAGCGGCGAATCGCCTGGCTCAATGCTGTTATCCGGACTTCGCGACCCACGTTTACCTGTCGGAGCTTCTCCGAACAGGATGTTTGAATGTGACCGACGGCTGTCTGCTCGCGGTGGATCCGCAGAGAAATGATAATGATGTGGCATTGGCGCCCTTCACCAGTCCCGGCGCCGAACGGCGGCGCCGTCGAACTGCTATGACGCCTTGCCTATCACAAGCCGACCACCGCCGGGAGGCATCCGATGTGGGGAATCTCCAAGTCACGGTAAAACGGGCTGGAGGGCTCGTGCCCGCGCCCGACGAAGACTCGTACGCCGATGCCGAGATCGGTTGCTGGCTGCTGATCGTAGCGGAAGCTCGACGAGACGTGCATGATATCCTTCGGATCGCAGCCAAGCTGGTCGAACATATATTCGAACGCTTGCGACCTCGGCTTGTAGGCTTGCGCCTGCTCGGCCGTGTATACCGCGTGAAAGCGGGCGCCCAGCAGACGCACATTGTCGTGAATCTGCTCGTTCATGGCGTTCGACAGGATCACCAGCGGGATTTTGTCAGCGATCCTCGCCAGTCCATCCGGCACGTCCGGATGCGGGCCCCAGGTCGGAATCGATGGTAGACACGCAGCGCCTCTTCTGGGCGGAACTCGACGCCCCAGCGTTTGCACGTCCGCTCGATCGAATTGTGGACCACCTCGCGGTATGGCTTCCACGCGCCGAGCACTTCATCGAGACGGTAGCCGGCGAAGTCCTTGACGAACGCCTCCATCCGGTCTGCCGGCACGCGGTCAGGAAAGATTTTACGGGCCATCTCGGCCATTCGGAAGTTGGTCAGCGTTCCGTAGCAGTCGAAGCTGATGTATTTGGGCCGGTAGATGGACATGGTGTCTCTCCCCAATTGCTGCGAAAGCGAGCTCGCGAGTTCACGTTCAATCACACTCCGAGCGAGGTGATTACTCTCATTTCAGACGCGAAATTTGCTGCCGATGAAGTTGCCTGGCCTGCACACAAAAGCTCTTTTTGCAACTTTGGCCAGCACAACTGCCCCAGCGCCTCGCTCTTCCCGCGCGTGCGCACCACCTCCCGGCACACAAATTCCAAATCTCGGAATCAGCCGAAAAACTGTCCGTGGTCTCTACCGTCCGCGGAATGACCAGCGCACCTTCAGTCTTGGTCGCTCAGTTTTCCCATCTCATCGCTGGCTCGCCAGAAGGCGACGGAGTCCTGCGTTCGGTAGCTTGGCTGGTTTTAGCCCGCCGATGTCCATTTGGTCGCCTCGGTAGACATCCGTGCCAATGTAGCTGCGCTGCTCGGCGTAGGACGGCATAGGATTCGTGCCCAGTCGCGTTGCTAAAACGCCCTTTGCGGGTCTTTGCCAGCCCAGCCGAAAGGCCGGTGTAACCGGCACCAACGATCGCCACATCGACTGGTGCGCAACCGGCTGCCGGGGCAGTGACCTCAGCGGCGCCGCTTCCCTCTAATATGGCGCGTTCTTCTGGGCGATCAGCGGTTTGTGCATCGGATGCTTGCCTCAATAACCGCGGGACCGGTCGACGACGTCCAGGAGCGGTTCGCCACGCTGGTGCCGGCGGAGGTTCTCCAGCAGGATCGGTGCGGCCGTCTCCGGCTGGGTCATGCTGGCGACATGCGGGGTGACGAACACGCGCGAGTGCGCCCAGAAAGGGTGGGCAGCGGGCAGAGGCTCTGGATCAGTCACGTCGAGGATCGCGCGGGACAGGTGACCGGAATCCAGCGCCTCAAGTAGATCCGCCTCGACCAGATGCGGTCCGCGACCGACGTTGATCAGTGCCGCACCGGGGGGCAGTGCCGCAAAGGTCTTCTGGTTCAGAATTCCACAGGTGGCCGGAGTCAGCGGGAGAAGGCAGACCAAAACATCGCAACCCGCGAGAAAGGGCTGCAGCTGATCGGCACCGGCGAAGCTTTCGACTCCAGCCATCTCGCGCAACGAGCGGTTCCAGCCTCGCAGCTGGAAGCCATAGGTCCCCAGCCGGCCGAGGACAGCCTGACCGAGCACTCCCATCCCCATGACGCCGATCCGGCGGCTCGAAGCTGGCGGGACCTCCAGCGGCTTCCAGATGTGGGCGGCGTTCGCCGCGGCATAGTCGAACCAATCGCGGTGAAGGGCGAGGACGGCCAGGCTGACATATTCCACCATGCCGTCGATGATGCCCGGCTCGACCATCCGTACGAGGGGGATATGCGCCGGAACTGCCGACAGGTCGACGTGGTCGATTCCGGCTCCCGAGGAGAACAGCACCTTCAGCCCGGGCAGCGAGGCGATGAAGTCCGCCGGCGCCTGCCAAGCGATCAGATACTCGACATCGGCGAGGTTGCCCGTGTCCGGCCAGACCCGAAATTCCAGGTCCGGGGCATGGTCGGCAAAGTAGCTTGCCCAAGCCTGGCCGCGCGCCTCATCGGATCGGTAGAGGATGCTCATTGTCGGCTACCAGCCTCCGACCCAGCCATCGAAGAGCCCCTCCGGCAAGCTCTCGGCATCGGCCCCCCGGAGGAAGTCAAAGTCGCAGCCGCGATGCGCTTGCTCGACATGGCGATTGTAGAGGTCCCGATAGCCGCGCACATGCCTGCTCGCCGGCGACTTCCATTCCTGTCGCCTGCGCTCGAGTTCGTCAGCTGCGACGCAAAGCTCCAGCCGACGGGCGGGGACATCGAGCTCGATGATGTCGCCGTTCCGAACGAGGGCAAGAGGACCGCCGATCGCTGCCTCAGGGGACACGTGCAGCACGGCGGCGCCGTAGGCCGTGCCGCTCATTCGCGCGTCCGAAATGCGGAGCATGTCACGAATGCCGCGTTCGAGCAGCTTGCGAGGGAGGGGCAGCATCCCCCATTCCGGCATCGCCGCACCAACGGGACCGACGTTGCGCAGAATGAGCACGCTGTTTTCGGTGATTCCGAGCGCGGGATCATCAATATGGTCTGCGATGGTCTGCACGTCCTCGAAGATCACCGCAGGACCGCGGTGGCGGAACAGCTTCGGATCGGCAGCGCACGCTTTCATGACCGCTCCATCCGGAGCAAGGTTGCCCTTTACCACGACCAGCGTCTCGCCTGGCTTCACCGGCTGATCGAGCGGTCGGATGACATCTGGATCAACAATGTCAGCGGAGTCGATGATCTCGCCGATCGTGCGCCCCTCGACCGTGGGCGAATCGAGGTGCAGGAATGGCTTCAGCCGCTTGAGGATGGCCGGCACGCCTCCCGCCGCCATCAGGCGTTCGGTGAGATGTTCGCCGGCAGGCTGAACATTGGCGATCAGTGGCACTCGGCGAGCGATCTCATCAAAACGATCCAGCGTCAGCGGCACCCCGACGCGCCCTGCGAGCGCCAGCAGGTGGATGATGACGTTCGTCGATCCGCCTACCGCGCAGAGGAGCGCGATGGCGTTGTCGAACGCCCGCTCGTCCAGGATCTCGTGCGGGCGCGTGGTTCCTTCTGCTGCCATCCTAACGCTCTGGCGGCCGACTTCACGGGCGATGCGATTGCGATGGCGGTCGAATGCTGGAACGAGGCTGCTGCCGGACAAGGCCAGACCCAAGGCCTCGCAGATCGCCGACATTGAAGAGGCGGTACCCATCTCGGCGCAGTGCCCTGGCGTTCCCATGATGCTGCGTTCGAACGCCGCGAAGTCACTCTTCGATACTTCGCCGGCCCGCAGCTCGTCGACAAACCGCCAGATACCGGTGGCGGTCGCGAGGTGCCCACCAGTTCGGGAACGCGGCGTGGCCGGACCGCTGGTTAGGAAGATCATCGGGACGTTGGCGCTGGCTGCGCCCATGAACAGCGCCGGCTGCGTCTTGTCGCATCCACCGAGGAGCACCACCGAATCGAACGGGTAGGCCCTGATGCACTCCTCCGCGTCCATTGCGAGCAGGTTGCGGAATGGAAAAGAGGTCGGCTTGATGATGTTTTCGCTTATCGACATCAGCGGCACTTCGAACGGAATGCCGCCAGCCTCCAGGATTCCGATCTTCACGTCCTCGGCCAGAGCGCGGAGGTTGAGATTGCACGGATTGATGTCGGACCAGGTGTTGAGCATCCCGACAATCGGACGCTCCATCAGGTCTTCGCGGCTCCATCCGGCAGCTGCCAGAGTCGAGCGGTGGACGAAACCAGGCAGGTCATCTTTGCGGAACCAGCGCCCGCTTCGCTGCGGTCGGCCACGCGACATCTCACCTTCGCCCATCTGTTCACCTAGTCAGAACTATGTGGGACCATGATACTCCCGAACCTGAACCTTATCTGCCGTTTGCGCCTTCGGCGCAGCACGAACTTGCGTGTCCTTTCGCTGACTCAGTGAGTTCTTCTGTGCACAGAAGCATTGCGGAAGAGTGGCGGCCCGGTCGGGTTTCGGCTGGCACAGTCATGACGCACGGCGCCGCGGACTTTCGGCAAGCGCATTCAGCGGTTGCTGAAGCGCGCCGCTGCGGACGACCAAAGCGAATGGCAAGCGCGCGAGGGGTCCGGCGCCGCCAGTAGTACACCGCTTCGCGGCGAAAGATGTGGAAAGCCATGAATCGGGCGCATCCTGTGCAGCAGGAATGTGTCGCAGAGCTGTGCCTCAGCTCCCCAGCAAGGCCGAATTCCATTAAAGGACCGACGATGACCGAGGCATCCACACTAGAACAGGCCGCCGCGCAATGGTGGCGGACATCAATCTGCGATATCGCTCCGGGGCGCATCGCCTATCGCGGATATCCGATCGAGGAATTGATCGGCCGCATCTCGTTCCCGGCGATGATCTGGCTGATGCTGCGCGGTGAACTGCCGACACCGCAGCAGGAGAAGCTGCTGCAGGCCGCGCTCGTCGCATCCGTCGATCACGGGCCGCATGCACCGTCGATCGCGATCGCGCAGATGGCCGTGAGCTGTGGCCTGCCGCTGAACGGCGCGATGGCATCAGCGATCAACACGCTCGATGACGTGCATGGCGGCGCCGGCGAGCAGGCAATCGAGCTCTATGACTACGTGCTCCGCCGCAGCCAGGCAGAAGAGATCGACGCGGCGGCGGCAGCCGCTATAGACCACTTCACCGCGACGCGCAGCAAATATCTGCCCGGATTCGGTCACCGCTTCCATCCTGTCGATCCGCGCGCGGCGCCGCTTCTGGCGCTTGTGGATGCGGCCGTCGCAGACGGCAGCGTCGAAGGCGACTATGCCAAGGCGGCGCGGGCGATCGAACGCGTGATGCAGCGACGCAAGGGCAGGCTCATTCCGATGAACATCGACGGCGCTACCGCAGTCATCTATGGCGAACTCGGCTTTGCCGCGCCGCTGGCTCGTGGCATCTTCTGCCTGTCGCGCGCCGTCGGTATCCTGTCCCATGCCTGGGAGCAGGCCGGACGTAAGGACCGCAACAAGGGGCCGATGCCCAAGCTGTTCGGCTACAAGTATGAGGGCCAGCAGCGCCGCCATCTGGATGTCGCGCCATGATGTATCTGGAGCAGCCACCGAAGCTCGTCCCGACGCGGCTGTTCTCGGCTATGCCAGAAGAATTCCGTCGCCGCGGCGTACGTTCCGCCTGGGCGGACGCCAACAAGGGCGGTGCACCAGTCGACTGCTTCATCGAAGGGCCCGCATTTGATCGCGACGGCAATCTCTACATCGTCGATATCCCGTTCGGACGCATCTTCCGGATTTCGTCCGACGGTGCCTGGTCTCTCGTCGTAGAGTATGACGGCTGGCCCAACGGGCTGAAGATTGCCCGTGACGGAGGCATCTTGGTCGCCGACTACCTGAACGGCTTGATGGAAGTCGATCTGCAAGCGGGCGCGATCCGACCGCTGCTACGGCATCGCAATTCGGAATCGTTCAAGGGATGCAACGATCTCCACATCGCTTCAAACGGGGACATCTACTTCACCGACCAGGGACAGACAGGGCTGCATGATGCGACCGGGCGCGTCTATCGCCTGCGCGCCGATGGCCGGCTGGAGTGCCTGATTGCCAAACGGACCAAGCCCCAACGGCCTCGTGCTCGATCGTGAAGAAGCGGTTCTCTTCGTGGCAATGACACGCGACAATAGCGTCTGGCGCGTTCCGCTCACGAATGATGGTGGAGTCGCAAAAGTCGGGCGCTTCCATACTTTCTTCGGAACGAGTGGCCCTGACGGATTGGCGATGGACACTAATGGCTAGCCCATGCCTCGCTCGGTCACGTCTTTGTCTTGCAGGCGAATGGCGAATGCGTTGCCCGCGTCAAATCCTGCGCAGGTCCGGCCTGTACTAATGTCGCGCGGAATGCGGCTAATGATACATTGGCAATAACCGAATCCTCGACGGGTACAGTGCTTATCGCCGACATCGCGCATGTTTGATTTTCTTCGGCGAAGCTCAGCTTTGTTCCCGTTGCGAGGCCCGGCCTGCGACTTTACCAAGCGCGCTCTTAGTGAAGCGGACCATCTGCCAAAAGCAAGAGCGCACCTTTCGGCTGCTCGTCCGGTTTCCTCGCTGCCGCATCCTATTCTACGATGGATACCCAACCGAGCTCCACCGACTAGTCTGCGCTATATTGGATGAAGGCCCCGGAGATAGGCCGACTGGCGAGGCTTAGCTCGCATCGTTGGCTTCGCGGACCGCCGACCGCCGTGGTAGCTATAGTCGATCTGTTGAGCGCGCTCCTTCGTCCAGCCGAGATTGGCGGCTCTGGAGCAGTTGTCGGGCAAGAGGGTCAGCGCGCAGCCAGAGCGCTGGAACGAAGGCGACATCTACTACCTAAAACAGAACCTTCCCTATATGTCCTTGCGTGCTTGGAGGCTCTCGCTCCGTCCGACATCGAATGCTTCGCCAGATCAGAACGACGACGGATTTAGCAAGGTGCTTTAGCAATTCACCTTGCTTCTTTTGTCGCGTGCGACTGGGTCGCAGTCGATATCGTCAGGGTGATCAACTTCGAGAACCTGGTGCAGGGACTGCCTTCACGGGGATTGTCGCAGCCGAAGACGAGGCCGCCAAGGCTGCGCGATACTATCTATCACCTGAAGGCCGGCTAATCCGTCGTTAGTCCAAATGCTCCTGCCCGGGCAAGGCCGGCAATTGCCTCCGCCGACAGGCCGAGGACGCGCGAGAGCACCTCATCGCGATGAGCGCCAATCGCGGGGATTTCTCGCTGCATTGAAGTGGCCGCGGCGCCCGACATTTTCCAAGGCGCATTCACTCCCATGAACTCCCCTGCCCCGTCAGCAATCGTTGCGAATATGCCGCGCTGCAGAAGATGCTGATCGGTGAACGCCGCGCCAGGATCGCGATATTCGGCGGCGGGCACGCCGGCCTTACCGAGCGCGTCCATGCATTCGCGGACGGAATGCCGCTCGGTCCATTTCTCGACGACCTGCATCATCGCGGTCCAGTTCGCGCCGCGTCCCGGCACGGTCTTGAAGCGGGCGTCATCGGCGAGCTCGTTCTGCCTTGTCACCTCGCAGAGCGTTGCACCGCGAGATGAATCGCCTGTTCGACGACGTCTTTCGCGGTCTCAGCGGCACCGGCCTGTCGCCGCTCATTGAGGGATTGAGGGACTCTTCGGCTGGCCAAAGATCGAGCTCAGCGACACCGAGAAAACGCTGACGATCTCGGCGGAGCTGCCCGGCATGACGGAGAAGAACGTCCAGATCGAAATCGCAAACCCGACGGCAGGGCTGCCGCAGCCTACCAAAAACAGGAACTGAATCGTCTGCGAAAGGCTTAGCCATCGGAGCGCGTAAGCGAGGCTGAATGACCGCAGATGCAAAAAGCCCCAAGGAGTTGGTGGAAATCCGCCGTAATCTATGAGATCGCCCCCATCTCATTCCAAGACTCAAATGGCGATGGCAAGGGAGACCTGCCGGATCTTCTATCGAAACTCGAATATCTTAACTGGCTTGGCGTCGACGCCGTTTGGCTGACGCCCATCTATAAGAGCCCGTTCCGCGACCTCGGCTATGACATTTCCGATTATTGCAGTGTCGATCGGACCTTCGGCACCCTCGAGGACGTCGATCGGCTCATCGCGAAGCTGCATGAATCGGGCATACGGCTGATTCTTGATCTCGTGCCCAACCATACGTCCACCGACCATGACTGGTTTGCTGAAAGCCACAGTTCACGCGAGAACTCAAAGGCTGATTGGTACATCTGGGCCGAACCGGCCGATACTGGCGGCCCGCCAAACAACTGGCTGAGCCGCTTTGGCGGCAGCGCCTGGGAATGGTGCGAAGCGAGAGCCCAGTATTATTATCACTCCTTTCTCGTTGAACAACCGGACCTAAACTGGCGTAATGCCAAGGTTCGCGCCGCCATGGCGGACGTGATGCGGTTCTGGCTGGACCGAGGTATTGACGGATTTCGCGTGGATGCCAGTGCCGTCCTGATCAAGGATGACTTGCTCCGCGACAATCCGCCCAATCCGGAAAGCAAGCACAAGCCGCCGCCGCAGCGGTTCACAACCGTGTTCACCGACGACCGACCACAAACGATGCAATGTCTCGAGTTCATGCGCGAGACGATCGATAACTACGAGGGCCGACTGTTGTGCGGCGAGGTCCAAGGCAAGACGGACCGCATCGGCCATTTCTATGGCAACGAACGGCCGCGCCTCCATTTGCCACTCAATTTCGCGTTGCTAGATGCTCCCTGGGATGCGCTGTCGCTGCAGGCTGCCATCGATTCCTATCTGAACGCTCTGCCCCAAGAGGCTTGGCCCGTATGGGTGATCGGCGGACACGACAAGCACCGCATCGCGAGCAAGATCGGGCACGAGCAAATGCGCGTGCTGGCAATGCTATTGATGACGCTGAAGGGTACGCCATTCTTCTACATGGGCGATGAGATCGGTCGTAAACGCGTTTCTATCCCGGCCAATCGCGTTCAGGATCCATTCGAGATCCGCGGATAAAGAGCCAGGGTGTCGTCGATCAGCGATGACGGAAATTCCTCCATCCGAAATCCCATGACGTCACGTGCGCGCCGAAATGGACAAGGGCCACTTCTTTTGCGCAGATGACCTCTCAAGTGCGCGACAGCGTGGCCAACAATTACGAAAAAGATATCGCACAAAGCGCGACTCCTAGACTGCTTCACTGGACCAAGCTTTAGCCGATCGATGAGGTCTAGCTCGCACGGGACGAAAAGGTAACCGCTGATAACGCGCGCGAGATGGTTTGTAGATCACGACCGCCGGAACCGCCGCTTGAGCCCAAGGGCTGTGGCGAGCAAAGCTTCGGCGATGCCGGGTGCCACCACCGCGCGATGCGACTCAGCTTCAATCCGGATGCTCGCTGATTCGCGCTCGTGGGCGCCTACTACTACTGGATTTCGCGCGGCATCGACGAAAGGCCGGTTCGAGCCAACAGCATCCGGAAATCCGTCGGCGCGGAGAATACGTTCTCGACCGACCTTACCGTATTCGATGCCATGGTCGCTGAGCTTGAGCTGCTGATCGACAAGGTCTGGCAGCACCGCGAGTCTACGGGCACTCGGGCGCGAACGGTGACGCTTAAAGTGAAGTTTGCCGATTTCGAGATCATTGCCGGCAGCCGGTCCGTCTCTTCGGCTGTCGCGAACCGTCGCGAGTTGGCTATCGGCCTGCTGCGGGACAACATGCCTCTGCCGAAGGCGGTGCGCCTCTTGGATGTGTCGCTGTCTTCCCTCCAAGTCGGGGATCACGCGGAGCCGCAACTGGATTTTGGGCTCTGAGCCAGACTTGGCGTGGTTCAGTCGACGCGGACGTCTGCTCCATCTTTAAGAGCGGCACTAAAGCGTATCTCACAACAGGTTCGAGATGGGCCCGGCCACAAGCCGATAGGTCACGCGCGAGCGTTGCCCGGTCGGGACGCCCTTAGCTGCAACATGGCGCGTCTCGCTACCCCACGACCAGCCTGGGAAAAAAGACGGTCTCATCGGCGAGCGCGTCGAACGATCGAATCTGCGAGACCTGACCTGGACCGGTCCGGACGGCGGCGGAGCCTTCATTCGTCAGTTCGCGGAAGCGCTGCACCACCCTCGCCAGCTCCTGTGCGTCGTTCGGGTCGAAACGGTGCCGGCTGTCGCCGTTGCGGTCCATCACGATCTGGATTGCCATGGTAGTCCTCCTCGGATTGCCGATACTCAAGGACCTGGATCCGATAATCCGGCCGAAGCCGCGAAGTTTCAAGAGGCTCTGATGGCGCCGCGCCTACGGCCACTCGACTGCGATGACCTTGTTGGCTGCTCGTTCGTTCTAGTTCACTAAGAACTTGGTTCAGAGAGATCGGCTGCGGAGCAACTCTCGGTTTGGCGAAATCCTGTTAGCTACTTTTAACGCGCTGTGCTCGTCCGTCTCCAAGGCAATCTTTTGGGCAAGAACGACATCCCCCGCCACCAGGCGGCCAAGAGGCATGAAACACAAGCCCATCTTGGGGCGGCCCGCATCATCGATCTCGTAAACGTTCGGCGAAACGATTCCATGATAGATGCGGTATCTTTTTCCGCTGTCGCAACCGACGACGTCGAAATAGCCTGAGCCATCGAATTGCTCTCGTTGGACTGGCGATAGCCACTCCCGCATAAGTCGCAAGCCGCGCGCTTCGCTCGTATTTTTCCGGTACAGCTTGCGCAGAGCCTTGATGCGCGAGCAAGCCGCCACTGGCGGGGAGGTTACGTGAAACAGCCCGATCTTCGTTGCGTGCGATTGGTTGAACATCCGGATCGCCTCGGGGGTTGGCTTCAACAGGACCTCGCAGCCCTTCCGTTCGAAATAGGCTTCGGCTTCCGGTGATAGGTGGAGGTTGCCCATCTGACCGGAGCCGATGACGACCTGGTCGCACCCTTTCTCAAAGAGAAATTTCGCCTCGACTTTTGAAAGTACGTGCGAGGTACCATAGAGCTTCTTTGATAACTTCTTTTTCCGCTTCACCACCTTGCCGGAAAGGCGAATGACCACGTCGTGCTCATAAGTCTTTCCATTAATCGTAAACGCGCCAAATGGGGTGCTCTCAATCGTCATCGCGACCTCCACTCAATCAGACTTGTCAGCCCATCAGCAGCTTGCCAGTCACCTCGCGTCCCATCATTGTGATCTGATCTTTAGTCAGGCCGGCCTTTATCAGGTCGGTGACTGCATATGGCTGTCATGAGTTGCAGCCAACGTCCGCCGAGCGACCCTTGGGCCAAGAAGCGGAAGCACTCGGCACCGGCCCAGTCAACTGGTGCAGACGACCTCTTTATCTCAGGCGTTCGGCGAGCCCTCGATATGCTCCCCCTTGTATTTGTCCCCCGCGCTTACTCGCAGTCCTGATCGGCCGCACCGGCCGTCATCTTCTCTGATTTTTCAGGAGGCGCGGGACGGGTCTGCTCCGCCGCACCGGCCGTCATCTTCTCTGATTGTTCAGGGGGCGCGGGGCTGGTCTGCTCGCCGGTGCCGGCTGTCCGGTCCGGTGACTGCGCAGAGGGTGCGGGGTGGGTCGCCTTTGATTGTTCCGCAGCAGTGGGCGGGCTCTGCATCTGGCGCCGCGCATCTTCCGACGACGTTGCGGTATTCTCCGAGGCTTTGCTCATCGAAGATGTCGGCGGCTGCTGCTTGGAATCAGTTGCTGTGGAACCAGTGGTTTGTCCGGTATAGCCCGGGACATTCCCTGATCCTGCATCGCGGCTCGCCGTGTTGCAGGGACCGGCATAGCCGGAGCTGGCGCTGAAGGCGAGCACCGCACCCAAGATCATAAGTCTGTTAGCGATCATAGCTCTTCTCCTTTGAGCTCTCTGAAGATTGAACAAAAGGGTGGGGCCTTCCGTTCCGGACGCTCCAACATTGACGAGTGGCTGAGTTCACCGGGCTTAAAATCCCCACCTAAAAATTCCGCTCAGTTGGCGGCCTTTGCCAACTTCGCGTTCCACCAGAAGGCGAACGCGACCAGCGGAGCCTCAGGGCAACTTCGGCCGGCTAGGTTGGATTGAGGACTTTGATAAAGGTTTTTCGCCATAGGGCCATCGGAGCTGGAGGTTGTTAGAATCGATGTCGGCGACGATAGATTGATGATTGGCGTGCGACATGTTCTCCGAAGCCAGGAACGCCCCTGTAGCGGCCGAGTTAAGCCGACAAAACCCACCTGTGAGGGAGACGAAGCCATGGCCCGCGCAACAGCTCATCCGGATCATCAATGCATCTCAAGCGAAGACATTCAAGGAACCAAGGTTTATGGAGCCGATGGAAAGAATATCGGTGAGATTGATCACCTCATTATCGACAAGGTGTCAGGTCGCGTGGCTTATGCCGTCATGAGCTTTGGCGGATTCGTTGGATTGGGCCACAGCCATTATCCCATTCCTTGGGCCGCTCTGACCTATGATACGTCGCTCGGTGGTTTTCGAACCAATATCACCGAGCAACAGCTGAGGGACGCGCCTGAGTTCAGTGATGACTCGTGGCAGGATCGAGACTGGGAAACGCGAACCCACCAATACTATGGGACGCCTACTTACTGGGAGTGGCAGGGGCGAGGTGGCCTATAACGCGATGTCGCTGACGCTAAGGCCGCGGCATCTCCAATCGTGAGTGCCAGCGGACGCATCGAAGCACTGATAGACCAGCCCCCGGATCAGTGCGAGGTGGCCGATGTTTGGGCGGCTGCTCGTGTTCGGGACGTCCCAAAAGCAGGCGCGTGAGTTGTTACAACAGTCCCAATTTGCAACCCTTGATCTCCTGCGCCGCGCACAGGGACTGAGGTGGTCCCGGTCGTCTGAACAGCAATTCCGCGTCGATAAGTGGAGCTTCTGCCAAAGTTAGGCTGCCGCGCGGAACGGCAGCGGGTTGAAGTAAGCTTGATCCGGGGTGCGGCCGTCAAGGCTCGAGTGAGGACGCCGGCCATTGTAAAAGTCGAGGTATCGGCCGATCGAGGCGCGGGCGTCGGATACGGTGTCGTAGGCGCGCAGATAGACCTCCTCATATTTGACGCTGCGCCATAGCCGCTCGACGAACACGTTGTCGCGCCAGGCGCCCCGGCCGTCCATGCTGATGGCGATGCCGTGACTGGCGAGCACGCCGGTGAACGCGGCGCCCGTGAACTGCGAGCCCTGGTCGGTGTTGAAGATTTTCGGCTTGCCGTGGCGAGCGAGAGCATCCTCCAGCGTCTCGACGCAGAATGCGGCTTCCATCGTGATTGAGACGCGCCACGACAGCACCCGGCGGGTCGCCCAGTCGAGGACAACAGTCAGGTACACGAAGCCGCGCGCCATCGGGAGTGGAGTAAGAAGCGCGAGCGCGCTTCTCCTCCCCGAACCGTACGTGCACCTTTCAGCGCATACGGCTCTCTGTTCAAGCTTGGCCCATGGCCATAGCAACATCATGATAGTGCGAGGTGACAGTGCTGCGGGCTTCCTTCGGAGGATGTATGGATTTTCCTCCGGATTGCGCCGCCGGAACTGCGCCTTCGGGCTTGAGACAAGCCGGTAAAGTGCTTTTCCGTCGGTCCCGCCGCGTTCATTCCGACCAAACACGAGCCAGGTTTTCGCCTTGCCCGGTTCCGGGGTTCGGTACCATTTCCGCATCAAAGGTTTGATGCGAGATCGGTATTTGTGCCCCAGCCAATGCGCCATTTTCCAGAACACGACATGGTCGATGCGCCGGAATACGTACGCGGTGAAGTCGGTGAACTTGTAGAACGCTGCCCATCCCGCCAGTTGGCGGTTCAGGCCGGCGATCATGTCGACCGTGCTGACACTATGATTGCCGGAGAGGGTTTCAGTGAGCCTGCGAACAAACCCCTTCGCCTTTTCCTTGGGTATCGTTGTGACGACGGACATGCGCCCGTGCGACCCTCGTTTGCGAATGATCCTGTGCCCCAGAAAGACGAAGCCGTCATTGACGTGGGTGATATGGGTTTTCTCCATATTCAGCATCAATTTCAGCTTGCCTTCCAGAAAGGCGCGGCATTCCTCGCGGATTTCCTCTGCTTGAGCTTTGGTCCCTTTTACGATCACGACAAAGTCGTCAGCGTATCGGCAGTAAGCAACCGCCGGCTTCCATTGCCGGTTCTCTCGAACCGTAATAGGGCGGCCCAGCTTGATGCCGAAGTTCCATGCCCAGCGGTCCTTGCGGGCCTTGTCGCTCAGGTATTTCGCCTCCAGCCACGCATCGAACTCATGGAGCATGATGTTGGACAAGAGCGGTGACAGCACGCCACCTTGCGGAACACCCTCGCTGGAGGCTTTAAACAGGTCACGGTCAATGTGACCTGCCTTCAGGAACCGCCAGAGAAGATCAACAAATCGCCCATCCTGCACTCGTCGCCGCACACATCTGATAAGCAGCCGGTGATGGACCGTGTCGAAGTAGCTTGCCAGATCACCTTCGATGATCCAGCGGCCCCTCGTCGTATCGGCTCCATCCTGAAGCTGTATCTTCACGGTGCGGACGGCATGGTGCACGCTCCGTTCAGGCCGGAAGCCATAGGATAGGCGATGGAAGTCGCTTTCCCAGATTGGCTCCATGGCCATGAGCATGGCTCGTTGGACGATGCGATCCGTCAGAGTCGGAATACCCAGTGGGCGTAGCTTGCCGTTGGTTTTCGGGATATAGATTCGCTTCACCGGCTGGGGGCGATAACTCTCGTCCAGCAGGCTTTTCCGCAGGTCATCCAGATGCTGATCCAGTCTGACCTGCAGTCGTTGCTTATCTATTCCGTCGATGCCCGGTGTTCGTGCGCCACTTGACGCCAGAACAATCCGAGCGGCCTCGGCAAGCCATTCCCGGTTGGCAATCAGCCGAAGGAGGCGATCGAACCTTCGGTTCGGGTCGCTCTCGGCCCATGTCGCGAGCTTGTGCTGCATTTCACTGATTATCAAAGGTCTTCACCTCGTTCGGTCAGATAGTTTGCAATCCAAGCAGTTTGAACTGCTCCCCTTCGCCATGTGGCAGGCTTTCCCTGCCGCGGACTACTACGGGAACTCCGCCAGCATGGTGGACATCAGGGTCAACTCCCTTGCGACGCAAAGCATCGTTGGCATTCCATCATGCCTTCCCTCGTTCATATACTGGACGTCATCGTATTGGTGAGGCTGCCGGTCGCAGTCTTTTCCCTTGCTTTCCGCAAGTCGATGCCGATGCCATGGTCTGGCTGCGTTCTCCCCATGACTACTCGCGAGCGTCCTTACATCTGGGCTCGCGTTCGGATGCCGGCCGTCATATCTGTCCGGCGACATCATCAGCATTCCACCTGTTAAGCCGTGTAGACGGAGGCGACATTTCAGCCCTTAGATGCGGGTAAACCGGTTCGTGTTCCTCAACCTTCCAATACTTCAGCCTCGGGGACCATCTCGGCTTAACGGCTTCGCCTCAATCCCCTTTACCTGCGGGCTACGTCACCCTGCCAGTTGACGACAGGTCACCGCCGCTTGGGCTCATGTCCCCTCACAGCAGGGGACAAGTCATTTTGTTTTCTCCCAATCCTCCTTTCTCTTTTGCATTCCAGTCATACGCTACCCCAACTGTGGGGCGAGGCGCACTGTAGGTGATGTCCATCGCCCAGACCTGGTTCGGGCGTGTGATCTCCATCCCGCGCAGCAGATACGGATAGATCTTGTGTCCAGGCTCGGGCTTGGTGGTACGCGGCCGGCGGTAGAGCGCCTCTATCCCCATCCGCCGCATCAGCGTTTTAATATGCCGGCGGCCGATCTTGCACCCTCGGCAGCCAACAGGTCTCGCAACATTCGCGAACCGGCGAAAGGAAACTCCAGATGCAGCCGGTCGAGCCGTCGCATGATCGCGAGGTCGGCGGAAGGCACTGGACGCGGCAGATAATAGACACTGCCACGGCTGATCTTCAAAACTTCCGCCTGTTTCGTGATCGGCAGGTCGTGCTCACGGTCGATCATCGCTTTGCGCTCAGCAGGCCGGCTTTGCTGAGCGCGCCTTCTAAAAAACTGAGCGGGGCGCTGCGCGCCCCCTGTGGGATAGAAACGGGTAACCGCTAGACTGCGGCCGGAAGGGAGCGGCCGATACGATTTTGGTGGCACGTGACCCCGTCAAAAAACCTGGTCCATGGGCTGTTGCGCACTTGAGAGTGGTGACGCCATCTCGGCGATCCCGTTTAGGAATTTGAATGAATTGCGCAGCCCAGCCCTTCCGCCGGAGTCAGGAGGAGCTACAGATGAATCCCAAAAGATCGAAGTCGAAGGACGGCGGTAAGATGCCGATGGTGCACCCGAACGCGGCTGCCATCGACGTTGGCGCCACCATGCATATGGCGGCCGTTAGGGCAGATCGCGCACCGGAGCCAGTCCACAGTTTCGGTACCTTCACGGCCGATCTGCATCGGCTGGTCGACTGGTTTACGGAATGCGGCGTCGAGACCGTCGTCATGGAATCGACCAGCGTCTACTGGATTCCGATTTTCGAGCTTCTCGATGCCCGGGGATTTACCGTGTTTCTTGTCAACGCGCGCGATGCCAAGCACGTGCCGGGGCGTAAGACCGATGTCAGCGATGCGCAATGGCTGCAGCGGCTCCATTCATTCGGGTTGCTGCGGGCCAGCTTTCAGCCCAAAGGGCAGATTGCCGAACTGCGAGCCTACGTGCGTCAGCGCGAGCGTCTGCTGGAGTACGCGGCCTCACACATCCAGCATATGCAGAAGGCCTTGACGGAGATGAATCTTCAGCTCCACCACGTCGTCGCCGACATCACCGGCGCGACCGGCCTGCGTATCATACGCGCGATCCTTGCCGGCGAGCGCGATCCCGAGGCGCTGGCGTGCTTGCGCCACTACAGTTGCCACGCCAGTGCCGAGACGATTGCGAAGGCGCTCACCGGGAGCTACCGAGCCGAGCATCTGTTTGCGCTCGAGCAGGCACTTGCGCTTTACGACACCTACCACGAGAAGGCATCTGCCTGCGACGCCCGGATCGAAGCCGTGTTGAAGGAACTGAGCAACCATCGCGGACGTGGCCATGGACCAGCACCGCCGGCCTCGCTGCGTCGGAATCGAACCGATCAGGCGAACGCTCTAGCTTTCGACGTCCGCGAGGCGCTGTTCGCGTTGCTGGGAAAAGACATCACCACGATCGACGGCCTCGGTTCTTACCTCTCGCTGAAGCTGATCGCTGAATGCGGTGACGACCTCTCCTCGTGGCCAAGTGCAAAGCATTTTACCTCCTGGCTAGGACTGGCGCCGAGCAACAAGGTCTCCGGCGGCAAAAGGCTCTCGTCCCGAACGCGCCGATCCGGCGGCCGGGCGGCGGCGCTTCTGCGCCTTGCTGCCGTCACCGTCGGACGCACCGATACTGCGCTCGGCGCCTTTTACAGGCGACTTTCATCGCGCATCGGTAAGGCCAAGGCAGTGACCGCCACGGCCCGCAAGATCGCAGTTCTGTTCTACAATGCTGTGCGATACGGAATGGACTATGTCGATCCCGGGGCCTCGTCCTACGAGACGCGCTACCGGACGCGAGTGGTCAACAATTTGCATCGGCGTGCCAAGGCATTCGGCTTCGTTCTCCAGCCCTTGGAGCCGAACGTCGGCGATGCCGTTTCTTAGGAATCGTTCTCCAGCGTGAGCTCCCCGATCTTGGCGTGCAGCGTTTTCACGTCCACCGCGGGCTCGCTCGTTCTGTTGCCACCGCCAGGACCAAATACCTCGGCCGCCGCTTCCTGAAGCTGTGACTTCCACTGCGTGATCTGGTTCGGGTGCACGTCGAAATGCTCAGCCAGCTGGGCCAGCGTCATCTCACCCTTGATCGCGGCTAACGCCACCTTCGCCTTGAATGCCGGTGCGTGATGCCGACGGGTTCGTCTGCTCATCGTCTCTCCTGATTCGCGGGACAATCTTGCCCGCCGTCAGGCAGAAACTCCACTTATCGCCCCGTCCAGAATTCCGGAGCCAGCTCTGAAACCAGTTGTTCTCGAACCGGCTTGCACAGCTCTGGGTTGGAGCATTTGGGTGGCGAGGGGTAACGAGTGTTGAGGTCTCCGGGGGTAACGTAAAAAACTACCGAGCGTCCTCGGCTGGAAACGCGAACTCGATCGCGCTGAACTGTTTAAAGCAGCTCTCCAGCCTCTTTCGCATCGCCTCGTCGCCGTGGGCACGATCGGGATGCAGCAGGCTCAGCACCTGCCGGTGCAGCGCTTTCGACATCTTCAGCGGCTCCTTGTTTGCCAACCAACTGAGCCTTTCCTCGAGGTTTCTGATTTCGGCATTACGTGAATCCAGAAGCTTCTCCGCGCATTCCACCTTGTCGCGCAACTTCTCCAGCGTCTTCTCCCTACACGCTTCCAGCTCGGCAACGCGCTTGCGAAGGTGCTCGATCTCGGTCCCCGCCTTGATCAGTTCGCGCTCGCGCGCCTGCCGTTCCTTGATGAGGAAATCAATAACAGCGTTCTTTGCGATGGCTGCTTGCCTTGCCAGTGCATCGCGCTTCTCACGCAAGCGCTTCTGACTTTCGGCATTGCTGAGAGCCATGACTAGCTCCGTTGCGTAAGGCGCGATGCAGGCATATGACGTAGATGCCGGTGATCCGGCAAGCCGATCGTGTGCGCCCGCTCTCATGGCACTGGAGCATGCTTACCGGGTGGCGTTCATCCTTCCGGCTCGCCTTGCCGCGCGCATGCACAGCAAGGCGCTCACCTCCGGCGACAAATGGCTCCGACGTGCGTGGGGATGACGTTACGATCACCGTCATGCGATCGAAAAGAGATCGCCCGAAGGCGGTGTGACCGTCCCCAAGTCGTGAGACTATGCCCTCTCAGACACCGGTTCTGCGGTCGCAGCCTCCTTCTTAGGGCAACGCGACTTGCGCCATTCTGCGCTTAACCTGTTCGCACGTCTTGCGGACATCTTCGGTAAAGAGCGCGCATTCTTCGATGCGCTCGAAGATCTTCCTGCCTTCTTCCCGATATCCGGCCGCCGTTTCGCGCATGAAGGCAATCGCATCATGCACCTGGGCCGTCATAGCCTCGCATTTTCGGGCAGCGTCGATCAACTCGGATCCCATCGCTTCCATCTCTTTTGCGGCGGATTCGTAATCGCGAACGACCGCCTCTGCACTGAGGGCGCCTGCGCGCGTGACCCCATCCGTGTGTTCGACATAATCCGGCAATGCAATTGAAGCTAGTGGTCTCCCTGGATGAACGGCTCCAATGTCCGCCTCAAGTTGAACCAAATTCACATCTTCCCTTCTTCGCAATTGTTCAACACTCGCCATGGTCAGACTCTCCCCGATACAACCCCGAGCGCCCAAGAGCGGCTAGTGTATTATGGGGACAGAATGTATTCCAACTTCATGTTTGGTTGACAGCCTTAACTCTGCCACAGTGCTGGAACCGCTGAAGCGACGCGCCATCTCCGCCCGGAAAATCGCGTGTCCCGTGCATCGTGCTTGCCGCACCCAAGAGGTTCGGGCGGTGTACGAACGGCACAGAAGCTTCGATTGACGGTGCTACCGTTTCACCTTGTGATCGGCACACAATGAACATTGGCTGGAGTTACGTCGATCCAGAATGCAGCCACTCCGCCAGTTTTGACCACCGCCGTCTGCCTGAGATGTTGCGCACCGCGATTGCGGTAGCCTTCTTCTGTCCAATCAACACGACCAGCTTCTTGCCTCGCGTGACGCCGGTGTAAAGCAGGTTCCGCTGCAGCATGGCGTAATGCTGAGTGAGTATCGGGATTACGACCGCGGGGTATTCCGAGCCCTGGCTCTTGTGAATGGTGGCAGCGTAAGCGGGCACCAGCATGTCGAGTTCGCCAAATTCATAGGTGACAATTCTGCCATCGAAGGTCGCTGTGAGCACACCTTCGGAGGTGTCGACCTCATCAATCATACCAATGTCGCCGTTGTAGACCTCTTTGTCGTAGTCGTTTTCAACCTGCATGATTTTGTCGCCTGGAGCGAATGTCCAGCCAAACCTGTCGATCTTGCGCTCGCCGGCCGGATTGAGCGCGGCCTGCAGTTCGATGTTCAAGGAACGGGCGCCCACACCGCCCCGGTTCATCGGGCATAGAACCTGGATGTCGCGGATGGGGTCGAGCCCGAACCGCTTGGGAATACGTGTCTTGACCAGTTCGATGATGCGAGCGACCGCCGTTTCCGGATCTTCGGCCTGTACGAAATAGAAGTCGCTCGCATTCTCTGGCGGGCTTAGATCGGGGATCTGGCCCTGGTTGATGCGGTGGGCGTTGGTGATGATCCGGCTTTGGGCGGCTTGCCGAAACACATAGGTCAACCGCACCACCGGTACGGCGCCAGACGAGATGATGTCCGCCAGCACCTGGCCAGGACCAACCGACGGCAGTTGGTCAATGTCGCCCACGACCAGCAGGGCGGCTCCGTCAGGGACCGCCTTCAAGAGAGCCTGCATCAGCATGACGTCGACCATGGACGCCTCGTCCACCACCAGCAGATTGCACGCGAGCGGATTGTCCTCGCCACGTTTGAACCCGCCACTTTTGGGATCGACCTCGAGTAGCCGGTGAATGGTCTTCGCCTCAAAACCGGTTGCCTCAGTCATCCGCTTGGCGGCGCGGCCAGTCGGGGCGCAAAGCAGAAGCCCGGTCCCCTTGGCTGCGAGAATACGCAAAATGGCCCTGATTATGGTTGTTTTACCGACGCCGGGCCCGCCAGTCATCACCACGACCTTGGACCGGAGCGCAAGCCGGATAGCGGTAACCTGGCTCTCCGCAAGGGTGAGCCCGATATGCTTTTGCACCCAAGGCAGCGCCTTGTCCGGATCGATCCAGGGCCACGGCAGCGCGCCGTTTGCCAGTCGCATCAGTCGTCCGGCGATGGCGCGTTCGGCGTGGTACAGACCCGCTAGGAATATGCAGGGCGCCTCGCCAACCCGATCGGCGATCACGTTACCCTCACGTAGCTCGAGATCGAGGGCGGTGCGGACTAGTTCCTGGGGTACCTCGAGTAGCGTTTCGGCAAGCGGGACGAGCTCATCGGTTGGTAACCCACAGTGCCCCTCGTCCATGGATTCAGTGAGCGCGTAGGAAATTCCGGCTCTCACCCGCATCATAGCGGTCTTCTCAATCCCGAGTTTCATGGCGATCGCGTCCGCCGTCTTGAATCCAATACCGCGGATGTCGCGGGCAAGCCGGTAAGGATTTTCGGTCATGACCTGGATCGCGTCGGAACCGTAGGTCTTGAAGATGCGCACCGCCCGCGCCGTACCGACACCGTGGCTATGCAGAAACACCATGATCTCGCGCACGGCTTTCTGCTCGGCCCATGCCGCGAGTATGCTCGCCGCGCGGACCGGCCCGATACCGTCCACCTCCTGCAGGCGCTCCGGTGTTTCCTCGATGATCTCGAAGACCTTCTCGCCAAAGGCCCGCACTAACTTCTTCGCGTAGACCGGCCCCACGCCTCGTATCATGCCAGATGCAAGATATTTCTCGATCCCAACTGCCGAGGTCGGCGCTGATGCTCGCAGGAATTTCGCTTTGAACTGCTGACCGTGGGTGCGGTCGTTAACCCATTCACCAGACGCCGTGATCCACTCGCCGGCGGCAATGGTTGCCGCATGCCCAACGACGGTCACGATATCACGGTGCCCGCGCGTCTTGGCGCGCAGAACGCAGAACCCATTCTCGACGTTGTGGTAAGTGACGCGCTCGACGAGGCCGGCCAGGACTTCCGAGGTTGATGGTTCCGGCTGAGTTGGCATTCGAGTCGTCACGTTATCTGTTTCGAACGAGGACCGAACCGAGACGAAGTTGGCTGCCGCTCAACGACCTACTTGGGAGAGAGGAAGGCCAGGACCATGGTCGCGGGGTCCGAGCTTGTGCCGTCCCCACACACAAAGAAGCTCGATAAAACACCATCTCTCATCCGCGGGCTATGTCTTTGGTCTAATCCGGCAAAACGCATACAAGTCGGTCTGCCTTGAAATGTGGACCAACCCGCTAATTGCTCTGACAGCGCTCGCTTGCCCTGATCGGGTCGACGTTCACTGACCCGGTTCCGTTGTGACACAGCACCGTTGGCTACGCGGCGCGCCGTATCATTTCTGTCAATGTTGCGCGCCCGTCATCGGTTAGCAAATATGGCGCATGTGAGTCATTGCCGGTATTTGCGATCAGTCGCTTGCGCTTAAGATATTGGAACAGCGCGTTCAATGATTGATGCGGGATCCCGAGTCGCTCTGTCGCACCCCTGATCCGCAGTGATCCATTGTCTCGAATAATCGACAGCACGATGCGAACGCGGTCGGACTCGACAGGCAGGCGCGGTGCTCTTGCACGATTCCCGTCAGGCACTCGTTGCGGATGTTTCAGGCCGGCCGAGGTGATCCGATAAGTTGGTGAGCTATCCAATCCCTGGACTGTCTTCACCAGTGACTCAACAATCAATTCTTGAAGGATGCCCTTCACCTTGCCCGCAGACATGCGTCCGGCAAGACTTATCTTCTTGACATCGGTCGCATAGTCGTCCGGAAGGACTGACAATACACGTTCTGCATCGCGGGACAGAAAAGGTGTCTTGTCACCCGCCTTCATTACCAGCCATGAGGGCCGAGCCGGATCCGCGAAGCACACGTGGCCCAAGGCATGGAGTTTGATTATCAACTGATGCGCTCTCTGCTGACTGACTCCGAGTTTTTCTGCAATCAGGCTCTTTCGCATCGGGCTATCGAGCATATCGAGCAGACGGCTGGCTCCAGGACCAAGCACAGCGCCGTTGCGGCGCGGTCGATTGGGAGCGGTCTCATAACGGCATGTCTTGCCCCGCGCCGTGACATGCCACTTGCGATTTTGGTCCTTTTTTGCAAGCCCGAGAAGGGCCAGCCGATGCAGCTCGCGCGCGCTCGTGACGAGACTAAGCTTTGTTTCGATAGCGATCTCGCTCTTGAGGAGTTTGCGACCCCGAAGCGCACCCAGGCACGCAGCTTGAGCGCGGGTGAGAACAAGGCGTTTTTGTGCAGGAGCCATGTCGACCTCTAGTCGATTCGCGTCGGCAAAGTATGCGCGATCTGTCTCGGATCAAACCAGAGATATCCACAAGATTGATTGACGAAGACGTTCACCACAATCGTCTAAAGCAGCGACCTTTAGCCTGTGGTCTGGACCACCTAGGCGCCACGGAGGCACTGCGGCCGCCCCTTAGGAGCAATTCGGCGACGGGCAGCAAACTCGCGTCCGGGATAGTGATCGGCCTTTATTCGATGAGCTTCACGATCCACGCGGCGAGCGCAGTTTCTCTACTTTGGTTCGGTTTCAATTTCGCGAACTGCCTCGACCGGCACCCCGTAGTAGTCGGCTCCAGCCGATCTGAACTTCTTGGCAAGCTCACCCGCCTGGCCAAAAGCCTTCACCGTACCCGCGAGAGCTACCTTCTCTCGCGCTTTTCGGCGAGATCTCCGACCCGTGGCCGCCAGGGCAAGAGGCCGACTTGCCGGCCGAGTTTCAGGACTGGTCCGAGTTTAAGTGAGGCCCTCCGGGGAATTTTCATTGAGTCATCGGATCGAGGACGCTCGCTCGCTGGCTAGATATGGCGCGATGCGCCCTGACAAAACGGAGCCGTGACCCAGACCTAGCGTCTATCGCCCACGCCCAGTGCAGGCCTGAGGCCCTAGGGCATGCATAGGGCTTGCTGGGCCACGAAGTGTGTGCCTAGCGCGATTCGGCTCGCGGCACCACTCCCAGGGGTAACTCTGCCGCCGCCTGTGGCGACTGCCATCGTGAACGTAGATGCGTTGCGGGCGCGGCTGACGCGAAGTCCGCCGACCTCGCTCCGGTCATCAAAGAGCTACAGGCGGCCGAGAAAACGAGTCTGAGGGCCATTGCCGCCGGATTCAATGACGCAGGTATCCCGAGTGCGCGCGGCGGGAAATGGTCGTCACCGCACTAATGCGGATGCTGGAGCGCCTTGATCCCTTTCGCGAAGGGGAAGCGGCGGCGGCGAGTCATCGAGACCCCGCCACATGGCGGAGATATTCCAAAGAGCATTGATAGCAGAGTCATGGACCACATTGGCGGCGGAGGCCAAGGCAAAGTTGCGTTCGACAGAGCTTACCCTTCAGTGACTCAGAAACGACCGCTGGTGAGTCATTTTCCGATGGCTAGGTGGGTAGCTATGCAGGACCGAATGCTTGTTACAAGCGGTCATCGGCAAATTACTGGGCGAGGTCGTTCTGCGCGCAGTTCGCCTGCGGATGCCGCAGCTCTCATACTCGCGGTGGTGGCGACGCCCCTATCAGGTCCGGGAGTCAAGGAGACCGCTCTTCACTATGAAAGATATTCTCGCCTCGTCGCAAAAGACGAAGGAGGAGAGCCTGCCAATTGGCGATTGAAGCGGTTACGCGAACTCGTTCCCGGTCGCACGCTGGGTGAAGCGCTTACGGCAGTTATCGAGGCGATCGTGGACGAGCCTAGGCAGGCTTGCGATCTCTTCGAACAAGCGCTGCCAAATTCGGCGGGTACATGGACTGAATTCAGCATCGCTATTGAGCTTGAGGCACCTATGCCGACCGCGAGCATTCGCATCTCAGCGCAGCAGCGGAAGGAGACGACACTCGAGCATCCGGGACGTCCGCCAATTTCAATAGCTGATGTCGTCGCCGAGTTTTCCGCCCACGTGCACTATGGCCCCACCTATGAGTCGGCACGGGACTATCTGGAAACTCTGCCTGAGCTAGCTCCGGGAGCGCGACGTGGTTCCGATCTTACGCAAATACGACGATTCACCCACAACACTTTGAAGCCTGTGGCCGATCTGTTTTCGGTTCGAGACAAATAGAATGAAACGCGAAGTGCACTATCCGGAAGGCTGTTGGCCGATGGAGATGACTTCAGGGACGGCCGCAGCGTATTGCGACGAGCCGTCTTCGACGCGTTCCTCGATAAGGTTCGCAAAGGAATCTATTCGGCGCCGGCTTGCACGCCCCATTGCCGCGACAAGTGGCATAAGCACAAACTAAATATGGATATCGCACGCCGACACAATTTGCGGTGGACAAGTGCCCCTGTTACCGAAGATGCGGCAGACTTGATCGCATGAAGACTTGCAAACCACTTGGATGGCCGAAACTAATGGTGGCGAAGCGCCTGAATCATGGCGCCGTCGCGTACTACTGGGATATCCCGACTTGGGCAAAAGCCAAAGGTTGCCCTTTCAAATCAGAGGCTCTCGGCAGCGATTATGCCTCGGCAAAGACACTCTGCGACACCGTTCTCAATCCCCAATTTGACGATTGGCGAACGGGAGCTGGCATCAAGCCATCCTTGCCGAGTGCGCGAACAGGTAGCTTCGATTGGATGATCTCGGTTTACAAGCAAGCTCCGCAGTACAAGAAGCTCTATGAAGGCCACAAAAATGATGTCGATTGGCTTCTTAGCCTCGCATCGAAGCATCCACTGAAAGACGGCCGATGCTTTGGCGCCCTCCACCTTTCGAGCATCAATCCGGGCGCCGCCGATCTCCTTTATTCAAAGCTACGGACTAAGCCGGATGGTTCCGAGCGCACGCGCACTGCCAAGGGAGTTATGGTTGCAACTAGACGCGCTTGGTCGGTTGCTTATCGATCCCAACCGACCGTTGTGCCCGCTCAGAATCCATTCTCTAAGATGGAGATTTCTTACTCGGCGAAGCGTACTCGCCCTGTCACCTACCCGGAACTTCTGAAGTTCGTTGAAGCTGCGGACAACTCCGGCATGGCTTCGATTGGCACTGCGGCGCTGATCGCGTTCCACTGGCTCCAACGTCAGGTCGATATTCTAAATCGTCTCAGTTGGAGTCATTACAAGCCGGCCGATGCGCCACACTGCGTCAGGATCTTCCATCACAAAACAAAGGTTTTGTTCGACCTGCCGCTTTACGATGAGGATGGCACTCCGCTTTTTCCGGAGCTGACGTCGCGATTGGACAACACTCCGCGCTTGGGCACGCTCATCGTGACGCGCGAAACACTCGATCGAACTCGCAAAATCCATCTCCCGTGGCAGGCGGATTACTTCCGCCATAGCATCGCGAAAATCAGACAGCTCGCGGGCATAGATGAGAACGTGAAGTTTATGGGCATCCGGCACGGCGGTAATGTCGAGGGGGCCAATGCTGGTCTGACGGAAGCCCAACTGCGCTCTCTGAGCGGCCACAAGAATGCGGGCACCATGATTCGGTACGCGCAAGAGACACCTGACCAACAGCGTGCAGGCGCCCGCAAGCGTCTTGAAGCGCGAACAAAGAAGGGGAATTTGTCGGAATAAGAGGAGCAAAGGTTGTCGGAATGACAACGCTTCAATCCTCTAAGTGCTTGATTTGCTTGGTGGGCGCACCAGGGCTCGAACCTGGGACCCGCTGATTAAGAGTCAGCGGCTCCATCCCGTGATGTTGCGTCGGTGATCCGCCGACCCGGGGGATGGATCATTGAGAGGTCCCTCTTTTCGGAACTCCAATCGTGGCCCTGAGCTAGACTACTTCGAAGCTGGCGTCGATCCGACTCCCCTTTTGCTCCTTTGAAGTAAACGGAATTTGTTCGAGGCGTTCCGATAGCCGCGAAAGATCCGATTTTGCTCGAAGAGTATTTGATCATTCGGGTCCAATCATCTTGTCCGCTCATCGTCGCGCTTGTAATCGCGCACGTCGTCATTACCGCCCTGCTCTGCCTCGCGGCGCCGTGTATTGGCAAGCTCCGAAAGCTCGTTCTTCAGCGCATGCCGACGGGTTTCGACGGTAGGCATGTCGTCGACGAATTGCCGAACTTGGCGAGCTAACTCGTGATCTGCTGCCGCTCCAGAGCGCTGCAGCTCAGCGGCATAGTCGAGATATCGCCGTCGGATCGCGTCCTGGCGTGACTTAATCTGTTCGTCCCAAGGGTGTTTGGCAGTCCTGCCGCCCCTCACTTCCGAAAGCACCTCCTTTCGGGCGAGCCGATCGACATCAGGCGTGGTCTTTCGCATGCGCATAGCGAGGACCGCTCCGCGATCGGCCTTTCGAACGCGTCCGCGGGTTCGCCGCGGCGTTGCCTCCGCCGCGATCCCGCGAAGCCGGAGTTCAGCAGCAAACCGTTCGCGCCAGGCCTGAAGATCCGCCTTGCGAGGGTTGAGGCGCTTGCCGTCATTACCTTGGGACCGAACGGTCAAGTGTACGTGGGGATGCTTGTCATCGAGATGCTGGACGAAAACGTAGGCGTGATTGCCATCGAACGTCTCGATGGCAAAAGCCCGGGCTGAATCCTTGACTGCGACGGCATCGGTGCCGGCTGGCATCGACAGAATGATGTTGATCGAAAGCGATGCATCACGACGGCGCTTGTCGTCGAGACCGGCATCATCCTCCCAGCGCTGCTGCAAATCTTTCAATCCGGAACGACCCGCCAGTGTCGCGCCCTGCTCTGTTTCCGCATCGAGGTCGCCGTTTCGCGTGATGTATGCGAGATGCGATTTGAGATGCGCCACGCCCTTGGTGCGACCGGTGATCTTGACCATCACCTCTGGTGCGCGGCGCACGATGCGTTCGAGCTTTGCACGCATCGCCGGCGTAAGGCGGCCAGGAACGGCCGGATCGGGGATGTCCCACTCGGCCCGTCGTGGGCGCCGATTGGGCGTTTCCCAAACATACGAGATCGGGGGAAGTTCGGAGGCCAGGTCAGTCGGCCGCGTCGAGTAGCGTCGACTCATCGCCGTCCATCCCAATAGTCCGCATTTCCGTGCAGCGCACTACGTAGTTGCGCGAGTTCCGCTTCGATGACCAATTTGGCCTCTTGAATTACGGACAGATCCGGCTCAACCGCCCTGCCCTGCAGCACACTGGTGTTTGCGGCCCGCGCGATCTGGTTGATGTTGCCGCCGATCCGGTTGAGCTCGCGAACGATCGCGCGAAGCGCCTCGTGCTCGTTCGGGGAATGCTGCACTGGCGACCCCAGCCGCGAGCGCACCAGCGCGACGATCCAACCGGTTCGCGTCATCCCACGGTGATGTGAAATTTCCGCGAGCTGCCGCATCTCGCTGTCGCGAAATCTCACCGTCACCTTCTCCGGTCGTCCGACTGGCAATGCCGAGATACGCGGCCCTGGTGCAGCTAGTGCATCAGCAATGAGACGTCGCAACAGCGCGGATTTCCCGCCCTGGGTAGCTGCAAGAACTGAGAACTCCGCCGCGACTTCGTCGGAGATGCGAAGCGAGATCAGAGCCATGCACTCCAACCCCAATCGCGATGTAATACATCGCTGGCGCGAAGCCTATCCTGCACTAGAAAGCAAAAAAATTTGCCCCTTGATGTTGGTTCAAACCAACACTCTCCGCATTCAGCGCCCGCCAGGGTAAAGCGATCGAGGGCCCCTGCTCTCTGTGCCGAATTCTGCTCGCGGCGGTCACTTGGCGGATTAGGCATCGCAAATACCGATCCGCCGGCAAAAGCTCTAACTGACACCGGGACTGTGGGCCGCGACTTTCCAGCAGCCTGCGGCCTCTCTACGGCGCTGTGGGGAGGGCGTTCGGCCTTCGGCTGCCGCGCTAACGCGCCACCCTTCGGATGGGAAAGTCGCTCCGCCGGCGCACACCGATAGTCTGCCGCCGCGGCAGCGAAAGTGTCGAACGAGTTCATCTCGACAGGATCTCCTCGATTGTAAGCGCCGATGCTGGAACTTCTTCTTCGTGGTCCGCGCCGTCGACCAACACCACAGCGTGACGGGAGCCTTGGGTCGCGAGCCGATCGACAACAAGCTGACCGAGCCGGTTCTGGTATCTAACCCTGATTGCCAGCGATGCTGCCGACCTCGATTGCGAAACGACGCGGGTTTTTGGCGGCTGATCCTCAGTTGCCGCTTCGCGGTCGTTCACACCGTTGCGCGGGAGCACTGCTTCCGGGAGGAGATCGGATTTTTCGGATCGAGGTCGTCCAGCAGGCAAGTCATTCCGGGGAATGGCGCCGCCGGCTTGCGCGCGCACGTCCCGGGCCAGCTGCCGAGCCTGCGCGTCCGTAAAGCTCTCCTGCCTTGCACATAGCCGTTCGATCTCGTCAGGATGCGTGCGCCAAGCCTGGTAGAGTTCATAAAGAGCACGGATCGAACTGCCCTCAAGTCGCGCCCGAAGGAATTCCGGCATGCTTTGAACCGAGGCGTAACGCGACACCCAGTCTCTTGGCTTGCCTAGCTTGCGCGAGATCTCCGCCTGGGTATCGCCGGCATCCAATCGGTCTGCGATGAACCTCGCGATCTCAGGCGCGCGCAGATCATCGCGCTGGATATTCTCGATCATCTGAGCGTATCGGTCTAGCAAATCGACGTCTTGAATGAACGCGGGCTTTTCACGCAGCCCGGCGCGCTGCGCGGCGCGATACCGGCGCGCGCCCATGGCGATGACGTAGCGTCCATCTTCACTAGAACGGCGAAGCATGATGGGTTGCAGTACGCCATGTTCGGCAATCGATTGGGAGAGCTCCTCCAATTCCTGTTCGCTGAAGGTGCGGCGTGGTTGATCGGGGTCTTCGTCAATGCAGTCAATCGCGACCAGGAGCGGCCGCCCGGTTGCGTCGCCAGGGTTTGCCGCGACATCGACGAGCTCCTTGAAGCTGAGATCAAGCGTCATTCGTCGTCTCCTGATCGAGCCGTTCCACGATCTTCGCGAGAACCGCACGGATTTCCCGACCGGCTTCTTGCGCCGAGCGACGCTTCAAGCTCCACACCGGCACCCGCTCCGCAACGGCTTCGGCATAGCCGTCCCGTGCAACGATCTGGCCTGGGAACACGTACTTGCCCGCTTCGCGCAACAACTGCTCCAAGTGTGTTCGTTGACGCGGCGACTTGGTATTAAAGTTTGACGGCAGCAGGCCGAGGAATCGCGTGTCCTGACGACCGTAGCGTCGTTGCACACCGATCACGGTCTGCATCAGCGCTCTGACGCCCTTTACGGAATAATCTTCCAGGTAAATCGGCGCCAACACATGCGAAGCGGCGACCAAGCAAGCGACGCTGCGAAGGCCAAGCGATGGCGGGGTGTCGATCACGCAAACATCGAACCGGTTGGCGGCATGGGCGAGATTCTGCTGCAGGGTCATGACAGCTGCAGCATTGCCGCGATCGATATCCGTCAATGAGCTGTCGGCCGGCGCCAGTGTGATGCCGTTGTTTTCCCCAGCGACAAAACGGGTCGCCGGCCTGAAGAGGTCGGCCGCCGCAATCGACCCTGTATGCTGCTTGAGCGTGTCGGTCGCGTTGCCCTGCGCATCGACATCGATCATCAGAACCCGGCGGCCCGCTTCCGCCATGAACCAGGCCAGATGCACGGCAAGCGTCGTCTTGCCGACGCCGCCCTTTTGGTTGTTTATGACGATCGTGTTCACCGGGTCGACCTTGGTGCAACCATCTGCGCCCGTTTCATCCATGTTCCTCCAGACCGTGCTTCGCCTACCGGCTCAGTCCTGATTTGACCGGCCTCTTCAACCTGGGTGTTGGTTTGAACCAACGCCCACTGCGAACCAGCACGCGGCAGAATCCTGAAAGCCAGGCACAAAATCCCCTGCCAGAAGAGTCAGGTGGGCCGAGCCACATAGGAACGAGGCGCTCAGTCGAAATGAGTTCGCGTCGATTGGGCAGACGCACACCGGAGTTGAAGCAAGACAACGAAAACCAAATGCGTAGCCGTGTTGGTTCAAACCAACAAGTTCTGAGGCAGCGCCACCTCGCAATCTCCGCATGGTGTGGGAAGACGAGACGGAGCCGGCGCCCACCAAACCTGGACGACGGTAAGAACCGCGCGGCGCCCTCGGGCGCAAATACGGCATCAACCTGGTGATGCTCTACCAGTTGATCGGCAAGATGCGCGAAGCCTATGGCGGCCGCGATGCGACGAGCAAATGGTTCGAAAGCGGCGTCCTGGATCTCGTTCTCGGCGATCAATGATCCCGAGACAGCGGACTATATGTCGAAGCGCTGAGGCGACACGACCGTGGAGGTCGATCAGCTCAGCCAGTCCTCGCAAATGTCGGCTTCGTCGCGGACACGATCGAAGCAACTCGCCCGCCGCCCGCTGATCATGCCGCACGAAGTGCTGCGCATGCGAACCGACGAACCGATCATCTTCACGGCCGGCAATCCGCCGCTGCGATGCGGCCGCGCCATCTGGTTCCGACGCGCCGACATGCAGGCGTGTGTCGGTGAAAACAGGTTCTACCGGAAACAAGGCTCCGGGACTTGATTGACGCTCGAAAGATGTGTCCACGGCCTGCGAGAGGATCGTCACGCGCATGCGCGGAGGCCGCGTGCGGGCTCCGGGAGCGCCGTGTTGGCGGCGCGAGTAGAGCCGTCCCCGAATGGGCTCGCCCTATGCCCTCGGAGCGGTTATCGCGAGGAAGATGGTTCCGGGAAATTGGCGCGCAGGTACTCGGTCGGCTCCTCCGCCGTCGCGAACGAAGCGAGTTCAAGCATCTCCTCGTCAGGCCGCTGCGGCTGCCGGACCACCGTCACCCGTCCTTCGTCAAGACAGGTACAGGGCTGCTCGCGGAACCGCAGCCATTCGGCCCGCTTGGCTTCGGCCAATGCGCAGGCACCATCGTAGTCATCCGCAATGCCGAGATGGGTCGAGCGGTCCCATGCTCCGCCGTTCAGGCACCGAACCTCGATGCAACCATCCGGACGGGTGAGGCCGTAGGGACGATCCCACCATTGATCGAGCTGTGCCTTGCTCCGCGCTTCGTTCGGCGTCGCGTCAAAGGCCTTGGGCAGTTTCGGGTCGAGTGGAATCCGGCTCGGCATGGCGTGTCCTCTGATCGGACGGAAAAATGCCAGAGAACGGGCCAGAATGGGAGCTGAATCTGGCCAGGCCGGCACGCCAAATGGCTCATACTCGGGGCTCGCCGGCGTCGCATCGCGCGTGCACCTGCAATCGGCCTATCGGGAAAATGAATCGATCGCCCTTGTTCGATACAACAATCCAATTGGACACCGATTCCGGATGACCCGAAAATCGCTGCATGCCTCAGCTTCCGCCGGACCCTGTCCATCTTCGTCGTATCGACGCAGCCCGCAATATGCGGCGGTTCTACCTGCTGTCCTTACAGCCAACATTGTTCGGTGACGTGGCGGTGGTCCGCAACTGGAGTCGGATCAGCACGAACGGTCAGACGATGATGCAAACCTTCGACGACAGCGCGAGAGCCGACGAGGCGTTTGACCGGCTCAAGCGAACAAAGCGACGCCGGGGCTATGCCCCGGCAGTGGAAAACCGCTGATCGGCGGGCGATGCGTCGCCGGACGTGGTTGGCTGGTTGCGTTGCCGGATCAACTTGGCGAGTTGCGTTTCGAGCGCCTTGCGTTCCGCGGGGCTGAACATGCAGTCGCGCAGCTCGGCGCGCAGTTCCTCGATGTTGTCGACCGTCATGAGCTTCTCTCCGTTAAGGGAAGAAAGGCCCCGCCTCGCGGCGGAGCCTTGTTTGGGAGGCTCAGTCCCGGTTCGGGCGTGACCAGATCATCTGGAGGCCTTCCTCGCCCTCCACCTCGATGAGGGTGGCGTAGATCGGAGCGGGGAAGCTCGGATCGTCGAGCTTGACGGAGAGGTAGTCGCGCTCGGTGTCCTTGGCGGTCTTCTGCCAGGCCGCACCTAACTCGACGTTGCCGGAGTAGATGCGGAAGTGCGGACCCTTGTCGGAGGGCGTCTCGACGCGGACGAACTTGGCCTTGACGTTGAGGTTGAGGGTCTTGATGGCGCCGGAGAAGCCGTTGTCCGTGGCGGTGAAGTTGCCGATGGTAGCCATTGTCTCATTCCTTTTGTTTTCTCGGGCCGCGCCCATCGCGACCTCGATGGCGGTCGTGAGACCGGAGGCGATCGACCCGCACCCGAAGGGCCGAAACGAAGTGGAGGGCGGCCGGCAGCGACTTTCTTGTCTCGCGAGGAATGGCGCGCAGCGCCAGGGGAAGAAAGTCGAAGACGGCCGTTGCGGGGACAAGATCGAGGGCCGCGCAGCGGGACCTTCCTTCGGTCAGACCAGCCGTAATCGAGGACGCAGATGGGCTGCCCGTCGTGAAACAGTTGGACTGAAGACAGGCCCTCGGCAACATCACGTCGCGCGGTCACGAGCACGGGCGACAAGATCCGATGTCCTGGCGAGGCCGGCTGAAGACCGCATATCCCCGCGCAAAGGGGTCCGGGGCAGCAGCAGATGCGAGTCGGAGTTCGCCGCCGCCGCAAGGTCGACAAACGACACCCGCCGCCGAACTTGTTCTGCGCAGACATCCTGCCTCTGCTGCATCGATGCTGCGATCTTCGATGAGGGCAACAGCGTCCACGATCCGGCCGGAGCATTGCGGACGATAGCTCCGGAGATTTGCGCCGCGAGGCCGGGCGCGCTCGGTTGGCACGTGCGGACGGAGTGCGTGACCCAAACTGGACCAAAACGGAGTCGAAGCGCCGTGCCACCGGATGTGGCGATCACGCTACGCCCGGGTGGCAGACGCCACACTGCTTTCGCACTCGTTCGGCCATAGATCGAGCCGGCCACCGTCAGCATCCGTCGAGCGGATCGGCCTCTCCAGCGGCGCGCAGGAGCGATGCAGAAAGACCTGACCGCGGACACCGCAGCGCCCGAGCGAAGCGCACGATCGGCATCGACGGCGTCGGTCCCGGCTTCGGGATCGTGATCGCGGATGTGTCGTGAAACGGACAGCCGATGGACGCGCTCTTCAGCCGGATCGGAGAAGGCAACATCGTCTGCTCGCGCCGAACGACATCGCTGCGCGGCCGGGTTCACCCGTCGCTCACGCTCGTCGCCTTTCGTGGCGCTGGGAGTGGATCTGCGACATCAGGATAGGCCCAAGAGAAAATTCTCCGACCTCCGCTTTCCGCGTCAGCCCGCGCAAGTAGCCGCCAGCTGATCTGATCGTCGTGCCACGCTGCAGGATGCAGGCGACGACGACCGCCGCTTGCATTTCACCCAAAACGGTTTGCGCCTCCTCCCAGGCGCTCGGGCTGATCCCCAGCATTGATCTCACAACGGCCGCGGTGGCAAGGAAATCGCGCCAGTTCGAAATTCCACCCTTGGCATAATCGGCGATGTCCGGGCATGCACTCAGGACCATTCCCAACGGATACGAACTCTCGGCGACTCGCGATGGTTGAGGTTTTGGCTCAGCTCTCGCCGCCCTGCCTTCTGGAAGGCTAGGTTCAAGATCAATAGGAGCATCTGGATTTGAATTCTGTATGTGGCGCTCAGAATGGGACTCATTGGCGCTCGGATTCTTGGATTTGATATGTGCTTCCAGAAGATTGAGCACATCGTCAGCAAGTTGCGACAGCTCATCGGCGATCGGCTCGAGCTGCTGGCGCGTGGCTGTGCGCGGAATCTGAGCGACCATTGTGCGGAAGGCGGCATGCACCTCCTGCCAATCGGCAGGCCCCTGCCCTGCCCTTCGCGTCGGGACGCCTTCCTCGATGCCGGTTGCAATCATCTTCGCGATGTCGCGCCGGCACAGCGTGATCCGCTCACGCACCAGCTTGAGTGCACGGGCTTCCGCTTCGATATCGGCCGCCAGGCTCTCGAACTCTTCCGAGCGTACGACCAGCGGTGAAAGATCGAAGCCGAAGGCGAGCTCGATTTCGCCGGCATCGTCCTTCCGCGCATACCGCTTCCCATTTGGACTGTCGCGCCGAACGATCAGTCCCGCGTCGACCAGCACTGCGAGGTGGCGCCGCAGCGTCGATGCCGGCATGCCGTGCGCCCGCCGACTGAGCTGATGGTTCGACGGAAAGACGATCAGATCATCCTCTCCTGTGAGCGCGGTCTCAGGATGGAAGGTCAGGAGCGCGTTTAACACCGAGAGCGAGCGCTCCGATACGCCAAGGCGCGGCCGGGCCGTGCAGATGGCGTGGAAGATCTTCCATTTGTGGACGATCTTTTCGGGAGGGCGTTCGGTTGCGACCATTTGGCTTGCCACATGGGCAAGCGTCAGCGATCGCCGCCCGAAGGGCGTCGTTGGAGAGTGTGACTGCATGTCTTTGCCTCAGCCGGGCAAAGAAAACCTGCTCGCCGAAACGACGACAAAATCGCGTAGAAACTCTTGACTGCGATTCGCGAAAGTGATTCTCTGTCAGTCGCCAAACTTGAAGAGAAGGGCTTCCGGAACTCCGTTTCGGGGGCCTTTTTCTTTTGCCTTGTCTGCTCCTGGTTCGGGTTTACGGGACGTGGCCGTCAGGCCTCGCTAGTTTCCTGACCGCCGCTCGTTTTGGAAAACGCATCGAACAGGGCCGGGATTTGGTCGACAAGAAATGCCGCAAATGTCGCCGAGACATTCTTGTCGAGGGTGAGCTTCAATTCGCGCTCCTCGTGACGCACCTGCGCAATCTTGTCGCCGGATGCGGAAAAGACCGGTTTCTCTTCCGATCGCTTCGATGTCCCTGCGGAAGATGGACGATTTGCTGCTGAGAATGCTGCAACGAATCGAGCGTCGGTTTCTCGCTCTGCAAATTTGGATTCGGCGATCGCCGCTCTGACTCGTTTGAGCGCCGCGGCATCCTTGATCAATTCAGAGAATGACTGCCAGCGGCCGCGGCCAACTTTCGGAGCCTTCCCGATTGCTTGAATTACATCGGTTGGGACCGACCGGGCCACGGCAAGAAGTTTCGAGGCCTCCGCTCGATCAATCGACAACGCATCCTGCACGACTGATCGGCTATGCCCGGCATCTTCGATATGCATCGCGAAGGTGGCGCGCTCAATGAAGCTCAGATCTTCGCGTGGTGCGTTCTCGAGTCCTTGCGCCACGACAAGCGCTTCATCTGACAGCGCACGCAGGATCGCTTTGACCGAAATACCTAGTTCGCGTGTAGCGCGGACGCGGCGATGACCATACGCACTCTGATAGCGTCCTTTTGCTTCAGGATGCTCCCGAACGAGAATGGGCACCTCTTGACCACGCTGTGCGATGGACTGCTTAAGTGCCTCGAACGAACTATCATCCTGATCGCGAAACCTGTCGGCCAGCGGGGACGGATCGATAAGCGCGGGGTCGATTTCAAGGATCATCGCCCCGGATGCGATTCTTTCGCGAAGCTCCTCGTTCTCTTTCTCGACTTCGGAGAAAGAGTCTTTCAACGAGCGGACCGAGCCCGACGAGACCCGCGGCAGGGCACCGGGCATGTTGTCAGCTGACAACGCAGTTGATTGCGGGGCCGTGAAAAGGCTCTTGATGGTGTCAGTACGTTTGCTCATCGACCCCACACCTTCTTGAGAAGTTGCGCGATTTCGGCGTTGACCGCGTCGACCGATTCCAATGCCCGGTCGTAGGCGCCCCGCCCTACGGCGCCGCGCTCCAGCTCATAAAGTGATTGCTTGGTGAGACCAGCATTGGCGATTGCGGTCGATTTCCACACGGTGGCCTGCAGCACATCCGATCCAAAAAGGGTCCGGAGGAGAGCCACGATTTGAGCTTCGGGCACGTCATTGGGATCGTGACGCGTGATGACGTACCGGATGAAATCGTGATCGAGTCGCCCGCCAGCTTCCTCGATGACGGACATGAGGTCCGACGTCATGAGGAGAAATTGGCTCATGGATGCGACATCGACCATCTGCGGGTGGATGGTCACGAGCATTGCGGTCGCCGCGTTCAGCGCGCCCATGGTCAGGTAACCGAGTTGGGGTGGGCAGTCGATGACAACGACGTCATAGTCGTCTGCAACTTGGTCGATGGCGCTGGCGATGCGGCGAAAGAACAGGTCGTGGCCGCGTTCACGCCGCTCGACCATTGCTCGGGGCGTGGTGTGCTCGAACTCCATAAGCTCGAGATTGCCTGGCACGAGGCCTATCCCGTCAAAATAGGTCGGTCGGACAACCTCGTGCATTGGCCGCCGGTGTTCGTCATATCGAATGGCGCCGTAGAGGGTTTCGTTCGCTGCGATGTCGAACTCGGGTTGATACCCGAACATTGCTGACAACGAAGCCTGCGGATCGAGGTCAATCGCGAGGACGCGAAAGCCGGCAAGGGCGAGGTATTGCGAAAGATACAATGCCGTCGTCGTCTTGGCGGAGCCGCCTTTGAAGTTCGCAACCGTGATGATTTGGAGCTTGTCGCCTGGGCGCCTGCGCGGCAGAAATTCCAGTGCTTCGCGAGGCCGTGCGGTGGCTAGATACCCGCGCAACTCATGAATCTGAGCCAGGGTATAAGATCGCCGGCCGCCGATTCCCGTTGTTGGGCTCGGTCCAAGTCCGTCGAGAGAAAGTTGTCGAAGATACCCATCGGAAACGCCCGCAATTCGGGCGACTTCCCCAGAGGTGAACGAGCGCAGAGACTTGCTCGCCGAAGGCGGGAAAAGCGTCGTCGCAAGTGAGCGAAGCTGGCCGGAAAGAATGGCGGCATGCCGAGCGATCCGCGCGGACGTAGTCTCGCTCATCGTGACCGAATCTTCCGCTAAGCTATCCAT